>NZ_CP011032.1:40000-657916 GCF_002310815.1 Pseudoalteromonas tunicata | reverse complement strand
GACCATCGTATAATTCTGTCGGGAAAGGACCAGAACCAACACGTGTTGTATACGCTTTAGCAATACCTAATACATAATCTAAATGTAATGGACCAAAACCTGCACCAGTTGCTACGCCACCGGCTGTGGTATTTGATGACGTAACATATGGATAAGTACCATGGTCGATATCAAGTAAAGTACCTTGTGCACCTTCAAACAAAATGCTTTCGCCAGCTTTACGAGTTTGATCAAGTAATTCAGTTACATCTACAACCATTGCTTTTAAAATGTCCGCAACAGCCATTGCATCATCATACGTTTTTTGGAAATCAACTGGCTCAACTTTGTAATAATGCTCAAGTGTGAAGTTATGGTATTCCAATACTTCTTTTAACTTGTCAGAAAATTGTTGAGGGTTGAATAAATCACCAACACGTAAACCACGGCGGGCAACTTTATCTTCATAAGCTGGACCGATACCACGACCTGTAGTACCAATTGGCTTATCACCACGCGCTTTTTCACGAGCAACATCAAGTGCAACGTGGAATGGCAAAATTAATGGACATGCTTCGCTGATTAAAAGACGCTCACGTACAGGTACGCCACGCTCTTCTAACATGCCAATTTCTCTCATTAACGCATCAGGTGCTAAAACAACACCATTACCGATAACACATTTAACGTTATCGCGTAATACACCTGAAGGAATAAGATGTAATACTGTTTTTTCACCGTTAATTACCAAAGTATGGCCTGCATTATGACCACCTTGATAACGAACAACCAAAGATGCTTTGTCTGTTAGCAGGTCTACAACCTTACCTTTACCTTCATCACCCCATTGGGTGCCTAATACAACGACGTTTTTACCCATTGTAAATTCACTTAGAAAAAATTAGGGGCAGATTTTACCAGAGAACGAGGGTAAAGATCACCCTGTTTCGCCGCTTTTTTCACCTTTAACTTAAAAAGTTATTGATATAGGTAATAAATAACCTGAATTAAAATTTTATTTAATCAATAAAGTTAGTTTTCACTCAGTTTTAGGGCTTAAAACTGATGAATAAAAGCCATCCCATTACAATTAAAACAATACCAAAGACTCTTAATTGTGAGAAAGGCAGCACACTGAGTTGTTGTAACATCTGCTGCCATTTTTTTGGCAAGAGTGCCGGCCCTAATCCTTCAAAAATCAAAAATAGCGCAAAGGCTAAAATCAGTGTTTCTGTTGTCATTAATTTTATCTCAAAAAAAAGCCCCGCAATGCGAGGCTTAGATATTTAGTAATATGTTATTTGATACCTGAGCTTTTCATTGGTTGAAAAAACTCACTATCAGTACCCAGTACCATCACATCATTTTTGCTGTTAAATGTCGCTTTGTAAGCATCTAAACTTCTTAAAAATGCATAAAACTCAGCGTCTTTAGAGTAAGCCGATGCATAAATCTGCGCGGCAGCAGCATCGCCATCACCACGTTCCATACGTGCATTTCGTTCAGCTTCTGCAAGCATTACAGTTACACGACGGTCAACTCCTGCGCGAATCGTTTCAGCTTTTTCTTTACCTTCAGAGCGATGCTCTTTTGCCACCGCAGTACGCTCAGCGCGCATACGTTGGTAAATCGAGTTACTCACTTCTGTAGGAAGATTGATTTGCTTTACACGAACATCAAGTACTTCAATACCCAGCTCACTTGCGCTTTCTGAAGCCTGCACTAACGCATCTTTCATTAACGCACTACGCTCACCTGAAACAATTTCTTTAATTGTTCTTGAACCAAAATTAGTTCTTAAACCATTATTTACTTTTTGTTTCAGTAACGTTTCAGCATACTGTAAGTCCCCACGGGTTCTTAGATAAAACGAGCTAAAATCATTAATTCGCCATTTTACAAATGAATCAACAATTAAGTCTTTCTTTTCACTTGTTACAAAACGATCTGGTGCGCCATCAAGGGTTTGAATACGCGCATCTAATTTACGAACTTCTGAAATAAATGGAATTTTAAATTGTAAACCAGGGCCATACACTACCGCTTTATCATCAGCGTCTTTTTTCACCTTGCTAAATTGCAATACAATCGCTTGTTGGCCTTCAAGTACCACAAATACTGATGAAAAAGATAAAATAACTGCGGTTAACAATATAATTAAACTAAAGTTCTTCATATCACTTATCTCCCATTCGAATAGCGATCGCCTTTTAAGCGGTCGGTTGCACTATTCACTTGGCTATTACCTACTGTGTTATTCATTTGAGTGCGTAAATTTTGAATATCAGTTGTACTATTTGGTAATTGCATCGGAGTATTGCTTGTTGCACCTTGAGTTTGCTGCATAATTTTATCAAGTGGCAGATACATCATATTATTGCCGCCTTTCACATCGATCAGCACTTTAGAGCTATTACTTAACACAGATTCCATTGCTTCAATGTATAAACGCTTACGAGTTACCTCTTTAGCCGCTTGATATTGCGGTAAGAGTTTCTCAAAGCGAGCAATTTCACCTTGTGCTTCTAATGTGACACGCTCTTTGTAACCTTCAGCTTCTTGTGTCATACGTGTTACTTGACCACGCGCACGAGGTTCAATTTCACGTTCATAGGCTTCAGCTTCACGGATAAAACGCTGTTCATCTTCTTGTGCTGCAATTGCATCATCAAAAGCATCTTTAACTTCTAATGGTGGACGTGCATCTTTAAAGTTAACGTCTGTTAGTACTAAACCCAAATTGTACGGTTCAATAATTTTATTCAACTCTTCCCAAGTTTGTTGACGAATAACCTCACGTCCTCTTGTTAAGATTTGATCCATGCGCGCATGACCTACAACATAGCGTAACGCACTGTCTAACGACTGCTGTAAACTATGATCAGCATCAGTCACACTGAATAAATAGTTACGAGGATCGGTAACGCGATACTGCACAACAAACTCTACACTTACCACGTTTTCATCTTCAGTAAGCATAAAACCTGAAGCTGACAATGAACGTACCGCTTCAACATCAACCGGTACAATTCGATCTACAAAGGTCATTTTCCAACGTAAACCCGGTAACGCAATATCATGGAACTGACCAAAACGTAAAATAACGCCTCGCTCAGCCTCTTTAACTGTGTAAATACCGCTTAAGGCCCATACGACGATTGCAATAATCAAGACGAAACCAAACGCTGCGCCGCTTAAGCCGCCATTTGAATTGCCAGATTTAGTGCTGCCGCCAAACATGCCATTAAATTTATCACCATATTTACGAAATACTTCGTCTAAATTTGGTGGGCCCTGTTCTTTGCCCCCTTTGTTTTTCCAAGGGTCTTTATCGTTGCCATTGTTACCCGGCTCGTTCCAGGCCATAGCCATACTCCATTGTTATTAAAATGAATTCATATAAATCTATCAAACTAACATTACAAAACACAATAAAATGAGGTGAACTAATGTTTAATCAGTAATAATAAATTTCTCTATTTCAGTACCATTATCTTTTTTCAACCGATTCCAATCCGCCATTGGTAAGCGAATATTAAGCAAGCAATTACCTAAGTCATCGTATTGCTCTGCGTGAATACAGTTCAATTTATATAACGCACCACGTAAAGAACCAAATCGAGCAGGGACTCGTAATCGGCACTTTAACATTTTTTCTGCCAAACATTCACTAATTGCTTGTAAAAGTAACTCGCACCCGACTCCTGTTTGTGCAGATAACCAAATTCTGATTGGCTTGCCTTCGTCATCCCTGTCAATCCGAGGCACTAATTCTTCAACTAAGTCTATTTTGTTATAAATCAGCAGTTGGGGCACATCATCGGCTTCAATCTCATGCAGAACATCATTAACTTGGTCAATATTCTCTTGACGCCTTTCATCTGCGACATCAATAACATGAAGTTGTAAATCGGCTTCGCGAGTTTCAACTAAAGTCGCTTTAAAAGCTGCAACCAAATCATGGGGTAAATGTCGAATAAACCCAACTGTATCTGCCATGATCACACTACCAATATCTGCGACATCTATTTTTCTAAGTGTCGGATCAAGCGTTGCAAACAATTGGTCCGCTGCATAAACATCTGAAGCAGTTGCACGATTAAATAAAGTAGACTTACCTGCATTGGTATAACCAACTAACGAAACGGTTGGAATTTCATTTCGTGTTCGAGCCCTGCGCCCTTGCTCTCGTTGCTTGGCTACTTTATCAAGCCGTTTTAAAATTGTTTTAATTTTATCGCGAATTAAACGGCGATCGGTTTCTAATTGGGTTTCACCCGGGCCACGCAATCCGATCCCCCCTTTTTGCCTTTCTAAGTGTGTCCAGCCTCGGATTAAACGAGTTGAGATATGGCGAAGTTGCGCCAATTCAACTTGTAGCTTTCCTTCATGGGTCCGTGCTCGTTGGGCAAAAATATCCAGAATCAAAGTCGTGCGATCTAACACTCGACACTGACATATGCGCTCTAAATTTCGCTCTTGGGAAGGAGAAAGTTCATGATTAAATATAACAACATCAGCCTGATGTAACTGGACAACCTCAGCAATCTCTTCAGCTTTACCAGTACCCACAAAAAACTTTGGATGAGGTGATTGGCGACTGCCTTGCACAATCGCCAAACAATTAGCACCTGCGGAAGAAACTAACATTTCAAGTTCCTGAAGATCTTCGCGATCCCCTTCTTTTGGAAACTCGATATGGACTAAGACAGCCTGTTCACCAGCTTTATAACGGTCAAACAAGCATTATGCTCCTAAATTAAAAATTACCAGCATCTTCACCATCAGCTTCTGGCGTATCTGTACGTGTTGCATCTAAAGTAACAGGTCGAGAAGGAACGACGGTAGAGATAGCATGTTTGTAAACCATCTGATTTACTGTGTTTTCGAGCAGAATTACAAACTGGTCAAATGACTGAACTTTACCTTGTAGTTTAATACCATTTACCAAGTAAATTGACACTGGAATTCGCTCGCGACGCAGTGCATTTAAAAACGGATCTTGTAGAGATTGGCCCTTTGCCATTATTATTTTCCTTCGATTTAGGTGTTTTTATATAATTATTAATCTGTAAAGATTTCAACTAGTTTTACTACAATCTCTCTAATAGCTTAGCGAACTTAACACACGTTGCAAGTTTTCTTCAGCACCTGATTCTAACCAAGTTACGTCAGGCCAACTACGCAACCAAGTCAGTTGACGCTTTGCTAATTGACGGGTCGCTGCGATGCCACGAAAAACCATTTCATCGTACTCAACTAAACCGTCTAGATAATCCCACATTTGACGATACCCCACACAGCGGATAGAGGGTAAAGCTGGATGTAAATCATCTCTTTGATATAAGGCCTTAACCTCGGTTTCAAAACCCTGCTCGAGCATGATTTTAAATCTTTTTTCAATTCGTTGGTGTAAAACGCTACGATCTGACGGCGCTATGGCAAATTGTAACACGTTAAAAGGTAAAGGCTCGGACTTTACTTTTTGTAGCTCAGTCATGGTTTTACCTGTTAATCGGTAAACTTCTAACGCACGATTAATGCGCTGAGAATCATTTGCTTTGATCCTAAGCCCCGCTTCAGGATCTACTTTTGCTAATTCTTGATGTAAATGAGGCCAACCATACATTTGAGCTTCTGCTTCAAGTTGCTGACGTATTGCTGCATCAGCCTCAGGTAAAGGAGAAATTCCCTCTAGCAACGCCTTAAAATACATCATAGTCCCACCGACAAGAACTGGGATTTTGCCTTGTTGGTGTAATTGCGTGATATGCTCTAAGGCATCACGACGAAAATCAGCTACCGAGTAACTCTCGCTTGGATCTAATATATCTATTAAACGGTGCGGAGCACTTTTAAGTTCACTCGCGTTTGGTTTCGCAGTACCAATATCCATATTGCGGTAGATAAGTGCTGAATCAACACTGATAATTTCGGTTGATAAATGTTGGCATAAATCAATTGCAAGATCAGTTTTTCCTGCAGCTGTTGGGCCCATTAAAAAAATAACCGGTAAACTATCCAAGGGTATTATTCCGCTCTAATTGTTGAATGAAATCAGTCAGCTCTATTTTAACGGCTTTTTCTAAGAGACGCTCAATTAATTGTGGTTTATTCATAATAAATTGGTATATAGCCTTATTTTGAGTTTGAGTGAAATAGCGACTATTAACCCAATTTGCCTGCCAATTTAACCAATGCTCTATTTCTGTAAACTTTAATAAACAGGCTGCTAACAAGGCATCTATCACCTCATTAACATCGTGGGCGTAAACAGCTGGAGGCAACCGTTTGACCATTACAAAGCCAGTATTTAGTTGTAGCTCATATCCCAAAATTGTTAACCAAGATAATTGAGTATCTAACTGTATTTGAGCACTGGCATCAATAGCGACTCTAACTGGCAACAGCAATGCTTTACTTTCTATTTGAGCATGCTGACTTATTTCCTCTAACCAAAACTCAGCTAATACATGTTGTAAATGACTGAGCTGCAACGCATCGCTTTGCTTAATCACGCAATGCCCACTCTGTAATACCATCATTTCAGTGACTAAAAGATGACTAGCAGTATGATTTTGCAGCTCAAAATGCGGCGTAACAGTATTTTCTGACACAGAATCAAAATGTTGAGCTCTTTGTTCGGCAACTCCTTGGTAAAAGGCATTTACATTTTGCTGTTGTTTTTGAGCTTGAGGTACCAAAGGTTTTGGCTGATAACCTTGGCTTGACCCCTTATTTTGAGTTTGAGATGCAAATCCGCCCATCGGCGGCGCCTTAAACTCATGTGCCTGACTCAAGTCATTAAATAAAGATTGATGCTCTGAGAAACCTGATTCAACTTGCTCATTGCATTGCACGATTTCAGATACAACACATTGATTTGGTTGAGCTGCTTGTTTAACCGCTTGTAAAATAAAGTCATGCACCAAACGCGCTTGATGAAAACGCACCTCGTGCTTGGCGGGATGGACATTAACATCAACTTGGCGAGGATTAATCGTTAAATAAAGTACAAAAGCAGGTACATCAATGCCAGGACAACTTTCTTCAAAAGCCTGACGAATAGCATGCAAAATTAATTTATCTCGCATCATCCGGCCATTTACATAAGTATATTGCGGCTCAACCGAGGAACCTGGAGGTAAAATCCAACCAAAAATGCTTAAGCCATCATCGCCCGATTCTAAAAATAGCGCTTGAGATAAAAACTCTTTACCTGCAACTTGTGCAATGCGCTTAACTTGCTCCTCTTTTTTCATTACAGGGCGATATTGACGCACGATTTTGCCATTGTGCTTTAAAGTAATCGCCACATCAAAACGACTTAAAGCAATCCGTTTAAGTAATTCATCAATGTGATTAAATTCTGTTTTTTCAGTGCGTAAAAATTTTCTGCGAGCGGGCGTATTAAAAAACAAATCAACAACTTCTATCGTTGTACCATTTGGATGCGCCGTTGGTTTGACGGTAACAGCCATATCGCGCCCCTCAGCAAAAGCTTGCCATGCATCGCTTTGATCGGCTGGTTTTGAGCTCAAGGTTAAACGTGAGACAGAACTAATCGAAGCAAGAGCTTCGCCGCGAAAACCCAATGAACAAATATTTTCAAGATCATCTAATGTTTTAAGTTTACTGGTTGCATGGCGAGACAAAGCTAAAGTTAGCTCATCTTTGTAAACCCCTGAACCGTTATCCCGAATGCGAATTAATTTATGGCCACCTCGGTCAATATCAATTTGGATCTGGGTTGCACCCGCATCCAAGCTATTTTCAACTAACTCTTTTACAACTGAGGCGGGCCGCTCAACGACTTCACCCGCCGCGATTTGGTTAGCTAAACGGGCAGGTAAAATTTCAATGTTCATGTTAGTTAACTTCTTGGGATAGTTAGGGTTTGACCAATTACGATATTATTTGTTGATAGCTTATTGGCTTCTTTTAAGGCTGAAATTGAAACACCATATTGGCTAGCAACCACACTAAGGGATTCACCTGAGCGTACTTTATGGATTTGCTCTTTTTTCGATTGCAGCGCTTTTCGCTGAGCAAATAAAGAATCATCTGGTGGATTATTTATAAAATAAGTTTTAACTGCGCTAAAGACGGCTGTTGCAAGCTTTTCTTGATGATCACGCGTTTTTAATAAACGCTCTTCCTCAGGATTGGAAATATAACCCGTTTCAACCAAAATAGACGGAATATCAGGAGACTTTAATACAGCAAGACTTGCGGCTTGCGGGCGTTTTTTATGTAATTTTGTGACCTTACCAAGCTCACTCACCACTTCGTCAGCCACCTGAAACCCCGTGCGCATTGAGTGATCCATCGACATATCAAGCAATGTTTGCGCAAGGTACTTTTCATTTTGGGTATCTTTTAAAACGTCCGCTGCACCACCTAGTAACTCAGATTGTTTTTCACTATCCTCAATCCATTTACCTATTTCAGAATTTGCTCGTTTTAGTGACAAAACGAAAACCGACGCACCGCGCGGTTGCGGCGTAATAAACGCATCAGCATGAATCGATATTAAAAAATCCGCCTTATTTTTTCGGGCACGATCTGAACGGGTATTTAGCTTGACGTAATAATCTCCGGTCCGAGGCAAAATTGCTTTCATGCCTTCTTGCGAATCTATTAATTTAGCTAAGCGTTTAGCTATTTGTAATGTAACTGTTTTTTCATAGGTTCCTGAAGGTCCTATTGAACCAGGATCTTCACCACCATGGCCTGCATCAACTGCAATAACAATATCGCGGTCACCTCGAATATCGCGATTTTTAGCGATTAAAGTATTGCTATTTTTATCTGATTCAGCGGGCTGCGATTGTGCACTATATAAATCAACAACTAATCTGTCGCTGTAAGGTGCTGTGGGCGCAAGTGCAAATAATACAGGCTTAACAGTTTGATTTAATTCTAATACTATTCGTACCCAGCCTTTTTTCTTTGGCGTACTATAACGTATTTTTTCGATGACAGAATTTGCATCACTAATACTTGGCAGCACTTGCTGTTGCGTTGTATCTTTAAAATCAATCACTAAACGCAGTGGCTTTTTCAGCATAAAATAGCTGAAATCAGGTTGTTTTTTTAAATCAAATACAACCCGAGTACTTTCAGGCGAAGGCCAAACCCGCACACTAGTTATTTCATTTGCGGCACTTGTAACAGTACTGAAGCAACTAAGCAGCACAAAAGATAATAAGAAAAATATAGCGGTTGAAATTTTAATATGCATGCGCTCAAAGTTGATCTACGATTGAGATACCTTTAGTTGTACGCCCTATAATACTGATTTTTCGCTGTTCATCAACATACTCAAGTGTGATATCCAAATCGGGCTCAGCTAATAGCATGCCACCTTTTTCTGGCCATTCGATTAAACAGATGGCGTTGCTTGCAAAATAATCACGAATACCCATAAACTCTAATTCTTCTGGATCTGCCAAACGATATAAATCAAAATGATAGATCTGCTGCGCTGCGAGCTCATAAGGTTCTACAATTGTATAGGTTGGGCTTTTTACTTTACCTTGATGACCAAAGCCTTGAATGATGCCACGCGTTAATGTCGTTTTACCAGCACCTAAGTCTCCATGCAAAAAGATAACTGCGCCACTTTTAATAACCTCAGCCAAAGCATTGCCCATAGCAACAGTCGCTAATTCATTTTCTAGCTTTTTTTCAAACATGTTCATCACTCTTTAATTAGCCAATTAATCGTCTGATCTGAGGAAATAAGTCACTTGCCAATAACCCTCGAGCACCTTCATCAAGTAAATTATCCGCAGCAGCACCATGAATGGCCGCTGCAAGCTTGGTTGCAGTAAAACCTGTCATCTGCTGAGCCATAAGCCCCGCAATAATACCAGATAAAACATCTCCCATCCCAGCACTTGCAAGAGCTGCACTGCCCGTTTGATTAATATTCAAACAACCCTTTGCAGATACCAGACTGCCAGGACCTTTTAACAAGCTAATTGCATTAATCGTGGTAGAGCGACCCATTACTGGGCCGACCCCACACAGATCCGGACGTGCGGAATTACCGCATCCGGCTCTTCAGTTATATATTCACGCGTGTAAATCAACACGCTCCTAGTACCAATCTACGTGAATAAATCGCTTACTCACTCTTGGTCGCTCAATTGCATAATACATTAGCATCTTCTTGAAATTACTCCAATTGTAACTGCGTCTGCCACTGCGCCTATTCAGCCATTTGTATAAACTGTGCAACACATAACTGTACAATCTATCAAGGCTGCAGCTGTTGTCTGGCAGGCCAAAGTAATTTCGGTATCCCATCAGTTTGCGTTTCAGTTGCGGCATCCAAGTGTTGAGCTTGTTTGACCGCTTGACTTTGATGTATTGGTAAAACTCGCTCATGCTGGCGCGGTGCTTTTCCGCCCCTGTTCGCCGCCTGAGTCGAGGTTTTCCCTGTGCATCTTTTGCCCAGTAAAAGGCAAAACCAAGAAACACAAATTGCCGTTTTCGACTCGGGTGAAATCGACTAAATCGTAGCAGTGAGGTTTTCTCCTCTGCCACTTCTAAATTGAATTTCTTAAGTCGTTTTGGCAGCACCTCGTAAAATCGCTCAGCATCGTTGGCGTACTGAAACGCACACACAAAATCATCGGCGTACCGGATGAGCATCGCGCGGCCACGCATTCGGGGTTTTACTTTCTTTTCAAACCATAAGTCGAGTGCGTAATGCAGGTAGATGTTCGCCAGTACCGGGCTAATGATCCCCCCTTGCGGCGTACCGCTTTTCGGGTATTCAAATACCCCTTCAGGTGATTTTATGCGGGCTTTAAGCCATTGGCTGATTAAACTCAGCATGGCTTTGTCATCAATGCGTTGTTTGAGCATCTTCATCAGCCAGTTGTGATCAAGGTTGTTGAAGAAGCCTTTAATGTCAGCCTCCTGACTTAATTGTAGCGCAGAATCAAAACGGTCTTGTTCAACGTCTCTGTTTGATATCCCCAATAATCTTGCAGCCTCACCAGCGTGTGGAGTCAATACTCTCTCAGTTAAGTTATCCGTGGTGCATTTATCACTTTTTGCTAAAAAATTTAATCCATCTGCATCAATTACTAAACGCAAGCACTGCGCATTCATCATCCATTGCCAAATATTCTGTGCCCAAACATCCTGACCAAGTCCTGGCCCTATGACAACAACAGACGCTTTATTGATAAGCGCTAAGAGTTGATGCTCAGCATCAATACCATGAACCATTAATTCATAACGCCCTTGTAGCACAGCCGCACAATTATCTGGATGCGTCGCAACTGAAACCAATCCAGCACCACTTCGCAGAGCCGCTTCCGCACTTAACCTTATTGCACCAGCCATTCCTTTATTACCACCAATACAAAGCACGTGACCAAGCTGATTTTTATACGCAGCGAGTGCACGATTTGGCAGGGCTTTTTTCAATTGGCTTAATTCAAACCGCGTAACATTCGATTTAATTTTATCTCTAAATAACTCATCAAGTGCCAAACCCGCAAAAACCAACTTGCCAACATGCTCAAGTGCCCGCCCCGTTAATAAACCTTGCTTTAAAGCAATGAACGTAATAGTAACATTTGCTTTAATGGCATTATTTGCAACTGCTGCTGAAGTTGCGTTAACTCCAGATGGCACATCGATAGATATAACAGGTAAATTGTCATGTTGATTAACCAAAGTGCATACTTGACCGAAATGCTCTGGCAGTTCACCTTTAAAACCGGTGCCAAACATTGCATCAACGACTAAGTCAAACGCAGACAATTCCTGTAACAATAAATCGTTAGATTGGCATACAGCCAAGCCTGCTTGTTGGCATTGCAGATAGGCACCAAGCGCATCTCCATGTAATGATTTCACATCAACAAATGATACCAATGTTACCTGATAACCGTTTTGCTGGGCTAAATAAGCAACAATATAGCCGTCTCCGGCATTATTACCCTTTCCTAACAGAATCAATAAACGACGATGATTTCCATAATGATGCTCGATATATTGAAAAACAGCGGCACCTGCCTTTTGCATCACCTCGGACAAATCAAAGCCTAATTGCTCTGCAACTTGTTTTTCATTGTTTTGCACTTGTTCCGCTGTATAGGCGAACTGTGGTAAATTAGTAGTGTATAAACTTTCCATAATGGCTCATCAGTGACAACAGCAACTATTAACTATCCTGAACTAGCAATCAAAATTAAGCAATGGGGCCAAGAACTTGGCTTTGCTGAAGTAGCTATCAGCGACATAGATTTAACTGAACACGAAGCGCAATTACAACGCTGGCTCGACTTAGGTTTTCATGGCGAAATGGAATACATAGCCGCACACGGTATGAAGCGTGCTCGCCCGGCAGAACTAGTTCCGGGTACTCAACGTGTTATTTGTGTCAGAATGGATTACCTACCACCCGATGCTAGCTTTGCAAAAACACTGCAAGATCCCAAAAAAGCCTATATTAGTCGTTATGCGCTTGGTCGCGATTACCATAAACTTATCCGTACCCGTCTAAAAAAATTGGGCGAAAAAATAGAACTTGAAGTGGGTCAATTTGGCTTTCGACCTTTTGTTGATTCGGCCCCTGTACTTGAAAGGCAATTAGCCCAAAAGGCTGGACTCGGTTGGACCGGAAAACATACCCTGATTTTGAACCAACACGCTGGCTCGTGGTTTTTTCTTGGGGAGCTATTTGTTGATTTACCTTTGCCTATTGATAAACCAGTCATTGAGCAGTGCGGTAAATGTGTAGCATGTATAAAGATTTGCCCGACAAACGCTATTGTTGAGCCTTATGTCGTCGATGCAAGGCGCTGCATATCGTATCTCACCATAGAGTTACAAGGCGCTATTCCAATTGAATTTAGGCCATTAATAGGCAATAGAGTCTACGGCTGTGATGACTGCCAACTCATTTGCCCATGGAATCGATATGGCCAAATTACTGCCGAGGATGACTTTCATGCTAGAACACAATTAAAGGATAAAGATTTAATTGAATTATTTTTATGGGATGAGGCTACTTTTTTAAAAAATACCGAAGGCAGTGCAATCCGCCGTATTGGCCATGAGCGTTGGCTTAGAAATATGGCCGTAGGCCTTGGTAACGCATCTTATGATCCCAGCATCCTTGCCGTTTTAGAAGATATGAAATCAAAGGTTTCCTCTTTAGTGCTTGAGCACATTGAGTGGGCAATAACACAACAACTGCAGAAAAACAGCCTTGATAGAAAAACACAGCGTTTAATTATTGCAATTGAAAAAGGCCTGCCCAGAGACGCTTAAATATAGAAATATGTAACAATAATCACTCCAACATTTGCTGCAGATCTTGCTCAATATCATAAAATGCGCGCTTAACATCTGTGAGTAAATCTTCGCGAGCAACGGATCGTAAAATGGTATCATCTACTTTTTTATAGATATATTGCTCTTGGTCATCATCAAGCCCCATATGGGGTATGCGTTGCTCAAATTCGCTTTGTAAATCACGAAAAATAGCTTCGTTCATTTCATGGCTTAAATTCAATACACCAACCAAATCTTCAAACTTATCTCTCACCAGAGAAAATGCGCGTTGCAGCTGCATTCTTTGATACTGCAGTTTTCGTTTAGTTAGAATGGCATCAAGTTGTTGTTCGGTAACACTCACAATAAAACAAATATGATCGCGGATGCGCCCCATTTTATCTTGATCATCAACGGGAAGGTTTAAAATTAACAGACTGATTTTTGGGTAGTTAACTAAAATTCTGGGCGAAAACTCATAAAGCCGCCCCTTTACTTGCAGCAACTCAAAAAGCTCTATCACCATTGGAGAACAAGCGCCCTCAGAACTAAAGTGCGTTACTTTATCGTTATAACGAAACGCAACACAAGATTTAAGAGAAAACCCTTTAATACAGCTGATTAATGCTTTTGCTAATGCTTCTGGCGAATCCAGTATACCTATATTTTCAATATATTGGACAATATTCCCCATCTCACTGCTATTGGTCATCGCATTAAAAGCAGTTTCAGTTGCATCCTCAACTTGTTGCTCAAGATCTTTACGTTTATCGATTACCTTAAATAAAGCGTTCAGTTTCGCTTTAAGTTCTTCTTTGGCAAATGGCTTTACAATGTAATCTTCTGCACCGACATTATAACCAGCAATACGCTCATCAATGGAGCCTCGGGCAGATAGGAACATCACTACAATATGAGCCGTTGCTGGATTGCTTTTTAATTGTCTACACACTTCATACCCATCCATATTGGGCATGCTGACATCTAATAAAATAACTTGGGGTGCGATTTGTTCAACCTTAGCTAAACACTCTTGACCACTACTGGCAAAATGAAGTGGATAATCACCCTCTAAGATCTCTTCTAAAATCTCTAGATTAAATGGTTCATCATCAACTGCTAAAATTGTTTTATCGGACATACTCCCTCCACTGGGTATTGTTATTATTTGCTCAACGCCTAAACAAAATTCAAATAAATGGTCATATTTTATATTTTCCAACTTCCTAGTTTCAAGCGTAGTCAAAGCTTAAGGTTTACACTAATAATTGTTTAATTTTAAACATTAAATGGTAAAACAAAAAAAATAGATGCCCCTCCTTGAACATTATTTTGTGCCCAGATATTGCCATGATGTAAGGAAATAAACTCACGACAAATCGCAAGTCCCAAGCCCGTTCCACCTGCTCCTTTATTGGTTACGCTACTTTGCGCAAATTTGTCAAAAATATGTTCCAGCTCGTGTTCTGGAATACCCAAACCTTGATCTCGAATCTCTACTTGCACCTGCTCAATAGAAGTAGAAACCAAAATCCGGATCATTGTTTCAGGTTCACTAAATTTAATAGCGTTTCCCACCAAATTACGGACAACTTGATTAATATGCGCGGCGTCGCATTCAATCAAACATTCAGGCTGTTCACTTTCCAATGCTATTTCAATATTTTTTTGTAATGCACTTCCTGAAATATCTTCAATACCCGTTTTGATTATCGACATTAAATCCTGCTGCAGTGGATTAAATGGAAATTGGCCTGCATCCAACTTTGATAAATCGAGTAAATTGTTAAGTAACGATAATAAGCGCTGACCGCTGATTTCGATCCTAGACAGGTATTTTTCTAACTTATCAGTCGGGATAGGATCACTCTCTAGCTTTTCTAAGCCAAACCGTGAAAAGCTTAAGATAGAATGCATTGGCGTGCGTAACTCATGAGACATATTGGCTAAAAACTCGGACTTACTGTGGTTAGCCTTTTCAGCTTGCTCTTTGGCAAGCTGCAGTTCTGCGGTTCTAGTTTGTACTTGCTGCTCAAGTAAAATTTTAGCCTCTCTTAGCAGCTCTTCTTTTTGTTTTAAGTGCGATACATTTTTCAAAATAGCGGCAAATGCACATTCGCCATGAAAATCAATTTCACTAAACGAACCTGCCAGTGGCACCATAAAACCCTGACTATTTTTTACCGTAATCTCACAATGAAACTGTTTATTCTGCATCGCGATAGCAATTGCATCTCTTATTTCATCTGCAGAAGTGCGATCGATTAAATCATAAATAGAACGCCCGATTAATTTATCGCGCTCAACAGCAAATAAAAATGCGCAAGAATCATTAGCCTCAAGAATTAAACCTGATTGAGCAAACAAAACAATTCCATCGGGAGTATTTTTATAAATAACTCGTAATAAGCTATCTTTTTCAATCAATGCATCAACCGTATCTTGTAAACGTTCAACTAATTCATCGTTGTTACGCTTTAATAATTCAGTTTGCCACATACGGTGCAGAGCTTGCAGCAATAAACTCTGATCTAAAGGCTTTTCTAAAACATCATCAACACCAATACGAATCGCTTCGATTAAGGCACTTTGGTGAGGCTGAGACGTAATTAACAAACAACGACAATTAGGATTAATTTGCTTAACTTTTCGATAGATATCAATGCCACTACAATTAGCTAAATTATAATCTGAGACTAAAATATCAATTTTATGAATAATCGATTGTTCGACTGCTTGAGGCAAATTAGTAGCGGTTACCACCTTAATATGAGCCCCTTTAAGGGCTGTTTCTAGCTCCAGCAATTCATCAATTTCACTATCAACTAATAAAACGCGAGGCAGAAGAATTTTAACTTCAGCCTCATTCATCATTAATAAACCTTCTAGAATAGAGATAAGCTCTTTATTATCATAAAAAGGATAAATAACCTGTGCTTCAGGTAACAGCCGAAACATTTCAGAAAATGATTCAAGAACATTACCACCTTGGCTTTTTGGTGCGATAAGTAGTAAAGGAATATTTTTAAATGAGCTTTTAAAGGTTAAAACTAAAGGGATTGGAATACCGTATGCTAGGGCGACCATTTCATAAGATTTTAACTGAATGCTGTCATCAATATCATTAAAATGGCAAAGTGTTACTTCACAACCAATTAACTCCAGTAAAGCCTTAACTCTCATGGCTAATACACTTGAGTTATCGACTATCAATATCCTTTTTAACATAGTTACTTTGTTCTTTTCGTCTTTGCTTACATAGTATTAGCGTAGCTTGTTTTTCTTGTTCTCCCATCTCATGCCAAGATAATATTTCGTTTAATGTACGAAAACAGCCCAAACAAACATCATCGGGTGTTAAACAACAATTTTTTACACAAGGATTATCTGAAGCCATAAAGGTCGATTTGATGACATATAATTTTCAGTATAGAAGATTAGGGATTAAAATTGAAAATAAGAGGATTTGTAGATTTGAATTGGAGCGGCACACGAGGCTCGAACTCGTGACCTCAACCTTGGCAAGGTTGCGCTCTACCAACTGAGCTAGTGCCGCTTTATAAAATTGTCAGTAATTTTCCCGTTGGCGCACAACCTTGAGGTTGCGTCTAACGTTCTGGCAACTGAACTAGTGCCGCTTTATAAAATTGTCAGTAATTTTCCCGTTGGAACACAACCTTGAGGTTGCGTCTAACATTCAGGCAACTGAACTAGTGCCACGTTATAAAATGCCATCACAATATTTCAATTCTCAATGAGAATTTGGAGCGGCACACGAGGCTCGAACTCGTGACCTCAACCTTGGCAAGGTTGCGCTCTACCAACTGAGCTAGTGCCGCTTTATAAAATTGTCAGTAATTTTCCCGTTGGAACACAACCTTGAGGTTGCGTCTAACATTCAGGCAACTGAACTAGTGCCGCTTTATAAAATTGTCAGTAATTTGTTCGTTGGTGAACAACCTTGAGGTTGCGTCTAACGTTCTGGCAACTGAGCTAGTGCCGCTTTATAAAATTGTCAGTAATTTTCCCGTTGGCGCACAACCTTAAGGTTGCGTCTAACGTTCTGGCAACTGAACTAGAGCCGCTTTATAAAATTGTCAGTAATTTTCCCGTTGGAAAACAACCTTGAGGTTGCGTCTAACATTCTGTCAACTGAACTAGAGCCGCTTTATAAAATTGTCAGTAATTTTCCCGTTGGCGCACAACCTTAAGGTTGCGTCTAACATTCAGGCAACTGAACTAGTGCCGCGTTATAAAATTGTCAGTAATTTTCCCGTTGGAACACAACCTTGAGGTTGCGTCTAACATTCAGGCAACTGAACTAGTGCCGCTTTATAAAATTGTCAGTAATTTATTCGTTGGTGCACAACCTTGAGGTTGCGTCTAACATTCTGGCAACTGAACTAGTGCCGCTTTATAAAATTGTCAGTAATTTGTTCGTTGGTGCACAACCTTGAGGTTGCGTCTAACGTTCTGGCAACTGAACTAGGGTCACTTTATAAAATGCCATCACAATATTTCAATTCTCAATGAGAATTTGGAGCGGCACACGAGGCTCGAACTCGTGACCTCAACCTTGGCAAGGTTGCGCTCTACCAACTGAGCTAGTGCCGCTTTATAAAATTGTCAGTAATTTTCCCGTTGGAACACAACCTTGAGGTTGCGTCTAACGTTCTGGCAACTGAACTAGTGCCACTTTATAAAATGCTATCACAATATTTCAATTCTCAATGAGAATTTGGAGCGGCACACGAGGCTCGAACTCGTGACCTCAACCTTGGCAAGGTTGCGCTCTACCAACTGAGCTAGTGCCGCTTTATAAAATTGTCAGTAATTTTCCCGTTGGAACACAACCTTGAGGTTGCGTCTAACGTTCTGGCAACTGAACTAGTGCCGCTTTATAAAATTGTCAGTAATTTTCCCGTTGGAACACAACCTTGAGGTTGCGTCTAACGTTCTGGCAACTGAACTAGGGTCACTTTATAAAATGCCATCACAATATTTCAATTCTCAATGAGAATTTGGAGCGGCACACGAGGCTCGAACTCGTGACCTCAACCTTGGCAAGGTTGCGCTCTACCAACTGAGCTAGTGCCGCTTTATAAAATTGTCAGTAATTTATTCGTTGGTGCACAACCTTGAGGTTGCGTCTAACGTTCTAGCGCCACATTGAAAACTACAATTTTCAATGTGATTATTAAGCGCTTTACTTGGTTTTAAAGCTCTTAATTTACTTACAAAAACGCCCCGAAGGTTTGTCATCCTAAGCGGGGCGAGATTCTACAATATCGAATATTCTTTGCAAGTATTTTTATAAAAAAATTATAACTTAAAGAAATCTTGACGATAAACACGTAGTTCAGCAATCGATTCGTGAATATCTTCCAAAGCTAAATGCACACCTTTTTTCTTAATACTATTAAGCACTTCCGGCTTCCAGCGGCGAGCAAGCTCTTTTATTGTACTGATATCAAGATTACGATAATGGAAATAATCTTCCAGCTCAGGCATATATGCATTTAAAAAACGACGGTCTTGGCCAATAGAGTTTCCGCACATTGGCGACTTCCCTTTCGGTACCCATTTCTCCAAAAAGCTGATCGTCTGCTCAATCGCATCTTGTTCGGTAAAAGAACTTTGTCTGCAACGCGCGGTTAAACCAGAACCACCATGCTGTTTGACACACCACTCATCCATCCCATCCAACAACTCATCAGATTGATGAACAGCGATTACCGGGCCTTCTGCTAATATATTTAAATCACAATCAGTAACGATAGTTGCGATTTCGAGTATTTTATCCGTTTTTGGTTCTAAACCCGTCATTTCGAGATCTAGCCAAATCAAATTTGATTCATGAAAAGACATAAATTACCTTAGCGGTGCTTTCCTTTCGATTTAATGCAATTACATATATCATATTACGCTTCGAGTGTGGATAAAATGCTTTTTTTAAAAAGCACTCCTTTTAATTAAGTTATAGGCGAAAAGTGACAAAACGAAAGAAACTAAGTAATGGCCAATCCCGTAGGATCCAAGCCAATCATGAAAAACGTTTAAGTACAGCCAAACAAAGCGGTACTAAAAATGATGATTCATGGCAAAGTGATAATTTAGGTGTGGCTGAATCGGCCTTAGTGATCAGTCGTTTTGGACAACACGCCGATATAGAAACAAGTAATAATGAACGCTTACGCTGTAATATTCGTCGCACGGTGAGCAATATTGTATGTGGTGATCGTGTTATTTTTCGAAGAGCTAAAGTAAGCGCCGGTGATTTAGCAGGCGTAATTGAAGCTGTAGAAGAGCGTACCAGCCAACTCACTCGTCCTGATTTTTATGACGGTGTAAAAGTAGTTGCCGCCAATATTGACCAAATTTTAATGGTTTCTGCTGCATTACCGGAATTTACTCCAAATATTATTGACCGCTACCTTGTGGCTTGTGAAGATATGGGGATAGAACCCATTCTTATTTTAAATAAAACGGATTTACTCAGCGCCGATACTTTAGCTGAAATTGATGCTGTTTTAGATATTTATCGCAATATTGGTTATCGTGTACATTTAATCAGCACTAAAACAGGCCAAGGGATTGACGAACTTAAAGCATTATTAGTTGATAAAAATAGCATTTTCGTTGGTCAAAGTGGGGTTGGTAAATCAACCTTAGTTAATAGCTTATTACCTGACAGCCAAATTTTAACCCAAATCGTGTCTGAAAATAGTGGCCTTGGCCAACATACCACCACGGTTTCAACACTTCATCATTTACCAAGTGGTGGTAATTTAATTGATTCTCCTGGCATTCGAGAGTTTGGCCTTTGGCATATCGACCCCGATCGCGTTACTTGGTGCTTTACAGAGTTTCGAGAGTATTTAGGGGGCTGTAAATTCAGAGATTGCAAACACCTTAATGACCCTGGCTGCTTATTAACAACAGCACTTAAAGAAGGTAAAATTTCTCAGCTCCGTTTTGATAGCTATCATAAAATTTTACTTTCAATGGAAGATGGCCGCGCCGGTGCTCGCAATCCGCGAGTTTAAGCACTAATTAAAATCATTTGGTCTAGTGGCTTAGTTTTCGCTAGAATTGGCAAAATTTCATTTGGAATGAACAACGTGAGTTTGGATAAATTTAAAATTGCAATGCAGTACGCGATGCCTAAACATTTGGTATCACGTATTGTAGGTAAGTTAGCGGCCGCTGAAGCTGGCGTTGTCACAACGTCATTAATTAAAGCGTTTATCAAACAATATCAAATTGATATGTCTGAAGCTGAATATGAAAACCCTAAACATTATAAAAGTTTTAATGCGTTTTTTACCCGCCCTTTAAAACCGGGGTTACGCACCATTGCACAAGACCCAAGCATAATTGCTCATCCTGTTGATGGCAAAATTAGCCAGTTAGGTGATATTTTGGATGATCGCTTAATTCAAGCTAAAGGCCATGATTTTAGCTTACAAACCTTACTTGGTGGAGATGACGTTGTCGCAATGCCATTCCAAGGCGGTAAGTTTGCCACTATTTATTTAGCCCCAAAAGATTATCACCGAATTCACATGCCAATCGATGGCACGTTAACCAAGATGATTTATGTACCGGGCGATTTATTTTCAGTAAACCCGCTTACAGCACAAAATGTACCTAACTTATTTGCGCGTAATGAACGTGTAGTTGCTATTTTTGATACTGAAATAGGCCCAATGGCAATGGTGCTGGTTGGCGCCACCATCGTTGCTAGTATCGAAACAGTTTGGGCCGGTACGGTGACGCCACCAGCAGGTAAAAGAGTATTTACTTGGGACTATCCAATTTCAAAAGCCGAAAAGATCACCTTGAAAAAAGGTGAAGAAATGGGTCGCTTTAAGCTTGGATCAACCGTAATTTTAGTGTGGCCACAAAATGTCGCTGAGTTTTTAGCAACAGAAGTACCAGGAACAGTCACTAGACTTGGCCAACCTTTTGCTACCATCACTGAAAAAGAAGAGACAACCGAAGCTAACGCTAAGTAATCTTTGTTTTAATAATAAAAAAGGTCTGCATTGCAGACCTTTTTTATTATATTGTTAATATCATACGATGTTTTAAAACATTAGTATTTTTGGGTCCATTACCTAGCTCGTCGTCGGCGTAAAAATAACAGTGCCATTAATCCTGTTAAACTACCAAAAAGAGCCCCACCACCAGATTTTTTCACCTCAGGAGTAACAACCACTGGCGGTTCAACCACAACCGGAGCCGTTAGAACAATTGTTGAACGCTGCTGTGAAATCTGCCCGTGCTCATCAGTAACTTGCAACTGCACATCATAGCTGCCTGCTTGCGCAAAATCATGTTGATAATTAACCTCACTAGACACAACTTTGTTATCCACTTTCCACTCGTAATTAAGCCCAATACTATCGGCATCTTGACTGGCTGAAGCATCAAAATTACAAATAAAATCCTGGCACTGCTCGGTGAAACTGGCTTGTGGCTCAATTAATTGAGTGACATTCGCTGTTAGATTAATTTGCCCCTGTACTGAATACTTATTACTTAATTGATATAAAATTGTTTGTTCACCAATTTGTGGCATTACGAAAGTGACTGTTTTTTCAGTACTTGTACGGCCATCGGGTAATTGCCATACATAGCTAAAATCGGCCGATAAATTTTCAGCTTTCAGCTCGCATTTTGCGCCAATGCAATTCACACTTGCTTGTAACTGGGGTAAACGAGTATCTATTTTAAATGCCGAAACAGGACCAACATTCCCCTTTACATCTTTGGCCTTAAAATAAACAGTCGCTTGGCCATCAATTAAATCAGTCTCACTAAGCTGGGCAATAATCGTTTCGCTTTCAGAATTAGCTATCCCATCAGCAAAATTAGCTGTTTTTAAATTATCTTGATTAGGATAAGCATTCACACTGAAATAGGCCTGTGCAATTGCATGCATAGGCAAAGCACCATTACGTTTGCTAAAACGTGTTTCGGTTGCCATCGCTTTGATACTGATTGAACCATCTTGCATGCCTAGAGGTTCAATATTTTCAATATCGGGCCCTTGGCTTAATAAATAAGGTGCCTCAACCACTTTGGCAGCATAAAGAAGTGCCTCGATGTTATCTGGTTTTAATACTTGCTCGTAATAACTACACGATTGAAAAAAATCAGTTCCAAGCTCAAAAGTAATATGTGCAACCCCTAACTCCCCGTAAGCAAGATTATCTGACGTCCCATCGGTAGGATACAAACCCACCGCTTGTTGGGGCAAATAATTGTTGAAGTAAGCCAGTTTTTTACCTAGCGCCTCAAAGCCTTGATGATTTGGCGATGGTTGCTCAGTATGACCCCATGGCCATAAAATTAAACGGCTGTAGCTATGAATATCAAGATAAAGCCCTTGCGTTGTATCAGGCGCAGCATCACCATCATTTTCACCTCGAACATCGGGATAAAGTGTACGAATATAGTTTTCGATGGCTGCAACT
The DNA here is from genome assembly GCF_002310815.1 of Pseudoalteromonas tunicata. Lineage (NCBI taxonomy): Bacteria > Pseudomonadati > Pseudomonadota > Gammaproteobacteria > Alteromonadales > Pseudoalteromonadaceae > Pseudoalteromonas > Pseudoalteromonas tunicata. Next base: position 635,150 of record NZ_CP011032.1, on the reverse strand, counting down.
TCAGGTTCAGAGCCTGCCGATGGCCCTCGGTAGGTTTCTTGGCATGCTTCACCACTTGAGCCGCCTTCAACAGTCCCCCAACCAAATGAAAAGTTACGATTTAAATCAACACCAACACTACTGCTCGCACAGTGATTTTCATTATAGTTTTTACGTTGCAATTGGCCTCGTTCTGCTATCTTGCGACCATCGGGATTCGATTGAAATAAAATATGTATTTGATGACGAGCTAAAATCCATGCGATATCAGGATCAGATTTTGCCCCTTCTAACAAGACTTTCGCAAAATCAAGGGTGAGTCCTGCTGTAGCATATTCACGAGCATGCAAAGCGCTTTGGATAAATAATACTGGGGGATTAACTAACGATTTATTACCAATTTTAAGTACATTGAGATCAAATCCAACTTCCCCATGCTGCTTTTGCCAAGAATCACCAATATCAATCCATTGCGTTAAATCGGGATAATCATTAGCAAGTTTTTCAGCTTGGGCAAAGGTTTCTTCAACCGTTGCATAACAAGGATAACCAACAATGCCACTAGTCTGAGCTTGTGCAACTGCATGCTCACTGCGCGCTTGCTCGACTTTATGCATCCAAAGCTCATCCGCTGAGCTCAAAGACACACCACTTTGTTTTAATAACAAGACCTCTGCGTTACTTAATTGTAACAAAACGCCTTTTCCATCATCACCTAATAAGGCATGGTGAAAGCTAATTCGAGTTTTGATTTCTTGCTGCTTATTTTCGAATTTGGCCAGATATACTGGGTTTTCAACCCCAGCCATAAACAGGCTAGACGCAAATAAAAGTGGGCTGAGCAATGCCATCCTTGATAACCACAATTGTAAATTTATTTGTTAAATAAAATATAACATATTAGGCACAATTGACACCTTTGGTTACAGCTTATTTGTCAAAATTTGTAAATCTAGCCTTCTAGGGTGCTCGACAAATTGAACACCCCTCATCTGCTGTCAAATTAAAACGCGTTTGCTTGAAGTTTATTGCGTCAAACACAATAAATTGCGATTGAAAATCATGATCTAGCAGCACATTTAGACATTGTTGTGCTTGCATTGCACCAATAATACCCAATAAAGGAGCAAATACTCCGGCATTACTACAATTTAAATTTTCTTGCGCCGATGAAGGCGGAAATAGACACTGGTAACACCCTTGTGCATCGCGATGACTCTGAAGGTGATTTGCAATACACACTACTTGGCCTTGTATTGCAATTGCGGCACCTGAAATTAAAGGTTTATGTAATTGCACGCAATGCTGATTAACCAAATAACGGGTAGCAAAATTATCACTGCAATCAAGAACAACATCATGACTTGCAATCCACTTCGCCGCATTGTGTTCAGCTAATTTATCAACCACTCCAATACATTCAATTTGATTATTTAAACTCAGCAAGCTTTTTTGCGCCGCAATTACTTTATTTTGACCTAGATGGTTCACTTTATAGAGAATTTGGCGCTGTAAATTACTAAGCTCAACTTTATCATCATCAATTAAGGTTAAATGACCGATGCCAGAAGCGGCTAAATACAATGCTGCAGGTGAACCAAGTCCACCTGCACCAATTATTAATACCTTGCTTTGCTTGAGCTTTTTCTGTCCAGTAAAACCAACTTGCTCTAACATCAACTGGCGGCTATAACGCACCTGCTCTTTGTCTGATAATTCCATCATCGCACTTTATACGCTTAGTATTAAACCTTAATAGCTTGTTGCAACTGACTAATTGCTTGGAGCGGATCTGCCGCTTCAGTAATCGCCCTAACCACAGCAACACTGCCAACACCTGTGGCGGCAACTTCTGGCGCTCGAATTAAATCAATGCCACCAATCGCCACTGTCGGATACGCTTTCATCAGAGGTACAAAATGTTTAAGCTTTTCGAGTCCTTGAATTTGGCCTGTCATGTCTTTAGTAGTCGTGGGGTAAATCGCGCCAAAGGCTAAATAACTCGGTTGATAATTATGTGCTCTGAGCATTTCATAAAAGCCGTGGGTCGATAAACCAAGCTTCAACCCTGCCGCTTTAATTGCGACTAAATCAGCAGTATCAAGATCTTCTTGCCCTAAGTGCACGCCATACGCGCCGTGTTCTATTGCAAGTTGCCAGTGATCATTAATATAAACTCGTGCCTGAAATTGCTGCCCTAGGGCAACAGCGGTTTGAATTTGCTCGGCTAAATTTGGAGTGTCGCTATTTTTAATTCTAAGTTGTACGGTTTTAATGCCATTTTCAAGACAGAGTTTAAGCCAGTCACAATTATCAACCACTGCATATAAGCCCAATTGCTGTGTTTCGGACGGGGAAAATTCTGCTACCACTGGGCGATCCCAAGGCTCCAACTCTAGTTCTTTACCCAGCCAGCTTCCGGCTTCAATGACTGTTGGAAAATCAGCTAAATCATGTGGAAAACCTTTATGAGCCACAGGCCCAATCCCCTGCCCAATGCGAACTGATACCTTTAACCCTTGATTAATGTAAGCTTTAGCTAAAATAAAAGCGTCTTTGAGTGGATAACCAAGCCCTAAACACGCAGCCATACTTGAAGCATAACTACACCCAGTGCCATGATTGTGTGGCGCTATTATTTTTTCATTGCCCAACCAATATTCTTGCCCAGGCACAGCGCAGTAATCCACACAATACCCTTGCGGATAATCCCAATGCCCACCTTTAATCACAGCAGCGCCAACACCTAAATTAAAAAAGGCCTCACTGGCGTCACGCACTGCGCTTGGACCAATTAAATAATGACCAGTGAGAATTTGGGTTTCTTGCGTATTGGGAGTGATCACATCCACCAGCGGCAACAGGGTGTTTTTAAGTGTTGGAATAATGTCATCTTCGGTCAGCGTTTCACCACTTGAAGCCACTGCAACTGGGTCATACACCACTAAAGGCGGCAGCGGCCAATTGGCTTTAAAATGAGCAAGCTTAGCTGCAACAAATTCAACCTGCTGAATATTGGCAAGCAAACCTATTTTGATCACTTTGGCTGGCATATCGCTTTCAAGTGCCGCAAATTGTGACTCTAGTACCTCGATAGTGACAGCATTAATGGCTTCAACACCCATGCTATTTTGTGCCGTTAGCGCAGTAATAATGGTGCAAGCATGGCCACCAAAACTTTCAATTGCTTTAATATCGGCGGCAATGCCAGCACCACCTCCGCTATCAGAACCTGCGATTGTCCAAATAATACTTTTCAAAATTAACTGCTCACTCTTATCAATTAGTTCAATAAATGCGACTTAACACATGTTTAATTCTGGTGCCAAAACGGCATACCCATGGTGGGTGTAGAGGGTTTAGCCAGCTCTTTTTCAGGCATGGCTTGCGCTAAATAGCCCGCACGTCCAGCCTCTACCGCAGCAGCAAAACCTTTTGCCATTAAAACGGGGTCGCCTGCTTGGGCGATGGCAGAATTAAGTAAAACCGCATCATACCCTATTTCCATTGCTTGGCAGGCATGAGAAGGTAAACCTAACCCCGCATCAACCAATAAAGTCGTATTTGGTAGGCGTTCACGTATTACTTTTAAGTTATAAGGGTTAAGTAAACCTTTACCTGTACCAATGGGTGCGCCCCACGGCATTAGTACTTCACAACCAAGCTCAACTAATTTTTGGCAAATAACTAAATCATCAGTGCAATAGGGTAAGACTTCAAAACCATCTGCAATCAAAATACGCGTTGCTTCAAGCAGAGCTATTGGATCGGGCTGTAAGTTATATTCATCGCCCAATAACTCAAGTTTGATCCAATTCGTTTGAAAAACCTCACGACACATTTGCGCCAAAGTCACGGCCTCTTGGACACTATAACAGCCTGCGGTATTTGGCAGAATATTAAGCCCGGTTTGTTTGATCAGCTGCCAAAAATCGGCACCTGCTTCAACTGTCCCTTGGCGACGCAAGGATACCGTCACCACTGAAGCATTAGATGCAACGATCGAATCGAGCATCACTTGTGGTGAAGGATAAAGTGCCGAACCAATAAACAAACGGCTATTAAGGGCTTTGCCATAAATAGTCAAAGGCTTATCAAATAATTCCATAGTTAGCCTCCTTGAATTGGCGAGAGTAATTCAATGCTATCACCGGCTTGTATTTGATAATCATCACAACGGCTGCGAGGTACAAACGTTTGATTCACCGCCACCGCAAAAGGCTCTTTTGCACCTTGGTGCTGTAACAGCTCTGTTAAATTTATTTGTGCGGTTGCCAAGGCCAAAGTTTGACCATTAAAAATAATATTCATGTTTTTTAATCCACGCGTTGCACAAGGCCAGCTAAATGCGCGCTGGCTGGCATAAAATCAAATTCTAATAATAAGTGCTGCGCTTGGCGTACCACTTCATCGACCAAAACGGGTGCCAGTAAATAACCATGGCGATACAAACCATTTATACTAATCAATTGTTTATTGAGGGTAATTTGTGGGCGGTTATCAACAAAGCTTGGCCGCAAGCCACTTTTTAAGCTGATAATTTTCGCCTCTGCAAACCCCGAATCAATGGTGTAAGCTGCCGATAACAATTCAAGGGTTGAGCGCACCGTAACAGCCCCTTCATCTTGCGACTCAATTTCTGTAGCGCCAATCACAAACTCATGATTCGGTTTGGGCACAATATAAATCGGATATCGGGGATGCATTAAACGTACAGGCCGTGATAACGCCACTTCAGGTGCATAAACGCGCGCCACTTCTCCGCGCACACCACGAAGCTTTGTTAAATCAGGCTTGGCACCCAATCCACGACAATCTATCACTAAATCAAATGCCTGCCCTGCAATTTCATTACCATTAATGCTCACTCTGCTACCAAAATGCCAAGTAATATCTTTTTGCAACAAAGTCTCACAGCTGGCTTGATAAAAAGCGGCATTATCAAGTTGACCTTCGCAAGGCAAAAAAATACCTTTTTGAAAACGAGTACCTAGGGCGGGTTCTAATTGATTAATTTGCTCACGGTTGAGCCATTGAGCTTGTTGCTGCTCAAGCGGCTTTAAACGATTAGCGAATAACTGCAAATCGGCAAAATCTTGTGGATGCGCCACAATCAGCGCACCCTGTTGTTGAAAAAACACATCGCCATTTAAGTGCCCTATTATCTCAGGCCAACGAGCAATAGCGCGCAAACCAAGCTCAGCTAAATCAGGCTCACACAACACCGATTCAGCCTGTGGCGCTAACATCGCTGCTGCAACCGCTCCGGCACTACTTGCGGCTTGTATATCACTGGCTTCAAAAATACTCAGCGTAAATTCATCAGCCAACCCTAAAGCAGCCAGCCTACCAGTTAAACCAAACCCCACAATCGCAATGTGTTTTTTCATAATGATGCTTCGCCTCATTTAGCCAACTGGATGATAAAGCTCAGAACCTGATTTCTTGAATTCTTCAGATTTAGCCTTCATTTCAGCTTCAACATCGACCATTTTGATGGTGATAGCATCCCCTGCATTATTAGGGTCAATACCGCGCGCCTCTAAATCATTGGCGTAATCACGCACTTCTTGTGAAATTTTCATCGAGCAGAACTTAGGGCCACACATGGAACAAAAATGGGCCACTTTACCCGACTCTTGCGGTAAGGTTTCATCGTGATATTCACGAGCGCGATCAGGATCAAGCCCAAGATTAAACTGATCATGCCAACGAAACTCAAACCGCGCTTTCGACAACGCGTTATCACGTACTTGTGCACCCGGGTGGCCTTTGGCTAAATCGGCGGCATGGGCTGCAATTTTATAAGTGATTAAACCTTCTTTTACATCTTCTTTATTTGGTAAACCTAAATGCTCTTTTGGCGTGACATAACAAAGCATTGCACAGCCGTACCACGCAATTTGCGCCGCACCTATGCCTGAGGTGATATGATCATAACCTGGCGCAATATCAGTAGTCAGTGGACCAAGGGTATAAAACGGCGCTTCGTCACAATGTTTAAGTTGCTCTTCCATATTGGCTTTGATCATATGCATGGGCACATGGCCTGGCCCTTCAATAAATACCTGCACATCGTGTTTCCACGCTTTTTTAGTTAACTCACCTAAGGTGCGTAATTCCGAAAATTGTGCTTCATCGTTGGCATCGGCAATTGAACCTGGGCGCAGGCCATCACCGAGCGAGAAACAAACATCGTACTGTTTCATGATTTCGCAGATATCTTCAAAGTGGGTATAAAGAAAGTTTTCTTTATGATGTGCCAAACACCATTTGGCCATAATAGATCCGCCACGCGATACAATGCCCGTGACACGCTTTGCGGTCATTGGCACATAGCGCAATAACACACCAGCATGAATGGTGAAATAGTCGACCCCTTGCTCCGCTTGCTCAATCAAGGTATCGCGGAATATTTCCCACGTAAGGTCTTCTGCCACCCCATTTACTTTTTCAAGCGCTTGGTAAATTGGCACAGTACCAATGGGTACTGGGGAGTTACGTACCACCCATTCACGGGTTTCGTGGATATAACGACCGGTTGATAAATCCATCACGGTATCGGCGCCCCAACGGGTTGACCAGACTAGTTTTTCGACTTCTTCTTCGATTGATGAGGTCACAGATGAATTACCAATGTTGGCGTTCACTTTGACTAAAAAGTTACGCCCGACAATCATTGGTTCTGATTCTGGATGATTGATATTGTTTGGTAAAATCGCACGACCACGGGCAATTTCATCACGCACAAATTCAGGGGTAATAAATTCTGGAATACTTGCACCGAACGACTCACCGGCATGCTGCTGTGCCAGAATCTCTTCGCGTAATTTAGCGCGCCCCATGTTTTCACGGATCGCGACATATTCCATTTCGGGTGTGACGATACCTTGGCGGGCATAATGCATTTGTGTCACATTTTTACCCGCTACAGCGCGGCGTATTTTAGGTAAATGCTCAAAACGAATATGATCTAATCCTTCGTCAGCCATACGTTGCTGTGAAAACTGTGAGGTGACTGAATCAAGTAACTCGGTATCGTTACGGTCTTTAATCCATTGCTCACGAAACTTTGGTAAACCATGGCGCACATCGAGTTTAAAATCAGGATCGGTATAAGGCCCTGAGGTATCGTACACTCTGACTGGGTCGTTTTTCTCTAAAATTGGATTTTCTTCTGTACCACCTTTAAAGCTATCGCCTAAGGTGATTTCGCGCATACCGACATTTACGCCTTTTTGCTGCCCGGCTACATATACTTTGGCTGAATTTGGAAAAGGTTGACCGGTAAGGTTATAGATAAAATCTGACGCTGCCTGTCTTGTTTCACGACGAGAAGGCTTACTTGCATTGCTGTTATTTTGTGACATGACGCACCTCATTGAACATTAATGATGGTCTTGTCAGAGATCTTTGGCTTTCAAGATGTGTGCATAAACACTGAAAAAAGGTTCAAGGTGACCGAAGTCTTTGCATCATTTGGGGGAGAGTGCACATTTTTCGAGTGCACAAACACACCCGAATGAGGGCAGCTTGTTTCCTACGCAGATATTAGTCTGTTCAGGTTCACGGATCCCGCTTTCGCGATCTCAGCCATAATTAGTTTCCTAACTTAGGCACTCCGACAAGTAACTGACGCTAGTGTACTGATCCTAAATTTGAGACGCAACTGCCAAATATCGCAAAGCTGTTAATTTTTAGTATTAGGGCATGCAAACTATTAACGAAATTGCCACAGCAGCACGATTAAATAATTGCTATTATTGAGTATTGTTTCAATATTGAGTATTTTCATGCGATTAGCCGCCATTTTCACGTTATTTGTAGCGTTTTTGCTGACAGGCTGTCAATCAACCAGCCAAAACCTCAATAAAAAAATTAAATTTAATCAATATCAGTTGGTTGTTTTAGACAATGTGGTTTTAACCGATCCAAATATTAAGCTCAGCTTTAGCGATGGACTGAGAGTACATGGTTTTACCGGTTGTAATCGTTTTTTTGGCCAAGGTAAATTAAGTCACAATCAATTTAAAATTGATGAACTTGGCATGAGCCGCAAACGTTGCGACCCGCAATTAACTCAACAAGAAGAGCTGATTATTGATACCTTAAGCCAAATGGCTTCATTAACAGTTGAGCGCGACCAACTCATTATTGCTGGTCGCCATCATTTAACATTTAAGCGTATCGCTTCATTGTAATTACGAGCTCTGAATCGGAAATAATGCGTCAATTTCAGCTGGCACAAACGGGCGACCACGCTCATTCACTGATGTGCCAGTAATAACCGCAGCCACCACCAGCTTATCATCGCATGTTCTAAATATTTGCTGCTCAAATGCAAACTTAAGCTTTGATGTGCGTTTAGGTGTAACTAGCACATAAAACTCATCGCCCGGCACTAAAGACGCTTTAAAGTCGATTTCACTGCGAATAACCACAAGATTAATTTTATCTGCCGCCAATTTGGCAAAATCAACATTATTTGCATGTAAAAATTCATGGCGTGCATGTTCTAAATAATTAAAATAAACGCCATTATTAACAATACCTTGTAAATCACATTCGTAATCACGTACTTTTAAGTCAATTCGAAAAACCATTTTGAATCTCTTGAATAATAATTTTTAGGCTTTATATCACAGCTAAGCCCTCATTATGGTATGACGACTACCACAAATTTATTTATTAAAAGACTCCCCCATCCTCAGCAACTAGTTTGGTTATATGATAAAGCTAAATTTAAACCCAACTAAAATGGCAATGTCTTTATAAAGTTTGGACTTTTTTATACACTACAGCCCCCAAATTAGGACAAGTGAACTTTAATGAATTTACGTACCTCTTTACTCGCGCTAGCAATCAGCCAGGCCATAGCGCTTCCTCTTCTTGCTGATGACACCGCCATTGAGCGTATCTCAATCACTGGGGATTTTAAAAAAGAAAGCATTCAAACCCTAAGCGCTAGTGCTTCAGTTTTTTCTGAAGCTGAGATTAGCCAGCGCAATGCCTCCTATTTAGACGAATTACTCGCTGCAGCCGCAAATGTTAATTTTACCGCTGGAGCTTCGCGCGGTCGCTTTGTGCAAATTCGTGGCGTTGGCTTACGCTCTCAGTTTGTAGATCCTATCAACCCTTCGGTTGGAGTGATTATTGATGGCATTAATTATTCGGGCTTAGGTGGCGCTGCGCTTTTATTTGATAGCCAACAAGTTGAAATTTATCGTGGTCCTCAAGGCACGCGCTTTGGAGCGGATGCCCTCGCAGGTATGATCAATATAAATACCGCATTACCAAGCCAAGAGCAGCAGCTGAAAATCAAATTGGGTGCAGGAACTTATAACAGCTCAGAAGCAGGCCTCGCATTTGGCCAAGGTTTAACTGATACAACAGCATTTCACGGCAGTGTCTATCAATCAAACAGCGATGGTTTTGTAAACAACCCCTACTTAGGCATTAAAGATGGCCAAGGGCGCGATGAATTTGTCGGCCGCGTAAAAGTATCACAGCAATGGAGTGATGAATTTTCAAGCCTTGCAACCGTGCACTATACCGACATCAATAACGGTTATGATGGCTTTACGCTAGATAATAGCCGCACCAGTGTTGCCGATGAGCCAGGTGAAGATAATCAATTGAGCAAAGCCTTCGCCTTACATAATACATACACAGGTTTAACTGCTGCCAATGTTGAATTTAACCTCACAGCAATGAATTCTGAGTTACTTTACAGCTATGACGAAGATTGGGTCTGTAATGATGTAAACGAAGCGACACTTTGCGAAGCGGGTTTGCATGATTGGGGTTATAGCTCAACAGATGCCTATTTACGTGAGCGTGCCGACCGCACTGCTGAATTAAACGTTAAAGGCAAAGAGCAAAACTGGGTGGCAGGACTTTATTACCAAAGTCGTGATGTAGATTTAACTCGCCAATATACTTGGCAATCTAAAGACTTTACCTCGTCTTATCAAACACAAAACGTGGCGCTATTTGGCCAATATGAGCATAACATCGACGAAAAAACACGTTTAATTACCGGCTTACGGTTAGAGCGTTACCAAGGCGACTATCTCGATAATAATGGTTTTAGTAAAGAAACCGACGATACCATGCTAGGTGGAAAACTTGCGCTTGAGCACGATGTAAAAGACCGCACCATGATTTACACCAGCTTGTCTCGTGGCTATAAAGCAGGTGGCATTAACGGTGAAGCATTAGCAAAAGCACAAGATGACGGGCTTGAAATCGATGTAAACAATCACTATTTTGCCCCAGAATACTTGTGGAATGCAGAATTTGGCGTAAAAGGTATTTCGCTTGATAACCGTACCGTTTTACGTTTAACCGCTTTTTATATGTACCGTGAAGATATTCAGTTAAAAAACTGGAAAGTAGCCGGACAAAAATTTTCCGGATATATCGATAATGCCAGTTCTGGTACCAACTATGGGTTAGAAATTGATGGCTCATACCAACTAACCGATCGCATTACCTTAACAGGTAGCGTTGGCTACCTTGAAACCAAAATCAATGATTTTGTGACCTCTTCAGGCCTAGATAAAGACGGTGATGAACAAGCTCAAGCACCTAAATATCAATACGCATTTAATGTTAATTTTGCTGCGTCTGAGCATGTTTTAATCAATATCGGCTTGGAAGGTAAAGACGATTATTACTTCTCTGATAGCCATTATTCAAAATCGAATAATTATAATTTAATGAATGCCAAAATCGCCTATCAGCGTGATAACTGGGAGCTAAGTGCTTGGTCACGCAATGTATTTGATAAAGACTATGCGGTACGTGGCTTTGAGTTTGGCAATGATCCACGAGATGGTTACGACACGCATACCTATGTGCAATATGGCGAGCCTCGCGTGGCTGGCGTTACCTTCAACTATGGTTTTTAAGCGCAAATATTATCCATTAAAGGATCAGCCATTATCTGCTGATCCTTGCAAATTACGAGATTAAACAATGCAACTTTCAGTAGAAATCAGCAAATACCCACTGCATCAAGATTATATACCGTTCATTAAAGGATTTATTGACCGCTTAAATGAGCACTCAGGCTTAAAGGTGATCACCAATACCATGTCGACTCAAGTTTTTGGCGAGTATGACTTAGTAATGAGTGTACTAAGCCAAGAAATAAAACGCTCGTATCAAGAATTTGGTAAAGCGATTTTTGTCTGTAAATTTATCAGCGGTGATTTATCACCCGAACAAGCATGAGCGAGTTTTTAACTTCAACTGTCAGCGGTTTCACTGCAATGTCTCATTGGGAATACATTGCAGTAGCTCTTTCGATGGCCTATTTATTATTAGCGATAAGAGAAAGCTTATGGTGTTGGCCGGCCGCATTTTTTAGCACCGCTATTTATACGTTACTTTTTTGGAATGGCGCGTTGCTGATGGAATCAGCTCTTAATGTTTATTACCTCTTGATGGCGATTTATGGCTGGACGATTTGGCGCTTTAAAGGCAGTAAAAATAATACCACAGCCTCAATCCAATCTTGGTCAGCCTTACGCCACTGCAATATTATTTTGGCCACCTCAATAGCCAGTATTGCTTTTGGCTTTATCATGAAAAATTATACTCATGCAGACTTTGCTTATCTTGATAGCTTTACCACCTGCTTTGCTATCGTAAGTACCTATTTAGTAGCACAAAAAGTACTTGAAAACTGGCTTTATTGGATTGTAATTGATGCTGCATCTATGTATCTCTATTTCGAAAAAGGCTATTACCCTACCTTAGTACTTTTTATTTTTTATACCGTAATGGCAGCGTGGGGATTTAAAACATGGCATCAGCAATATCAGCAAAACTCTATCGAAACTGACTGTGCACCCGCTTAAATTTAATCACTATGGCCCTTTTCCTGACGCACTATTAAGTGTCACAAGTCAGTTATTGCCCAATGAACAGCTCCAGTCAGCACAATACCTTAAAGCGGGTTTGAGCAACGCTAATTACTGGCTAAAAACCAATAAACAAGAATATTTGCTTAAATTTTATCAAGCATCGTTTCCACAACCACAATTAGAGATGCAGCAACACCTCGCTTCTTTAGGTTTATGCCCTGATGTTATTAAGAGCGACCTCAAAGCTAATTTAGCGTTATTTGATTTTATGCCAGGTGAAAACCCAAAAATGCTAGAGTTTAAGCCTCTGCTTAAGCTACTGAGCCAATTACATCAACAGCAATCGAACAGCCCCGCACTTAGTTTTACCGATTATTTTGCACAGTACAGCACACTTAATTACTACGCTGAGTTTTCAACATTAATAGATAATTTATTAGAAAATAAAGCGAAGTTCGAAGCAACACCTGGCTACTGTCACAATGATTTACTGATCAATAACATCATAGTGAATCGAGATAAAAATGAAACGAAATGGTTTTTGATTGATTTTGAATATGCCGCTAATAATGACGTTTTTTTTGATTTGGCTGCACTGTGCTGCGATTTTAAACTTGAGGAAAATTCAGAAACAGATTTACTACACTATTACCTAGGCCATAATAGATTAAAGATCGATTTAGCTCAGGCCAAAACAAAACTACATTGCTTTAAGTTAATTTACTGTTTGTTATGCTACTTTTGGTATGCTTCACGTCAACTGCAACCAGAGGCTGGGCTGACGTATCAGCAAATCCAAACACTTCTACTATTAAAGAGTTAAATCCCGCCTATGCGTTCTGCAAGCTCTTTATAACGCTGTACGTCATCTTCATTAAACATCGCATTGCCAGCATCATCTTTATCTTTACCAATCAATAAGCTCTCACGCTCTAAACGCTTAACACGCTCAACTTGGACACCTAAATACTCTGCAACTTGCTCAATTGTCATTAATGCCATCAGACTCTCCTAGAATTCATATTTAAAAAAGTGAAACCACTCTACATAATTAAAGCGCAATTGACTAAAATTGCTAGAAAATATCCTAACACAGAAATAAAAAATGAAATATCGTTGATTTAATAAGCATCTAGCATATTCGCGCTAGCATTTAGCCAAAGATACATTTATTATTGCCCTCGAGCTTCTCGCTCATCACCTCGATACGCTCTCGTAGTGAAATGGATATCACGTGGCCCTCCGGAGGCTAAAGTGCAGGTTCGATTCCTGCCGAGAGCGCCAAAAAAAATTAAAAGGAAAATGCTTACATTAAATAGCACTTTCCTATAATTCTATAAATCTTCCAACTTTATATTCTTATTTGCTTCGAATAGCATTTCATTACCATAAATCGATAAATGATTATCGTCAAAATAATATGGATTACCATTTTCACTTTGAGTTTTTAAATAATCATTAACTCGTAAAAATGGGTCAAAATAAGACATATTACGCTCTTTCGCAAATGCTTTGATGAATTCATTATATTCAGGATAATCTTTTTGAACTTCAACCACAGCAAGACAATTAAAATGTAAACGGTAACAATTTACAAGCCGATTCAATTTAATGCTCCAACGAGGTGGCTGCGCTAAAAATATTATCTTATTTTTAGCTGTATCTATATCAGCTACAATTTTACTCAAAGCTTCAAAGGCACTAACTTTTGATATTAAAGCATCCCACCTATACGCTATAAAAATATAATCCGCAGAGTCATACTTATCCAGTAAATACTGTTTAATGGGGTTACATTTCACTGAATCGGTATCAGGCTCACAACCTCCCGATGCAATTAATTTAGTTGCCAAACCATTATCACTTGCAAGACTACTAATAAAAGTAAAGTAATGTTCAGCGTGACTATTACCGAAAAGTAGCACTTCCCCTTTAATTGATAATGGCGACACAGCTTCACAACCTAAGCTTATCAACGATGGGCATATACTTTTGTCAAGGTGAGTGAATGCTTTATTTGCATTAAAATTATGCGAGGATAACCTTTTAGGATATCCATGAGTTGAGATAATGAAATAACCTAAAATCATAATTAGCAAACTGGGGACTATCAAGAAACATAGCAGAGACTTTAAAAATCCAGTTTTAATAATTCGAAATGGCTTTTCTACATAATAATATGAAATTAGGGAAAGGACTAGAATAATACCTATCGCCAGAAACTGCACCATCAGTGGTAAAGCATATCCTTCTGTACTTAAAATATATCTGAAGAAAGCTAAAACAGGCCAATGCATCAAATATAAAGAATAAGATATTAGACCAACCTTAACTAAAAAATTTGAACCTAAAAAATTATTTATACTTGTATTTTTTGAAGCAATTAATACACATACGGCAATACAGACAGGTAAAACAACAAGCCCTGGAAATCGAGTTGAGGAATCGAGAAAAATCAAAAAAAGTAGAATGATTAACAGTGAAGTACTTGCCAGAAAATTGCTAGATAAATATTTATTCTTATGCTCGTAGAGATATACGGCTAAAATAGAACCACTTAATAACTCACCAGCCCTAGTTGGTAGACTGTAGTAAGCTAACTTGTTAAGTTCATTACTGTATGCCCAAAAAGTCCCTAAGAAGAAAGAAAAGAAAGCAATTAAAGTAAAACAAATTAGCACTCGTTTTGGAAAAAACTTCAGCAAAAAAATAAGTAAAACTGGCAATATAAAATAATATTGCTCTTCAACAGCTAATGACCAAGTATGGAGAAGGGGCCACTCAGAAGAGTCTGCTGCAAAATAATCATTGGTTCGAAAAGCATATTGAATATTAGAAGAAAAAAACAAGGTTGATAATGCAGATATCGACAGCTTATAGTATTCGTAAGGTAAAAAAACGAAATACCCGACAATTAAAGTGAGAAAAAGCATAAAAAAGAAAGCGGGTAATATCCGTTTTACTCTGCGAGTATAAAAATTGCTATAACTAAAATTACCTTTTTTAAGTTCTGAATAAACTATATTTGTGATCAAGTATCCGGATATCACAAAAAAGATATCAACACCTAAATATCCTCCTGGCAAATACTGATGGTCAAAATGAAAAAATAAAACGGATAAAACAGCTATGGCTCTTAACCCATCAATATCAGCTCTGTAATTACCTTTCATTTAACCCCTCTTTAAAAACCAAACTTTATAAATAATCATTAGATATGTACTTTTTCAATAATTGCTTCAGGCTTAGTGTAACGTGTAGCTAAAACGACGATTAATCCCAAGGCAGCAAATACACTACTTATAGAGCTGACAGAGAGCGCATTTATTAATAAAATAGCCATGACAGCCAACAAAGCTCTAGGGGGTACATTACTCACAGCTAATAACTTTGCAACCGCACAAAATATAAATAGAAGTCCCAAAACTCCTTGGTCAAAAATCGCTCTTAATATATATGAATGCAAAATTACAGAATAACACTTTGATGGATCGCCAGCGCTAAATAGCTGCTTATAAAAACCGAATGTTTGACAGACAGATTCAGGCAAAGCAGTTAGAGGTTTTGAGCCCGTAAGAAAATCAAGGACGCCCCAATCAATTACAGAAAAAACAAATGCTTGTAAAAAAGCAAATCTATCTACGCTTTCGATCCCCCCATCACCCAAGCGACTGATAAACACAGCAGCCCCTCCAAGAGCAATTATTGACAACATGATTAATTTAATAATTGTTTTAAGATCAAAGTTTTTAATATATAAAATAGTTAAAATAGCGATGAGAGATAGAATTCCAGATCTAGACCCCGATAGAAAAACAACACAAACTAACAAAAAAAGGTCGAGGCTTTTTAACTTACCTAGAACTCGATAAACAGCAATTGTAAATAATAGCAAAAACATGAGTTCAAAATTATTCTCATAGAATAAACCTGGACGCTTGAAAGTAGCCAATAAAAGCCAAAGGATATACTTAATAATAAAAGCAAATAATAAAAATCTATATGCTTTACAAACAAAGTCAGCAGAGAAAAGCTCTTTTCCTGCAAAGAAAGAGAGTATAATAAGGTAAAAAAATGCTTTATAAGCAATAAAATAATCTTTTGGATAGACGCCAAAGCTAAGTGATACATAAAGTGTATAGATTATATATACACTAGATAATATAAAGATAATAAATGCATTAATAGATACTCTTTTAGCCACAAAGAAAAAAGAGAGCAAAACCAACAACTCAAATATTTGGCTTGCTGGTAAAATGTGATAAGTTTCAAAAGAAAAAAAACTTGTAATTACAAGAAGCAAAAATACAGTAACAAAACTATTTTTAATCATTTTTATCGCATATGAGTGAATTAAGAATCGATTGTGCAGCCTCTCCGGACAAGCCCACTTCAAGTGCTATATTTCGACTATTTGATTCTCTCTCATTCAAAAAATCATAGTTATTTAACAAAAATTGGCTAAGGCTAGTCTGAGTATCAAAAATATAGATACCATGTTCAGCCAACCTTTCAATACTATATATTTCACAAAGGTCGTATGCTAGACCAACCTGTTTAGTTGCCAATACTATACTATTTGCCAGCATAGCTTCAGCTAAGCAATACGAGTAAGTCTCGATTATTGATGGTATTAATACTATCTTTGACTTCTCATAAAACTCTGACATCTGTTCACTGCTCAGTTCATCAAAACTCTGATTCATAATTAAATGATGGCATTCATGTATTTGATCATAGGCTTTGATTAGTTCCCTTTTTCTATTCGGAAAAAAACAACCATACTTACTATACTTTTGAGTATTTACAAAATGCGGGTTAATACCAAATCTAATAACTTTATCTTTATTGGCTTTGAGAAACTCAGCCTGAAGCATTGATAAACAATAAGTTTCAGATGCTAAAAAAACACAGAATCGAGATAAAAAAATTGAAGATATTATACTTCTTGGAAAAGGTATTGCGTCTTTAAATTGCTTTGGGAATAATGGCTCACCCTCATGCGGGATAAATATAACCTTTTTTAAAAAACAACGAAGTAGAGGCCCAAACAACAAGAATAAAGATACATAGTTGATAATAACAACCTGACACTTCATAGCCTTACGAAAAATCGTAATGTAATCTAAAAAAAATGTTTTTATACTTTTCCGAAAATAATAAAATTCAGCATTTTGGTTTTTATTATAATAATCAAAATACCCAACACCATTATTAGTCGAGGCCGGGAAGGAAATACAAAGCACCTTTTTCATTTAGTCTTTCTTCCCAAAACATGGCGCTTAATGTAAACCAAAGCAAATATCATGAGCCTTTTAGCCATAACTAATAACGTCAAATACCAAGGTGTATGCCTTTTTATGATTTTAAAATCCTCTTTTATCATTCGCCCCATGTTACTAGATATACTTCCAACCGATTGGCGATAATACGAATAACTTCCAGACACAGACAGCAATTTCATATTATTCTTAGCCGCTCGTATAAAGAAATCATGATCTTCAATAACAACATCTGTTGAAAAGCAACCCAATTTAAAAAAGCTCTCTCTTTTTATTGCACACCCTATAATACTATATTTTCGCTTTTTAATACTCCCCCAACCAAAAAGCACATTAGTTAGTGTAAGTTGCAACGTTTCAACTATTGAACTATCTGAAAGCGAAGGAATATCTGTCGAATAAAAGAATTTCACAGGTGAAAAAACGACATCTGCACCGCCATCAAAGTGAGGAGTTAACCAACGAGTAAAGTTTTCACCTAATAAGTCATCACCGCCAAGTACAATTAATACATCTCCTTTAGCCAGATTAGCAGCTCGATTTAACGTCTTAACGTGGCGAACATTGACTTCATTACGATAAACCCTTAAACGGCTATCAGAACTAACATTTTGTAATGTATGCCATGTCTCATCGGGGGAGCAATCATCAATAGCGATAACTTCATCATCTGGGCCTATCGCACCCAACACAGATAAAATAGTTTGCTTAACATATGCCTCTTGTTTATAAAAAGGAATTATTACACTGTACATTTCATCGACTTAAATTTGGAGTATTAAAAATCAAAGCTGACTTACAAGATGAAACTCTATTAAGAAAGCTATGTGTAAAACGACTTAATTTGCGATGAACCTTTTTTTCGATTATCAAATAAATAAAAGTCGATAAAATAAAACTAGCTATCAATAAAAAAAACAATAACAAAAATTCATTATCACCACTGAAATATGAAAATAATATATAACTTGCATTTTGATGCACTAAATAAAGTGGGTAAGTTAACCCCCCTAAAAAAACAACCAACTTTACATTAAGATATTTTACAAAATAACTAGAGTATTTTATTAAAAATATAAAAAGCAGGTACATTACCACTATAACGCTATTTATTACTAACAATGAGAACTCAGCACGCTGCACCACATCAAAATACAATAGGTAGTCTGCAGCTTTAAGCATCGAAACGCCTAAACTGACAATTAACGCGCAAAACCATATTGGCGCCCTATTACCTTTGTAAAATAAATAAAAAATAATACCTGATAAAAAATACGAGACCCAATCTAGCAGTAAGATGCTTTTGAGTAGTTTAGGCAGCTCAACAAAACAACTAAGTAATGCCAAACAAAGTAGAACAAGAAAAAAATAAGGTATTGCATTCAATCTTTTAAAAAAAATAAAAATAAACATCCAAAAATAAAAAACCAACTCAACAGTTAATGTCCAATAAACGCCATCAACATGAGTTACATCTAAAAAATCTTGCAGCATAGTTAGATTAATTAACACATCATTTACCGATAGCGGGAGCTCCAAATGTCCAGGGAAACTAAAAAAGAGTGTCGCAGTGAATAAGACTGCAAACCAATATGCGGGGAATAAGCGGCCAACTCGAGAAGCAATAAACTCACGCCAATCTTTCTTTTCTATTGACAAATAAATAACAAATCCACTAATCATAAAAAAGAAATTAACACCCAAATAACCATATTGAGTGAACGGTGAAAAAAACTCAAAAGTTGTAGGTTTACTTGGTAAAAAATAAGTTAAATGATAAAGAACAACAGCTAATGCAGCAACAAAACGAAATAAATCTAAAAAAATCAGCCTAGTGCGTTGCTCTGCTACATTAATATTACTACTTTGCATCTTATCTTCTACTTATTTTTTTTAAAGTGGTGAATAAAAATGCTGCAACTCTCAAAGTAACCGCGCTAAAAGTACTTAATAATAAGAACATATAAAAAGGACGATGATACTTTAGTGATGAAAATGTAAAATGATTTTTCATTACATCTCTACACATAGCTATTCTCTTTCTTATTTCGTCAATTTCAATCTGAGACATAAGATGTTTGTTTTCACTAAAAACCACTCCTGCAGACCAAATACACACCATTAATTGAGCGCAATATCGTGCTTTACACAGCTCAAAACAGCCCAATTCCTGAAGCAAACTTCTTATTTTCAACTGGTTATCAAGCAACCCAAAGCGACTCGTTGAAAAGGCTGATGTTGAAGAGCTGCTATGTTGGCGGTAAAAATATTTTCCGGTTGAAAAGCTTACGCGCTGACATTTCGAAAATAACACTCTAGTAGTTAGCTCATCACCATGTAGATTCGACTCATCATAACTAACACCAATAAACACAGCCCTGTTAAACATACCAACACCTGAAATCGTCCAATCCAATGACAGATTTAAAGCCTCTAAACCAGTAACAGAACTAGCTGTCGGAACTTGTTTAAATTTCGTGCTACGCCCATCTTGATGAAGATAGTAAAGATCAAACAACACAGCATCTGCTTGTGTTTTTGTAATAGTTGACACCAATGTTTCTATTGCATCTCTATCAATATAATCATCAGAGTCAACCATGCAAATAAATTCACCACTTGCATGCTTAAGCGCAAGATTGCGAGCCGATGATGCCCCTCCATTCTCTTTATCAAATACTTTAATTCGCGTGTCGGTGTTGGCAAATGCGTGTAACAGCTCCAAAGAGCTATCTTTAGAGCCGTCATTAACACACAACACTTCTATATTTTGATAGCTTTGCTCAATTAAAGACTCTAAACACTCAGTGAGAAATAACTCAGCATTATAAACCGGAATTAAAATAGAAACTAAAGGTGTCTTCATATGCTAGCTACTTCTTGTTGTTTAACATCACTAAAACGGTCCATTTTTCTTAAATGGATAATAAATACTGTCGAAACAACAAAGAAATAAACAGCATAATTAATTAAGTGAGCGTAACTTGCACCAATAATTCCTAGTTCAGGGATTAAAAAATAACTTATCATTGCAAAATTTAGACTTGCTATTATTTCACATAACGCATTCATTTTAAAATAACCTTTTGCCATTAACAGTAGTGCTGGTATATAACTTAAAATACGAACTAGATCACCTAACAACTGCACACCAAATAATTTTTCTGTATATTTAAACTCTTCTGTTGCCAATAACGTAATTAATTCGATTCTTATAAAATAGATCACTCCTGCACCAATTAAAGCTAGCGGTATGATTAAAATAAAAACCTTTAAAGTATCACTGGTTAAGTGTTCAAAATATCGACTTTTAGCTAATTTTGGGTAGTAATACACTCCAACGGCTGTCGTTAGCACTGATATAAATGCCGTTGATATGCTCCACATTAATTGCCAATTCCCTGCAGCGGCTAAAGAAATATTATTCTCTAACGTCTCTCGCACAAAGATTAATGACATCGGCCCGGTCAATGCACCAACCACACCAAGCGCCATATATTTCGACATTACAGTAATTTTTTCTGCATCGGTTTGACCAAACCAATGCTTTAGCTTAAACCAATCAGCTTTATAGACCCGTGCAATTACAATTAAACCAGCTAAGGCATTATTCAATGCGACGGCTGCTAATCCACCATTTATGCCATATAAATAAATGAGTAAAATTGCCATTATTGTTGAGGCAACTGTCGAGAGCATGAGTGATGTTATATATTTTAGATGCTCTTCTTTTCCATTTAACACACTTAATAAAAAGCTATTACAAATATTCAATGGCAGAAAAACCATCAATAACACAATGATCCAATAAAGCTCTGCAGACCCGATTAACCAATTAGCAAGTTGCGACGAAAAAATGATAAAAATAGGTGTAACTAAACACAAAATATAAACGAGCAATTTAGTTGCAGCACGCCAATAAAGCGAAGGGGATTGCTCATCGCCCCCATTTTGAGCTGTAAAGCGAGCAATCCCCTGACCTATTTGATTTGATACTAAGCCATTAATTGCTGCTACAAAGCTTTGCAATTGCCCCATCATGGCAACTCCTTCAGGGCCGGCATAAATAGCAACAACTTTAGAAATCAAAAAGCCTTTGACCATATTAAGAAAAGTCAACAGCCCACTTAATATGGTTACACTAAATAATTTCATACAGTAAAGTGATTTACCGTATCAATTACATAGGCTATATCATCATCACTCATTGTTGGATCTATTGGTAAAGATAATACTTCTCGATGCAATTGTTCTGTAAGGGGTAATGTTAAATGATTATACTTCGAATAAGCTTGTTGCTTATGAGGTGGAATTGGGTAATGAATTAAATTTTGAATACCACACTCAGTTAAATACTGGCTAAATACTTCTCTATTTGCAGATTTAATCACAAAAAGATGCCAAACATGCCCTAACTGCGAGTGAACATAAGGCAATTCAATTAATGAGTTAGTGATTTCAGCAATATAACGATTTGCAATATAACGACGCCGCTCAATTTCTGCGTCTAAATGATTTAATTTAACTCTTAAAAATCCCGCTTGCATTTCATCTAAACGACTATTTAATCCCTGATATAAGTTTTCATAACGTTTATGTGAGCCATAATTACGCAGTGCTTTAATCGTGGTAGCCAGTTCATCATCGTTAGTTGTAACAGCACCAGCATCACCTAAAGCACCTAGATTTTTGCCTGGATAAAAACTAAAACCAGCCGCATCGGCAAAGTTACCAGCACGCACACCGTTTAACTCAGCACCATGCGCCTGAGCACAATCTTCAAGTACCAATAAACCATGTTGCGTTGCAATTTTGTTAATTGCTTCCATCTCGGCCAATTGACCATATAAATGCACTGGAAAGAGCACTTTAGTTTTAGCAGTTAAAGCAGTGATTACATTGCTTGGATCTAAATTGAATGTCACGGGATCGGGCTCAACAAATACAGGTACTAAGTTATTTTCAGTAATCGCCAAAACCGTTGCTATGTAAGTATTTGCAGGAACAATGACCTCATCCCCATCATTTAAGTGCCCCAACTCTTTCCAAGCTCTTAACACGAGATTTAATGCATCTAAACCATTAGCGACACCTATGGCATGCTTTACCCCACAATAGGATGCAAACTCTTGTTCAAATTTAGTCACTTCGTTGCCCATAATATACCAACCAGAGTCAATGACTCGCGTTGCTGCCGCAATTAGATCATCGCGATATTGAGCATTAATTTTTTTTAAATCGAGGAAAGAAACTTGTTTAGACATTTAAAGATGACTCTTTATCAATAAAACGAATATGTTTAGCGGGATTACCCACTACGACTGAATAGGGTGCAACATCTTTGGTCACTACCGCACCGGCACCAACCATTGCTTTTTCACCAATAATAACACCAGGCAAAATAGTGGCATTGGCACCAATAGAAGCTCCTTTTTTAATTAAAGTGAGCGGATATTGCTGTGGATATTGCTGTGATCTTGGGAGCATATCATTTGTAAATGTCGCATTAGGACCAATGAAGACATCATCTTCAACCCTTAAGCCACTCCAAAGAAACACACCACTTTTTAAAGTTACGCGATCTCCAACTAATACATTACCTTCAATAAGTGTATGAGCGCAGATATTACAATTCTCACCAATAATTGCGCCATCAAGTACAACCGAGAATTGCCAAACTCTTGTGCCTTGGCCTATTTTATCTGTATGTACGTCTGCAAGAGGATGAATCATCATTGGTTCACTTCCCGTAAAAACTGCTCATAATCTCGGATATAATCGCTCTCGTCGTAATGCTCACTAGCAATAACCATCAAAATACAACCTTCACTAAAGTTGTGCATTTCACGCCATTGCATGTGCTCAATCAAAATGCCTTTGGTTGGTGAATCTAAAAGCACTGTTTGACGATTCTTGCCATCATCTAAAATAAATTCACACTGTCCGGCAATACAAAAAGCGACCTGACGCAAAGCCTTGTGTGCATGAAAACCTCGAGCGACACCTTGCTCGGTATTAAAAATGTAGTAAACTCGCTTAATTGAAAAAGGAATATTGCCATTCTCTTCGAGTGAAATTAAATCACCACGGCTATCACCTAACGATTTGATGTCAATAAAATTGATTAAGCTCACTTACTATCCTTCACTAAAGACTTTAAATACTGTCCATAACTATTTTTGCTCATTAACGATGCTTGCTTTTCTAATGCATCGTTTGTTAACCAACCACGGTTCCAAGCAATTTCTTCAAGACACGCTACTTTTAAACCTTGCCGATGCTCTATGGTTTGCACAAAATGACTAGCTTCAAGCAAACTTTCGTGGGTTCCTGTGTCTAACCATGCAAACCCACGCCCTAAGATTTCAACATTAAGGTCACCACGTTTTAGGTATTCATTATTAACACAAGTAATTTCAAGCTCTCCACGAAGCGATGGTTTAATCGATTTAGCAATTTCAATCACGTCATTATCATAAAAGTACAAGCCAGTAACAGCATAATGTGATTTCGGCTTAAGTGGCTTTTCTTCGATTGATAAGGCTCTATTTTCGCTATCAAATTCAACCACCCCAAAACGCTCAGGATCCTTTACTTGATAACCAAAAACCGTTGCACCACTTGAACGCATGGCTGCATTTTGCAATTTAGGTGTAAAACCTTGCCCGTAAAAAATATTGTCACCTAAGACTAAACAAACACTATCGCTACCAATAAATTCTTCGCCAATAATAAATGCTTGGGCTAGTCCATCGGGGCTCGGTTGCACAGCGTATGAAATATTGATGCCAAACTGCTTACCATCTCGCAATAAACGCTCAAAACCGCCAATATCTTCAGGGGTTGAGATAATTAATACATCACGAATACCAGCAAGCATTAAAACCGATAGCGGATAAAAAATCATTGGCTTATCATAAACAGGCAATAACTGTTTTGACACTCCCTGGGTGATAGGATACAAACGAGTACCCGAACCACCAGCTAAAATTATTCCTTTCATCTTTTAGCCCTCTAACCCTAATCGTTGACCAGCGTACGAGCCATCTAATACGCGACTCCACCACGCTTGATTATCTAAATACCATTGCACCGTTTTACGAATACCACTTTCAAAAGACTCCTCAGGAGTCCAACCTAATTCATTCGCAATTTTATTGGCATCAATGGCATAACGTACATCATGGCCTGGCCTGTCTTTAACGTAAGTAATTAATCCAGCAAAACCTTGCTCGCTGCCACTTGCTTTTGAATAAGGGTTACTCGGTACTAACTCTTCAAGTAAGGCGCAAATCGTATTAACCACATCAATATTTGCCTTTTCATTGTGGCCACCAATATTATAGGTTTCACCAACAACCCCTTTCGTTGCCACTAAATAAAGCGCTCGAGCGTGATCTTCTACGTACAACCAATCTCTAATTTGTAACCCATTGCCATAAACAGGGAGTGTTTTGCCTTCAAGCGCATTTAAAATCATCAGTGGAATTAGCTTTTCCGGAAAATGATAGGGGCCATAGTTATTAGAACAATTTGTCACTAACGTTGGTAAACCATAAGTGCGAAGCCATGCTCGCACTAAATGATCACTGGCCGCTTTTGATGCAGAATAGGGAGAGCTTGGTGCGTAGGCGGTTGTTTCAGTAAATAAATCTTCAGGCCCTTCTAAATCGCCATATACTTCATCGGTCGATATATGATGAAAACGAAAATGAGCTTGACGTACGGCATCTAAAGCCAGCCAATACTGGCGCGCAGCCTCAAGTAAAGTATAAGTACCAATAATATTCGTACCAATAAACTCCGCAGGTCCATCAATCGAGCGGTCAACATGACTTTCAGCAGCTAAATGCATAATAATGTCAGGCTGATGTTGCTCAAATACACGTTTTATCGCTACAGCATCACAAATATCAACCTGTTCAAAGCTGTAACGTTCACTTTGTGCTATCGACTCTAAAGACTCTAAATTTCCTGCGTAGGTTAATTTATCCACGTTAACAACTGAATCCTCAGTGTTATTAATAACATGGCGAATTACAGCAGAACCAATAAAACCAGCACCACCAGTAACTAAAATTTTCATTTAGAATCCCTATAACCTAATAACAGCCAGATTGGCCAATAAACTGTTGAAAAACAAACTAAGCGATGAATTTTACTCTAAATTTGACATAAAAAAGACCATTTATTTTAATTAATGGCCCTTACTCTTAATAAAAAAATCAGCGAGAACTTTAAATACAAACTTGGGGTAATCAAAAAATAGTCTTTTCGCTACATACGAGTTAGTTAATGCACGATACAACCAACGTAAATTAAAGCGATTAATAAAATGCGGGTAGTATTCTAACCGCTCAGAGCTTTGATGTAAAAATCCACCACAAGTATAAACTTGCTTGATTTTACCTTGCTGAAATTGCTTTAACTTTACGGCGAATTCGTCTTGACGAGGCGTCCCCATTCCACAAATCACATATTGAGCACCGCTATCAACGATAGCCTGCATCACAGCGACATCATCACTAAAATAACCGTCGCGATAACCCACAATATTTAAGTTAGGGTATTCCTTTTTAAAAATCGCAACTGCATTATTTATCTCAATCTCTTTAGCACCCAATAAATAAATGGGGAGTTTATGCTGATTTGCTTGCTCAAAAAAATGTCGCGCATACGAGCCTAAATCAAAACTTATCCGAGGGATTTTTTGCGAAAATAATAACGAAAATATTTTAGCCGAAGAAATTGCATCAGTGTACAAACAATCTAAGTCAGCGACTAACTGACGATTATTTCTTAACAATAAGTATGAATAAGGATTTACAAAGCTAATGGCTTGTGTTTCGCGCACTTCTACAGACTCAATAGTGGCAGCTAATTGCTTATAAATATCAGGAGATGATTTAACTTTATCTAAAATTTCGTGCATAACCATAAAACCTAGCAATTAACCATTTTGGCAAAATTAATAAACCAAAAGCGATAACTCTATATTTATCCCAAATTAATTTATCGTTATTAACTAACAAATCAAATGCTTGCAAACGCTCACCAGCTATTAAATTATTTTTAATGCAACTCATCACACTTAAATGGATTAACTTTTGTAAACTCTCTTTCAAATGACTTGGCGCAGCATCACTTGTTAATAAACAACAAAATAAATCAACATGAGGAGAAAGTAATAACCGTTGCTGAAAATGACGCGTACTATCGGAAGCCAATAAATCATATACAACACTGATATCTGAGTGATATGCAATGTCTGTCTTACACGCTAAAGCGCCCCAAACTGCTTGATCTTCCCCTATTTGAATCGCCTCAGGAAACCCGCCCACAGATAATAACAAGGCTTTATTAATACACACTGAAGAAGCGGTAACAGGTAAGTCAACATTACAGCAAGCCGCAAAGTAATCGTAAATGATGCCTGAGCCTACTGGTAAATAAGGATTTTTTATTTTAACAAGCGCATCATCTTTAAAAAACTCATAAGCGGTGCAAAACATCCCAGCATCAGGAAAGGCTACTTTTAATTGCTTAATATTTGAAATAAATTGAGGATACCAATAATCATCTGCATCTAAAAAAGCAACATAATCTGACTTTGCTTGAGCCAAACCTGCATTACGCGCTTTAGACACACCACAATTTTGTTGGCTAATTAGAGTAATCTTGTCAGCAAAATGCTTTTGTACAAGCTCCCCCCCACCATCGGTCGAACCGTCATCAACAACAATTATTTCAGATACAGCATCAGACTGAGCTAAAATTGACTCGATCGCTCGGACAACATACTTTGATTTATTATAAAGCGGAACGACTACAGAAATTTGCATATCAAATATTAAGCCTGAATAAAACAAAAGTTAAATAACTCTGGACTGTTAGTTTATAGTCAGCTGAGAGATAAATTGGCAACATACTACAACCTTAAGCCTTAAAATTTATTATATCGGCATTTTATTATGGGGAAAAAAACTGATAATTTAGATCGAGTGGGTATTTTAAATTAATTTCAAACGAACTCAACAAGTTTAATAATTAAGTCTGCTGCAACAAACTTAATGCTAGTCGTTCCCACGAATAAAGTTCACATGCCAACCTTCGAGATCTCGATGAGAGGCTTGAGACTTCAGACTCATTATTGATTAAACTGATAACGCCCTTTGCAAGTGAGTAGCCCGATAATTCATTGATAAAAAGAGCATCTGATTCAGTCAATATCTCATGTGTAGCAGTAATCACTCCTGCGCTTTGACTAAAAGCAATAACAGGCAATCCCGAAGCCATGGCTTCTAAAATGGTTTGACCAAAAGGCTCGTAAACCGATGTCATCAAGAAAAAGTCCGAAACAGAGTAATAGCATTCCGTATTAAATTTAACTCCAGTGAAAGTAACTAAAGCACCCAAGTTATTTTCATGGACATAATCTTTATAGCTTTCTTCCTCATCACCTGCACCAACAATCACCAAATGACAGTTATCTAGATACTTCAATGATTCTAAAGCAAAAATAAAACCTTTAGCCAAGACAAAACGCCCAACTATTAATAATATTTTTTTATCTTGGGGTAGATTCAAAGTTAGCTTTAGTTTTTGTTTTTGTTTTTCGGTTATAGGCGTAAAACGGTCAACATCAACACCCGGCTTTAAAATCACCGCTGTTTTATTCACAGAGTCTAAAACCTGTTTTTGCATCGTTCGACTGAATACAAAAAGTCGATCGGATATCTTCATTGCAAATTGCTGTAACCTCAAATCAAGCATTATTCTTAATCTATAATGCCAACTATCACTAATATTAGATGTAGAATTCGCAGCACAGTTTTGCATACTGACTTCACCGGGGACTAAATAAACAATATTTTTAAGTCCAACTAGCTTAGCTAAAATGACATTTGTATGGAATCTGGAAATCGTTATCTCTGGTTTTTTCAATTTTTTTAATTTATGGAGCAAGTAAGCTGCTTTTATATATCGCTTCAGGAAATAGAAAGGTTTTAGGTATTTTGGTACGGTTTGATAGCATTGATAGCGATGAATACTAATGCCTTCATATTCTTCATATGTAGAAAGAACCTTTTCATTAACTAAATTGACATCACTAACAACAATGTCAACACTAACCCCCTGCTTCAAATAGCTTTTAGCTAAATACAAAAGTGAATTTTCAACTCCACCTATGTTAGGATAGAATGCATTACTTGTAATCAAAACCCCCATAATTCCCTCTATTGATCTGTATAATTAAATAGCTCGAAGTCTAGGTGATATAAGTTTTTAATTTTTAATCTATTAGCTTCAGAGAGATAACAATCTTCCTCAGATGTTTTTTTAGTTTGATTCTCCATAGGCATAACAGATGAGGGCCAACGATATTTAGTAGCTATCATGGCCCATTCAGATTCAATATTTTCATATCGAAGGATACTATCAAGCATACAATTATAATTTCGATCATAAACATACAAATATTGAGGCTGAAATAATGGTTGAATCATAATAAAATCAACATCCAAAACAAACTCCACAAACTCATTGAAGTTACTAGCCTTAGCTTCAATCACTTTCTTAATAGCAATATCTGACTCAGTCCCATTTCCGCCAGAAATACTATATTTATAAGCCGAAATAATGCGACTCATAGGGTGCCTAACAATTGCAAATTTATGATAAATTTCAAAACAATAAGCATTAGCCTCAAAAAAATCATACCATTTAGCATGCTTTCTGTGACCAAAATCTTTAAACGCTCTTAAAATGCTTGTTCCAGCATTTTTAGGAATATGAACAAAAATACATTTATGTTTATGCATAAATGATTTATATGGGTAACAAGCTATGGGTAATCTAAGCCAAAATGCAGATAACAAGCGCCTAAACATGATAAAATCCGATAACAGCGATTATCGAATGCTACCATAACAAGCTTTAGAATATAAATGTGTAAACTTAACCAAATGACGTTAAAGAGGGATTAATGCATATTTTAGTCATACCTTCCTGGTTTGAAACACCTAAAATAACAACTTTAGGATCTTTCTTTAAAGATCAAGCAATAGCATTAACTGAAAGAAACCATCAAGTTGGAATTATTTACGCCCAAGCAACATCCATAAAAAAATTTACGCATTGGTACAAAAAACGTTATTACACATGCAACAACCAAAAAGTAAATATTATTAATACCGCATATTTTACATGGCCTTTGATGCGAAAGTTAAATCGATTAAAACGATTTGAACATTTTGAAAAATTATTTTTAGAGTACAGTAAAAAAAACGGTAAACCTGATATTATTCATGCCCATAGTGTTGTATCTGCTGCAGGTGGTGGAGCTGGTTTAATTGCTAATTACCTAAAAGACAAATACCAAATACCCTATATTCTTACAGAACATAGCTCTGAACTACATTTCAATAACTATCCTGAAATGGAAAAGTCATTAATGATCACTGCACTAATTCAAGCGCATTCAGTCATTGCTGTTTCAAATGCTTTAGCAAACGATTTACGTAAACTGATCCCAAGTAAAAAGATTGCAATTATTGGTAATATTATTGATACCAAGTTTTTTTACCCAAAAGAAACATTCAACAACACTTATCATTTTGTTGTAATTGGCTATTTAAGGCCAATAAAAAGGGTCGACATACTAATACAAGCATTCGCCGAAACACTAAAAACACACAATAATATTCATTTAACTATCATTGGTGACGGTTTAGAAAAATCAAACCTTGAAGCATTAACCCATACTCTGAAAATAGAAAATAAAGTGACATTTACGGGCGAACTATCCAGAATAAAAACTTCAAAAATACTTAATGAATCAGACTGTTATCTATCTGCATCTAAATATGAAACATTTGGTGTGGCAATTCACGAAGCATTAAGCGCTGGTTTACATGTGATAAGCAGTAATTCTCAGGGACCGGAAGAAATAATTAAAGAATTAAATGAAGTTATTGTAGCTGAAAATGATGTTTATCACTTTGCTCAAGCCATGGCCAACAAGATAAAAATGAATAAGCCGACTATGGCTGAAAAAAATTTAAAAAACAATAGGATCAAAGAGTTGTATAGCACTGAAGCAATAACTCTGTTACTTGAAGAACAGTTAACATACCCACTTTCAATTACAAAAACTAAAAATGTATAAAAAAATTATAACCTCATCCTTAATGCCTTTAATTATAAAGATTGTTACGCTGGGCTTAAGTTTTTTAGTTACCTATATCGCATCTAAAAGTCTAAGTAACAATGAATTTGGCTTATTTGCTTTTGCTCAATTAGCAATTCTTTTTATTGTTACAGTCTCCAAATTTGGCTTTGATAGCTCAATTGTTCGCCCAGTAGCAATTGCAACAAAGAATAAAGACATTCTGCACATTAAAAATTGTCTTTTAACAAGATACCTAATCACCTTATCTATATTTAGTGCACTCGCTTTTTTAACATTACAAAATGCTCAGTTAGTTTTTTCTGATTATCTAAATCATCCCGCAGTTGTAGAGTTACTCCCTCACATTTTATTACTATCTTTAGCAACCAGCTTATTAGCAATCAATTCAGGCTGCTTCAAAGGATTACACTCTCCAAATTCATCTGTGATATTTAATGGTTTTTTATCCGCGCTACTCACTATTCCCTTACTTTTTATATTTTCATATAACTCAAGCAATAACCTCTTATTAATTATTGCAATAAGCACTATAACAAGCTGTATTTTTAGCTTTATCTTAATAACCATAAAGCTAAAAAAAATAAAAAGTGCACCTTCAACTAATCACTCCACAAGCGACAAATCGTCACTATTGAAAATAACCAAAGAAGCAACCCCACTTTGGGTCAGCTCATTAGTGTTCTTAATTATCCCTCAATTCAGTTTTTTCATCTTAAGCAAATATTCTTCCTTAGACGATTTAGGTATCTACTCCGTTGCTCTTAAAATATCAACAAGCATGTCTATGATATTATTTGCAGCAAATAGTGTGCTGGCTCCAAAATTTGCGATTTTATATTTTGAAAAAAAATATGAAGATTTAGATTTACTATTTAATCAAAGTAGCTACCTGTTATTAACCCTTGCAATTATCATTAGTATTTTATTCATGGCTGCATCAGGCTTTATTATGGGCTTATTTGGTACTCGCTTTGAAGCTGGCACCATATGGCTAAACATCCTAATAATTGGGCAGTTAGTTAATATAGGAACAGGTTCTGTAGTCAACCTATTGATTATGACAGGTCATGAAAAAGTACATAGAAATATAGCACTGTTAACAGCAGCAATTAGTATCGTATTAGCCATCATCATAGTGCCAAAATATGGCGCTTTAGGCGCTGCTCTTACAACAACAATAAGCATGGCGGCGCAAAATCTGTTTAGTCTATATTTTGTTAAAACTCGAATTTTAAACTTTAAAAACTAGGATCAATTTTAGTTATGATATCCACCTTTGATAACTGCCTTTTTATTCATATCCCAAAAGCGGCTGGGCAAAGTGTTGAGTCGGTTTTTTTACAACGTGCCGGACTTAATTGGGAACAAAGAGAACTGTTTTTATTAAAGAAAAACTCAGACCCAAAACTAGGCCCACCTCGTCTAGCTCATTTAACGGCACAAGAATACCTTGATAAGGGCTATTTAACTCAAGAGCAATTCAAATCACTTTTTAAATTTACAATTGTGCGCAATCCATGGGACCGACTAGTTTCTGAATATCTCTATAAAGGACACACATTTTCTTTTAAAGATTTCTTATTTAAATTCTACCCTAAAATAGGGGATGACGATTTTAAAGGTTTTAACGGTATTTATAGGCATGTCATGCCTCAATCTACCTTTATTCTTGATCTTGAAGGAAACTTACTAGTTGATTTTATTGGTAAGTTTGAAAACATTAATCATGATTTCGCTGAAATAACACGTATTATTACAGGGTCCCCCCTACAGCTTCCTCATAAAAATAAAACTCAAAAAACGAATCCAATCTTAAATAAGTTGTTATCTTTTCAAAACAACGATAAAAAGAGTAAAAGTTACACTCAATACTATGACCTTGAAAGTCAGGAATTTGTTGCTGACCTATATCAGCAAGATATAAAACTATTCAATTATGTATTCGAGTCAAAATAAGCAAATTACTACACGAGGAATGTGTGTAGTACCTTTTTTAAATTAGAAATGAAATAGAGAATAAAATGGAAGAAATATTAAGCCAAGTAAATGAATTGATAAGTAAAAATAAAATAAAAAAAGCACTTACCCTAATAAAAAAAGTTAATTCAAAAAATGTAACTTATGGCTCTTTAGACTTAGAAGGGGTATGTTATTTTCACAACAATCAATTTGCATTAGCAATAACTAGGTTTGAAAAAGCCCTAAAAATCACACCTAACAACATAGAAAAAATAAGAGTACTCAGCAACCTAGCATCAGCACACATTAAATCAAACAATAAAGAAAAAGCACTTGATTGTTTTATTGCAGCGCTTCAACTAGACCCTTCTGCAAACAACGCTCAAACACGTTTAAAAATTTGCCAGCTAGCCTGTGAACTTGAAAAGTTCGATTTAGTCCTTGAATATGGCGAAAAACTAAGACTTTTAACGGATTATTCTAATGAAGCACTACATTTACTGCTCATTGCCAGCTTTAGTAACAATGATAATGTAAAAAAAGAATATTACAGCACAAAATTGCTTTCTGAGTGTGTAAATTTCTCTTCTGCTAGCAGTCAAAAATTCCTCAATCTTATGTATTTAGCAAACGATAATGCACTAGGTAATAAGCTATTAGAACTATTAAAACCTAAACACAATCATGAAAAATGGTTCGCTCAATTTAGTCAGATTTTTAACCCCCAACAGCAAACAATTCCTTTATTAGACAACGCCTCTATCCCAGCAAAAAAAGTAATCGGCTCAAATAAAAAACTAGTTAAACTCATTAATCGATTGTTCGAAAATAATATAGAACATGGCGCTAGCTTTCACCCTCGACTAAGAGTGTTTGAAGAAAATAATAATTTATCTATAAAAGTTTTCTCTAACAACCAAAGTAACGAAAGGCTACTAGATATCCCCCTTAAGTGTATGCCATTACTTAATGATTACGAGATTAGCCTAACAGATGATGATTTATTGGTGACAAAACCCAAATCAAATATGCTCAATCCATCGGCACAAGAAACAATGCAGCTAATGGTCGAAATATATAATGAAAGTCAAAAAATAAAGGCGTGGAAAGCTTGCTGTCCATTTTTTACTTTGCAATCAAACCCAAGTTTATTAGATAAATTAGTGTCGGGTAAAGAGTTTAATCAAAAGGTTCAAAACTTTAATATACTTAGTAAAAATAATGAGTTAAACATTCTGGCAATTGAAAGCTTTTTTGGTTCACGTACTTTCAGCTACGAGCAAAAAGCCTTATCAGCTTTAGGTATTGTTTCTGAGCGTCCTATTGAACTTGGCTTACTCTCAATCATTGATTTTTTAAACCATAAAGTTAAAACAAATTATTATAATTTAAATCAAACATCTTTGAGTGTTTCAGGGCAACCCGACCTTAACAATGCTGAGCTGTTTGTACATTACAATAATTATGATCCATTTTTAACCTATTTGATTTATGGATTTATCGATACCCAAGCACCATGGTTTTTTAGCGTGCCAATAACCGTTCAAACCAGTGATAATACCTCGTTATTTATTCTCGGCAATTCAACAACTCAATCTACTGATAATATCTCAGAGAATGGCGATTACTTAGCAGACTTTGCACCCGATATAGTTACTCTTGAGCAAAACAAATTTCAAATAGACAAAATGGTTATCCCCGCGGTAGACAATAGTGTGTTATTGACTGAAACATTAAAAATGATTCTTATGTCAATTGATAAGGACAATAGCTACCTCAATGATACCAAGCTAATGAATGAAGTTTCTCATTTAGAAAAACAAATTATTCTAAAAAACTATCACTATTGGTTAGAAGTAAAAAAATTAAATACCCCAGAGAATAACGATGTGAGTTTACTGGTTAACACCGCTTTAAATCACTTAACACAGTATGCTAAATACAATGGCATTTCTTTATTTTAATATAAGTGCTTATTCTTATAACAAGGGAAAAAAGCAACAAAATTAGGCACTGCTAGTATTACATACACGCTAGTTAATAGGCTGAGAATTCAGCCTATTTTTAATTACTTGCAAATCCTATTAGCTAATCACGAAAAATAAACTCCTTAATTTAACATTCTAAAATAGCACGCATTGTGTTTGAATAAATTCCAAACCGGTTGGTCAATCTGTATAACTAGGCACTTCACTCCTACACAAGGCCTCTATTATGTAACTTTAATTCTGGATAAAAAAATTTACTACAATTCAATTAAAGGTAAATATCTCAGTTATTCATCCCTAGCCAGAGACTTTTAAGCGTAAAAAGGCCGATTAATGGACCAAGTGTCAACAACAATCCAATAACGAGAGAGTGGGCTTATTACAAGTTAATCCAACGTTATTAACTTAGAAAATAGCTGCCAGAGATAGATTTATTATCCAGTATTAAAATTATAGCGCTATATGCATATATTCTAGCCTCTAACAGCAAGTTGCTCTCACCTACCCTAAAGTATAGATGTTTAATATATGATTGCTTAAGAGTGCACCTGGTTCTTTTTTACGGTAATTCGATCATGACTTCCCTGTTGAATACCTCCATACCAAACAAAATTACCTTTGAAGTGTTCAACCAACTTAGCTAAATTATCGCACGCATGTAAGACACAATGTCGCTTAAATCTGCTCAATATTTACCTTTATAAGTTCAGCTTAATACTTATTATTCTTGCCTCTGACTTTATTTTCAGATTATTTAAAACGAATAAAACTTCAAACCCTGTCTTTATTATTAGCCTAGCTTAAAGTAATACGATGTTTAGGTAGAGAGGTACTCGAGATTTTGCAACATGGCATCTGCTGGGAGCGGTATTTAAGTGAACCATGATTTTATTTAAGGCAGAGAGCCCGCATTGGATTAAGAAATGACACCTTACTTAACCTGAGTTCTGGATAAGAGATTTGCCAACATATAATTAAAGTTTGATTTCTTAGCTATTCTTTTCTAGTCAGAATTTTACAAGGATAAAAAGGCCAATTGTCGCGTCAATAGCTCGGCTATGGCACGTTAATCCAATGCAGTTAACGTTGTAAATAGCTGTCTGAGATAGCTTTGTATTCCAGTATATAGCTTACTTACAGAACTACGACAAGGAGTTTAACCTTATTGGCGGGTTCAAACGAGTTAACGCGCGATTAAATAAATAACCAAACGATATAAAATAAAAAAGCGAGCCGAAGCTCGCTTTTTAACTACTTAAACTTAGCGGTTGCTTAGTTTACGTTAGTTTTGAAAGTACCTAAATGGATACGATCTTGACCTTCAGCAGTGATTTTAGCGCCGCCGTATACGAACACGTCTTTTGAAGGAACGTTAGTTACAACTTCTAAAGCTACTTTGAAGCCAGTAGTTGTAGAGTCATAACCTTCACCTTTAAGTGCGTCAGTTACTAGGCCTAACATATCACGTACGCCAGGTTTTGCATCTTTGATGCCAGCTGCTGCAAGTGATTGCCATGCAGTGTGAACACCTTCAACCATGTAACGAACTGTGATATCACCAGTTTGTGTACCAGCATTAGTGTGGCGTAAAATTGGTTGTGTAGCTGGACCAAATGGAACATAAGGAACAACAACAACAGAACCATTTAATTTCCATGTACCAGCTGCTGTTTTAGCAAGTGATGGCATGTTTACAGCTTTGCTACCAACTGATTTATCAGACATAGTATCAACTTTAACCGTGAAATCTTGAACAGAAATCATTGGGTTAGTGCCTTTACCTGAATCATAGCCTGGAACATTGAATGTAATAGTGTTAGTTGCATCTAATGCAGCACCAACAATATTAGTAACAATTGTTAATTCAGTGTTTGTAGCATTAAGAGCTAAAGACTTAACTGTATCATCACCACCAGCTAAAACAGCAACATTCGCAGCCATTAACTCAGCTGAAGATAATTTGCCATCTTTGTTTGTATCTACGCTTGGCGCATAAGCCCAAGAGAAATCACCAGTAACAACATAAGTTGTATTAGCAGGAACTAATACGTTAGCAGATGTTGGGTTTTTAGTGTGTTTAACAGCTAAAACATCAGCTGTTAAGTTGTTAGCAAATTGTTGACGATCTTTACCTACATCGATATCTGCATCAAGTAACGTAGTTACTTCTGTAGTGTATTGTGGAAGTAAAGATACAATCGTTGCAGCTGTTGATTCATCAAATTTAGTACCTGATGTATTAGTACCAAAAGAATTAACCATTACAGAAGTAGTAGCAGCAAGACCTGTAGAATCTAGGAAGATGTTGCTTAATTCTAAAATACCGTTACCACGAACAAAATCATTCGCTGGAGTAGTTGCTTTAACGGTGAAACGAATTTGTGAATCAGTGATATCAAGGATATCAAATGTCACACCAGCACCAGCTTGACCAGCTGCTGCAACAGTAATAGATGGAGCAGTTGTTTTAGTTAAATCTAATTTAGCGCCAGAGAATTGGAACGTTAACGTATCTTCAGCTTTGTAACCACCGATACCAGCAACAATAACTGGTTTAATTTCAAGTGCTGTAGCTTGAGTGTACTCAAGACCATCTTTAGCAGCGGTAGTAGAAAGAACTGGTTTAACAGTTGCAAGACAAGCATTAGCAGCTGTAGTGTGTACTGTTGTTAATTCACGACCTGAACCATCAGCAAAAGTAGCTACGTCGCCACCTGAACCATCAGCAGCAACAGCGTGAGCAGCTGTACCATCAGCTTTAGTTAATGAAACACCATAAAAAGCAGCTAATGCTTTACAGTTAGCTGAATTTGTTGCATCTGCAGCTGTACCGAACACACCAGAAGCACCTAGAGCAGTACCTTTAGCGTGAGCTTTAGCAGTACCAATTGCTGTTTGTTGTAAAACAGCAGTAGTTGCTGTTACGCTTGTTTTTACCACAGCTGCATTAGCTGCTACAGAAACACCAGTAATTGCTAGTGCTAGTAGAGTTTTCTTGAACATAATTTCCATTCTCCAAGTTTCATGAAACTGAAACAATAGTATTAGTCTATTATTTCACATACTTTTTTTATTGTACTTAGGCCGTCACCTAAGCAACAACCAAACGCAGCAAGTTTAAGCCTGCCGACAACAAACTGTCAACATTTTACCTTACTGAATTTAATCATATTAGCGTAATAAAATACGAAGCGTTCTGCTTTTATCGTGTTTTACTGCGCCAATACATTCGTTACAGGGTATTCAGTTTAGAATAAATTTAAAAATAAGCTATAACGAACACCGAGTCTACTCAACTTTTTTCAACTTATCAACGAATAATCAATAACTTTATTGTTACATTTTCGCATAATTGACCAGTCGCTTAATACTTTATTCTCACTATTACTGCTAGAGATTTATTAACCAAGAGTCTAAATATCATACTGAGGCTTAGCTTATACTCTTCATCGAGATTAGCTAATCAAAAGCAATACCTCATCACCTCACAGTTTGAACTAGCTAACCACCCGTTAATCAAAACCTTACGTATACTATTAGTTAAACTTAACTTAAGCTCACTTAAGCTCGAAACAGAATAATAAATCTATTTTAGGCTGCTGTTTTCAACGTTAATGGCGTTGAATTAACGAGCCATTAACGTAAAAATCCGCCTTATTACCTTTAAAAACCTATGGCTAGAGATAATAACCTAGGTATTTATTTACTTTTATTTGTTGGTAAATCTTTTATCCATAACTGCGGTTAACTAAACCTTTAATGCTAACTCTCACCGTTTTACACTTGTTTACATTACTATTTTTGCGGTAGCTTTAAATTTTCAAACGCATTATCAAACAGTTTTTTAACATCATCCCATTCACTCGATGACTCAATTACTCTAGGTGTCACTAAGATAACCAACTCAGTTTTATCACCACTTTCAGTGTCGGCGCGAAATAAATTGCCTAAAATAGGGATACCTGAAAAGAAGGGAACACGAGATGCTTTTGTACTTTTATTTTCGCTAATTAAACCACCTAAAATAATTGTTTGGCCACTTTCAGCCACGACTTCGGTATTAATTGTACGCTCAAATACACTAGGATTACCCGAAACGGTAGAGCCCGACTCAACCTGATTAGATATTTTCTGTTTTATTTCCATCAAGACAATGCCTTGAGCATTGACAGTTGGCGTAACCGCGAGTTCAACCCCTGTTTTACGGTATTCAATTTTTGTGGTTTGTCTGTCACCATTGATTGGGTCAGATGCGGTTTCTCCCACAATTGGAATATCAGTTCCAACATTAATGGTTGCATTAACACCATCACGAACAACTAACGATGGGCGTGACAAAATATTAACCAATGAGTTAGTTTGTAACAAATTAACAATCAGTTTACCTTGTGTTCCTTGCAGCAAATAAGATAAGCCACCAAAACCGTCACCCATAAATGCTTTTTCGGTTGATGTTCCATAATTTCCATTTTTGAAAGCAAATTCGACGCCTTGTTTAAACTCATTAGTTAAAGACACCTCAGCTATAATGACTTCGAGCATAATT
The DNA here is from genome assembly GCF_002310815.1 of Pseudoalteromonas tunicata. Taxonomy (NCBI): domain Bacteria; kingdom Pseudomonadati; phylum Pseudomonadota; class Gammaproteobacteria; order Alteromonadales; family Pseudoalteromonadaceae; genus Pseudoalteromonas; species Pseudoalteromonas tunicata. The sequence continues at coordinate 596,331 of NZ_CP011032.1, read as the reverse complement.
TGTTTAGGCAAAATATCTAACCGTTTAACAAGCGGTAAAATTTGCTGGTACTTTTCACCCGTAGTAAAAAAAATAACCGAATTTGAACGCTCATCAATTACCATCTTTAAATCTTCTGAGCTTGCGGTTACTGCGCCACGCTTTCTGCTATTTTCTTGAGCTGCCGAGGTACTTGTTGTTAATGAGCTTACCTCACCAATTAACGCTTCTAAACTTTCGCCCATATCAACAGCTCTTGAATATTGCGGCTGGTAAATAAAGTATTGCTTCTCAGCTGTATCAATTGGCTTATCTATTTGATTTGCCCAAAAAATTGCTCGCTCAATTACATCTTGTTTAACCGCAAAAAAGATTAAACGATTTTGCTTTTCCATGTTGACGACGGTAATTGTACTGCTGGTATCAATTCCATCGCCTAATTTAATCCCTTCTTGGGTCAACAGTTCCTTTAACTTGGTTAATAATTCAGTACCATTAACAAAGGTGGATTTGTAAACTCCAATATGTCTATTAGCAATTGCGGGTCGGTCAAAAATATCAATTAATTCTAGGGCCCTTAAAATATCTTGTCGCTTACCAAAGATATTAATGGTATTACGAGCAGGATCTGACGTTGATTTAACACCAATCATTTGCCGTAAAGTATTTGACATCGAGAGTTGCATGCCATATTCAAACGGTACCATTTGCACAATATCACCACTTGTTTGTGGCACATCGTTGATACTTTTACCATAGCCATAAGTTAAATCTGTTTGGCCTTGCTCTGAATTTTTTTTATGGACATAAAAAATATTATCATTAAATCGAATGGTATAACCACGCTCATCTATCAGTTCTTCGGTTAAAAGAAACAACTTACGCTCAGTGACTGCATTTTGAATATTTAATGTAACCGATTGGCTATCTGCCTTTATTTCATCAGATAAGACGTAGCTTACTTTTAATCTTTCACCTAAAACTAAATGTAAAAAGTCTTGTAATGGCAGCGTTTCTGCACTCATTTCGATCGTTTTTTGTTCACTAAAACGGTCTATAACGTCATTGGTTATTTGTGCCTGCTGCTGTATGACTTGAAAAGGAGTTAAATACTCTACTTTTTTATCTGGTTCGTTATTTTGGGATGCTTCATTTTTTTCATTTACAGCTGCCTCATCGCCATCGGCGACAACAGATATATTTGAATGTAAATAAGATGGCTGCGGTGAAAAAGATTTATTCTGCGTTGCACTACAACCATTTAATACAAACAACCCAACAATAGTAATTGAGATAGCATTAATTTTATTCATTAAAACGCCTTTCATAATTCTGTATCTAATGGCTTTAAATTTTTAAACATTGTTAGATTTATACTTTGGAGAGAACCCGATCTGTCAATATCTAACTTAATTGATTTATTACTAATAATTGAAACTCTGTACCCATATAAATCTGATGATTCATCAACTCGTTTCAATTCAGAAATACCGGTTTGCATATTATCAACTAAAACTAAAGCATAAGTAAGCTTTGTAAAATTATCTCGAATAACAGCTTTTAGTGTCAATTTGTAATCATCAATAAAGAGCTCATTTAAATCGCCAGATTGCTTCAACTGCTCTTCAAGGGTTAGCTTTTTAACTACGGTGTCAACGATTGGGTCTAACTCATCTTTTACAACAAAACGCTCGTAAAGTTTGACTAGGCTTTTTGCACTTTCAGCTGAGATTGTATCGTCGACAAAATCGACAATTTCAACAACCTCGCTCTGCTGGGAGTTTATATTCCCCTGAAAGTTAAAAACAGTTAATGAGTAATAAGAACAATAAATAATAGCAATAAACAAACTAAATTTAACATCTAGTCTTTTCATATAACACACTACTGACTGTAAATTCATCTACTGACCTTTATCATTATGCATGTAATAACTTTTTGCCATGAATACCGTAACTATCCCTAAGTTCCCTGGCCTTTGCCCTCTAAATCCTAGATTTAATTTACTAATCACATGTACTTTAGGATCGGCACTTAATTGCAATAAATAACTAAATACCTGACTACCCTCACCTTCAAAACTATATTCAAGGTCTAATTTTATTATTGCAGGATTTGTCTCTTCATAATTGACCAACCAACCCAATCGCTTACTTGTTAATTGATATTGATTTAATTGAGCTTCTATTATTTTTTGTTGCTCTAACTTAAATCTACTCTCTTCCATATAAGGGTAGAAAAAAGTTGATATTTCACTTAGCTCAGCCTGAAGCTTTCCTTTTAATTCAATCAATTGCTCTTTATTTTCTAATAGAGAATTTGATTTTTCAATTTTTCTCAATGTGAGCTTTTGCTCACTTAACTCTCGTTCCTGCCACTCAAATACAGGTACGAAAAAAAATTTAAGAATTACCAAAAATAAAGCTATTGCTAATAAGGGCGCATGCTTTTTAAGTTCACTCATTTTTACTTTCAACCAAAGGGATTTTTATTTGATTTGGATTTACCAAAAAACTCATTGTAAAGCGCTCTCGAGCTCCATTTTTAGTTACTGGTAAATCAAATTTTGCATTAACAACATTTACTTGACTTGAAATAAGCTCTAATAAGTCTGAAGCTTGCTCGGTTTCACCTTGAATTATATATCGGCCAAGTTCAAAACGTACACTGCTTAGAGTGGCGATATCAAAAACAGGAGCAAGCGTAATATACAAAGCTAAATGATTATTTTTATTACTAAAAATAGAATATAGCGATTCATACTTTGTTCGTTCTATTTCAAATTCATCATTATTGACAAGCATGTAACTTAATTCATTCTTCATTTGATTAACTTGCTGTTCTAAATAAATACCACGAGAAAAAATTAACAATGAACTGATCATTAAAAAGCATGTAAATAGTAAGAAACCTGGTAATAATAAATTTTTAATTACAGATAAAAAATCAATATTTCGATTAATTTTTAAAAATGGAAATAGCTCTAAAAATTTTATTCCTTTGATACCTGAAATTAAAGGTACAGCTAAATTTTCAGCGGTTATATCTTCAGTTCTTTGGTTTATCACCCCGATGGACATAGAAAATCGTTCAAAGCTATCAATCCAACCGTGCTTTCTAGCACTTGTAATAATATTATTTCGCAAGCGGGTAACAAAAAAATCACGTTCAGGGCCACTCACTATCTTTATAATATGATTATTTGAAACTAACTTCGCAAAGACAAAAGACTCAGGGATATAAAATAAAGACTTTACAGGTATAAAAGAAAAAGACCACTTATTAACAAATGTCGCATCAGGTAATTTACTCGCAATAAGAAGCGCATTAGTGTCATTTTTTTCTAATTTGATCAGTTTTGCGATTTCAGATGATTCTGCTACAGGAAGCTTTATTGATTCCTCATGATAATATTCATTAGCAACAATTAGAAAGATGGGAGTGAAATCATCAACTACCTCAAGCTTTTTTTTAATATAATTAATCTGGTATAACGTTCCATTGTAATAGCCAACTTTTGATAAAAAAAAGCTAAATATATAATTTTTTATTTTTTTTAAAACACTTAAATTTTGTTGCATGCTATTTAATTTCGTTCTGACAGAATAGTATATGGAGAAACCTTACCTGTAGCATAAGGCTTAAATTTTATTACGAACTCTTTCTTTAAATTAATGCTATCGTATTCAACTTGATAAGTTATTCTTAGTGTGTTTGAGACAGTGAGCCAAGTATTATCATTATCATGAATACCTGTTATATCTTCAAATTTACCTCTTGATAATGCATTCTCATTTCGAAGTCTTTCAATTATTCGTTCTGAGCCAACATTTTTTGTAATACTTTTAATCAGCTCTTTTGATGCACTCATAGGATTAAAGTGACCAATAAAACTGACTGTTGTATTATCAAATAAAAGCTTTTTTTCTTCATCACTCAGAAGTACAACTTTTTCTAGCTCTTCTAGATCATTTAGAGGTCCATTTCTGACACTATTTAAGTCTACTGAATCTCTACCAAACTCTCTGCTAATACTATCTTTATCCTGCCAGTCTAACAAACTATCAATGATGATACGAGCTCTTGTTAAGCCTATATTATTGCTAATCAAAAACTGTTCGAGTAAATCAATATTGGGTTTATGGAGATTTAACAAGCCAGCTTGATCCTGAATTTTTATAGTCACAAAATCATTTATATTAAAAGGCTGACCATGAAAGTTCCATCTATGGCTCGCCTTGTTTGAAGAAGTGTCTATTGGTTGCTCTGAGTTATACAGCAGCTTATCCGTGGTAAGTAATTCAAATAATAACTTTGAGTGGGCTGAATACAATAATGCTTCAGCTTCAGCTCTCTTTTGAGCCAAACTTGCCAAATGAATTTGCTGTTTAGCTGTTTGATTCAAATAAAGCGCAAAAACACTCAAAATAGCAGTTATAATTAATACCTGAATTAAGGCTATCCCTTTTCTGTAAATCATTGGGAACCTTCTAAGTAAGGTGTTAAATAACGTAATGAGTTCTTTTCAATGTCTGAAGAAAATGAAAAGGAGAAGCGCTCACTATCGATAAAAACCTCTATTTCATTTGGCAATGCTTGAGAGTCTAGTCCCGAAAAGTCATCTCTCCACGTTGACAATACACCTGTTTGACTACTTTCTGATTTTGCAATGATGTTATCCCAACCTAAATAACTGAGTTTGAAACTTTTAATATTGCCGAGCAGTAAATAGCGATGATCAAAAACGATTTCTTGCTGTGCAGATAAAAGCAATACATTTTCGGTACTTACGCTTTGATAGACTAGATTGAACGTTTCATTTTCAGCACTTTCGAGTGACAATAAAAAAATTTCGGGGTATTTTTTAGAAAACAAACCTTTTTCAGTAATTGAGAGTAAACGACTTTCAGTACCAATAAAAAAAAAGCCATAATTAACTGTGCCCTGTTTTTCATCGTTAATTACAGCAGGTTCGATCCCTGATATAACATTTTCGAGTAACTCTATATTTCTAGTTAACTCTAAAGTACGATCGAAAGTACCTAGCTGTTTATCCCATCGATTAGCAAGTAATTGATAACTGAATGATCCTAAAAATAGCAAAAGACTTAAAATAGTGGTTGTTATTAACAACTCTATCAATGTGAAACCATTTTTATTCATGCCAAGAAACTTCACCATACTGATAGCTTTGATTTGTTGAGTTAACTGAAATTGATAGATCAACTAACCATTTTTTATATTTTTTCGGGTGAGTAACTAACGCACCAGTTTCTGGATCATAGCTTTTAGGTGGAGATTCATAAAGAGTAACATTAGCTGACCACTTATATTTAGCATTTAAAATATTACCTTGCCCTGACATTGATTCACTATCTGGTTTTGTATTAGATAAAATATTTTTTCTAATCTCTTTTTGAATAAATGGTACAGCAAAACTGATACTAACATGCTCTTCAGCCTTTATAGTTGAGACTACAACACCTTTATAAATTAAAGCCAACACTGAGATTGAGCTAAAAAGAATAACACTCGCAATCATCACTTCAATCAAAGTAAAACCTGCTCTTTGATTTTTTTTGCGATTATTTTTTAGCATCGGTATAAGGCTTATTGATTAAATCATTCAATGAAATTACGTCTTTTTTACTCATGAAGTTGACAACTATATCGATATCATTAGTAAAACCAGACTTATTGATAACAACTCTTTTTTTATCAAAAAAAAGCTGTTTATATTCTTTTACGGATTCAACCTTTCCATTGTTGAGATTTATAATCTCAAGCTGTTTCCCATCAATATTAATTTGAAAACTTTGACCAGTAATATATGCAACCTTACTTAAATAGCTAAACTCTCTTTTTAAAGTTAACAGTTCGGCATGCGATTCATTTTTATCTAATTGTTGCATTGTTAAAGGACCAACCAATCCCATTAATAACGCGACAACTCCCATAACAATCATTAACTCAATTAAGGTAAAGCCCTTTGAGTGATGCAATAAATTAGCCTGAGACAATGATCCAGTAAACATAACTTAAAAACCGACATCATTTAAAGAAACCATACTAAGTAGCATGACAACTACCACACTACCCACAAATCCACCCATAAATAAAATCATTAACGGTTCGATTAGTGTGGTCATTTTTGTGGTCCAGCTTTCAAATTCTTGACGCGAGCGGTTTGCAACTTCATTAAATACTCGCTCTAAATTACCCGACTCTTCACCAACCTCAAGGAGTGAGATAAAAAAATCAGGATAAAGTGAGGTCTGTTTTAATGAAGGAGTAAGTGCACTGCCACGTTTTACTTTTTGTTTTACGATTTCCATTTCGCGGCGCAGTTGATGGTTTTTAATGTTACCAGCTGAGAGGCCTAATGCTTTATCAATGGGTACACCGGCTTTTACCATCATAGCTAAACCGCTGTTAAAACGAATTCTCTCAATGGTTACAATCGCGGTTTTGATTACAGGCAGTTTGAGTGACGTATTTTGCCACCACGCTAAAAACTTAGGGCGTTTAGCAGCGGCAATAATGCCAAATACACTGGCGATTAAGCCAATTAACAGCAGGCCTTGGTACTGCATCATCCACTCGCTACTGCTAAGCATCATTTGGGTGTACCAGGGTAAGTCTTTTGCATCGGCAAACATGCTCGACATTTTTGGAATAATAAAATTAAAAATGAAGACAATGCTTAAAATACAGACAAAGAAAATAACGCTTGGGTACGTGAGCGAGCTAATTATTTTGCTGCGTAAGTCGCGTTTAAATTTTAAATCTTTGGCTAAATCAGCAAAAATTTCACTTAAATTACCCGACGCTTCACCCAGTTCAATCAGGTTGCAATAGAGTTCATCAAATACTTCGGGGTGCTCGCGGCACGCATCAGACAAGTTATTGCCTTTTTTGATGCTCTGATTGAGCTCATTGAGTAACTTAGCCAATGCAGGTTTTGCTTTGGTTTTACGAATGATATCGATACCGCGGTCAATTTTAACGCCCGATTCTAATAACAAACTCAGCTCTGCGGTTAAAAACTCTAAATCGGCCAGATTTACTTTATCACCAAAACTTAATACGCTTTTACCAGGCTCTTGATAGAGTTTAATTTCTGAGGGCAGTAAACCCTGCTTTTTCAGTAACTCTAGGGCATGAGCTTGGTCGGTGGCCTCAATCTGGCCATCGGTTTTAGCGCCTGAACTATCGTAAGCTTTGTAATTAAATAATGCCATTAACCCGCAACTCGCAATACTTCGTCAATGGTCGTTAACCCTTGCACTGCTTTGTATAAACCATCTTCAAGCAAGGTACGACGATTTAACGATTGGTTATGCGCTTTGGCTTTGTTGATAAAGTCAGCATCTTTTGGCATCGCTTTAATAGCATCATCACAACCTAAGTACTCAGTTACTGCCATACGGCCTTTGTAACCGGTATTAGAACAATGATCACAACCTGCCCCTTTGCGTAAATTAATTTCACCTAACTCAAATTTATCTGCAAATGCGGTTAAGTGATATTTTTCGATCAGCTGCTGTGCTTGTGGGTGTGGTTCGCTGCACTGGCTACAAATTTTACGCGCCAAACGCTGTGCGACTATCGAGACTAACGCAGCATTAAGTAAAAACTCTTCTACCCCTAAATCGAGTAAGCGAGTATAAGCACTGGCAGCATCGTTGGTATGTACGGTTGAAAATACTAAGTGACCCGTTAACGCAGATTGCAACGCGATTTGTGCAGTTTCTTTATCTCGAATTTCACCCAGCATAATGATATCAGGATCTTGACGTACAATACTTCTAAGACCAGCTGAGAAGTCAAAACCGATGTCGCTGTTAACTTGCACTTGGTTAATGCCTGGCAACTGATATTCTACCGGATCTTCAAGTGTGATGATTTTTACATCATCATTATTGAGTGCATTTAAAAAAGTATACAGTGTGGTGGTTTTACCTGAACCGGTCGGACCGGTTAATAATACTACACCCGCTGTGGTTCGAATATCTCGCTGGATCATGGCTTCGATATCAGCCGATAAACCGAGTACTGACATCGCATATTGCACATTATCTTTACGTAAAAAACGCATTACCACTGATTCGCCATCGTTTAGAGGCAGTGCAGATACTCGAATATCGATTTCTTGATTTGAGATTTTCATCTCAATTTTTCCATCTTGTGGACGGCGCTTTTCAGCGATGTCCATACCCGATAAAATCTTTAAACGCGTGACGATTGGTAGCTGCATTTTTGGTGCTAAACGCTCAACCTCATGCAATACCCCATCAACACGATAACGTACGCGGTAACGCCCCTGATAAGGCTCAAGATGCATATCTGATGCGCCTTGGCGCAAAGCACGCGATATTAAAGAGTTAAGTAGGTTAACTGTGGGTGCTTCGGTTGCAAGCTCACGTAGCCTATCATCTTCATCACCTATAAACTCAGAGTTATCCTCTTCTACCGTATGTTGCTCATATTGGCTCAGTAAGCTTTGAATATCAGATTCGGTTGCAATGAATAATTCAGCATTAATATTTTTTTTGCTTAACCATTCGTTAATGGTTAATTCTAAAGGAAAAACACACGCAAACTGCCAGTTATTACCATCAACTTTTAACGGTAACCAATTTTTAGATAACAGTAGTTTAAAGTCTTCGTCGGTAATTTTTGGCAACACTTGTTCTTGCCAAAAAAACAAGTCGAATAAGGGAATAGCTAAATAGCGAGATAAGAAATGAGGTACTTGGTCATCAGGCAAGCTGCCCATATTAACCAATATTTGCTCTAAACGACCACCAAAGCGCTGTTGAAAACTAAGAGCGCGCTCAAGGTCTGTTTGCGTGATAAAAAATTCATCACGCAATAATTGTGACATATCCATCAATTGTGAACTATATCTGCGTTGCTGTCTTCACCGCCAAGCTTACCATCGGCACCATAAGACATTATGCTGTAAGGACGACCATCTTCACCTGGAACTTTATAGATATAAGGATTACCCCAAGGGTCAAGTGGGATATCTTTTGGTAAATATGGACCATCCCAACGAGGTTCGGTGCCCGCTCGTAAGTCTTCTAGCTTTTGTGGGTATTTACCTAAGTCTAATCGATAAGTATCTAATGCAGTTTCAAATGCAGACATTTGAGTAGCTGCAATGCCACGCTCTGCCGTACTTAATTTGTTAAAAAATTTAGGTGCTACAAGAGACATTAGTAAGCCTAAAATAACGATTACAATCAGTAGTTCCATCATAGTAAAACCAGATTGAGGAGCTGAATTTCTTTGCTTCATAATTTTTACAATTTCTATGCTTAACGGATGTAATATGGGTGTCGATACTAACAATATTGCGAAGGACTGTCGATGGAAGAAGATTGATTGAAATACTTTTTTACGATTTTAAATATGAAGAATAACCAAGCCCTGATAAAAAATTTAAGGCTTGGCTAAATGGGTAATTAAGCTTTTTTCTTACGACGCCTTAAAAACCGTGCAACCTTCCAACAATGTTGAATACACGTTGAATAACCCATAAACACAGCAACAAATAACACCAACATTATGACATCAGGTACAGCTAAGAATTCCCCTAAAATCCCAATCCCACTCATTACCATAGAAAAAACGACAATAACTGAAAGTGCACGACGAGGACTAAACCCGATACGCATAAATACATGATGTAGATGGTCACGGTCTGCCATAAAAGGAGATTGTCCCTTTTTAACTCGACGAATAATAATTGCAAGCATATCCATTAATGGGATTGCGATTATCCATAAAGCAGTCACAGGGCGAAATGCAGAATTTTCACCTTGCGTACCCACCATTAAAAACCAAACAATACTTAAACCGATGAACATTGAACCTGCATCACCCATAAAGATTTTACGATTTCGATGCCCTTTAACGCCCAAATTAAACGCTAGATAAGGCACTATCGTGGCGATAATGATTAACGGTAAGGCAGCCAAAGAAAAATTGCCGCTGAACATCATCAGAAGAAACACTGATACAAGGGTGGTAATACTAAGCGAACCAGCAAGACCGTCGATACCATCAATCATATTAAATGCATTAATCGCAGCAATAACACAAACAATAGTAAAAGGAATACCTAACCAAGCTAAATCAATTACCCCAAAGGAAAATAAATCACCCAAATTATGGATATAAACTTCTGAACCCCACATCATTACTAATGCAACTAAGGTTTGAATGCAGAGTCTTATTTTTACTCCTAATTGGCGATAATCATCTATCACCCCTAAAACAACAATTGCTCCTGCACACACCAAATAGCTTACTAATGATTTATCTAATGGGAAAAACATCAGTACAGACATCAGCACAGCTACAAAGATAGACAAGCCGCCAATAAGAGGAATTGCTCCAATATGCTTTTTTCGCCCTGAAGGCACATCAACTAAACCCACCTTTATAGCTAGAGGTTTAATTGTAAGGATTGCAAAATAAGATGCAAAAAAAGCAAAAAATATCGTTAATGTTTCAGTAAACATGATTTTAAATACAATTCCAATTGTGGTGAATATTGTAATACAGGCCATAAAAAAAACAAATTTAATGGCATAAATATAAATCGTAAAAACAGCACCTTAGATAACCAAAATAGAAACTAAGATGCTATATAATTATCTGAGTTTAATTGCACTTGAAGCTTTTAACTTGCAAAAAAACTAAGTTAAATTCAGTTTTAAAATTAACTCTTTTTCAAAAAATAACGAATTAAAACAAAGCCGCAACCAAGTAAAAATCCAAGCACACTACCAAAAATACAAATAATGGCTCTTTTAGGGCTATCTTTTAATTCCGCAACGACCGCGGGATCAATCACCTTAAATACATATTGATCTCGAGCATTAGCTAACATTTTTGTTTGTTCTTGTTGCTCAATGAGCTCATAAAATATTTTTTGCATATCAGCGACAGCGGTCTGCCCCAATGCGGACGTAAGATATGCAATACTTTTATTTGCTTCATCAATGTCATCTTTCTTAATTTTTGCATTGATAGCGACTACAAGCTTGTCTGCAATATCTTTTGCTACGTAGGGCGAAACATGAAAGATAGAAATTGAAACTAAATTCGACTTTTTATCTGAATTAATAGATAAGTGCTCTTTAATAAATTTTTCGTGCACTTCTTGAGAGCTAGGTTCAGGTAAGCGAGGAATTTTAGCTTCACGAACCCAAACTTTTGACTCTGCATTATATACAGATGGTTTATAGGATACTTTATTAGTACCTAAATCCCAATTATCCGCAGCCATAATCAGAGGCTTCAAGTTATTTTTATCAATAAATTCAGCTATAAAGGCATGGCTTTTTATAATTTCAAGCGCAAGCGCTGATTTATCAACACCGGAAGAACCAAGCTTTACACCAGCCATGGCTGCCAACCCCCCAAATTGAGAGTTTAATTTAGACATGCCAGAATTTTGGCTTTCATCAGCTGCGGTCAGTAGTACTGTTGATTTATATATATTTGGTAACGATAACGCATAAAATACACTGCAAGCCGAACACAGAATCACCAATCCTACAATTAAGATTTTCCCTTGCCAGAGCGCAGAGATTAACTGAGTTAATTCAATCTCATCATTGAGTTTATTTGCAACTGATTGCATTAATTTTTTATTCCATATCTTAAATATTGAGCGTCAAAGCTTTGCAGATGTAAATCTGCAAAGCTTATTAAACACGATTTATTACAATGCTGAGATAGCTGCAGCAGCTAAACCTAACTGATAAATAATCTGAGTTGCAGTACTCCAAAGAGTCAACTTGTCCATATGTTCTGCATCAAGCGGCACAACGATAGTATCGCCTGGTGCTAAATATGTACCGCTATTTACTGAGAACCAACTACTTTCATTAGGGAGTTGTACTGAACCATTGGCTTTAATAATATAAATACGCTCTTCATCTGCACGTTGTTTATAACCACCACTGGCAGCAATATAAGCTTCGAGCGTCATTTCTTTATTAAACAAGTGTGAGGTTGCAAGGTTAACTTCACCAATAACACTGACGGTATTTTGTACAGCTGGAATGTAAAGCGCATCACCGTTTTCTAACTCTAAAGTTTGGCTACCATTATAAATATCATTAACATCAATAACCAAACGACCCAAGGCTTCAACTTTAGCCAAGTCATCTAATAGTTTATTAGTATCATCATAACTGAGCGATGAATCCGTTACTGAGTTTTGAAAGCTACGCGAGGCGATTTCACGACGTAAATCATCTGAAAGCTTTTTCAATTGTGCGCGTTCTTTGACACGAATTGACTCACGGGTAAAGATGGCTCCCTCAGGCGCTGAGAACTCAGTAAAACCACCTGCACGAGCAAGCACACTTTCAAGGGTTTCACCGCGCTTAATTGAATATGTACCAGGGAATTGCACCTCACCAATTAACTGAACAGAAACCTCTTCTTGCCAATTTGGTACTGCAAAAATGTTAATTGAGTCTTTACTTTTTAATTGGTACTTTTGGTCATTTTGATTTTGAAGAGCTGATTCAATATTAAAAGTGATGTGCTCAACTTTCTCTGCGCTATCTTGAGAAAGGCGAGTGACCTCAGCCTTTTCTAAATAAGCTGACTCTAACAAACCACCCGCTGCGGCCAATGCTTTGGCAAAATGAGCATTTTTAACTAGTGGATATACTCCCGGATAACGCACTTTACCATTAATTGCCAGCAACTGAGCTTCATCACCTGATGAAGCTTGTTGTTGTAACTTTAAAATAACTGGCTTTAACAACGCTCTTCTACTAAATAGCGAATATTCTTCTTCTTTTAATTCTTCTTTTTCGCCTTTAAGTAGCTGAGTTAAACTATCTACATCTTTTTCTTTTAACTCTTCTTTTTCTTCAAAGATACCGATATATTCTTGAAACTTTCTATTTTCATACTCTTGCCAAAGCTCAACCTTATCTTGTAAGGCTATTTCATCTTCAGTAAACGCCATTTTTGATAGTACACGCTTTTCATCAACTTTTTCTTCAAAACGGCTAAAAACTATCACTACATCTCTTGGCTGCAAGATTAAGTCCTTATCAACATGACTTAATACATCGACCAACGAAAACTGTAAAACTTCAATTTCACCTCGAATATTTTTTTCACGAATAATGAGTGAATAATCAAAATCAGCAATGGGTAATACATCGGTTTTTAATGAAGAAATAAGGGTTGAGATTTTATCTCCTTTTTGCCAAGCATAATTACCAGGATGAGAGACTGCCCCCATCAGTGTCACTGCATTCTCTAACTCTTTTGAAGAAGCTTGAACATTAACAGCGTCACCATCTTGCGGTGAGTAATCAAGTGGTTTTTGCGTGAAATCGAGCGTTAATACGGTTTTAAAGCTATTGTTAGAATAGCGCTCAACAATTGTTTTTTGTGGAAATGCTTCAGCCTTAAAGCCACCAGCCATTTTAATTAAATCTTCAGCTGTTTCATTTTGTTTTAATTCAAAAATTGCAGGGCGTTTAACTAAACCAGAAATTGATACTTGCTTACCAACTGCAGGGACAAAAACCACATCTCCCGGCTTTAACATCACGTCATTACGATTATCCCCATGGATAAGCAAATCATAATAATCGAGTGTCGTTATTGTCTGACCAGCTCGTTTTAATTGGATATTGCGCAGTGAACCAATTTCACTGATCCCTCCTGCAATAAACAGAGCGTGGCTTAATGAAGATAATGACGATACCGTATAAGCTCCAGGTTTAAATACTTCACCTAATACCATGACACGCATTGAACGTAACCGACCTAAAGAGACAAACGCTTTTACCCCAATAATTTCTTGCGATATTTTGGCAGTAATAAGCTCTTTTACTTCAGAAAAACTAAGGCCTGCAACTAACACTGGTGAAAGATCTGGAATTGCAAGACGACCCTCACGGTCAACCTCGACATCATAAAGCTGATTTTCTTTGCCATATAAATTAATTTGAAACTCATCACCTCGTCCGACAATATAACTATCGGGTATCGCTGATATTTCACTTGGCATAAATGACATAGGTTCGCCAGCAAACAAGTCATAGCCAAAAGGTTTAAGCTCTTGCACTTTTGGTTTAAATTTTTCTTCTAATTTATCTTCTTCAGAAAGAGCTTCTTCTTTGCGAGGAAAAACTGAGATTTCATCAACATTGCTCGCATCGCTCCCTTTTTTCGTTTTTTTATTTAATGTACTAAGATCGATACCGTATTGTTTTGCTAACGCTTCTTGTTGCGCTTTTGGTAATTTTTTAAATTGCTCTAGCTGCTGAGGGGTTGGAGTTGCGGCAGAAGCCTCAGCCATACCAAATAACATCAGCACGGAAAATATCAAGCTTAAAAATTTCACGCAAATCCCTTCTAAAAAGTTAAAATGAAAACAAAGAGCGACATTCTACCTGACTTTGCCTATAAAAAAAAAGGGAGCTGATGCTCCCTTTACAAATAATAACAATTTCAATGCTTAAAAGTTGTAAACCAAAGTTAATACTGTTTCTGTATCAGTATTTTCTTTATCGTCAGCAACATCACTATTGTGAGTCACATTAAAACCAACTTTCATTTGCATTGAGCCATTAATTTTAGTTAATAACGCAGTTTCTGATTTGGTTTTAGTATTAGTGCCACCGTACTCAACTTGTACTAACTGAGTAAAACGGGCGCCTTCACTAATTTGCCATTTAAAGTTAACCATACCAAGTGCAATTACTTCACCATCGGTATCACCAGCAAGTGAGTTTCCATTTGAATCTTTTTCGCTGCTAGTATCTGAATATCGGAAATACTTATAACCAGGACCCACTTCAGCATCGAGCGTCATGGCTGAATTCTCATAAAAGCGCGAACCATAACCAAGTGATGCTACCGTTTCATTGCGATAAGCACCAAAATAATCAGATACATGCGAGCCATATAGGAATAGATGTGAATGTTTTTCGGTAATGTTGTAACTACCTTTAGCCGACGCGGAGTACTTTTCATTAGTACGCTGCGTCGATTTTGAACCATCTTCAAGGCTTACTTCATCTTCTTTATACAAACCATCAAGCTTATATTCGTTAACCCAACTTTCTAATGTATGTTGGGCTGTTATCGCACCTTTGAATGTATTTGTTTTAGTATTACCACTGGTCAGAATTAAACCTAACTCACTCGATACTTGCCAGTTTTTATTCTCTTCAGTGGCATTTGCTTGCCCATGTAAGGCAGCTAAAACAATGGTTGCTAATAATATTTTTTTCATTCAAAAACCTTTACTTCATATACAATATTTAAATTATGCGTCTTTGTGTAAATGCACATCCATTTGTGGGAATGGGATCGCTATATTTGCATCATCCAATGCAATCTTAATGTTTTCCATTAATGCAAAATACGTTGGCCAGTAATCACCACTGTTTACCCAAGGGCGTACTACAAAATTAACACTTGAACTGGCAAGTTCTAACACCGCAACTGTGTAAGCAGGGTCTTTTAAAATACGGCTTTCGGCATTTAATACACTTTCAAGCACTTCTTTGGTTTGCTTTAAATCAGCGCTATAACTTACGCCAATTACTAAATCGATGCGACGTGTTGCTTCACGAGAAAAATTGGTGATTGGACCACCCATAATGGCCGAATTTGGCATGATGATAACTTTGTTATCAGGTGTACGTAATTCTGTTGAAAATATTTCAATTTTTTGCACGCTACCAGCTTTGCCACCAGCCTCAACATAATCACCCGCTTTAAATGGGCGTAAAATAATAATAAGCACGCCAGATGCGAAATTTGAAAGTGAACCTTGTAATGCCAAACCGATAGCTAAACCAGCAGCACCTAAAATGGCAACGAATGAGGTTGTTTGAATACCAAGTTGTGACAATGCCATTAAAATAACAGCAGCAAAAACTAACGCATGGACAATACTCGATAAGAAACTAGCAACGGCTTTGTCAACTTTACGTTTTTCTAATCCTTTGGCTGTCAATTTACCGACAAACTTAGCGATTTTATTACCAACAATAAAAATAACGATCGCTAATATTGTTTGGATCCCATAGTGAATCAACAAATCAGAGTTATTTTTCAACCATTCTAACGCTTTATCCATTTTGATATTCCTGTTTGTATCGAAAATTTAGCTGTTAATTATATCTGAACTTTATTTATACAGTTATTAAATATTAATTAATTTTATTTTTTACTACTTGGCCGACTAAGTATAAATCCCATTACACAAACCATAATAATAAACACCACTATCTTTAACCCAAGATGAATAGTTAAAAATTGTATTCCCAACATACAAAATAACATTGCAATACAAGCAAACCACTTTGCTCTTTTGGCTATGACCCCATATTGTTGCCAATTGATAATTAACTCACCAAAAATAGGATGTGCTAATAACCAATTGTGTAACCTTGGTGACCCTTTTGAAAAACAATAAGCTGCTAATAACATAAAAGGCGTGGTTGGTAATAAAGGTAAAAAGACACCAAATAAGCCTAAAGCCACAAAAAGCATGCCTAAAACACCCCAGAATGTATATTTAACCATCAAAACAGCCATTAACTTAAAAAAATTTCAAAAAATACTAGCATAGGTCTTCACAAGCTCAATCGTTTTATGTATTATGCGCGCCACACCAAACGGTGTTAGTGGCGGTTGTAGCTCAGTTGGTAGAGCCCCGGATTGTGATTCCGGTTGTCGCGGGTTCGATCCCCGTCAATCGCCCCATTAATTTCCTTCTAGCTTCAAATCTTAGTTACTTATTTTCCTTACCGATTTATTCTTTAACCAACAAATAAATGATAGACTGTGCCGAAATTTTAATTTTGGATTACTAGCATCATGTTAAAAGCCTTACTCTGCTCAGCCCTTTGTCTTTCTAGCATGCCATTACTTGCACATTGGCAAATAGATAACAGCCTTAGTCGTGTCAATTTTGTATCAGTTAAAAAAAATACCATTGCAGAAGTACATTCATTTAAAAAAGTATCTGGTGAAATAGAAGACGATGGTCTATTTGAGATGGATATTGATTTAACCAGCGTTGAAAGCTTAATTCCTATTCGTAATGATCGTATGCAAGAGTTTTTGTTTCAAACAAAACAATTTCCGAGCCTAAAACTCAGCGCCGATTTAAAAGATGTATTAGCGAAAACGAAAAAAGGCCAATCGGCAATCTTTAATATTGACGCAACTATTAATTTGCATGGCGTAAGTAAAGCAATTAAAACCGAAGTATTACTCACACACCGTGTAACCGGTGAATTAACTGTTGCTTCTTTAATGCCTGTTATTGTTAATGCTGCTGATTTTGGTTTAAGTGCTGGCCTTGATAAACTTCAAGAATTAGCTGGTTTGCCTTCTATCGCACAAGCTGTACCAGTCTCTTTTGTATTAACACTTGAAAAACACTAACGATGGATTTGTCGGCGCTTAGCCAACAACTTGAAGGTGCGATCCCGCCTCTAGATACATGGGATCCACCTTATTGTGGTGAAATTGATATAGTTATTAAAGCAGATGGTAGTTGGCACTATTTAGGTAGCCCTATCTCGCGTTTAGCTTTGGTTAAGCTATTTGCCAAAGTGCTTGTTAAAGAACAAAACAATTACTTTTTGAAAACTCCAGTAGAAAAAATCAAAATTCAAGTAGATGACGCTCCATTTGTGATTATTGATTGGTATCAGAGTGATACAGAGCAAGGCACCGTGATTTGCTGTGTTGATAATTTAGAGCGTACATTTTTGCTCAACCAAGCACATCCATTAATATTAAAACCCACAAGGTCGCAAGCTTTACCCTACATACAACTCCACCATGGACTGTTGGCTAAAATTAATCGCACCACGTATTATCAATGGGCTGAAATAGCACAGCAAATAGATGACGACTTTTTTATTGAGTCAGCGGGGATTTTATTTCAACTGGGTTAATATTTGACTTTAATAGATACAAAAAAAGCACCCTTAGGTGCTTTTTTTTGGACATTTACAACAAATTATTTTTTGCTGCTAAGTGCGCCAAAACGCTTGTTGAAGCGATCAACACGACCACCTGTATCAAGAATTTTTTGCTTACCTGTGTAGAACGGGTGACACTCAGAACATACGTCTAAGTGAATGTCTTTACACAAAGTAGAACGAGTTTCGAATTTATTACCACATGAACAAGATGCAGAAATTACTTCGTACTTAGGATGGATATCTTTTTTCATAGCAAACCTCAGTTAAGGCCGTATCGCTCTCCAAACCCGAAGTCTGGCACCATACGTTGTTAAACAAATGTAGTTAGGGCGCGTATATTAGACAAATCCGACGCACTTCACAAGATTTATATCTTAAGTCAAGTTAAAAACTATCATCAAATAAATAGAGCTGTGGATAAGCAAAGCTGTTTAGCTACTCGCCCTTTAACAGCAGTTATGGTTATAATCGATGTTAACTGATTGGCAGGATTAAAATTATTTAATGAAAATTGTCGAAGTCGCGATAAAAGTGCCTTTAAACAGAACGTTTGATTATCTCGTGCCTGAAGCACTCTGCACGACTATTTGTTCAGGAATGAGAGTTGAAGTCAACTTTGCCAATCAAAAAAAAATAGGCATTGTATTAGGAGTTAAAGATCACTCGGATTTTGCCATTGAAAAGCTAAAACCTATAACAACGCTTCTCGATACTACTCCAGTTTTTCAAAACGATATTCTCAACCTATTAAAGTTCGCCAGTCAATATTACTGTTTTCCTCTAGGTGAAACCTTGCAATTAGCACTGCCTACGTTACTGCGACAAGGCAAAAGCCCAGATAAAACCAGCGTGGTATATTTAGACCTAACCCGCGATGGTCAAGCAATTACAACTCTTAGAGGCGCAAAACAACTCGCATTAGTTAAACAACTGCAAGCATCAGGTAAAACGCCACTTACAGAAATAAAAGCGCTCGGTTTTGCCTCTGCAACAATTAAAGCACTACTAAAACAGCAGTTAATTCATGAATTTGTTGAACATGATAACTGCTGGCAAACGGCTGAGCTTACAATAAACAAAGCCTTAAAGCTTAATCCTGAGCAAGCCATTGCTTGCGCTGCTATAAAACAAAACAAAGGATACCAAACGTATTTACTTGAAGGCATCACCGGCAGTGGTAAAACTGAAGTGTACCTGCAAGCACTGGCCGACGTATTAGCGAAAGGTAAACAAGCGCTCGTATTAGTGCCTGAAATTGGCTTAACGCCTCAAACAGTTAATCGCTTTAGGCGTCGCTTTCCAAATACTCCAATCATGCTTTGGCACTCGGCCCTTACTGATAGCGAACGACTACAAACATGGCGTTATTGCGAACAAGGAAGCTGCGCAATTGTGATTGGAACACGCTCGGCTATTTTTACTCCTTTTGCCCAGCTAGGTATGATTATTGTTGATGAGGAGCACGATAGCTCCTTTAAACAGCAAGATAGCTTGCGCTACCACGCCCGTGATTTGGCGGTATATCGAGCTCATCAAGCCAAAATCCCTTTAATTTTAGGCACTGCAACGCCAGCTCTTGAAACGCTGCATAAAGCGCTGAACGGTAAATACCAGTTACTGACCTTAAACCAAAGGGCGCAAACGGCGACCAATAATCAATATTGCTTAATTGATATGCGCGGCCAACAAGAACAAGCCGGTATTGCACAAGCTAGCTTAGCCGTAATCAAGCAGCATCTAGCAAAACAAAAGCAAGTGATGATTTTTTTAAATCGCCGAGGCTTTTCACCGACTTTAATTTGCCATGAATGCGGCTGGCTCAGCAATTGTAAACGTTGCAGCACCAGTGCAACCTATCATAAAGGGATCCGCAGCTTAATTTGCCATCACTGTGGTGAACACGAACGTCCGCCGATGCAATGTCCAGACTGCGGTAGTACACAAATATTCCCGGCAGGAAAAGGCACCGAACAAGTTGAGGATTTTTTAACTGAACAGTTTACCGATATCCCTATCAATCGTATCGATCGTGATACCACTCGCCGTAAAGGCAGCTTAGAAGAAGCGCTCGAAGAAATTAACACCCCAGGTGCACGCATTTTAATTGGCACTCAAATGCTGGCCAAAGGCCATCATTTTCCTGATGTATCCCTAGTAGTAATACTCGATGTTGATTCAGGACTTTATTCTTTTGATTTTCGAGCCACAGAGCATTTAGCACAATTGATCACACAAGTTTCGGGCAGAGCCGGACGAAGTGGTGAAGCTGGGGTGGTTTTATTACAAACTCATTTTCCTGAACACCCCTTATTGCAAGATCTCATAAACAATGGATATCAAGATTTTGCGCGATTTGCTTTAACTGAGCGACAACTCACATCGTTTCCGCCTTTTAGTCAACTTGCATTAATTCGGGCCCAAGCTCATGATGCTAAGCTAGTGCAAGCCTTTTTAAATGATTTAATCCCAAAAACACCGATTGCAGGTATTGAATTGCTTGGCCCTCTTCCTGCACCGCTTGAAAAAATAGCAGGGCAATATCGCTATCAACTCCACTTACAAGCACAAAATAGAAGCCAACTACATCAATATTTAGTTCAATTAGTTGAGTACCTTAATTCTAGTAAACTCGCGGCAAAAGTACGCTGGCATATAGATGTTGATCCTATTGATATGAATTAGGGCGCATAACCATTTTTGTTAACTTTTGCAACGGCAAATTGAATATCAAGGCAAGCAAAAGCTGCAAAGTTTTTATTGTCAGTTTACATAAAACATTATGCTACATTGCTCAATGTGCGTATTAAAGGCTTTGAATACGCACAAAAATTATACTTCAGAAATCAATATGCCCTTTGGTTAATCTAAGCCAATTTTTTATTATCTGATGCTTCACAAGATTCAACGCAAAGCAGTAATACATCCGCATTAAAATGTATTAGAATAGCGCCCAGATTTATCTTCTTCTTGCTTAAAATAAAAGTATTTAATACCTATGTCACAACAAGATTTTATTAACAAAAAACGTCCCAGTAAAAAACAAGCTCCTGTCAAAAAGAAGCTACCGATAGGCCTTATTTTACTGGCAGTGTTATTAGTTTCGGGCCTTGCTTATGGGCTTTGGTATATTAGTAATCATCAACCAGCACCGACTCCCGGTGTTAATGCCAAAAAAACAGTGACAAAACCTGTTGAGCCAAAGCCACAACCACCTAAGTTTATTGAAGAAATCAAGCAACACGAAGTACAAGTTGAAGTCAAAGAGCAGGAGCAAAAAGGCCCTTATGCACTGATCTGTGGTTCATTTAAAACCGACGAACGCGCACAAAGCCAAAAAGCTATTATAGCGTTTGAAGGGATCACATCAGAAGTACGACAAAGTAAAAATGGCTATTATCAAGTTCGATTAGGCCCGTATAGCACCAAACGGATAGCCGAAAGCGAGAAAAATAAACTCAAACGTGCCAATGCTGCCCGCTGTAACATCATCAACTGGTCTTGAAATTCCACAAATCACCCCCATTAATTGCTTCATATCATATCTAAACGAGTGGCTTAGCCACTCGCTTACAAAGGAATAACTATGACTACGATTGTGTCTGTGCGCCGTGATGGCAAAGTGGTAATTGCGGGTGATGGCCAAGTTTCACTCGGCAATACAGTAATGAAAGGCAATGCAAAAAAAGTTCGCCGCCTTTATAACGGAAAAGTACTCGCAGGTTTTGCAGGCGGCACCGCCGATGCATTCACATTATTTGAGCGCTTTGAAAGCAAGCTCGAAATGCACCAAGGCCATTTAACTAAAGCCGCTGTTGAAATGGCTAAAGATTGGCGTAGTGACAGAGCACTGCGCAAACTTGAAGCATTACTGGCTGTGGCTGATCATACTGCTTCATTTATTATCACGGGTAATGGTGATGTTGTTCAGCCTGAAAACGATCTTATTGCGATTGGTAGCGGCGGCGCGTTTGCGCAATCGGCAGCAACAGCCTTATTAGAAAATACAGAGCTAAGTGCTCGTGAAATTGCAGAAAAAAGCTTAACAATTGCTGGAAACATCTGTGTATTTACCAACCACTTCCAAACAATTGAAGAGCTTTAAAAGGAATATATTATGTCAGCTATGACTCCAAGAGAAATTGTACACGAGTTAGATCAGCACATTATTGGTCAAGCTAATGCAAAAAAAGCGGTTGCAATTGCACTTCGTAACCGCTGGCGCAGAATGCAGTTACCAGAAGATTTACGCGCAGAAGTCACCCCAAAAAATATTTTAATGATTGGCCCAACCGGTGTTGGTAAAACTGAAATTGCACGTCGTTTAGCCAAACTTGCTAATGCACCATTTATTAAAGTTGAAGCCACTAAATTTACCGAAGTAGGTTATGTTGGTAAAGAAGTGGATACCATCATTCGTGATTTAGCTGATATTGCAATCAAAATGGTTCGCGAACAACAGACTAAAAAAGTGCGTCACCGTGCAGAAGAAGCGGCTGAAGAACGTATTTTAGAAGCACTATTACCGAGTGCAAAAGATACTTGGGGTGAAGCAGAAACCAAAGATAGCTCAACTCGCCAAACGTTTCGTAAAAAGCTACGTGAAGGCCAGCTCGATGATAAAGAAATTGAAATTGATTTAGCCCAAGCGCAAATGGGGGTTGAAATCATGGCACCTCCAGGCATGGAAGACATGACGAATCAATTGCAAAGCATGTTTCAAAATTTAGGTAATGAAAAACGCACTAAACGTAAGTTAAAAATTAAAGATGCAATCAAATTATTAATTGAAGAAGAAGCCAGCAAACTAGTTAACCCTGAAGAACTAAAAGAGCAAGCAATTCATGCTGTTGAACAAAATGGTATCGTATTTATCGATGAGATTGATAAGATCTGTAAACGAGGTGACTCATCAGGCCCAGATGTAAGCCGTGAAGGTGTACAACGTGATTTATTACCACTCGTTGAAGGTACTACAGTGAGCACAAAACACGGTATGATCAAAACAGATCACATCTTGTTTGTTGCGTCGGGTGCATTTCAGATGTCAAAACCGTCTGATCTCATTCCAGAATTACAAGGTCGTTTACCTATTCGAGTAGAACTAAGCCCACTGACTGCACACGACTTTAAACGAATTCTAACTGAGCCAAATGCATCACTCACTGAACAATACCAAGCCTTGATGGGAACTGAAGGTGTAAAAGTTGAGTTTAATGAAGAAGCAATTGAAAAAATTGCAGAAGCTGCTTGGCGCGTAAATGAAAAAACTGAAAATATCGGTGCACGTCGCTTACACACCGTGATGGAAAAACTGATGGAAGAAATTTCTTATGATGCCTCAGAAAAATCAGGTGATCATATTGTGATTGATGCGGCGTTTGTTACTAAATATTTAGGCACTTTAGTAGAAGATGAAGACTTAAGCCGCTTTATTTTATAAGTTATTTTAGACTTGCTGGGCCAATTTGGCTCAGCATTTTTTACGCTGGAGCAATACATGCTGGTTAAAAAAGTACATTATCATCAAAAATCAAAACTGCTCGACATTTTTTTTGAAAATGATTTTCACACCACGTTAAGTGCAGAGTTTCTTCGCGTTTACTCACCTTCAGCAGAAGTCAGAGGTCATGGCCCTAATACAGCTAAATTAGTAACCAATAAAAAAGCCGTATCGATTAGTAAGATTAATCCTGTGGGACATTATGCGGTTCGTTTAGTCTTTGATGATGGCCACAATTCCGGCCTGTATAGCTGGCAATATCTACACCAACTGGCAACGACCCAAGAAACCCTTTGGCAGCAATATTTAGATAAACTCTCAAGCAGCAAAGCCACTCGAGAGCCACTGATTAACATAAAAATGGTTTAAGGCTGCACCTTACACTTTAAATTTTGCAATCGCCCGATGTAAAACCCGCGCTTGTTCAGACACCTCCTCACTGGTGTGGGCATTAGTTTGCGCATGAGCTGAAGCTTGTTCAGCAATATCGCGGATCCGAACCACATTCTGATTTACTTCAGAGGCAACCGTGTTTTGCTCATCAATCGCTGTCGCAATTTGCGTACTCATATCCATAATGGTCTGAACATTTTCAGTAATAAAAACCAATAACTCACCTGCTTTACGCGCTTGATTAGCACTATCATCACCTTGGATTCGGCATTTATTCATTAGACTAACCACTTCACGTGTACGACCCTGCAACCCGGTAATAATACCTTCAATCTCTTTAGTCGAATCTTGAGTTCTTTGCGCCAAAGAGCGAACCTCATCTGCCACAACTGCAAAACCACGGCCTTGCTCACCTGCTCTTGCAGCCTCAATAGCAGCATTAAGTGCCAATAGATTCGTTTGCTCTGCTATTGCTCTGATCACATCAAGTACTGAGCCTATCGTTTCGCCATCTTTTTCTAGTTCGGCTACAACAGAAGCGGCGCCCCCTAAAGAATCACTTAACTGTGAAATAATTGCCACCGTTGAATCAACCTCACTCTTACCAACACGCGCACTTTCATTGGTCGCTTCTGCTTTTTTTGCTGCAGCTTCGGTATTAAACGAAATATCTTGAATTGTTGCCTGCATTTGCGTGGCAGCTGTAGCGACCATATCGGCTTCATGGAGCTGCTCTCGCATCCCATCGCTCGTTGCTGCGGTCGTTTGCGCTAAATTATCTGTCGCAATCCCTAAGTTAGAAAGAGCAGAATTAACCTCAAAGATCAGATTTTTAAAGTCATTGATTAAACTATCAAAATCTTGCGTTAAAGCCGAGACCTCATCCATTCCTTGAGAGCGCACACTAAGTGTTAAATTATTTTGACCACGGATCTCTTTAATCACACCACACACTTTATTGATAGGAGCAATAATTGAGCGACTAGTTAGGTAAACTAAAAACATTACAATAGAGATTGCAACTCCAAAAATAGTAAAGCTAATAATTTTAACTTGAGCCTGACTTTGGATAATTTGCTCTTCGGTTTCCTTTACCAGTAGTTGGATAAATTGATCATTTTCAGTTGCACTGATAGCTAATTCACCCAATGCTGCGCTTTTTAATGTTAAGCCAAGTTTTTTCTGAGCATTTACTAATGCACTGAACTTCTGTTGATACTGTTTCAACTGCGTTAATAAAGCTGATTTTTCACTGCTAGGTAAATCACTTTGATTTACAGCCTCGCTAAAAGAGGCGATTGTTTCGTCGAATTTTTGCAAATATTTTTCATCAAGGCGCAACATAAAATCTTTTTCATCACGGCGCAGCTGCAACATACTGCTTAACAACTGATAATTCTTTTGCCCTTTTAAAACCGTCTCTACCTCATGCACTGCAGTTCGCAATTGACCATATAAAGCATCTTTGGGGTGCAGACCTATTTCTTTTTGTAAATTAACAACGTTTTCAAATTTAGTTTCATATACATTTACTAAATTTTTAAGCTGTTTTACTTGAGATTTATCAAAGCCAATATTATCAAAAAGCTGTTCTAACAAAACGATTTTAATCTGCATTTTCTGCGATTGAGTAGCAAATTGCGCTAAATCATCCTCTTGTTTATACGCTAAAAAGTTCTTTTCATACTTTCGCATCTCTAGCTGTAAAATGCTTAATTCTTCTGTCGTTTGTATGGTTTTATTAAGCTGACTCATATTACTTATCTCTGAAAGTAATACGAACAGTAAAATCAACATTGCGACGGCTATAATTCCCGCATTTATTTGTAACCGAGCTTTAATCGATAAGCGTTGCAATAAATCCATACTAGCCTCAATAAAATATATAAGTTGTTAAAGTATAGAAAGTATTTATGAAACTGCTAAAAAGGAACTAAATTAAATTAATTCCTTGCCATAGCTGCTGATTTAGCGCTGTGGTATCGTGCCATTGCTTAGCTTGCAACCAATCTATTAACGGTTTTGGATCAGAGGGAAAATTAACTTGTGCAATTTCAGGCACACTTAGCCAATCACCGAGCGCATCAGCATCTAGGTATTGCATTACTTTTGCTAAACCTAAATTACTCAGCATGAATGCATTTGAGCTTTGTTCAAACTGCCCTTCGAGTGGTTTTAGTAATAGCTTTTTACCAAACCAAAGTGCTTCACTTGAAAGCTCAAAGCCAGCATTTGCTATCACTCCAACAGAGCTTGCTAAGTCGGCTAAAAATAGATTTCTGCTTGGTTTTCGAAGATGAATGTGAGTTAAAGATTCATCTTTTGCATCAGGGTGATAACAATAAAACTCAAAGTGTGGAAATCCTTTTAATAATTCAATGACCTTATTTAAAGCTTCAAATGGTAAATATACCAATACTTTATTACTAATAGCCAAATCCGTACTTTTTTGTTGTTCCGTGCAAATAAAAGGCGGAATAATATTAGATGCAAATGATTGCCAATGCACTCCTAAATAAACATCTGCAGGAGCAAACTTACGGATCATACTTCGAGTCAAAATATTGCTACCAATAATTGGTACCTTGGGCGATAAAAAAGCCGCCTGATGGCTCATTCCAATCACTGGAATACGTTGACGTTTGGCTGCCCACGCTGAAATAGGCTCAAAATCATTAAATACTAAATCGTAACCAGTTAAATCAAGACTTTTAACGTCTTTAATAAATTGACCTACTTTGGCTTGGCGTAACGTTTGCCAACTATTCACTTTGCCATTGTGCGTTACAAAAGTAAGACCTGTACGAGTTCGATACTGACCAAACTCTTCCATATCAAAATATTGTTCAGGCTCACGTCCTGAAAATAAATAATCTACTTCAATATCATATTTTTTAAACGCTTTAGCCATAACCCTTGCACGTGTGGTATGGCCATTTCCAGTCCCTTGTATGCCGTATAAAATTTTCATAAGGCTCCTGTTATTTGTAGACTTAAGTGGGCACAACCGTACCCCATAATTGAACCTAAAATGATATCAACTGGATAATGCACTCCTAACATCACCCGAGAGACAGCAACACTTGAAGCCCATAACATTAGCAATGGCCACAATTGCGGGTAAAAGAATCCCAGTACAGTAGCAAATAACCATGCTGCAGCACTGTGACCCGATGGCAAGCTAAATTGGTCGCTTGGTTTGATATACGAAAAACCACCTTGCCAATTACAAGGCCGAGTCCGTTTAAACAGGTTTTTAAATAGGTAATAAAGTGGTCGTTCAATCGCAAAGCCGAGCAGCAATACATTTAGCATTAACAATGAGTTATTGTCATTTTGATAAAGCAGCCAACTGGCAAAAATTAAATAAACGACACCATCACCCGTACGGGAGAGATTCACAAATAAATGTTGCCACCATTTAGGTGCATTGGGCTTAAATAATCCTTTAAAAATCGCATGATCTAACTGTGTAATTTTAACCAGTAACATAAGATTTCCCTCCTCGTTTTGGTTAAGCCTAGAACCTGGAGGTAACAATTACATGAAGATTTCAAGACATTAATATTTCTATCTAAATTGTGCATATAATTGATTGTATTGCAGTGGTGTAAATGTATACTGGACTTTAAATATGTGTTTTATGTGACCACCAAAAGGATCAACTCATGCAATACAATACTTCAGAGTTATGTGACCAATTTGCCGATTTAATCGATGTACTCGAACCTATGTTCGTTAACTTTGGTGGCAGAACATCATTTGGCGGCCAAATCAAAACCATAAAGTGTTTCGAAAGTAATCAACTTATTCGCACCACCCTAGAAAAAGATGGCACTGGGCTTGTACTGTTAATTGATGGTGGTGGTTCTACACGTCGCGCATTAATTGATATTGAACTGGCAGAGTTAGCGCTTGAAAATAACTGGGAAGGAATCGTGGTTTATGGTGCGGTGCGTCATGTTGATGAACTAGACGAACTTGACCTTGGTATTCAAGCAATCGCATCAATTCCTGTTGCTGCTGATGACAATAACAACGGCGAAGCGGGTGTACCAGTTAATTTCGCTGGTGTTTCATTTTATGATGACGATTTTTTATATGCCGATAGTACAGGTATCATCATTGCTCCTGAAGATTTAGAAGGCAATGATAGCGAAGAACTAGTAGAAGATGACTTTGAGGATTCTGAAGTACAATGAGCTACCGGTTAAATGTCTATACAGAGCAAGATTTAGCTCCCTATTTAAGTTCTCGTACCGGTGAGAAACGTATTGGCGAGGCGCTTTTTTTTATTAATACTCAAGTAGACTTTGACCAAGCATTACTTGATGCCAGCCACTTTGGCATCAAGTACGTACTGCTCGGTATTCCCGAAGACATAGGTCCAAAAGCCAATTGTGGTCAAGGTGGTGCGCAACTTGGTTGGCAGGCTTTTTTAAGTCGTTTCGCTAATTTGCAATCAAACCGCCATTTCCCAGCAGAACAAGTCTTATTGCTTGGTGAAATAGATTTAACCGATTTACAAAAACAAGCTGACTCCTTAAGTCCAAACATTCCATCTGACCTTATTGCATTACGTGAGCTCTGCTCGCAAGTTGATGATGCGGTTGAGCCTGTTATACGTGCGATTTTTAATGCCGGTTTAGAACCCATAATTATTGGCGGCGGCCACAATAATTGTTTCCCGATAATCAAAGCTCTCTCGACTAGCAGTCAAAATAAAATAAGTGCGGTAAATCTTGACCCTCATGCCGATTTTCGTGCTATTGAAGGGCGCCATAGCGGCAATGGCTTTCATTACGCTTATCAAAATCAATTTTTAGCCAATTACCATGTGATTGGTTTGCACGAATTAAAAAATAACGAAGCTATTTATTGCGCACTTGAGCAAGCAGGTTTTAGTTACGATTCTTATCAAAAGATTAAAGTTCGCCAACAAATAACTCTGAATAAAGCATGTTTTAATGTCAGACAAAAATTTGAGCAAAGCCTGTTGCCGGTAGGTATTGAAGTCGATGTTGACAGTATTTCTTATATGCCAGTCAGTGCATTTACTAACTGTAGTTTTTCTGTCAGTGAAGCTGAGCAATTTGTCTTTAACATGGCGTCACTCAAAGACACTCGATATCTTCATTTATGTGAAGCAGCGCCACAACAACATGCCGCTGGTTTATCACAAGGCCTTAATGAAGCAGGCCAAACACTATGTGCGTTAGTTTATGCTTACTTAATGGCTCGTACAGCCATTAAGTAAGCACATATTTATTAGTAAGGCCGTTGTTGATGGTCAAGTTTTTGCTGCCACTGAGCAAGCCATGCAGTGACACCTACAATACTGAGTGGTCGAGTAAATAAATACCCCTGCGCCGCATCACATTGTAACCCTTCGACAAATTCTAATAACGCACTTGATGCAACACCCTCAGCTATCACTTTACTCTCGAGGTTAGAGCACATGTTGATAATCCCTCTGAGTAAATTGCGTGTATTGGAATTTTGGCTCAACTCCGTAATAAGGCCATCATCCAATTTGACGTACTGCAAGGTTAATTTTGGTAGTTGTGTTAAGAGTAATGGGCTGACCCCTAAATCATCTAAACAGACTGGCACATCCATCGCTTTTAAACGTTTTAAAATAGCCGCGCCTTTATCTTCTAAGTTCAGTAATACATTAGCTGGGCATTCAATAATTAAATATTTAGGATTCAGCTGATGCTCAGCAATTAAGTGAGTCAGATGCTCTATCATTTCATCATTAAATAACTCTGAGCCAAACAAATTAATACTAACTGGCACTTTAAAATCAGCCACTTTAAGCATGAGCGCTATTTCAGCTGCTTTTTCTAATACCCATTTAGTGACGCTATACGACAGCCCTGCAATCTTAATTTCATTTACAAAAGCACTTGCATCTAACAAACCTTTTGTTGGGTGATTCCAGCGTAGTAACAATTCAATAAAAATAATTTCATTGGTTTTTAAATTAACCACCGGATGAAAATAAAGCTCAAAATCCTTTTCATAATCAACTTGATCTAACAAACTAATTTTATCTAATTGCTCATTTCGTAACTCCGACATGGCTGGAGTGTATTTACTCACAACCTCATTTTTTTTAAGGCCAACATCCAGTGCCAAATATGCACATTTTAGCTGCTCTTCAAATGAAAGAGCTTGTTGTGGTGATACTTCAACCATCGCGGCGCGTAATGCTGTTTGCATCAAGCAGCCTTTAATACTAATAGGTTGATTGGAAATTTGAATCAACTGCCCTATTAATTGCTCGTATAAATGCTTTTGCTCACTTTGGGTGATCAAAAATGCATATTCCACGCTATTTAAATGGCAAAAATAAAATGGTTTCAACGCATCCCGACCAATTTCGAGTAACGCTTGTCCTTGTAAAACACTATTAATTCTTGACGTTAATTGCACTAATAATAAGTCGCCAAAGTCATGGCCTAGCTTTTGATTTATTTCACTAAAACCGTCAAATTTAAACACAACTAAATGACCAGTCTCAGTGGCATCTTGTTGCCACTGGTTAAACTGAGCTTTAAACATGGCACGATCTGGGTAGCCTTGTTTAGCATTTGTGATCTCGGTTGTTGCACCAGGTAATTGCATCTGATTTACAGGCTCTGGAGAGCCATTTAATTCAGCCAGCAAGTTTTGAATGAGCAAATAAACGATACTCGCTAATGCTAAGAAGTTAGGGCTAACAGTGGTAATTTGTAGTACAACAAACACAATTGCAGCACAAACTAATGCGCTGTAACTTGCAACTGCTGTACGGCTATAGCGTTGATTATCTTTAAGTTCAAAAAATAACTGCACCAGTATTGCGAATATCACTAACAAAAATACAAGCGGCTCTTGAAAGCTCAAAAAAGCAAGGGTAGCTAAACCAACATTGAGATTTAAAATTCGAGTGATCGTATTTTGCCGCAATTGCATACAAAGCAACCAAGCTATCAACAACATTCCAGCTAAAAAGCTTGTTGGATTAAACATCATATCAACCTCAGCAGCAGATAGATTGAATGCAGCCAAACTAAAAGCCAGTGATAAAGCCCATCTGCACATTATATTGTGTCCTATAAAATCTAATTAACGCTATCAATTAACTTGATATCAACGTGTTATAGATGTTTTTCCGTTAATCCACAATTGTGTTAACGGATTAACGCCAAATTGATACGCCAACTCTGCCGGATGTTCAATATCCCAAAGCGCTAAATCAGCACGTTTTCCAACCGCAAGCATACCACGGTCAACACAACCAAGCGCTTTTGCAGCATGCACCGTAACGCCCGCTAATGCTTCCTCTGGCGTCATCCTAAATAAAGTGCAGGCCATATTCAGCATTAATTTGAGAGAACAAATTGGCGAGGTGCCCGGATTAAAATCGGTAGAGATAGCAATCGGTACTTGGTATTGTTTTAATAATTCAATTGGTGGGAGTTGTGTTTCACGTAATACATAAAACGCCCCAGGTAATAATACTGCTACGGTACCTGCCGCAGCCATTGCTTTAACACCAGCTTCATCGAGAAATTCAATGTGATCGGCTGATAAACCATTAAATTCAGCAACAAGTTGTGCCCCAGCTAAATTAGATAATTGCTCTGCATGAAGCTTCACCGGCAAGCCCAAAGCCTTCGCTTTTTCAAATACGCGACGAGTTTGTGCATTGCTAAAACCAACGCCTTCACAAAACGCATCGACCGCATCAGCCAACCCTAGTTCAGCTATTTTTGGCAACATTTGCTCACAGACTAAATCGATGTAACCATCAGCATCACCTTTATATTCAGGCGGTACAGCATGGGCGCCTAAAAAAGTCGTTTTTATCGTAATAGGGTGATGTTTATCGAGCAGCTTAGCCACTTCAAGCATTTTAATTTCGCTTTCAAGATCAAGGCCATAACCCGATTTAATTTCAAGCGTTGTCACCCCCTCATTAAACAAGGCTGTTAAACGCTTGTTGGCCGCAACAAATAAGCTTTCTCGGTCTGCGGCTCTTGTAGCTTTGACTGTTGAAACAATACCGCCGCCTTGCGCTGCAATTTCTTGATACGATACACCTTGAAGTCTCATTTCAAATTCTTTAGCGCGTGAGCCACCAAATACCAAATGGGTGTGACAATCGATTAACCCAGGCGTTAGCCACTTACCTTTACCAGAAATAACGGGAGTCGCTAGAGTATCAAATTCGGGTAATTCATTTTTAGGGCCTAACCACGCGATGTTGCCATCAAGTAATGCCACTGCAGCATCATAAATAGCACCATACGCTGCGGGTTGCGCAGGATCCATTGTAGCAAGATTTACATCAATAATAACTTGGTCAAAGTAGCGCATTTTTCATCCAAACGGTCAAAATAAGATTATAAATTAAGTCTACCAACGCGGCTTGTATATACAATACTTGTATGCCATCTTTGTTAATAACTTTTAATCTATGTTGGCAACATTGTAATGCAAAACAAAGTGGAATCGATGCTAAAACCTAAATTTGCCCAAATAAAACAACATATTATTGGTAAAATCAAGTCTACCGAATGGGCCGAACATAGCCGTATCCCCTCTGAGAATGAATTGGCAGAACAATTTGCTGTAAGTCGCATGACTGCGCGGCGCGCCGTAACTGAATTAAGCGAAGCGGGAGTTTTAACGCGTAATCAAGGTATTGGGACATTTGTCGCCAGCTTTAAGTCTCAATCTTCCTTATTAGAAATTCGAAATATTGCAGATGAAGTTAAAGAACGTGGCGGAATGTATAGTTGCAATCCGGTATTGTTAGAATCAATTAACGCTATTGCGCCAATCGCCATAGCACTTGGCGTAGAGGTCGATAGCATTGTCTATCACTCAGTGCTGGTTCATCTAGAAAATGAAAATCCGCTACAAGTCGAAGAGCGCTTTGTTAACCCTAAATTTGCGCCTGCATATTTACAGCAAAACTTTGAATTAATCACCCCACATGAGTATTTATGCCAAGTCGCACCTTTAACCGAAGCGCGTCATACTGTTGAAGCGGTTAGCCCCAATGCCGAAATGTGTAATTGGCTTGCACTTTATAATGAAGAACCTTGCTTACAAGTCATTCGCCGAACTTGGTCGGCAAATGACATAGTGAGTTTTACCCGCTTAGTTTCACCAGGCAGTAAATATCGTTTAGGCGGTCATTTAACGTTTAAACATAAAAAATAAGCGATGTAATTAAGGCAAAATAATGCCACTACTGGCAATACTCAAGCGCATCAGCCAAGCGACTAAACTGATACCTAAATCCTAGCTGTTCAATAGCCGAACCATCAATGATCCGCTCAACTTGATGATCTGTTTCAAAAGTAGGTGAAGCTGTACCTAATTGCTTACAAGCCTGTTGATAAAAATCCGCTTTGCAACTGTGATCAGCCATCACCAAATTATAAATTGGCTCAGCACCTGACCAATTTTCTAAAATATGCACTATCGCATTACTCGCATCACGTTGATGTACCATGTTTACGGATTCATTCGCGCTTGATGCCAATTGCTTACCCGCAACAAAACGGCCAGGGTGGCGCTTTGGCCCCATTAGACCAGCGAGTCGCACTACTTTACCTAATCCTGAACTCAGTACCAATTGTTCAGCTTCAAGTAAACCTTGCTGTTTGAGGTTTAAATCATTCAAAGATGATTGCTCATGAAAAAGGCCTGCTTGACTTGGATATATCCCTGTTGATGAACAGAGTAAAAACCCCTTCATCGCTTGCGATTGCGCCAATTTTAATGCAGCAGCAAGCACAGTTAAATAATTTGATTCTTCACGGCGAAATCCTGGAGGAATACAACACACCCAGTAAGCATCTTTACACTCAATATTGTGATTTAAAACCTCATTGGATAATGAAAAGTACTGTAATCCTAATTGTTCTGCTTTTTCGGGATCTCGCACCGTAGCATCAACCCCATACTTTTTACCTATCAATTGCTGTTTTAAGTCCTGACCTAGCCATCCATGTCCTAAAATGACACATTTTTTCTCAGTATTTTTCATTAACATTTTAAATCACACACTAGCACTCAATTTTTAGATGTGGTTATATTACCGCTTCAACAGCTGTAGAGAATAACAATGTTAAAAAATATCTCATTGCGCAATAAAACCTTATTGCTCATCGGCGGTACTATTTCTGCCTTATTAATCATCGCATCTATTTTTTTAGTAAATCACATAGCCAAATTATCTCGTGATTCAATTGAGCAAGAAGCAGCCAGTTACATTACCTCTGAAAAACTCAATATTGAGTCCTTTTTTGCGCAATATGGCCGTGTAGTTGAGACCTTTGCGCAAAACCCCCATTTGGTCAATTGGTTAAACAATTGGACAACACGCGAGGGAGATTTAAAACAATCAGATGGATTTAACAATGTGAACGCGGATTTAGTCCGCTTAAGCCAAGATGATTTTATTCTCTCAGCATTCTTTGCCTCAGCACAAACTGGTGAATATTTTAAAGAAAATGGACGCACCGTTATTAATGCTAAAACAGGTGAAGCTTATTACGCATATAAACGTGGTTGGTGGCAAGAAGCAGCTAACATCAATAAATTATATGTTGGCCCTCTTTCGGTTGATTTATCAACTGGCACGGTTTCAGCGGTTATCCAACAAACTATTTATAATGATGCGCGCAAATTAGTCGGAATTGGTGGCGTTGATCTTGAACTGAAAAAAATTAATCAACTTATTGAAGATATTCGTTTTCATAATCAAGGTTATGGTTTTTTACTCGACAACCAACAAAAAGTGGTGCAATTGTCGAATAAAACAGGCCATAAACTGTGTATTACCGATGAAGGTGATTGCAGTAAACGCGGTAAAGAAGGTTTAGAAGCGCTTGAAATGCAAATGCCTGATACCACAGGTTTTGTTGAACTTAATCAGGCGATGAAAAATACTAAATCGGGCAATCAACTTGTTACTTTAAAAGGTAAAGAATACTACGTTACTTATCAACGCTTAGAGTTAGATAAGCCAATGCTTGATTGGTATGTCGGAATATTAATTCCAACTAGCATGATTGATGAACCCGTTGCCGATGCCGTCCTCACTACAACACTTGCTGTAGGCGCGATTTTATTAATCATTATGGTGATGATCGTTATCGCAAGCCAAATGATCACTAAACCTATGCTCGAGCTCACCGCCACAATGCACGATATAGCCTCTGGGGATGGCGATTTAACGAAAAAAATCGCCATTGATAGCCAAGATGAAGTGGGCCAATTGGCGAATCATATGAATACCTTTATCGATAAATTACGTACCTTAATGCTCGAAACTTCAGATCAGGCGATAAAAGTAGGCGTTGCAGCAACACATTTAAGCCGTGTATCAAACGCAACTAATTCTGAAATCCAACAAGAAAAACAACAAGTCGATAGTGTCAGTGCGGCAGTCACCGAGATGGCAGCCACCGTGATGGAGATTTCACAAAATGCTCAACAGACCAATAAAGCGGCCGAAGCGGTACAGAAATTAACAAATAAGGGCACTGAAATTTCAACCGCGGCACAAAATACCATGACGACGTTATCGGCGCACATTAGTGAAGCTTCGACCGTTGTTGCTGGCCTTGCCCAAGAATCAAGCAATATTGGGGCTGTGGTTGATGTAATCAATTCGATTGCAGAGCAGACCAACTTGCTGGCATTAAATGCAGCAATCGAAGCAGCACGTGCTGGTGAGCAAGGTCGTGGTTTTGCCGTTGTGGCTGACGAAGTAAGAACACTTGCAAGTCGCACCCAAGAATCGACCGAAAATATTCGCACCATGATCACCCGCTTACAACATATTGCGCAGCAAGCTTCAGCCATGATGCAACAAGGCAAGGATCAAGCAGAAGGCTCTGTAATACAAACCCAAAACGTGCTCGATGCATTAAAGGCTATTTCTGACTCTGTTATGCTTGTTGAAGATCAAAGCCACCAAATCGCGACCGCAACTGAGCAACAAACCATGGTTGCTGAAGACATTAACAGCAGCTTAAATGCCATTAATCAGCTGGTTAATAATACCGCCGAACATGCGTATGAATTAGCGACTGAAGCAAAAGAACTCAATAGCTTATCTAACAGCCTTACCGCAAGCGTCAGCCAATTTAAACTTTAAAATACCCAACAATAAAAAAGAGCGCTTTCGCTCTTTTTTATTAATCCTAAATAGTACCCTTAATTTGAATTGTGCTATTGCTCCACTACACTTTAAGCACATTAACGTACTTTGAGATAGAGCATGTATTTAAGTCGATTGATTTACACCAGTAAAATTAGTGAGGAATTTGAGCAATCTGATATTAAGTCCATTCTAGATAAATCAAAAAAAAATAATAAGAAAAACCACATTACCGGCATGCTGTGTTTTAATCGAAAGTATTTTTTACAATGTATTGAAGGCTCTCGCCAAGCTGTTAATGAAACCTATCAACGGATTTTAAATGATACCCGCCATACCAATATTTTAATGCTGGAGTATCAAGAGATTTATGTGCGCGAATTTGATTGTTGGACAATGGGTTATATTCCAGAAACAAGATTAACAAATCCTATCAACCTAAAATATTCCGATAATGATCTATTTACCCCTCATGACATGAGTGGGCCAAGTGCTTATCAACTTATGCTCGCCTTAAAAGATTACGTCCCGTTAATTGAATAAAATAAAAATGCCAGTCATAAGACTGGCATCACACGGGAGTATCTCAATGCGTTGAGAATTTGTTATTTCCAGCTTTTCATTTTATGCCCTTTTAAAGCATAAAATAGAATAAATAGATAACACGGTAGCATCACAATATAACCACCTTGCTGAGCAAGGGCTGCAGCACCAGGCTGACTAATTTGATCTGCAGGCACTGTGCTTGCTAAGCCAACAAATAAAGGCCCAAAAGCACCACCAGCTATACCCATTACCAATAAAGCTGAACCAGTTGCAGTTAATTTACCCAATCCTGATAGTGCCAAAGGCCAAATCGCAGGCCAAACAATCGCATTTGCTAAGCCTAAAACTGCGATGAGTAGTAATGGATCAGGTAGTTTTGCACCACCGAATGGCACTAATAAAGTATTCGCTATGGCATAAGATTGATTATCACCAAATACAATTGCAAAAGTTAAAATCAACCCCAATACAGCAGAAGACGATAAAGCTGTTTGCTGTGAAATTACACGAGGGATTAAAAGAATACCTAAGATATAACCCAATACCATACACGCCATGGTATATGAGGTCATTACCGCATAGTTTTGCACTCCTAGCGATAGGGCGAATGCACCAATAGTATCACCAGCGATTACCTCTACTGCCACATAGAAAAACAATGCGATTACACCAAGTGTTAAGCTTGGTACTTTTAATGCGGCTTTAATTAGACCTGTTTGATTGATACCATCACTACCCGCTTCAGACTCAAGCTCAGGTAATGGCGACTTCGTTACAGAAAAAGCAAGCACACCAATAAATAAACCTAAACCAATGTATGGCGTAATTAAACTATTAGCCATGCCATCAATTTGCTCTTGTGATAACTCAGTACCTACTAAACCAGAAAAGCCACTCAAAATTAAAGCGCTAAATACGATAGGAGCAACAACACCTGCACCTTTATTTAAAATACCACAAATACTGACTCGCACAGCCGCTGATTCTTCTGGCCCACATTTTACAATATAAGGATTTACAGCGGTCTGCAGTAATGTTTGGCCTGCGCCCATTACCAGTTGAGCAACAAGAAACAATGCAAACATTTGGGTTTTAGCAGCAGGAATAAACAAGAAACACGCAAACATCATGGTTGCTAAACCTAACGCCATGCCTTTTTTGTAACCTACTTTTCGAATAATTGCAGATGAAGGTAACGCAGTAAATGTAACTGCAATATAAAAAGAGAATAGTATTAATGAAGCTTGAAACGGACTTAATTGTAATACTTGTTTTAAATAAGGCATTAAAGAGCCATTCATCCAAGTAACAAAACCAAGTATAAAGAATAATCCCGCTACAATGACCATCGGAATGGCATTGCTTTTTGAATTGATTTGAGTATCCACTGTCGCTTCCATAAACTTCTTCTTATTTAACATTTGAGTTTAAAACAATTAACTTAAAATCTAGAGAAAATTTTAAATTTGATTGCCGTTAAAGTGTTTTAGCCATTTTATAAAATTACTTAATTCATAAAAGAATCACAGTATTAACACAAAATGACAGCGCTATCATAAAACTTTACGTGAAAAAATGTTGTTTTACTAGCTTAAGATGAATAATTATTCGCCAAGAAAAAGGGGCAATGTGCCCCTTAATTTATTAGCATTGAATTAACATATTAATTTACAAAGGTAATTCGACTAACAACTTCATCATTCAAGCGGCTTCTTAGCGCTACTTTTTGTTGCTCTTTAACACTGATCGGAGCAGTGTATAAATTCCAAGAAGCCCCATTGTCTAAACTATATTCAATTGCCAAATAATCAAATGCAGCATTGGCCTTCAGTTTCCCCTGCTCAATCACGCCACCAGGTACAGGTAGATTAGGTTTCACCCCACCTTTAGCCATTTTTGTTAATTCTTTTACTGCAAGTGCGGCAGAAAATTCAGCAAAGTCTTTACTGCGCGCAATCGAATCAGGTTTTTGACCTTCCCAATCGGCTTTATGCCAAGCACGCTCTGCCACTGACAATAAACGAGGGAAAATCATTGCTAATACTTGGTCTTCAGTACGAATTGTTTCAGACCAAACTTGCCCTTGGATCCCTAAAATATTTTCAGGTTTCTCCAACTTAGGCATAGGGCGGCCCACTAACGCCTCTAAATTCTCTATTTTTTCACCTGTGCGAGTAAAATCCGCATTCGCGTAAACATCATCAGGCATGTAACCAAATGCTTTTTCTGTATTTGTGGCGCGCGTTGCCCAGTAATAACCGCGCTCTTCAGGGTGCGCTTCATAAGGGTGATCAAAATATAAATGCGTGCCGTGTGACATCACAACTTGGTAACCCGCATTTGCTAAACGATAAGCCCGATCTGCAACCCCCCATTCCCAAATGTTATCCCATACGTTAGCGGTAAACACAGGATTTGGCATTTCATCACGATTAAATGGATTAGTGCGGTCATACATTAAACCATCTTCCCATGCGCCGGGTGCAATACCACGCTTGTAAAGCATTTTAGCTATTCGCTGGGTAAAATAAGGTTTTAAGTCAGCAACTCCCGATACACCATTGTTTGGATCAGCAAAAATAGCCTGACACGCAGGTGATCCAGTCCAAGATCCAGCACCGACTTCATCGCCACCAAAATGTAGATTCGTTAAACGCACACCTGCTTCACGGTACATTTGCTGTAATTCATAAGTCACTTTATCAAAAAATTGATAGCTCGAATCTAAACACACATTTACCGAATTATCTTTGTATAGCTGTACAGTTTCATAAATAGAAGTATCGGCTGGATCACTTAACAAATAAGCAGTTGCTGCTGATGACTGTAATACCCCGCCTTCGGCATCAGTTGCAGTTGCTTTAATTGAACCCACTCGTAATTCTTTTTCTTGTTTTAACAATTTACGATAACGCGCTTCCATCGCTTTAATTGAAGCACGAGCATGTCCAGGCCCTTCAATTTCAGGAATAATATTGACATGACGGGCAGCTGCAAATTTAAGTAATTCAACAAATTCAGCGCGGGTTAAATAACCATTTCCAGACCCTGATTTATGTGGCCCAGTGCCAAGTTGTGTTAACAAACATTCGTTTTCAGCCAAATCAAAACAACGATATGCGCCAATTTCAGTTAGCTCAGGCAAGCCTGGGATTTCTAAGCGCCAACCTTCATCTTCAGAAAAGTGCCAGTGTAATTTATTAAGCTTATAACGCGCCATTTGCTCAACCAGCTTAAACATTGCGTCTTTGCCATGATAATTACGCGCATTATCGTAATGCATACCACGCCAGTCATAACGAGGGCTATCTTGAATCTCAACACGGGGCAGTGTCACTGAGCTGCTAGCATCGGCAGGGATCAGTGCTAATAGACTTTGTAAACCATAAAATGCGCCTGCGTTATCACTGCCAATAATAGTAATTTTATCTTTATCAAGGTTTAAACGATAACTTTCACTTTTGCCCTTATTCACTTTGGCGTCAACTTTAATGTCAATTACAGGGTGATTATTGACTGCTATATGATCTGGTTGCGCCGTTAGCGTCAGTTGATGATTTTTAGTTAAATCCTCAACAAATACCGCAACCTCTGCTGTCAAACGCCCTGCAAAACGTATCTGCCAGTTATTATCTAAAGTCACTTCTCCACGATTAAAATCAACTTGCTGGGGCATTGGGATTATGCGTTTAAGTGCAGCTTCTTGTGACACAGTGTATTTTTTATTAACTAAATTTGCTTGATAGCGATTGGCAGCATCTGCAATCACTGAAAGATCTTTTGGCTGGTCGAATTTTTTAAGCTGATTTTCACGCTCAAATGGCGCAACAAACGCTTTCATATCTTCAGTATCAGTATTGGCAAATACTTCTGTTTTATTACCCGAAACCATAAAAGCACGAGGCATAAAATCGGTATAAGACACGATATAAGCACCTGCTTCATAGTTAAAACGCAGCGTTGCACCTTTAGCCAAACCAGCAAACTGTTTGTTCGGTACAATACGGTGCAAATCACCATTAACATGCTCTATCTTTAAACCTGGATTATCCACTCGAGTAATTTTACGAATTGAGTGAATATAAATTTGCCAATCACTTTCACCTTTAGGTAATGCAACGTTTGAACCATTCGCAAGGCTTATTTGGCCAATAAAACCGCCATCTTTATTATGAAAATTATCGACGACAGCAAATTGAAATTGCGTATTTTGAGTAAACTCTTGTAATGCTTGCTGACTTAATTGACCTTGTGCAAACAAAGGTGCCGAAACAAACAAGCTTGCGATAATGCTTTTTTTAAAATGCATTAATGGAGCCTCCTAAAGGTGTAGTGCGCTCTAAAATTAGAGTCACTATAGATGATATATAATTATTGGTTTGATTCATCATAAACAAATCAAAATGACAGCGCTATCTTTGAAAGGCAAATAAAAGCTGATTTTTTTCTGAATCAGTAAAGAAGATAAATAAAATACTCTTTATAAAATAAATAGTTAATAAATATTTTTTAAAATTAACTATTTATATCTCCCCTTTGTAAGTAACTAAAACTTATCTGCAAGACTAAAATTAGTTTTAGAATATTAAGCAGATAAAGTAGGACGTGGATTATTGTGATATCACCG
This sequence comes from Pseudoalteromonas tunicata, assembly GCF_002310815.1. Taxonomy (NCBI): domain Bacteria; kingdom Pseudomonadati; phylum Pseudomonadota; class Gammaproteobacteria; order Alteromonadales; family Pseudoalteromonadaceae; genus Pseudoalteromonas; species Pseudoalteromonas tunicata. The sequence continues at coordinate 555,103 of NZ_CP011032.1, read as the reverse complement.
AGCATCTCCACTTTTTTATTTGCTAATAAAAAGCCCAACTTACGTTGGGCTAATAACTAAATCGATAATAAAAATAAAAGATTACCAAATTTTAACGCGCTGCTCTGGCGCAACGTACATTTTATCTTCTGCTTTTACTGCAAATGCTTGATAAAACTCAGGCATATTAGACAAAATACCAATAACACGGTATTGGCTTGGTGAATGCGGATCGGTCATTAAGCGATTGCGAAGTTCTTCATCACGATAATTACGACGCCATACTTGCGCCCAACCCATAAAGAAGCGTTGTTCACCCGTAAAACCATCTATTTCAGGCGCTTTATTGCCTGATAGTGACATTTGGTACGCTTTATAAGCAACAGTTAAACCACCTAAGTCACCAATGTTCTCACCTAATGTTAAAGAGCCATTTACATGCGCATCATCAAATGGTTTGAAGCCATCATATTGAGCTATCAGTTTTGCGCCACGCTCTTGAAACTGAGCTAAATCGGTTTCATTCCACCAATCGCGTAAATTGCCATCGCCATCATATTTTGCACCTTGATCATCAAAACCATGACCAAGCTCATGACCAATCACCGCACCAATTGCACCATAGTTAACCGCATCATCCGCAGCTAAATTAAAAAATGGCGGTTGTAAAATAGCGGCAGGGAAAACAATTTCATTATTCACTGGATTGTAATACGCATTAACCGTTTGAGGTGTCATGAACCACTCACTCCGATCAACTGGTTTACCTAATTTGCCACTCATATCGGCATAGGCCCACTGGCTATGACGAATAAAATTACCAACTAAATCACCAGCTTTAATTTCAAGCGCAGAGTAGTCTTTCCATTTATCAGGATAGCCAATTTTTGGCGTGAATTTATTGAGCTTTTCTTTGGCCGCAACTTTAGTTTCGGCACTCATCCACTCTAATTCATCAATCGCAACCCCGTAAGCCTTGATTAAGTTATTAACCAATACACCCATACGTTGTTTTGCTTCTGGTGGAAAGTTATCTTTTACATAAACTTTACCCAAGATTTCACCCAGCACATCATTTGCCGAATCAACCGCTGTTTTCCATCGAGGTTGCTGCTGCTCAACCCCACGCAGTGTTGTGCTGTAAAATGCAAAATTTAAATCAACAAACTCATCACCCAACTTACTTGCATAGGTATTTACAAAGTGAAAGCTTAAATAATCTTGCCAAACCGTTAAGTCAGTTTCGGCATAAATACCTGCAAGAGCGGCTAAATAACTAGGCTGACTAACAATCAACTCTTTTACATTCAGATTCGATTGCGCTAAAAACGCCGCAAAATCAAAATCTCCAAGTAGCGTATCCACTTCTGCTGTTGTTAACTTGTTATATGCTTTGGTTGCATCACGGTTTTCAACTCGAGACCACTGTGCAGTCGCAAGTTTAGCTTCAAGTGCAATAATATTTTTTGCAGCATCAGCAGCATTTTCATCGCCAGCTAGCGCAAGCAGTTGAGTAATATATGTTTGATATTGTTCGCGAATTTTTGTGAATTTCTCATCATTTTTAAGATAATAATCACGATCAGGTAATCCTAAACCCGATTGAAAAACATATAGCGCATATTCGCTTGATTTCTTCTCATCGTTATTCACATACCAAGCAAATGGGGTATTACTGCCTTTAATTCGCAGTTCAGCCATTAAACCAGCAAGCCCTTTTTTATCTGTTAGCGCTGCTATATTAGCTAAGTCGGCTTTTAAAGGGTCGAATCCTAATTTATTCGCTGTCGACTGGTCCATAAAGCTTTTATAAAAATCACCTAGCTTTTGCTCATCGCTACCAGCTTTAACCGTGGCATTTGCTGCTGCAGCTTCAATTACTTTTTTAAGTGCTGCTTGTGAATTATCATACAACTGAGTAAACGAGCCATAATTAGATTTATCGTCTGGAATTTTTGTATCACGCAGCCATACACCGTTTACATGCTGGTAAAAATCATCTTGTGCACGCACAGCGTGATCAATATTTTCTAACTCAATGCCCGATACAAGCGCGGCTTTAGCCTCATTAACAACCATAGTATTCGCTGTTTTTGTTGCTGTTGCTGTTGCTGTTGCTGTTTTAGCTTGCTCACCACACCCGGTAAGACCTAATGCTAAGGCGACACTGGTCGCTAAAAAGGTAACTTTTTTCATTATTATAAAATCCTAGAATGAGTTATTAATCGACATTCAATTAATAGCAAATCATCATAAAGAGAAATAACAACACTGGAAACGATTTTTTTACATTGTAAAAAAATCAAGGCTGGTTATGGCTTTCGACCTGATAAAACTCATACTTTTTAAGCAACTGCTGATAAGCGTCTGAGCCTTTATAAATGTTTAGTTTCTCGTTAAATAAATCTTTTAACGCACTGTTTTTAAAACCTAGCTGATACTTGCTGACAGGGAATAAAGTATGCACATTAACCTTATCCATTTGATTTTGATTTGAATAAGCGCGGCTTAAATAATTAAAAATATTAATATCCATCACTACAACGTCGGTACGACCTTTAAGCAGCATCTCGACCTGATGCGCTTGGTCTGGCAACTCCTGATAAAACAGTGATTGTTTCACTGCTCGGCCATACTCATACCCTAAAACTACCTTAGCATTTTGAAACGCAACGACAGAGTAGTTAGCCAAATCTGCAACAACATTAATAGTTAAGTGACGTTCTTTTAGGCTTATCGCCACATTATGATAGCTGATATAAGGAATACTTAACTGCTGCTTTTTGATATCCATACGAGGGTTAATTGTCATTGCCAAATCAGTTTCCCCCTGATTGAGTAAATAGGGTGAGCGGGCAAAAGGTACATAAATAAATTTAAGCTGATAGCCCAATTGATTAAAAATAGCTTTAACCAATTCAATTTCGAAACCACTATCATCTTGCTCAATGACATAAGGAGGCTTTGACCAACCAACGCTGACATCCAAAATCGGTTGTTCTGAAGCGATTGCCGATGCACCCAAACTAAGCCATAACATCGCCAAAATAACGTAATTAAATTGCCTCATGCTTATTTATGGTGTCCCTATATAATTTATCAGCAGCATAGAAGATTATTATGGCACTAAAAGATAAAATAAAATGATTATTTTATCAGTTCAATGAGCTTTGCTAAAATTGGTACATTAGCAGCTGGAAATTGAAAGTTATCAAGTTTATCAATCGCTACCCATTGACCCTGCTGACCTTCTAGTCCAATTGGCTCACCACTAAAATCTTCAACTAAATGAATATCAAGCTGTACCGCTTTATCACCATAATCATGATGAATTTCCATAAACGGACTCGAACTTTGTACATGTATATCAACTTCTTCAATTAGTTCACGTTGCAGTGCTTGCGTAACCGTTTCGCCTTTTTCAACTTTACCACCCGGAAACTCCCACTTCCCGCCTTGATGTTTATCGTCAGGCCGTTTACAAATGAATATATCTTGTTCACGTTTAATAATTCCAACCGCAACATGAACCACTTTTTTATCCGGATTTATTGTACTTTCCATTACATTCTCTAGTTAATTTTTCACAATAAAAAAGCGACCGAAGTCGCTTTTTAAACAATGGTAATGATTATTTCAATTTACCATGGCATTGCTTGTACTTTAAGCCTGAGCCACATGGACAAATATCATTACGACCCACTTTAGGTTCAGCGCGAACCATACTTGGAGCCTGTGGTGCTTCACCACCAACTTGCTCAGCTTCTTCATGCTGATACTGACGCTCAACATTTTCAGCACGACGACGTTGCGCTTCAACAGCTTCAACATCTTCTTCGGCGCGCACTTGGACTTTACTTAAAATGCTAACAACATCAATTTTTAGATCTTCAAGCATTTGCGTGAACAATTCAAACGATTCACGTTTATATTCTTGCTTTGGATTTTTTTGCGCGTATCCACGTAAGTGAATACCTTGACGCAAATGATCCATTGCCGCTAAATGATCTTTCCAATGTTGATCTAAGCTTTGCAGCATGATTGCTTTTTCGAACTGGCGAAGTACTTGAGCTCCCACCATTTCTTCTTTATGTTGATAAGCAGCTTCGACACTTTGTTCAATGCGTTCGCGTAGCTTTTCTTCAAACAACTTATTGTCTTCATCAAGCCATTGCTGCACAGGTAAATCAACTAAGAAATCAGCTTTTAAGCAATCTTCTAAGCCTTTAATATCCCACATTTCAGCCAATGACTGTGGTGGAATATAAAGATCTATCTTATTGTTTAATACGTCTTTACGAATTGCCGCAATCGTTTCAGAAATATCACCTTCATCAAGTAATTCGTTACGTTGTGAATAAACAACACGACGCTGATCATTGGCAACATCATCAAATTCAAGTAATTGCTTACGGATATCAAAGTTACGCGCTTCTACTTTACGCTGGGCGTTTTCAATGGCGCGGTTCACCCATGGATGCTCAATCGCTTCACCACGTTCCATACCTAACTTGCGCATCATATTAGTCATGCGATCACCAGCAAAGATGCGCATCAATGAATCTTCCATTGATAAGTAGAAACGGCTTGAACCTGCATCACCTTGACGACCTGAACGACCACGTAACTGATTATCGATACGGCGTGATTCATGACGCTCAGTCGCAATAATATGCAAACCACCAGCAGCGATTACTGCATCGTGAGTTTCTTGCCATTGTTGCTTAATTTTTGCAATTTGCTCGTCAGTTGGGTTTTCTAACTTAGCAATTTGTGCTTGCCAGTTACCACCTAACACGATATCAGTACCACGACCCGCCATGTTAGTGGCAATCGTTACTTTACCTGGTAAACCAGCGTCAGCAACAATATCAGCTTCTTGCGCATGGAACTTAGCGTTTAGTACATTATGTTGAATTTTTTCTTTACGTAAGAACTGTGACAAGTACTCGGAGCTTTCGATTGAAATAGTACCAACAAGAACAGGTTGGCCACGTTTTTGACAATCGATGATATCTTTTAAGATTGCTTCGTACTTTTCTTCTTGAGTTAAATAGACTAAGTCAGCGCGATCATCACGGATCATTGGCTTATTAGTTGGAATAACCACAGTGTCCAATCCATAAATTGATTGGAACTCAAACGCTTCAGTATCTGCAGTACCCGTCATACCCGACAGTGTATTGTAAATACGGAAATAGTTTTGGAATGTAATTGATGCTAATGTTTGGTTTTCATTTTGAATTTTTACACCTTCTTTTGCTTCAACAGCTTGGTGTAAACCTTCAGACCAACGACGCCCTTCCATTGTACGACCTGTGTGCTCATCAACAATGATAATTTCATTGTCTTTTACCACATAGTCGACATCTTTTTGGAATAATTTATGAGCGCGTAAAGCCGCATAAACATGGCTTAACAAGGTAATGTTTGCCGCAGAGTAAAGCGACTCACCATCTTGCATTAATCCACGCTCAAGCAACAAGTCTTCAACTTTAATTTGACCACGTTCGGTCAAATGAATTTGCTTACCCTTTTCATCAATCGTGAAATCACCATCGCCTTCAACCCCTTCTTCGTCTTCTTTTTCTTGACGAGTTAAGAGTGGAACGATTTTATTAATTTCAATGTAAAGCTCTGAGCTATCTTCTGCAGGGCCAGAAATAATTAATGGGGTACGTGCTTCGTCGATTAAGATTGAATCCACTTCATCGATAACAGCGAAGTTGAGTGCGCGCTGAACACGCTCTTCAGGTGAAAACGCCATATTGTCGCGTAAGTAATCAAAACCAAACTCATTGTTAGTACCGTAGGTAATATCAGCTTGGTAAGCGATTTTCTTTTCGTATGAGTTCATACCCGGAACATTACAACCAACACTTAAGCCTAAAAACTCAAACAATGGACGGTTTGTTTGGGCATCACGTTTGGCGAGATAATCATTCACCGTAATAACATGAACACCTTTACCACTTAAACCATGTAAGTAAGCTGGAAGTGATGCGGTTAAGGTTTTACCTTCACCGGTGCGCATTTCTGCGATACGACCTTGGTGCAATACCATGCCACCAATCATTTGCACATCAAAGTGACGCATATTAAATACGCGTTTTGATGCTTCACGGACAACAGCAAATGCTTCTGGCAGAATCTCGTCAAGCGTTTCACCATCATCAAAACGCTTGCGGAATTGTGCAGTTTTTGCTTTTAATTCGTCATCTGTTAATGCTTCAATTTGCGACTCTAGTGCATTAATCAGCGCCACTGTTTTTCTTAAATTTTTAATGGTGCGATCATTGCGACTACCAAAAATTTTGGTAAGTAAATTAGCTATCATGATAAAACCGTTACAACCCTTGTTTTTGTCAGCCTCTGCTAACGCCTAATTTGCACTTGTGCGATATACAGTACGTAGTGGATTGGTAGCTTCGCCATTATTTAATAACTCATAATGAACATGGGCGCCTGTCGAACGTCCCGTATTACCCAATTCAGCTATCGCCTGCCCTTTTTCAACTACATCACCAACCTTGACTAAAATGGTACGATTATGGCCATAACGTGTTGCGACTCCTTGGCCATGGTCAATTTCAACTAAATTACCATAACCACTGCGCTCGCTCGCCCATGTGACCACTCCTGCACCTGTCGTGATGACAGCATCACCTTCTATTCCAGCAAAATCCAATCCTTTGTGCATCGCAGGTTCCCCACTAAATGGATCTTTGCGAACACCAAAATAAGATGATAACCACCCCTGTGTAACAGGTTTACCCGAAATTTGTGAACTTTCTTCTATATGGTGATTCATTAACACAGATTCAAGTAGCGACATTTTATGCGCTTGACTGGCTAGCGCCAAGTCTATTTGATCAATTTCTTTGAATACATCCAATGCAACCCATTGTGAAGACGCAATATCTTCCGTTGCAGGACCACCTTGAGCTACCGATTGCAGCATATCGTATTCATTTTCGGGAATACTCGCAACCTCAGCTAATTTTTCACCCAATGCTGCAAGACGATTAACTTCACCTTGTAATTGAGCCAATTTCATTTGATACGCCAATAAGTGATCTTGGGTTTTAGCCCGCAAATTTACTACATCAGTATTATGCTGTTGATATTCAGCCTTGACTTTTTGTAGGCTTACGGCAACATGCTCTCGCTCTTTCGTTTGCGCTTGCCACTGGTAGACGTTGAGGACTACACTGACACTTAACAAGACACAGACAAAGCCGCATCCCCATGCGATCGGATTAAAGGGACGCACAGTCGCTTTTTTTACTTCAATTAAACTCATAAGTACTACGTTGCTCACTATGGCTAAAGACAGATATGCACCAAAAACCTTGGATGATCTTATGGCAAATATGTCGAGCCGAATGTCATCTTATATTGGTAAAAGCCAACAGCTTAATCACCATCAAGAACTACTGACACAGTGTGTCGGCGCCACTATGGCGCAAAAATGTCGCATAAGCAACTATCGAGATTCAATCTTAATAATTGAAGCACAGTCAGCTGCGGTCGCTATGCGCTTAAATTATATGAAGATGAGTATCTTATCTGATTTACGCAAAAATGGTTTGCCTGAACTGAGCCAAATAAAAATTCAAACCTCACCTCATGCCGCTGCCAATCAGCGTGCTCAAGAACAAAAAGCACAACCTGTGGTAAACAGCAGAGTATTAAGTCAACAAACAGCCGATTCATTACTCGAAGTGGCAGAACATGCCCCAGCATCACTCAAAGCAAAGCTCGAAAAACTAGCCGCTCATGCCAATAAAGCCAAGCGTTAATTAATCAAAGTTAATCGTTAATCTCACCTGACTTGGCATAAACCTATCATTTAGATATAAAAAAAGCTGACTAAAGTCAGCTTTTTTTATATTGCTATGAATTATGCGTGTGCTAATTCAAGACCTGGCGCAGGCATAGTCACGGACTCATCAAAGGTCGCCCATTGCCATGCCGACTCAGTTGCCATTAATTTGCGTAGTAACTTGTTATTTAAATCATGACCTGACTTAAATGCTGTTACTTTGCCAAGTAAATTGTGACCTGTCATAAATAAGTCACCAACGCAGTCTAAAATTTTATGCTTAACAAACTCATCAGCATAACGAAGTCCATTTGGATTAAGTACTTTGTACTCATCTAATACCACTGCGTTATCCATGCTGCCACCTAATGCGAGGTTATTTGCATGCATATATTCAATGTCTTTCATAAAGCCGAATGTACGGGCACGGCTTATCTCTTGGGTAAAGCTTTGTGCTGTAATGTCTAAACCGATACGTTGACGGCTGTCATTAATTGCAGGGTGATTAAAATCAATCTGAAAATCAATGTGAAAACCATCATAAGGTTCAATTTCGGCCCATTTGTCACCGTCTTCCACACGTACTTTCTCAGTAATGCGAATAAAGCGCTTGGCAACTGCCTGCTCTTTGATACCCGCTTTTTGGATCAAGTAAATGAATGGTAGCGCACTACCATCCATAATTGGCACTTCAGGACTATCTAATTCAACAACAAGGTTGTCGATGCCTAAAGCAGCAATCGCAGCAATTAAATGCTCAGTAGTCGATAAGCGCACGCCATCTTTATTGATTAAACAAGTACAAAGTTGAGTATCGCCCACGGCTTCAGGTGTCGTGTAAAAGTCCACAACCGGATCAAGGTCAACGCGACGAAATACAATCCCAGTATTCGCTGCGGCAGGTCGGAGAGTTAAAGAGACCTTTTCTCCCTTATGAAGCCCAACTCCTATGGTACTAACTAACTCACCAATTGTACGTTGTTTAATCATAGGCTAAATCGCTTATTCTATGGTTTAAAATAAATGGTCGCGGATCTTAGCATAACTAAGACCAGCTGACAATTACCCTGTCTATTTATTAATCAGCTTGTTTACGTAAAAAAGCTGGAATATCAAAATAGTCGCCTTCAGCTTGCTTTTTAGGTGCCGCTGTCGGCTCTTTCACTACAGGCGCTTCAACATTACTTGAAGTTTGCTGTGTACTGGTCTGACTTGCAAAACTAGGCACAAACATACCTGGATTTGAAGAGACATCAGAACCTGCAACTTTTTTGGCACTGCTTTCTACAATACCAAATTGTGGTCGACGATCACCGCCTAAACCAGTTGCTACAACTGTTACACGTAACTCATCGGTCATTTCAGGATCAATAACAGCACCCACTACAACCGTTGCATTTTCTGATGCAAGCGCTTTAACGTGATTACCTACTGTTTCGAACTCTTCAATCGCGATATTCATACCCGCTGTGATATTAACTAAAATACCTTTTGCACCAGTTAAATCAACGTCTTCTAATAATGGGCTTGAAATTGCAGCTTCTGCAGCCTCTTGCGCACGATCAGGACCTGTTGCTGATGCCGTTCCCATCATCGCAGTTCCCATTGCTGACATAACAGTTCGTACGTCGGCGAAATCCACGTTAATTAAACCTGAGCGGGTAATTAGTTCTGCAATACCTTGCACAGCACCATAAAGCACATCATTCGCTTTTGCGAATGCATCTAATAATGTCGTACCTTTGCCCAAAACCTTAAGCAATTTATTGTTAGGAATTGTAATAAGTGAATCTACAACTTCCGCAAGCTCCGCAATACCTTGATCTGCGGCGGCTGCACGTTTTTTACCTTCAAAGTCAAATGGGCGAGTGACCACTGCAACGGTTAAAATCCCCATCTCTTTTGCAAGTCTTGCAACCACAGGGGCTGCACCTGTACCAGTACCACCGCCCATACCAGCGGCGATAAAGACCATGTCAGCACCTTCAAGACTGGCACGAATGGTATCAATGTCTTCTTCAGCAGATTGGCGACCTATATTTGGATTGGCGCCCGCTCCTAATCCAGACGTAATTTTAGTACCCAACTGCACCGTAATATCAGCAGACGATTTACGTAACGCTTGAGCGTCCGTATTTGCAGTAATAAAACGCACGCCTTCAATTTGGCGTTTCACCATGTGTTCAACAGCATTACCACCGCCACCGCCCACACCGATGACTTTAATGACAGCTTCTTCGCTGTGCTGTTCCATATAATCAAACATATTCACTCTCCGACTAGAGTTTAAAATTCACCTTGGAACCATTTAGTGACACGGTTCCACCAATTTGCGCTTGTACTTTCTGTAGATTTTCGCGCATTGGCTACTTGCATCGTACGGCCATATTGTAAAAGCCCTACTGCTGTAGCAAATGACGGATCATTTACATAGTCTGAAAGACCAACCATCCCGATTGGACTACCGACACGTGCAGGCATTTGAAAAATTTCTTCTGCTATTTCCAACGCATAGGCCATCTTTGCTGTACCACCAGTAAGAACAACACCGGCAGCTATTTGTTCTTCTAGGCCTGAGCGGCGGATTTCTTCCATCGCTAATTCAAATAGTTCTCTAAAACGAGGCTCAACAACCTCCGCCAAAGTATGACGCGACATGATTCTTGCAGGTCGCCCACCCACACTTGGGACTTCTATAGTATCCTCTGTGCTAGCCCTTTGGCTACTTGCACATGCATATTGCACTTTAATTGCTTCTGCGTGTGAAATTGGGGTACGAAATATCTTTGCGATATCACCCGTTACCTGATTTCCAGCAACAGTAATTACGGCCGAATGACGTAACGAGCCATTGGTATAAATTGTGATATCCATGGTGCCACCACCAATATCAATCACCGCAACCCCTAATTCTTTTTCATCTTCAGTTAATACTGAATAACCCGATGCCAAAGCCGAAAATATAAGTTGGTCTACCTGCAAACCACAACGCTCAACACATTTCTCAATATTTTTCGCCATATCATTAGAGCAGGTAATAATATGTGCTCGGGCTTCCATACGTACACCACTCATACCGAGCGGGTTTTTAATACCTTCTTGCATATCGATACTGTATTCTTGTGGCAAAGCATGCAGCATTTTACGCTCAGCAGAAATTGGTACTGATTTTGCGATATGTATGACATTTTCGATGTCATCAGGACCTACTTCAGCATTATTTATTGCGACAACACCATTTTCGTTTTGACACTGAATATGCTTGCCAGAAATACCTAAATAAACCGAACTAATACGACAGTCAGCCATAATTTCGGCGGCATCGATTGCACGTTGAATTGATTCTGATACTAAGTTCAAATCATTCACGCCACCTTTGTCCATACCGTGCGACACTTGTGTGCCAACACCAACAATACTTATTTTGTTATCTGCTGTAATTTCGCCAACCGTCGCAACGACCTTAGATGTGCCCACATCAAGTCCAATTACTAGATTACGCTCCGCTGACTTCGTCATGCTTTACTCTTTTGTTGTTGTAATTGTTGAGATGACAATGGCTTCCAGCTCACTGCCAATCCAGTATCATACCTTAAATCGACCACATCGACCTCTGCATCCTTGCGTTTTAACATATAGGGATACAAATCGATAAATCGCTGTACCCGCTGCGCTTTTTCTTCGCGACCTAAATTTAACTTTATGCCGTTATCTAACCAAAGCTGCCATGAGAAACGCTCAGACAACGCTAAACTGATTAGCTTAAAATTATTGATATAAAACAGTTCATGAAACTGCTGAAACGTTTGCCACGCTTCTTGCTCGCTACCTTCTGGACCAAATAAGCTAGGTAAACTTTCTTTTATCGAGCTTTTGGGCGCTTGAAATGCTTCACCATAATTATTTAATAATTGGTCATCATTCCAAATTGCCACAGGTACGTGTTCTACCACGTACACTTTTAATGTATCTGGCCATTGTTTACGAATGGAAGCGCTTGCAACCCAAGGTAATTCAACAACTTGCTTTTGAACTTCGTTCACATCTAGCTCAAAAAAGCTCGATAAATCTGCTTTTCGGATCGCAGCTAAAATTTGTTGCTCCGATGTATGCTCTGGCAAACCTAATACAGTTACTTGTTTTATCTGACTATTTTTATCACTTGCCATCCAGTTACTGACCGCAACAAAGCTTTGAGCAAGTAAAATCACAATAAACAAAAAGAAACCCAATCCAAAAACCAGCGACCAATCGATGCGCTGTTTTAAGTGATTTAAGGTTTCTAGAAATTGTTTCATATTAAAGCGTTTGCTCCAATATATTTATAACTAATTGACTGAAATTCATACCATTTGCCTTTGCTGCCATAGGTACTAACGATTTCTCTGTCATGCCTGGCACCGTATTTACCTCAAGCAGGTAAAATTGCCCTGCCTGATCGCGCATTGCATCAACTCGACCCCAACCACTGGCACCAACTAACTTAAATGCGTGCTGTGCTAACAGCTGTAAATTTTCCGTTTCTGATTGGCTCAGCTCTGCGGGGCAATAATATTGTGTACTGTTCGCTTGATATTTTGCTTCATAATCATAAAAACCACGCGGCGTCACCATTTCAACAATCGGTTGTGCGACTCCTGAAATCATAGTGACGGTAAATTCGCGCCCGGTAATCCACTTTTCAAGCATCACAGTGTCATCAAAACGAAACGCATTACTGATGGCTTCATTTAATTCACTGGCGGTTGCTGCCTTTGCCATACCAATGCTTGATCCTTCATGAGCTGGCTTTACCATTACAGCGCCAAATTCGTTAATAATGGCTTGGCTATCAAACTGCGCACCTTGCTCAACTACAACAAACTCAGCCGAGCTTAAACCGCGGGCTTTAAATAGCTCTTTGCAACGTACTTTATCCATTGCTAATGCTGAACCTAAAACACCACTACCGGTGTAAGGTAAACCTAAAAACTCAAGTGCACCTTGAATGGTGCCATCTTCACCACCACGGCCATGCAAAGCAATAAAGGCCCTGTCGGTTTGTAAACTCTTAAGATCGAATAAATTGCGCTCTGCAGGATCAAAAGCAAATGCATCAACACCTTGCGATATCAAAGCATTTAATACAGCTTGGCCCGAACGTAATGAGACATCGCGTTCTGCTGAACTACCACCCATTAGTACTGCTACTTTGCCAAATTGTTGTGGATTCATGCCTTCACCTGTTTTAATTTTTCAATATCTAATTGTGTTTCTGCCAGCACTTTAACTAACTGACCAATATTCCCCGCTCCTTGAGTGAGGACTAAGTCATTGCCTTGCAGCACTTCGCTAAGTACCGATGTTAACTCGCTAGGGCCTGAAATATACACAGGCTCTTTGCCACGTTGGCGCAAACTACGACACAAACTTTTACTGTCTGCACCAGCGATTGCTTGCTCGCCTGCAGGATAAACTTCAAGCAGCAGTAATAAATCAACTTCAGCTAAAACCTGCACAAACTCTTCATATAAATCACGGGTGCGAGTATAACGATGAGGTTGATAGGCCATCACTAAACGTTTATCAGGCCAACCTTGACGGGCAGCTTTTATAGTCGCAGCAACTTCCGATGGATGATGGCCATAATCATCAACCAACATGATATCTCCACGCTCGGTTGCAAAATTACCATAATGCTCAAAACGACGGCCAATGCCTTCGAATTTGGCCAATGCACGAATAATTGCATCGTCTGCTATGCCTTCATCTTTAGCAACTGCTATGGCTGCAGTTGCATTAAGCGCATTGTGTAAACCGGGCATATTCAATTTGACATTTAAGCTATGCCCCTGCTTATCAGTCACCACAAACTGACTTGTATTGCCCGATTGAACAAAGTCACTCATGCGGTAATCCGCTTGGCTCGATTGACCATAAGTTAAAAACTTTCGACCAAAACGCGGGATCAACTCTTTGACCACTTCATCATCACAGCACACTACAGCTAAGCCATAAAAAGGTAAGTTATGGATAAACTCAATGTAGGTATCTTTCATATTTTCGAAATCACCTTGATACGTATCCATATGATCCGCCTCAATATTGGTGATAACTGATACCATTGGCTGTAAATGTAAAAATGAGGCATCACTTTCATCGGCTTCAGCAATTAAAAAGCGGCTTGAACCAAGCTTCGCGTTTGTGCCAGCGCTATTTAATAATCCGCCAATCACAAACGTAGGATCGAGCTCTGCTTCGGCAAATACACTCGCAATCAAACTGGTCGTGGTTGTTTTTCCATGCGTGCCCGCGATGGCAATACCATGGCGAAAACGCATTAATTCGGCCAACATTTCAGCTCGGCGTACAATGGGCGTGCGGTTATGTTGCGCAGCAATTATTTCTGGATTTTTTTGATCAATTGCACTTGAAACCACCACCACACTTGCGTCATCAACATTACTTGCCTGATGACCAATAAAAATTTTGGCGCCAATGCCGGCTAGTCGTTTAGTCATGGCGTTATCGGCAATGTCTGAGCCGGTAATTTTATAGCCTTCATAGGCGAGTACTTCTGCAATCCCACCCATACCCGCGCCACCTATGCCAATAAAATGGATAGATTCAACACGTCGCATCGCGGGTAATTTACTTATTTGATTCACTTAATTCTCTTTCTCTTTTTAATGGCTCAATTGTTGACAAAAATTCGCAACTTGCTCAGTTGCATCGAGCTTAGCTAATGCTTTAGCTCGCACGGCCATTTCACTAATTAATTCATTATTTTCAACATAGGGTCTGAGCATATTCACTAAGACCCCGGTTTCCATATCACGCTGTTGCAATAATAATGCGGCTTGATTATCCACTAAATACCCTGCATTTGCAGTTTGATGATCATCCACAGCGTGCGGAAATGGAATAAATAATGCCATTTTACCTGCCGCAGCTATTTCACTCACAGTGAGTGCACCCGCTCGGCAAACCACAATATCAGCCCATGCATAAGCAAGGTCAATATCATCAATAAACTGCTCCACTTTGGCTTCCAGTGCTAATTTATTATATTGCTCAGTTACCCCACCAAGCTGGCCTTTACCGGTTTGATGCCAAATTGATAAAGGTTTTACTTGTTGAAGTTCTGCAAATACTGCAGGCAGTTGTTCGTTCAACGCACTGGCACCTAAAGAGCCACCTACCACTAAAATTTTGCAATGCTCTGACTCAAATTGATGACCAATTGCTGATACACTCCTTCTCACCGGATTGCCAACCAAAGTAGCAACTCCGTCTTCAAAGGCACTTGGAAAAGCAGCACACACTTTGTTCGCCATTTTGGCTAATAATTTATTACTTAAACCGGCGACTGCATTTTGCTCATGCACAATCAGCGGGATACCTAAACTTTTAGCAGCAATACCAGCAGGACCTGTCACATAACCGCCCATGCCTAGTAATACATCTGGGCGCTCTTGTTGCATAACTTTACGCGCTTGCCAAATTGCTTTTAACACCATAAAAGGAGCAACGAATAGGCGTTTTAAACCATTTCCACGCACGCCTTTAACTTCAATAAAACGGATTGCGATATCGTGTTTAGGAACAACTTGCGCTTCCATTCTATCAGCGGTGCCAAGCCAAACCACTTGCCAACCTTGCTGTTTTAAATACTCTGCAACCGCAATACCTGGGAAGATATGCCCACCAGTACCACCTGCGACGACCATTAGCTTTTTGGTCATTTCTTTCGCCCTCCGGTCGCTTGGCGTGTTGCCATATTTACTTCAAAATCAATGCGAAGCAGCACACCTATCGCTATCGTCATTACCATTAAACTCGACCCACCATAAGATACAAAAGGTAACGTTAATCCCTTGGTTGGCAATAAACCGGCACTTGCACCAACATTAACTACACTTTGAAATGCAATCCAAATACCGATAGCCAAGGCTAAATAACCTTCGTACTCTTTGCCCGCTTTTAAAGCTTTTTGACCGATATTAAATGCGCGATAAACCAAAGTACCAATCACTAATAAAATACTGACCACACCAATAAAACCAAGTTCCTCGCCTATCACTGCAAAGATAAAATCGTTATGTGCTTCAGGTAAATATTGTAACTTTTGCACACTATTACCTAAGCCTTGCCCAAACCAACCACCGCGGCTGTAGGCCATTAAGGACTGAACTAACTGATACCCTTTGCCAAATGGGTCATCCCAAGGCTCTAAAAAACTTACAACTCGCGCCATACGGTATGGTTCAAAAATAATTAGCAGCGTCACTAAGCCTGCACCAGTCATAATTAGGGCTAAAAACTGCCATACTTTTGCGCCAGCTAAAAACAACAAACCCACGGTAGTGACAAACATCACTAATACCGTGCCTAAATCAGGCTGCATTAAAATTAAAAAGGCATATACCGCAAATACAATCATAGGCTTAGTGAAACCTTTGATATTTTCTTGCACCTCTTCACGTTTACGTACTAAATAACCAGCGATGTAACTAAAGAAGCAAAGCTTGGCAACCTCAGCCGCCTGCAAGCCAACAGGGCCAATAGGGATCCACCGTTTTGAGCCATTTACTTCACGCCCAACAATTAAGACTAAAATCAATAAACCCAAGCCTACGAATAACAAAGGCATGTTAAAGCGTTTCCACCACGTCATTGGGATGCTGGTACTAAACCAAAATAAGATAAAACTCATACCTAAAAACATGCAGTGACGAGTGGTAATGTGGTACGGATTATTATAAATGCGCTCAGAAACAGGCATTGATGCGCTATTAACCATCACAAAACCAATCCCAACAAGTAGCAGCACGCAATACACCAAACTTGTATCAAACAAGCTATCTGATTTTTTTGCAAAAAAACGGGATTGAATTTGCTCAACTAAGGTCATAATTCTTCCTCAGTCACACAGTGGACAAAATCATCACCTCGCGCCATGTAATTGCTGTACATATCTAAACTCGCACAGGCAGGTGCCAGCAGTACATTATCACCTGAGGCTGCGAGTTTTTTGGCACACGCCACCGCTTGAGCCATCGAGCTGACAAAATGCGAACCGGCTTTTAGCGCAGCTAATGCTTTCCCATCACGGCCAAGACAAATTAGCTCAGTGACTTGCGCTGCAAAATAATACTGAAGTGGACTAAAATCGGCACCTTTACCGTCACCACCGACAATTAAAATCAAACGTTTATTTGGACTGTATAAACCTTCTATCGAACTAATACACGCGCCTACATTGGTCGCTTTTGAGTCGTTGTAAAAGTTCACGCCATCAATTTGAGCCACAAATTGGCAGCGATGGGCAAGCCCGGTAAAAGCCTTAAAACTAGTTGAATAAACAAATGAATCGATATTAAACGGTTTCAATAACGCCATCACAGCAAGGGCATTAAGCTGGTTGTGTTTGCCAACAATCGTCAAATCGCTTACAGGTAAAATCGTTTGCTGTTGATAGGCAAAAAATGAGCCTGACTCATCATGTTCTAAGTGATAATCGCTACCAGATTCGCCAAAGCTTAACGTGGCTTTAGCCTCATGTGGATACGTCAGTAAATCAGCTTGGTTATACACTGCCCATTGTGCATTACGATAAATAGTCTGTTTTGCGGCGTAATACTCATCCATGCCAGCATATCTATCCATGTGATCTTCACACAAATTAAGGATGGTCGCACTGATAGGAGCCAAACTAGTAGTGGTTTCTAATTGAAAACTTGAGAGTTCAAGTACAAATACATCAATCTCACTGGCAAATAAATCCAGTGGCGAAATACCAATATTACCAGCTAAACCAACGTTGTAACCGGCATCAGCCAAGACCCTAGCAGCCAATGTCACCACGGTTGATTTACCATTAGAACCGGTTACTGCAACAACTGGTTTATCGTTTATACGCGCAAACAGCTCAATATCACCTATCACTTCGACATTAGCAGCGATTGCTTGTTGTACTTCATGAGTACTAAGAGCAATGCCTGGGCTGATAATGATCATATCAACCTCTGTCAGTGGTGCTTGCGATAAAGAGCCAAAATAGCAAACCAAATGAGGAGCCTGGGAGGTTAACCATTCAGCTCCTGGCGGCTTTGCGCGACTATCAACTACAATCGGATTAATCGTTTGACCTAGCAGAAAACGCACTGTGCTCAGACCGGAAACACCGAGCCCAAGCACAATTATTTTTTTTGTTTTCAACCGCGTTAAGTAATTCATTTATCTTATCTTTAACGTCGCCAAGCCAGCTAAAACCAAGACCACGGAGATAATCCAAAAACGCACTATCACCCGAGGTTCAGGCCACCCTTTTAATTCATAATGATGATGTATCGGAGCCATTCTAAAAATTCGTTGCCCCCTTAATTTATAGGAACCAACTTGTAAAATAACCGACACGGCTTCCATCACAAACACACCGCCCATGATGATAAGCACTAACTCTTGGCGCACTAAAATAGCAATAATTCCCAAAGCACCTCCTAGCGCAAGCGAACCAACATCACCCATAAATACTTGCGCTGGATAAGTATTGAACCATAAGAAACCCAATCCCGCGCCAACAATAGTGGTACAAACAATCACCAGCTCACTGGCTAGAGGAATATGCGGAAGGTGTAAATACGCTGCATAATTAATGTTACCGGTGACATAAGCAATAAACGCTAATGCTCCCGCTACTAAAATTGTTGGCACAATTGCTAAACCATCTAATCCATCGGTCAGGTTTACTGCATTTGAGGTACCGACAATCACAAAATAACTCATCACAATAAAGAAAATACCCAGTTGCGGTAGTAACTCTTTAAAAAATGGCACCACCAGTGATGTTTCTGCGCTTAATGTTGCAGTGCTGTATAAAAATATCCCTGTTGCTAACGCAATGACTGATTGCCAAAAATATTTCCACCGTGCAATAAGGCCTTTACTGTCTTTACGCACTACTTTGCGATAGTCATCAACAAAACCAACTACGCCTAACGATCCAATCACAAATAAAGTCACCAATACATATTTGTTACTTAAATCAGCCCATAACAAGGTGCTTGAAAAAATTGAAGCCAAAATCAAGATCCCACCCATAGTAGGAGTTCCTGATTTAACTAAATGGGATTCCGGGCCATCGGTGCGAACCGTTTGACCTATTTGCATATCTTGCAAATAGCGAATGACTTTAGGACCAAAATATAACGAGATAAGTAAGGCAGTTAAAATGCCTAAAATAGAGCGGAATGTCAGGTATGAAAAAACATTAAAACCTGAATAGTACTGTGTTAAATATTCCGCTAACCAAACTAGCATGGTTGTGCTCCATTATTATTTTTATGTTGAGCACTGGCGACAATATCTTGTACCAATAACTCCATTCGTGAACTACGAGAGCCTTTTACCAAAATAGTAATCGGTCCTTCAACGTGAGCAATGTCATTTAAAATCGCTGCTAATAACTGTTGGCGAGAAGAAAAGTGCAACCCTGCTTTTTGATAAACATCACTGGCATAACGGCTTAATACCCCTAAGCTGTAAAAAGTATCAATTCCCTTTTGCTGCGCATAAAGCCCAACTTCCTCGTGGTACTGACGCGCATCAGCCCCCAATTCACCCATATCACCAAAGGCAAAAATTTGATGACCTTCAATTTGGCCAAGTAAGTCTATCCCTGCTTTAACCGACTGCACATTCGCATTGTAGGTATCATCAATCACAGTCAAGCTATCATTAACTTCAATTAAATTAACTCGTCCTTGTACCATGGGCATAGATGCCAAGCCTTGGGCAACGTGTGCAAGCGTCACACCTAAGGGTAAGGTCAGCGCACAGGCAATCAACGCATTGGTTATATTGTGCTTTCCAGCAATAGGAAGTTGCACCGCAATACGCTCTGTTGGAGTGCATAAATCAAAACCTGCGCGACCTAATTTATCTAAATGAATATTTTCAGGCCAGACATCAAGTTGTTGGCTCATTGAAAATTGGCATAGAGTGCTTTTATCAAGACTTGTCAGCCAATAGTCGACATAAGGACTATCTGCATTAATAACCGCTATACCACCAGCTTTCAAACCGCTAAAAATCTCACCTTTGGCTTGTGCCACCCCATCTAAACTACCAAAACCTTCAATATGAGCAGCGGCAACATTACATACCACGGCTACATCTGGTTTAACCAAATCGGTAGTGTAAGCAATTTCACCAATATGATTTGCGCCCAGTTCAATCACCGCATATTGATGTTTAGGCTCAAGGCGCAATAACGTTAATGGCACACCAATATCGTTATTAAAATTACCTTTTGTAGCCAAAACCTCACCGTGCTGCGATAAAATAGCGGCACACATTTCTTTGACTGTGGTTTTTCCGACACTTCCTGTAATTGCGATGGTTTTAGGATTTACTTCGGCCATAACAGCAGCCCCTAATTTCCCTAATGCCAACCGAGCGTCGGGCACAATAAACTGCGGTACTTGAACCTTAACTGAATGATCAACAATCACAGCAACAGCACCTTGTGCAACGGCTTGCTCAACAAATTTATGACCATCAAAATTTGGCCCTTTAATTGCTAAAAAAACCTCACCTGCTTTTATCGTGCGTGTATCGGTGTTGATATTTAAAACTTGCTGATTTTGCCCTTCGAAAGACACAGCCAAAACGCTTGCAATCCAATTTAAGTCCATTGGGATCATTGGCCATATCCTTTTAAATATTTTACTACTTGAGCTCGATCGCAAAACGGCAATACTTGCGTTCCGATCAGCTGATAATCTTCGTGGCCTTTACCTGCAATTAAAATGACTTCCTCAGGCTCTGCCTGTTCAATCGCCATTTTTATCGCCTGCTCACGATCTTCTTCACTTAAAACATGAGTGGTGTCATTAAACCCTGCCAAAATATCCGCAATGATAGCTTTTGGGTCTTCATTACGCGGATTATCACTGGTGACAATTATTTTATTTGCAAAACGCTCGGCAGCCTGCGCCATCAGTGCTCGTTTTCCTTTATCGCGATTACCACCGCAACCAAATACACACGTCACTTTACCTGGTACATGTAGCTGTAACGCTTGCAACGCCAGCGCTAAGGCATCAGGAGTATGGGCATAATCAACCACACAAGTTGGTTTGTTCGCTTCGCTAAATGGCTGCATTCGCCCTGCTACAGGTGATAATTTACTCACCGCCTGAGCTAACAAATCGATTGAATAACCAAGCGCCAACAAGGTCGCAAATGCAGCGGCGAGATTATAAAGATTAAATTGGCCATATAAAGGGCATTTTATCTCTGTATTACCCCAACTGGTGTAAAACTGTGCACTTAAACCATCCCCGCTGTATTGCACATCATCAAATAAAACATAACGCCCAGTATGGGTAGTCGTTTTACCTTGCCCATAAACTACAGCATCCATAAGTTCTGGTTGCATCAACCATAACTTGGCAACTTCATCATCTTGATTTATAACTGATATTTCAGGATTACACTCAGTAAACAGCATAAGTTTAGCATCAGCATAACTTTGCATATCACCATGATAATCAAGATGATCGCGTGATAGATTACTAAATACTGCCGCTTTAAATCGCGTACATGCAACACGCCCTTGCACTAAACCATGAGAAGAGACTTCCATCGCAACCACTTGATGACTTGCTTGATGCAGTTGCCCCAAAATAGCTTGTAACTCAACTGACGATGGCGTGGTATTGGCAAGCGCATTTAGTTTATCGGGATGACCCCAACCTAATGTGCCAATCACCGCACTTTTACTGCCACAGACTTGTGCTAAATAGGCAATCATGCTGGTAATTGTTGACTTACCGTTGGTACCCGTTACGCCAATTAAAGCTAATTCTTCACTCGGCTTGCCATAAAACTGAGCACTCAATTGCGCCAGTTTTTTATCTAACTGAGCCACTCTAATTATTTTATCGGAAGCAAAAGTGCATTCGCATTGCTCATCAACTAACGCAATCGCCGCACCATTAGCCAGTGCAGACTCAACAAATAAACCACCATCTTGGCTATGGCCTTTAATGGCGATAAAGGCATCACCGGTTTTTATTTTACGGCTATCGAGCACTAGATGTTGCACATCTATGGATTCATGGCTGATAGCAAAACGCGCTAATATTGGGGCAAGATCAGCCATCATTGCTCTCCGAATCTAAAGTGGCAAATGTTTCAAGATCCGGTGCTACATTAAGCATACGTAATGCACCTGACATAATTTCCGCAAAGGCTGGGCCTGAAACAGCACCACCATAATACACATCACCACCGGGCTCATTAACCATCACAACCACAGCTAAACGCGGGTCTGATACTGGACCAACACCGGCAAAATAACCTACATATTCATCACCATAACCACCCGCTACGGCTTTTATCGAGGTACCAGTTTTACCCGCTACACGATAACCATCAACCTTAACGTTGGGCGCTGTGCCGCCTTGTTCAAAAACACTTTCCATCATTTGAACGACAGCTTTTACATTATGCTCTTGCATAATGCGCTCTCCAGGCATGGGGTCTTCTTGCTTTAAAATAGTTAGAGGGCGAGAAATACCACCAGAGCCGAGCGTGGCATAAACACGCGCTAATTGTGCAGTACTAACAGAGACCGCATAACCATAAGATAAAGTAGCTATTTCAAAGTCAGACCATCGACGATCTGGCCGATACAACCCACTACTTTCACCTACCATGTTAGTGCCGGTATCTTCGCCAAAACCCGCTTTTTGAAAAAAACGCACTAGATAGTCTTTTGGCAATGTTTGTACAATTTTAGCAACACCCATGTTGCTTGATTTTTTTAAAATTTCGCGCAACGTCATTTCTTTATTATTACGAGGATCGGTGACAAGACGACCACCTACCCGCATCCAACCCGGATGAGTATCAATCACTTCATCAATCGCAATCGAGCCATATTCAAGCCCAGCTAATACCGATAAAGGTTTTACGGTTGAACCTGGTTCAAATAAATCGGTCACAGCTCTATTACGACGTTTATGCGGCGCAGAGTCAGCTAAATTATTCGGATTAAATGATGGGCTGTTCACCATAGCCAATATTTCGCCAGTTTTAACATCCACCACCATCGCAGAGCCCGATGTAGCTTTAAAACTGAGAACCGCTGATTTCAGCGCTTTATAGGCAATTCCCTGAATACGCTGATCAATACTTAAGGTAATATTTTCAGGCTCAATACGCTCGCGCTCATCAAGCACTTCTATTTCGCGCCCTTGCGCATCTTTTCGTACTGTGCGACGGCCATCAGCACCGGTTAATGCTTTATCAAATAAATTTTCAATCCCTTCAATCCCTTCGCCATCAATGTTAGTAAAACCAACAACATGAGCAGAGACTTCACCTGCAGGATAATAACGCTTCGATTCATCTAATAAATGAATACCAGGAAGGTTTAAATTATCGATATAGTTGGCAACAGCGGGAGTAATTTGGCGTTTTAAATATACATAACGGCGACTTAAGTCATCACGTAAACGATCATTAATTTCATTTTGTGGGCTTTGCAAAACTTCAGCAAGTTCACGCCAACGCGGGTCATTGTGATAAATTTCGGCGCTGCGTTTAGCTAATTCGGTCGAATTTTTTTGCAATGCATCAATATTTTCACCCTGCTTTTTGGCAAGTTTTAATACTTTTTGTTGCAATGATTTTTCAAGCGCTTTTGGGTCTGCATACACACTTACAACCGGCACACTGACAGCAAGCTCTTTACCATGACGATCAAAGATCATCCCACGCTGGGCATGTAATGCTTCAACCCGTAAAGTACGTTTATTATTTTCATCGATCGCCATATCCGGTTCTAAAATTTGGATATAAGCAGCACGAGAAGCCAAAGCAACAAAAACAGCAGCTATAACAATAGAGACGAGGAAAAACCGCCATGCTATAAAGCTTGAAGCTACTTTTTTTCGTTGGCCGTCTGTCATGGCAGCATTACCACCTGTTCATCTTTACTATCGGGTCGTTTCATTTGTAATTTTTTACTAGCGATCTCTTCGATACGCGCATGTTGTGCATAAAACTCTTGCTCAACTAATAAGTAACGCCATTCCAAATCAAACTCATCACGTTGTTGTAATAACTTGTCTTGCTTCATCAGCTCTTGGCGGGAAAAGTGCGTCACTTGCACCACCGCCAAAGCAGATAAAAGAATAAGAAAAAGCAGCCCCGAAGTGAACTTCTCCCTAAAAAGTCTCCCCGCAATTTCTGCAAAGAGGTTGGGTTGCCGAATTATCGGTTTTTGGCTCACCCTAACCTCTCGGCTATGCGAAGAACGGAGCTGCGCGCACGGCTATTTCGGGCAAGTTCTTCTTCGCCCGGTTTAATCGCTTTACCAATTGCTTTTAACGTTAATTTTTGTTGTAACTGAGCATTCGTTAATGGCAAACCACGTGGTAAAGCTTCGCCTTTACTTTGCTTTTTAATAAATTGTTTAACGATACGATCTTCCAGTGAGTGAAACGAGATCACTACCAAACGACCACCGGGTTTTAATACTTCTAATGAGGCACTTAATGCCGTTGTAATCTCTTCAAGTTCACTGTTTATATAAATACGAATAGCTTGAAATGCACGCGTTGCAGGATGCTTGTGTTTATCTTTCACAGGCACAGCCTCATCAATCAACTTCGCCAGTTGTGCTGTGCTTGTGATAGGGGTGTGCACGCGCGTTTCTAAAATTTTATGCGCAATACGACGACCAAATTTTTCTTCACCGTACGTTTTAATTACCCAAGTGATCTCTTCTAAATCTGCGACCGCTAGCCACTCTGCTGCACTTCGCCCTGCACTTGGGTTCATACGCATATCAAGCGGGCCATCTTTCATAAAACTAAAGCCGCGCTCAGCATCATCAAGTTGTGGTGAAGACACACCAATATCTAATAAAATACCATCAACTTTACCGATTAAATCAGCTTCTTCGGCAACCAGTTTAATTTCAGAAAAGGTATTATGTGCGATAGAAAAACGAGCATCATCAGCAAAACGTTGAGCTGCCTTGATCGCTTGCGGATCGCGATCAATGGCTTGTAATCGGCCATTTTCACCTAATTTTTTCAGTATTTCACCCGAATGACCGCCACGGCCAAAGGTACCATCGATATAAATGCCATCCGGTTTGATGTCCAATGCGTCAATGGTTTCTTCCATTAATACTGAAATATGTTGAAAATTCTCTGACATTAGTCGTTGTTAGCCTTATTTATAAGTTTTCGATTAAATTCAAATATCAAAAAGAGAAGTCTTGCAGGCGCTCTGTTAATTCAAAATCGCCCTGCTGCTCTTGGGCAATATCTGCCTGCATTTGTTGTTGCCAGCTATCTTCATCCCAAATTTCAAATTTGTTCAATTGACCCACTAACATCAGTTTTTTATTTAAGCCTGCGTGTGCCCGTAGCGGTGCCGAAAGTAAAATGCGGCCATTCTTGTCAACCTGACAATCCATCGCATTCCCTAATAACACTCGCTGCACTCGGCGTTCGTGTGGATTCATATTTGAAAGTTTTAATAATTTACTTTCAATAAGTTGCCACTCGCTTAATGGGTAAAGTAATAAACAAGCCTGCTGTAAATCGACCGTGCAAACCATTTGCCCTTCACAATCTGCTTGCAACAAAGTGCGGTACTTGGTCGGAATGGCCAAGCGCCCTTTATCGTCAAGACTGATTGAAAACGCACCACGGAACATAAACTGGCCTATTTGTTGTTATTCGATCCTAAAAGATCCACTTTTACCCACATCTTACCACGAAAGTACAGTTTAGGGCTTGACAAGCCAATTTGTCAAGCAATCAAAAAGTGAAAATCGCCCTGCTAAGCCAGAAAAAATAAGGCTTCTAGCGAAGCTTATGAATTAAGTGGAAAAAAGTGGAGTGATACTAAAAAAGAAGGCTTTTGACGTTTTTTTATTCGAAGGACTGGATTTATCGCACCTAGTTTTTAACTTTAAAGTGCTTTACTTTAAATAAATGTAAATGAAAGTGAATATACGCTTTTAGATCTTGGGCTTAGCGTGATTACGCTACGACTTATTTAATACAAAATGCCATCAACTGTTAATTGCTCGATTTAAGCCAATTTGCTATGTTTTCAAAATAACAACAAAACTTAGGGGTTATTATGTTAATAAACAATAAAACAGCCGCCACTCTTTTACTTTCGACTACAGCATTGGTATTAGTAGGCTGTGGTGGAGGTGGCAATAACGGTACAAATAATACTCAACCTCCCGCAAGCAATTCGATTGCTTGGACTCCTGGAAGCTTTCAAGCAGCAACTAACTTTGCCCACTTTTGTCAAAACCCACGCACAGGAAACGATCCGTATAATCAAAACCAGCCTTACCCAGATAAATCTGGCAGTCAGCAACATGAGAAAATGTGGTTACGCAGCTGGAGCAACGATACGTATTTATGGTACCGCGAATTACCCGATAATGATCCGGCTAATTTCACTGTCGCCCAATATTTTGATCAACTAAAAACGAAAGCAACAACCGCATCAGGTGCTAAAAAAGATCAATTTCATTTTGCCAGAGATACTGCTGACTATAAAAAAGAAACCCAATCAGGTGTCGTTTCTGGTTATGGTATTGAATGGTCAGTAACTAACACATCACCACCTCGTGACTTTAAAGTAGCTTATGTTGAGCCTAATTCACCTGCAGCAATTGGCGGTATTGAACGAGGTTATAAGTTAACACAGGTTGATGGGGTTGATTTTATTTATGATAGTACTTCAAGTGGTGTTGATAAACTCAACAAAGCGTTGTTTGCTAGTGCTGCGGGTGAAACTCATCAACTGACATTTACTAACCGCACAGGGCAAAGCGAGCAATTCAGTTTAGTTGCCGCAGATGTAGACTCAAGCCCTGTACAAAATGCCAAAGTCATTGAAACTGCCAAAGGCAAAGTCGGATACGTGCAATTTAATTCACATATCGCCAAAGCGCAAAATGGGTTGATTGATGCAGTTAATTTATTTGCGGATGCAAACGTATCAGAGCTTGTAGTCGATTTGCGCTATAACGGCGGCGGATTACTCGCAATGGCATCACAATTAGCTTTTATGGTGGCAGGTGATAATACAACCCAAAACAGAGTCTTTGAAAAAACACTTTTTAATGATAAATACCCAACCATTAATCCAATTTCGGGTAAGGCACTGCAAGCAACTCCTTTTTATGACTTTAAAATTGATTATGTAGCCGGTAAAGCAACTAATACTGATTTACCTACTTTAGCGCTTTCGCGGGTATTTGTGCTCACAACGGCTAATACCTGCTCAGCCAGTGAAGCCTTTATTAATGGGTTGCGTGGCATTGATGTAGAAGTCATTCAAATAGGAGGGCAAACCTGTGGTAAACCCTATGGTTTTTATCCAACCGATAACTGTTCAACGACGTATTTTACTATTCAATTTTCAGGCATAAACGATAAAGGTTTTGGCGATTATGCCGATGGTTTTAAACCAAAAACCAGCCCTGCATTTGAAGATGAAATTAAAGGCTGCGCGATTAACGATGACTTTAGCAAATTACTGGGCGATCCTACTGAAGGCTTGCTAAATGGCGCGCTAACTTACATAGAGACTGGTAGTTGCCCTGTTAATAATGCTCAATTTCAAGCAGCACCAAAACCTGCCGCACCACTTGATGTGCAAAATGTATTTGATATTCGTTACCAGTCATTTTTACTCGAAAACAAAATTAATACACCAGTAATGAAGCAGGAAAATAAATGATGACAATCACACATAAATCGCGGTGGTTTTTAGCCTTAAGTGTAATGCTATTTGCTGTCGGGTGTCAGCAAACGCAAGCACAAATGGTCCCAGCGGTGGTGACTAATGTCAGCCCAGCAAACAAAGCACAAATACAACAAGCAATTAAGAATCTATTGAATCGTGAGATTAAAATTGCTGACAATGCATTTAGCCAAACCAGCGATATCTTAGTAGAACCTTCGATGTTAAAAGATGAAAGAGGTTTACCTATCATGGGTCGAGAGTTTGGTAATGTACTTAAACTATCGCTTGTTACTGATGGCAAAACATGCTTTTTACAATCAAGCGAAACAGGTGAAAAAACCATTGAAATAAAGGCGATTTATTGTAGTTCAACGTACTAATTAACAATTAAATCTCTAGTAGCCCTACTGAAGGGCTACTGGCTTTTATCTTAAAAGCCTCTTTTCGAACTACGAAAATACGCTATAGTACGCTCGACTAAATTCAATCTGGCAAGGCTTACTCTTAGCAAGCCCGCAGCCAATCACTTTTTAAAATCATTTAAATTATGTTTAGAGGCTCAATATGGAATTAACCGCATGGCTATCACTTGTATCTATTTGCATTTTGGGTGCTATTACACCAGGTCCTAGTTTGGCGGTGATCTTAAAACATACCATTAATGGTGGTAGAGCCAATGGTCTTTGCGCGAGCATTACTCATGGTCTTGCAATCGCTGTTTATGCCTTGTTAACGGTACTTGGTATGGCAATTATTATTACAAATACGCCATGGTTATTTAATCTAATAAAATATGCAGGCGCTGCCTTTTTGTTATTTCTGGCATTTAAAGCTTTAACAGCACAAGCTCAGAATACGACTCAAGAACAAAGACTGATACCTGTAACACTTTGGCAAAGTGGCCGTGAAGGATTTTTAATTGCATTTTTAAACCCAAAAATAGCATTGTTCTTCTTGGCTTTATTTAGTCAATTTATAGATCTTAATGCTGGCTGGCAGCAAAAACTGATTATGGTAGGAACAGTTAGTGCGATTGATACCTTTTGGTATTGTTTAATTGCAGTAGTACTATCTCGATCGGGTTTGTTAACTTCACTGAGACAAAATAGTCACATCATTGATAAAATAACTGGCATCGCGTTACTCGCCGTTACGGTAAGGGTCCTCATCTAAACTAATAGTTAAACATAAGGTTAGGGCTAATTATTTATTCCCTAACCTAATAGCAAATTAATAATTCACTGAACGTTGTGGCCCAAATATTTGGCTCAATTTAAGCCGTAAATAAACATATTTTTACCTAGTCATATGCTTTTGATTTCTCTAACCAAGCCAACACCTTGTTTATGAAAGCGCCTGGGTCTATCGGTTTGGCAATAAAGTCGTCCATACCTGCCTGAATACATGCATCTTTGTCGCCTGACATTGCACCGGCGGTCATTGCGATAATAATCACATCTTGGTAGTGCTTGCCTACAAATCCTCGGCGTATTAATTTAGTGGCTTCAAACCCATCAAGAATAGGCATTTGACAATCCATTAAAATAAGATCAAATTTTCGGTGCTCAGTATCTTGTAATAAATCCAATGCGATTTGACCATTTTCTGCCACAACTAGCTCCAGTGGCATTTGTTCAAGTAATGCAGATGAAACTACTCGATTAATCTCATTATCATCAACAATCAGTACACGGTATTGTCGGCTAAGCAATGGAAAATCATCTCTTCGCTCTACATTATTGGGGTGAACTCGAGTTTCAGTGAGCTTATTGTAAGTGTATAAAAGTTGCTCTGGTAAGATTGGTTTACTAATGTAGCCGCAGTGTGTGTCGTTTATTGTGGAGCTATTTTTTGCAATTGCACGCTCCATAATTATCAACTTTGTTTTTTCACTAATTAAATTGCTTTGAAGCCAACTACATAAAGTTTTATCTGCCAGCTCTTCATCAATCAAGATTAAATCAGCCAAAGTACCATTAAGATTCTCTTTTAAATCTTCATGATTATCAAAAAGATGAACTTCAGCTTGCCACAACTGAAATTGTCGCAGCAAAATCTCAGCTGATTTTACTTTATCACTTACGATATATATTTTTCGTCCCAAAAATAGGGGAACTCTAAACTTCGGCTCTTCAATTTTGATGCGCTCAGTGCAAACAGTAAATGTAAAAGTACTTCCTTGCTCTACCACACTGTGTATCGTAATTTCGCCCCCTAATAATTGCACTAATTGTTGAGAAATAGATAACCCCAATCCTGTGCCACCAAAATTCTTAGCTATGTTGGCGTGCGCCTGAGTAAATGGTCTAAATAATTTTGCTTGTTGTTCTGGGGTAAGACCAATACCGGTATCAGTAATTACAACTTCTAACCAAATTTGCTCTTGTGCTGCTGCATAGGTTTTTGCGCTAACCACGATTTGTCCTTGGGCAGTAAACTTAATCGCGTTGCCAATTAGATTAACTAATACTTGCTTAATGCGATAAGCATCGCTGATTAGTTCTTCATGCTGAATTTGCGTCCAATCGAAAAGTAACTCGAGCCCTTTTTCATCACAGCGCAAAGCCATGGAATTAATTACAGAGCTCATGGTTTCTATCAAGTTGAACTGAACTAATTCAATATCTAGCTTGCCAGATTCAATTTTTGATAAGTCGAGTAAATCATTAATAAGTACTGTTAATGTGGATACACTCGATTTAGCCATTTTCAGGTAATTAAGCTGTTTATCAGATAAATCTTCGCGCTGCAGGAGCTCCATCATCCCTGCAATTCCATTTAGTGGAGTTCTAATTTCATGACTGATATTGGCAACAAATGCGCTTTTAGACTGATTTGCTGCAATGGCTAATTCTGTTGCGTGTTTCAATTCTTGAGTTCGTTCAGCCACCTGTAACTCTAAAGATTGATTCATACTTTGAATTTTAATTTCATTCATTCGTGAGGCTGTGATGTCACGAATAAGAGCTGCAACCGAAGGGGCGATGACGGTGCTTTGCGAAATCACTGGCGATAAACTAATGCTAAGGATTCTTTTTTCTCCCGCATTGCTAATGCCTTCAACCTCAAACACCTGTGGTTTTTTTTGTTCAATCACACTTGTCAAAACATCAGTATCTAGCGCATTTGTTTCATGACTAAAAACAATGTTACTGATTTTTCGAACTTGCGCTTGGTTTTCTCTCAGATCAAAAAAATAAGCCGCTGAGTCGTTCCAACTTAGAATTGTACCACTTTTATCTACATTTATAATTGCATCAGAAGAGCCAGCAACAATTGCTTCATAACGCGATTGCTTGTCGTACAAGGATAAAAATTTATTTAAGTATTTTTGATAGACAAAAATTAGAATATTGAAAATAAGAAATATCACCACCATCAAAGCGATAACAGCACTACGTTGATGATGCCAAATAACCTCAACTTGCTGACTTGAAAGTGCACCCACTAAGTTTAGATAGCGATTTCCACGGGTGGATAACAACGCTTTACTGCCTACCATCCAATAATCTTGTTGCAAAAATTTCAACGCTAAAATTTGATCATATTGCGGAATGGCGCTATTGCCTGAAATTTGCTGCCAAGTTGCATCCGGTTTGTCTAAATCAAAACCAAAATTAAGCGAAGGTTTAGCTGCTGAAATAAAAAAACCTTCAGTATTTAAAATGTATAACTCAAATGCTGAATACTGAAACTGTTGCTGTAAGTTACTTAATAACTGTGTTGCATCAACATTAATAATAACGAAGCCAAAGAACTTATAATTCTCATCAAAAATAGGTTTTGCAACTCGATAAGTCGGCCAAATAGGATTTTCAATTACACCATATTCACGATTTAGAGAAATATCTGAAAGATAACTCTCATTGGGATGTAACTTTTCAATCTCTTGGTAATAATCTGTTTGTCCTTTTTGCTGTAATAATTCCTCTGGTGTAATAACGACCTGACCATTACGACGTTCTACGCGAACCAATTCTTTCCCCCCGTTGTTGTGCGTAATATAACGGATTTGCCGAATCTCCGGGTTCGTCTCGATAAATGCAGCGAAGATTATTTGTAATCGCTTATTCCATTGCTGCAACGTAGTATCATCATAAGGGTCTACACCATCATGAAGAAAAGCACGACCAATTCCTGAAACTGGTGGCGTTGAATGTAAGAATTGTACTTTATTGCGGCTTGTAGCGAAGCTTTCTTCTAAGGTTAATAATGTTTTGTCTGTAAGTTGCTTTAATGATTTTCGATGCTGCTCGGCAATGCTTTCTTTTGCGTAAGAACTATAAATAAAGTAAATACTTAGACATAAAAACAAGGTTACAGCCACACCTATAAAGGGTAACCAGCGATTATTTCGAAAAACCAATGTGTTTCTCAAATCCATTACTATCTAAATTCCTTAATAAGCCAACTCATCGTTGAGTTTTAAACAGCGAAAAACACTTACGATCCAATCTTTGATAAAAATAGAACAAGAAAACAAGTCTTAATTTATGGTGATATCTAAAGTAAAGCTGCATTTTTTATAATGTAATTTCACACTAAATCATCGAGGTATAACTAAAATACGACTATTTTTAGCAGCTTAACTAACGATTTATTATTCATCCGATTTAATGCCATTTTTACTGACTCTGAATCAATATTTTTATATTTTTCAAATGAAAAGATTAGCTTATAAATAAAATAATAATAGCTTTATAGCAAAAGTTACTATGCTTTAAGTTGTTAAATAGCTCCTGATTGATTCAAAAGGATTTAGCAATGTTTGGAGTAAATTTTAAAATAGCATTATCTAAAACGAGTAAATGGTTTTTACTTTTTTGTTCTATTACTTTAATCATAGGCATATTGAGTGCAAATTATTACTGTCAGAAAATAAAAAATGAAAACAAACTAGATCTAGAACAAAAAATAGCGCTCGAATTAAACAAAATAAGCATTAATGTACAAGATGCTATTCATCGCTATGAGTATGGCTTACAAGCACTTCGGGCGGCTGTTCAAACGGTAGGTTTTAGTGATTTTAAATATCAAAACCACTTAACCTACTTTAAAAGTCGTGATTATCACAAAGAGTTTCCTGGTGCTCGGGGGTTTGGTGTCATAAAAAAAATATCAAAAAAACAGCTACCTGAATTTTTAGCTCAAGCCAATGCCGAACGTAGCAAGCCGTTTGAGCTAAAGCAGCTCGATTCACCACAAGACCTCCTATTTATCATTCAATACATAGAACCCGAGGAGTTTAATTTACAAGCTATTGGACTTGATATTGGCTCTGAAAGTAACCGTCGGTTCGCCGCAATAACCTCAGCAGCATCAGGATTTGCCCAGCTAACAGGCCCCATTACCTTGATGCAAGCCGATGAGCAAAAACTCCATGGATTTTTATTATTGCTACCGATATTTTCCAATAATGATCAGCACACTTTACTCGGCTGGGTATTTAGCCCTTTGCTTATAAATGAAATTTTAGATGTTGTTGCTGATAACAACGTTCATTTTAAAATTGAAATCGCCGATAGTTATCTTAATGAAAGTACATTGTTTTATGCCGGGGATATAGATACAACAACGAAGAGTGCATTCAAAATCAGTAAAACAAACTCGATTTACGGTCGCCAATGGAATATTAGCATCACGCCTACCAATGATTTTATTCATTCCCTCAACTATCGAGATCCGACTCAAGTTTATTTTCAAATTATTGCTTTGACCTTTATAGCTTTAGTTTTTGTGTTTTTTCTTACCCAACTCATCGCTAGACGAATTGAAATTATTAAACAAAAACTAAGTTATGAAACTGTCGTGAAAAACGCTTCCGAATCCATTATTGGCGTAGATGCCTATTTTGCGATTTTGCACTGGAATGCTTCAGCCGATCATTTATTCCAATTCACACAAAAAAATGCTCAACACAAACCTTTAATCAATTGGTTAAGTTTATTTATCAATCACGATAAGTTAATAGCTATTTACAAACAAGTGGCACGGGGGGAGCAGATCACCAACATGGCTTTTAGCCATATGGGTATCGAAAGCACATCAGATAAATTTTTACTTCTAAACTTTATTCCTATGGTACGGGCGGGTACATTTATTGGTGCAACAATTAGTATTTCAGATATTACAGCAATAAAAACGCTCCAGACACAACTGGAAAATCACAATAAACAACTTGAAAGCAAAGTAACAGAGCAAACCCAGCTACTTGAACAAAAATCAAATTTCCAAAAAAGCGTATTAAATAGTAGTCAAAATGCCATTATTGCGACCGATAAAGAAGGAGTAATCACTTTATTTACTCAAAGTGCTGCACTGCTACTTGGCTTTGAAGAAGCACAAGTGATTGCGAAAAAAAATATAATGTCATTAATTTCAAGCGATAAAAGTACGTTAAAACAAGATACATTCAAGCTTTGGGTGGATAAAACAACAGACTCAACATGCCCCTCATTATGTTTCTTTCAGACAAAAGATGGACTCGATATTCCTGTTAGTATAACCATATCTGATATATTAGATGAACACTCTGAGCTTTCAGGATACCTTATTGTTGCAGATAACCTGACCGAGAAAAAATCACTAGAACATCATATTTCACTCGTCAACGCTGCGCTTGATAACTCTCAAGATATGCTGCTTTGGCTCGATGAGTCAGGTCATCTTTTACATTCGAATCCTTATGCTTGCGTACTCCTTGAATACACTCAAAATAACTTCAATCAGCAAAATATTCATACTCTTTTAAAATTTGAACAAGGTGAAAATTGGGCTCACCTGAAACAGAAAATCATTAAAACTCAACGTTTAAGCTGCGAAAGAAATTTTTTAAAAGCGACCGGCACCACAATTCCTATGCTTATTTCAGCCAGTGTTTTAACGATTGATAAAAAGACTATTATTTATTTTGCAGCAAAAAATATTACTGAACGTTTAAAAGAAGAAGCAGAATTGAAACTAGCACTTCATCAAGCCGATGCAGCAAGTAAAATAAAAACCGATTTTATCGCCAATATGAGTCATGAACTTCGCACGCCACTAAACGCGATTAATGGTTTACTACAAATATTAGAACTCAGTAAATTAACCCAAGAACAATTGAGCACTTTAGACTCAGCTAAAGCCGAGGTGATAGGTTTAAATCAAACAATTAACGATATTATGGATTTAACCTCAGTTGAACGTGGTGAGTTAATTTTAGAGGAGCAAGATTTCAATTTAGACGAGTTACTCAATACAATTGGCACACAACTCAATACCCTTGCTGATGATAAGCCAATTGAAATACACTTTTCACTAACCGAAGACCTCCCTTTAGCGATGCACGGTGATGCGAATAAGCTAAAGCAAATACTGTGGAATATCGCCAGTAATGCCGTAAAATTCAGCTTAAAAGGTGAGGTCGTACTAAGTTTTTCTGTGACTATTAGCAATCGAAATAGTTTTTGGCTTAATATTGCTATCTCAGATACTGGTATCGGCGTAAACCAAGACAAATTAGAGCAAATTTTTGATTTATTTACTCAAGTTGATAATTCAAATACCCGACAATATGGCGGTTTAGGCATAGGTTTAACCATAGCTTCTCAGTTAGTGAAGTTGATGGGAGGGTCAATTAAGGTTTGCAGTCAATTAGATGCGGGATCGACATTTAGTTGCTCCGTTTTAATGCAACCAGCAAAATCCTACGTACCTACTAAGCTGACTAATCCACATCTATTAAATATTCTTATTGTTGATGACAATCCCACATCACTCAATATATTGGCCAATACCGTTCATTTGTTAGGCTGCAATGCCACATTGGCACAAAGCCCAGAAAAAGGATTAGCGCTATTTAAAGCGGCTCTCGCCAAAAAACCGATATTTGATTTAGTACTATTAGATTGGAAAATGCCTGATATTGATGGCTGGCAACTCGCAGAACAAATTAGGCAATGCACCACAGATGAATATCTCCCGTTACTGATTATGGTTTCAGCTCATGGAAGACAACTACTTGCACAAAAAAACAATCAGTCTAATCAATTATTAAATGGGTTTCTATCTAAGCCAGTAACTAGAGTCATGTTACTTGATGCCATATCTGATGCAATTGCCGCCGCACAGCATACAAGTTTAAAGACAAAACTTATCTCACATCAACAGCCATTATTGAATAAACGAATTTTGCTGGTTGAAGACAATCCAACAAATCAACTCATTGCAAAAACGTTATTAGATAGTCAAGGCGCAAATACTGTTATTGCTAATGGTGGGCGCCAAGCCTTAACGGAATTAGATAATAGCTTGTTACCTTTTGACTTAATTTTAATGGATATTCAAATGCCTGATATTGATGGCTATGAGACAACTCAGCTCATTAGGGCTAATACCAAATATGGTAATTTGCCTATTTTAGCTATTACTGCAAATGTGATGGAAAATGATAAAAAGAAATGCTTAGCTTCTGGAATGAATGGCCATATTGCCAAACCTTTTCAGCTTGAAGAGCTCATCCAACATATCGTAGCTGCAACCTTACCCCCCTCAGAAGTTGAACCTCTTGCAGCAGCCAAAACGATTGACCATAATATCGATGAATCTGTGATGCTATTTTGTCAAAAAAATGCCATCAACATTAAACAAAGCCTCTATTTATTTAACTTTTCAATCCCACTCTATATTAAAACAATCTCATTATTTCTAGATGACTTAACTCATTATAAAACAGTTTTAAATCAACCAACTGAGCAGTTATCCCACAAGGAAATAAAACTTATTTTTCATACTTTAAAAAGTACTGCAGAGTCACTAGGCTTTACTGATTTAGGCGCCTTTGCTAAAGAGATAGAAAATCAGCTAAACGGTGAGGACGAGCCCGATCAGCTGCTAGTATCACAGCAATTACATACTTTTAAATCGCTCAATGAACAAGCACTCCAAGCTATTCCCACACTTTTGCAGCTTCTTGATCCTAATAGCATTAAACAAGCTATAGTTAACCATGTAACTGAGCAAAAAATAAACCCTCACGCTTTTGCTTTACTGGTTGAAGAGGTTAGAACATTTAATATGAGAGCAATTGATAGTTTTCAAAAAATCTCAACTCCATTACGTGCCGTTTCGAATGAATTGTGCGATGAATTAGCTACTAACTTAAATAAGTTAAAATTTAAAGAGGCTAAGATAATATTAGAGCAGTTAAGGATATTAATTAAAGGACTACATTAATGCCTATTTTCCAACTCAATGACAATGCTGATATCGATCTGAGCCGTTCTAAAGTTCTTGTTGTTGATGATCAACCAATTCATATTCAGCAAATTTACGATATTTTATCTGGCCAATACACCGTACTTGCAGCCACAAGCGGCGAAGAAGCTTTAGAAGTATGCGAATTAAACACCCCTGATTTAATTTTACTTGATGTTGAAATGCCCAATATGAGTGGTATTGAAACATGTAAGCTATTAAAAAGTAATATGATAACTTCCGAAATACCGGTAATTTTCGTCACTACATTTACAAAACAAGAAGATGAAAATGAATGCTGGCAGTGCGGTGGAATTGACCTAATCGCCAAGCCAATTAATCCAATGACAGTTAAAAATCGAGTCAAAGCTCATTTAACCATTAAATTACAACGCGATATGCTTTTACAGCTCGTTTATGTTGACGGTTTAACTTCTATATATAATCGAAGGTATTTTGATAACCATTTAATAAAGATAGAAAATAATGCAATTAGAGAACACATAGATAATGCGCTAATTCTTATCGATATAGATCATTTTAAACGTTTTAACGATTGCTATGGTCATGTTCAGGGCGATCACATACTAAAAGAAGTCGCTAAAACAATAAAAAATACCCTAAAACGTCCAATTGACTTTGTGGCCCGATATGGCGGTGAGGAATTTGTAGTCTTATTGCCAAATACCGATTTACATGGCGCGCTCAAGGTTGCAGCTCAAATCAATCAGGCGATCTATGACCTATCTATTGAACACTGTGGATCAGAACATAAATTTATCACTATCAGCTTAGGTGTTTCGACCAGCACAGTTAGCAAACAACAACAACGCTCTTTAGTTGAAGATGCCGATTACCACTTGTATCAAGCCAAGAAACAAGGAAGAAATACGATAGCCTCTCGCATTGATACCGCGCAGGTAATTAAACAAATTTACCCTCATGCTTGAAGTAACATGAACATCATTCGCAATATTTTAAAATCACTAGCGTAATTAAAACATGACTAGTCTAAAAAATATGCTTGTTTTATTTAAGTAAAATAATAGTTAAAAATGATGCTGGAAGATCCAAATCAGCAAGATAATTTTGAGTATAATAACGGGGAATAAAAACGGAAATTCAGATAACCGCTTGTTTAATATGCGATTAAACAAGCGGTTTCTAAAATTGGTGAGTCGGCCAATAAGCCGGGTTCTGTGCTTTCCGAAGAAAGTGATAATCATTCGTCTAGGCCTAAAATCGCTCTTAGGCTCAAGCAACCTACCCGGTTCTCACGTGGGCCACGCGTTCATTATTTAAAATGATAGAACCCTATTTGGTCTTGCTCCGGGTGGAGTTTACCGTGCCACGGACTGTTACCAGCCGCGCGGTGCGCTCTTACCGCACCCTTTCACCCTTACCTGATCCTTACAAGAAGGCCATCGGCGGTTTGCTCTCTGTTGCACTTGTCGTAGGCTCGCGCCCCCCAGTCGTTAACTGGCACCCTGCCCTGTGGAGCCCGGACTTTCCTCCCCCTGATCATTTTCGTCACAGGCAGCGATTATCTCGGCCAACTCGGGCGGCATTATACGCAAATAAGCATTAACTTACAGCTTTATTTGTTGCCTTGAAGGCGTTTACTCTTCGTCTTTATCGGCAAGCACTGCTTTATAAAGTGCATTCTTTTTAATGCCAAAATAGTCAGCTACGATCCCACAGGCTTTTTTCATCGGCATTTCAGCTTCAAGCAAGCTTAACATTCGGCGTGCATCTGCAGGAATTTCTTCAGGTTGTTTTTCTTTACCTGGCAGCATCAGTACAATTTCACCACGCTGACGAGTTGGATCTTCGGTAAGAAACTCTCTAAGTTCAACGACAGTACCACTAAAAAATGTTTCGAAGGTTTTTGTTAACTCTTTAGCGAGCACCACTTGCTGCTGCGCGCCTAATACATGTTCAATATCGTCAAGGCTTGCCATAATACGATGGGTACTTTCGTAAATAATACTCGTCATACCGCTTTCATAAGCAGATAAGAAAAAGTCTTGTCTGGCTTTACTTTTAGCAGGGCTAAAACCTAAAAATTGAAAGCGATCGGTTGGCAGTCCTGAGCAACTAACAGCTGCAATCGCGGCACATGCGCCCGGAACAGGAGTTACTTTTGCACCTTGCTCACGGCATAAACTCACCACTGAATAACCAGGATCACTAATTAAAGGTGTGCCTGCATCCGAGACCAATGCGACATCCAACCCTTCATTTAACCAATTTACGATTTGTTGCGCTTTTTGCTTTTCATTATGGTCGTGCAAAGCAAAGGTTTTAGCCTTGATCGATAAATGGCTTAGCAACTTTCCAGTATGGCGAGTATCTTCGGCTGCAATTAAATCAACACTTGAAAGCGTTGCAATAGCGCGCTGACTAATATCATCTAAATTACCTATCGGGGTTGCTACCACATACAAGGTACCAATTTTGTTCGATTTATCCCCATTTAACATTGAGGTCTCCTACATCAGTCAGTAATATACACATATCGCGTTACTAGTTGAGAAAATTCTGTGCGACTTAAACATTCTAGCTTCATTTTGTTATTTTCCTTGTTATCGGCATGTAGTACAACCGACAAAACAGCAATTGCCCCACAAACGGTAGAAAAACCAACAAATAAAGTCGCAAATAAACAATTTGATGCTCAAGCTCTTTACGAAAGCACCCGATTAAAACGTGGCGTAGATAAAATTCAGCTTTTATATGCCGCCAGAGATAAAGCAATTGATGAACAAAAATGGTCATTGCTTGAAATCATTAGCAACGAACTGATTAAAAGCCAAGGTGTTGACCGCACCCAAAACACCCTTTATTTAGCATTAGCGCAATTTAAACAGCGTCAATATGCAAGTGCGCTGAGTTTACTTGATGAGCAACAAGATAAAATGACAAGTCCGGTGCATTTTTATTGGCATCAATATATATCTGGGCAAATTTATGCAGCTCAGGCATTAACATTACAAGCATTGCCATTTTTGTTTCGCGCCTCTGAAACCGCAGAAAAACATCAGCTCCCAGCGCAAGATCTCAACCGCTTGGTGTGGCAACAAATCACACAGTTACCAGCATTCACGTTACAGTCTTTGCAACAAGGCTCCAACATTCAACAAGGCTGGGTTAACTTAGCCTTATATAGCCAACTTTATGTTGGCAATCCAATTGCTTTGCACAGTGCAATGAATAATTGGCAACGACGCTATCCTCATCATCCAGCTAGTTTTGCCTTACCTGAAAAAATGCAAAACTTATTAGAAATAGAACCCTTTGCAGTGAAAAAGTTAGCTGTACTATTACCACTCAAAGATGAAAAAAATCGTCGTAATAGCGAAGCGATAAGTAACGGAATATTGGCCGCCACAACGTTTAATCAAGGCAACGAAGTTCACTTTATTGACTCAGAACAAAATAGTGACGATTTAAAATTACAGTTATCACAACTACAGCCTGATTTTATTGTTGGACCTTTACTTCGTGAGAACATTAGCCGTTTGGAAAATGACGGTGTCTTAACAGACTATCCTGTTATTTTTCTAAATAGTTCAGAGCAGCCACAAGCTGCATTCGAACACTTTTATTTTGCGCTTTCTCCTGAACATGAAATCAATCAAGCAATTGAACACTTTTTAACTGAACCGTATAAAAAGCCGTTAATTTTAGCGCCGCAAAATCGCTCTGGTACACGCTTAATTGAATATTTTCAAAATCAATGGCAGCAATATTCCGAAGTAAAGCCTGAAGTCGCCTTGTACAGCAGTACAAAAGATTTACAGCAACAGGTGCGTCAATTACTCGAGGTAGATAAAAGCCAGCAAAGGATCAGTACCATCAACTTAATGTTTAAAGAAAAATTACATAGCGAGCCCCGATCTCGCCGCGATTTTGATGTGATTTATATCATTGCTGATGCAGTCAAAACCCGATTACTTAAACCCTATTTTGATGTCAGTATTAGTACATTCGCCGAACAAGTACCTATCTATGCGATGTCACGCAGCCACAGTCCACAAGTAGATAAATCTGACAAGCGCGACTTACAAGGCCTTTATTTTACCGATATGCCTTGGATGATTCCCAATACTCATACCGCAGCAGAATTACGCAGTCAGTTCGATTCTCTATGGCAAGATAATAATGATTTACAACAACAACTTTTTGCAATGGGATATGATGCCGTCAAGCTTATTCCTGAACTACGTCAACTTAACGCACTCCCAGGAAAAGGCGTGCAAGGCTTAACTGGGCGACTTTCGGTCAATGATGCAGGAGCAATTGAGCGCCAACTGCAGTGGG
Source organism: Pseudoalteromonas tunicata (assembly GCF_002310815.1). Classification (NCBI taxonomy): domain Bacteria; kingdom Pseudomonadati; phylum Pseudomonadota; class Gammaproteobacteria; order Alteromonadales; family Pseudoalteromonadaceae; genus Pseudoalteromonas; species Pseudoalteromonas tunicata. The sequence goes on along the minus strand of NZ_CP011032.1, from coordinate 513,954 downwards.
CGCAATATCAAAAAGACTCCATTATCACCGTTGAACGTGTGCAACAAAAACCAACACCGCTTTTTATGTTGGAACCACTTTTAAATTCGGTGCAGAACGACATCGAAGCACCATAAACATCCAGATATCACCATAACAGTTCGTTTTTGCGACTATGCTTTAGTAAAAAAGGCCAAGCAGGTTGCAAGGATGAACTGGTTTAGTACTGTATTTCAAAATAGCCGAGACAAAGGGCAATATTACGAACAGCTAGCGCAAAAATACCTCATTTCACAAGGCCTTACCCCAGTAACGTGTAATTTTTGGTGTAAACTAGGCGAAATTGATCTAATCATGCAAGATAAAAAAACGTGGGTATTTATTGAAGTGAAATATCGTAAAAGTCAACGTTATGGTGGTGCCAATGTCGCCTTTACAACACAGAAGCAACAAAGGTTACGACGAGCCATTGAGCACTACATCCAATTAAATCAATTGCAAAATTCGCCGTTAAGAGTCGACTTTATAGCAATAAATGGGCAAAATCCCTATCAATTTAATTGGTTCAAAAATGTCCTGTGAGTTAAACCAAGATGCAAGAGATAGTTAAAGAAATTTATACCGAAAGTATTCAAGCACAAATTGCTGCTGGAGAAGTACTGCCGGGCGCACTTGAAACTGCGGCATTTACTGTGGCGCAAAGCCTAATTAATGGTAACAAGCTATTATGTTGTGGCGCTTCAAGCTGCCAAATGCTCGCCGATCATATGGCCAATCTTTTGGTTAATTTTTATGAAACCGAGCGACCATGTTTACCCGCAATTGCCCTCAACCCAGTTTTAACCCACTTAAGTAGCTATGCTGAGCAAAACGATAGCGATGCATTTGCTCGCCAAGTGCGCGCATTTGCCCAACAAGGTGATTTATTGATGGTGTTTTCTATCAATGGTAACGAAAAAATCGTTATTTCTGCCATTGAAGCGGCACTAACTAAAGATATGAGAGTCATAGCCTTAGTGGGGGATGATGGCGGCGAGCTTTCGGGGTTGTTAGGTCCTAATGATGTTGAAATTCGTGTTCCCTCTAAGCGTCCAAGTCGCATCGTCGAATCCCATTTATTTAATATTCACTGCCTGAGTGAATTAATTGATATGACGCTATTTCCACAGGATGAACATTAATGATAAAAAAAGTTGCTCTACTCGTTAGTATCTTAGCCTTACAAGGCTGTGCTGCTGCAATTGTTGCTGGCACCGCAGGCGCAGTATCTGCTGCAACCGACCGCCGTACTATTGGCAGCCAAATTGATGACAATAATATTGAAATTAAAGCCACACTCGAAATAAAAGCACAAGATGAACTGGCTAAATTTGCCAACATTAGCGTGGTAAGTCTGAACGGAGTGGTATTACTCTTAGGCCAAACGCCAACCGAAGAAATGCGCGCCACAGCCGAACGGGTGATCAAAAACGTGATTGGGATCACAAAAATCCATAATCAGATCCGCATCGGTAATATTACAGGGATCACCACGCGCACTCATGATTCTTGGTTAACCTCAAAAGTAAAAACTCGCCTTTTAACTGAGGATACCATTAGTGCAAATGATATTAAGGTTGTGACCGAAAATGGTGAAGTCTTTTTAATGGGTTTAGTATCTCAGCAAGAAGCGAATTTGGCGGTTGATTTGGCCCGAAATGTTTCAGGTGTTGTTAAAGTAATAAAAGTATTCGAATACCTGTAATTATTTAGTAAAGCAGCGTTAAGTTATGACTTAACGCTGCTTTACTTTTGTTCTTCTGATTTAAACTCCTCTTAGTATTTTAATTTTCTTTGTCTTAAAGAGCTGTGTTACTGTTAACGACACGTTAATTGTTATTTTTCTTGCTGAACAATGAAAAAGTATCTGTTTATTCTCTTTTTTTTAAGCCCGCTGTGTAACGCTTTAGATTTGGTCACAGCTTACAGTGATAATATTTACCATACACAAAATCTCAGAGCGATGGCGAAAGCCTTAAAAAGCGATGATGTTGAGATCACCCTCCACCCTGCTGCAAGCCTTTATAAAGCAAACGAGATTTACCGGGCAGTAAGAACAGGCCAAGTAGCGATGGGCGAAATTTTTATTGGCTTACTCGCAAATCAAGATCCGCTTTATCAACTCGATAACTTGCCATTTTTAGTTGAAAACTTCGAACAAGCTCAACAACTTTGGCAACTTTCTCGCCCTTTACTTGCACAAAAGTTAATTGAAGATGGTCTTATTTTACTCTTTGCAGCGCCTTGGCCGCCACAGGGGCTGTTTAGCCAGAAAACAATCAACTCCATAGAAGACCTAAAAAATAGCAAGATGAGGGCTTACAGTGCTATTACCGCCGATTTAGCCAGCCTTTTAGGGGCGAATCCTGTTTCAATTCAAGCAGCCGAGATTGCGCAAGCCTTTAGTACAGGGATGATTGATAACATGTTCACTTCCCCTTCAACAGGAGTGAGCAGCCGAGCGTGGGACTTTGCACAGCACTATACTGATACTCAAGCTTGGATCCCAAAAAACATGTTAGTGATCAATAAAGCTATTTTTAACGATTTAAGCCCTGCAGCAAAACAGAGTATTTTACTTCAAGCCAAAGAGTTTGAGCGCAAAGCGTGGTTATTGGCAGAACAAGAAACAGCGATTAAAACAGCAATACTGGTTAAGAACGGTATGGTAGTGAGCAAGCCAACACCACGTTTAGAAACACAATTAAATCAAATTGGCCATTCAATGCTTGATGATTGGCTTGAGATAAGCCCTCAAAGCAGCCATGACATGATCAAACACTTTCTTCATAAAAAAACAGCGATGCAATCACATGACTAAACTTTCGCGCTTATTTATTTTCTTGGCTTCAGCCTGTATCGCACTGATTTTTATCTTAGTATTGCTGCAAATTACCTTACGTTTATTCAACATTCAATTACCATCAATTGAAGATTTTAGCGGCTACTTACTCATCACAAGTTGCTTTTTAGGCCTAGCTTATACTTTCGAACAACATGGACATATCAGGGTTAGCCTATTTTTAAATCTGCCATATAAAAAAGCCACACAGTTGCTTGATAGTTTTGCCCATCTACTTGGAGCGGTGCTCAGCATGTTTATGGTTTATGCGTGTGCTCGCTTAGTGATTGACTCTTACTTACATCATGAACTCACAACAGGCCAAATAGCCCTTTCTCAGTGGCCTTTACAACTTCCTATGGTGCTTGGTTCTGCCATGTTATGTATTTCAATCATTAAACAGCTACCTAAAATTTGGAGCCAACATGGATAGTTTATTACTTGCTGCATTGCTGGCTGTTGCATTATTAAGTCTTTTGGCAATGGGGGTTTGGGTTGGTTTTAGCCTAATCGCTATTGCCTTATTAGCTTTATTCGTTAATAACAATTATGCGATTGATTTAGTTTTTGCCACCACGTCTTGGGGGCATTTAACCAGCTGGTCTTTAACGGCGCTCCCCCTTTTTATTTGGATGGGAGAATTACTTTTTAGAGCGAACATTGGCCAAGACTTATTTGATGGTTTAGCCCCTTGGTTAAAACGTTTTCCAGGACGCTTACTGCATATCAATGTACTCGGATCTGGTATTTTTGCGGCAGTGTCAGGCTCATCTGCTGCCACAGCAGCAACCATTGGCCGCATGACCTTACCAGAATTAAGTAAACGAGGTTATAGTGACAATTTAAGTATTGGCTCATTAGCAGGCTCTGCCACGCTTGGGTTGCTCATCCCACCTTCTATTATTTTAATTGTCTATGGTATTGCCAGTGAAGTATCAATTGCACAACTCTTTTTAGCCGGAATTATTCCAGGCTTAATTTTAATCAGCCTATTTATGCTTTATATCGCCTTACACAGTTTAGTTTATCCAAGCGCTCAATTAGCAGAAACTACGTTACTCAAAAAACGTGCAACCCTAACTAAGCTCATTCCGATAACATTATTAATGCTGTTAGTAATAGGCTCGATTTATAGCGGCATTGCAACGCCAAGTGAATCCGCCGCTTTAGGGGTATTGGGTGCACTGATTATTTGTTATCGGAAAAATAGTTTATCGGTTGATCTAATCATACAAAGTTTAATTACTACGGTAAAAACCAGCACTATGATTTTATTTATTTTGCTGGGGGCTAGTTTTTTAACTATGGCAATGGGCTTTTTACAAATTCCTGCCGACTTAGCGCATTGGGTGGCGAGTAAAGAGTTATCCGCTACTCAACTACTGATTTATCTCACTTTAGTTTTTATCGTGCTAGGTTTATTTTTAGATGGGATTTCTATCGTCATTTTAACCAGCTCAATTTTATTACCTTTGGTAAAACAAGCAGGATTCGACCCAATTTGGTTTGGTATCTATTTAGTGATAGTGGTTGAAATGTCACAAATTACACCACCAGTAGGTTTTAATTTGTTTGTAATTAAAGGATTAATACAAGATAAGAGCTTATGGCTAATCGCTAAAGCGGCGTTTCCTTTCTTTTTAATTTTGATATCTAGTTTAGTATTGTTTTACCTTTACCCGCAGCTGGTACTAGGCCTAACCTTTTAAACAAAAAACCTGCATATAGCAGGTTTTTCACTCATTCTAAAAGCTAGAGCAGGTTATTTAATTACACGAAGATGAGAGCCCTTTTTCTTATCTGCTGGCTTAACTTCCGACTCTGCAACTTGCACCTCAATATGATCTTGATTTTCGTCTTCATCATCAAAGTAATCATCTTCATCAATAAGGTCTTGAGTAAAAACAGTACCTTCTCCATTTTCACGCGCATAAATAGCAAGCACAGCACCAACAGGAACAACCACTCGCATCGGCTGCCCACCAAAACGAGCATTAAAACTAATTTCTTGGTTATCCATAGCAAACTGAGCAACTGCGCTTGGGCTGATATTTAATACAATTTGACCATCTTGAACAAACTGCGTTGGAATAGTGGTATTTGGATACGTTGCATCAACCACTAAATGAGGCGTGCATTGGTTATCTACGATCCAATCAAAAAATGCGCGTAATAAATAGGGGCGGTTTGGAGTCATCAAACTGAATTCCTTACTAAAAACCAAGTTGTTTGGGATAAATCATCAATTGAAATACACTACGGAACATCAACCGCAAGAATTTAAGAGATTTGAGGGTATCGTGAACACTGCACTGATGCAAGATTAGGCATAAAAAAATAGCACTCGATTCGCTATTGAATCTAAGTGCCATTTCATTTAAACGTAATTATTTAATAACGTTTTTAATTATAAACGAATTTCACGTTCAGCTTCAGTCAAAGATGCTTGGAATGACTCACGCTCAAATAAGCGCATCATATATTCTTTAAGCTCTTTGCTTCCTGCACCGATAAGCTCAATTTCAAGCTCAGGCAAACGCCATAATAGCGGTGCTAAATAACAGTCTACTAGGCTGAATTCTTCACTCATGAAATAAGGCGCTTCTTTAAAGAAAGGAGCAACACTTAACAGTGCTTCAGTTAACTCTTTACGAGCTTGTGATGCATCAGCACCACCTTGATAGATTGTGTTGGCCAAAGAATACCAATCCGTGTCAATACGGTGCATCATTAAACGACTGCGACCACGCATCACTGGATAAACTGGCATTAATGGAGGGTGTGGAAAACGTTCATCAAGGTACTCCATGATGATGTTTGCCTGGTAAAGTCCTAATTCACGATCAATTAAAGTAGGAACTGTGCCGTAAGGGTTAATTTCGTGTAGCGCTTCTGGCAGATTTTCCTTCTCAGCCATATGAATATCTACACTTACACCTTTTTCTGCAAGTACGATACGTACTTGATGGCTATACATACAGTTTTCGCCAGAAAAAAGAGTCATTACAGGGCGTTTATTGGCAGCAACAGCCATGCCTTCCTCCATCTATTATTGCTAGAGACAGCAAAAGGGGCTAAGGCCCCTATTGCTCATATTCACTAAAAAGCGTTCAAATTAATGAACATCTCTCCAGTATTCTTTTTTCAGTAAGAACGCTAAGATAAATAGAATAAATAAGAATCCAATTACCTTAATACCGATTGCTTCTGATTCCAAGCGTGATGGTTCGCCCACATAAGCTAAGAAATTAGTAATATCTCTTACTGCGTGGTCGTACTCATCTGTACTCATTTCACCAGAACCATCTGTTTCAGTGCCTACTATTTTCGTAACCTTGTGGCCATGCTCTTCTACTTCATGAGTAACAGGCGTTGGTAACCCCTGTAATTCTTGCAGTACATGTGGCATACCGACAGATGGGAAAACAATATTATTTACACCAAACGGGCGCGTTTCATCTTTATAAAATGATTTTAAATAGGTGTAAACCCAATCTGTACCACGAACTCGATCAACTAAGGTTAAATCTGGTGGTGTGGCACCAAACCATTTAGCTGCATCTTTTGGATCGATGGCATTTAAAATGTGGCTACCTACTTTAGAACCATCAAAAATTAATTGTTCTTGTCCAATTTCAGTTGGAATACCGATATCACGAAAAGTACGTTCATATCGTTGATACTGCATTTGGTGACAACCTAAACAGTAATTCAAGAATAATTTAGCGCCACGCTGTAATGATGCCTTATCTGTGATGTCGTTATTGGCGTGCATCAAAGGCACTTCCGGTCCGGCAGCAACAGCTAGAGTAGAGGCAACAGATGCAGAAAGAGCAAATAAACCGATAGCTAGCTTCTTGATCATTTCGTCAACCTCTCTGGCAATGGCTTAGTTTTTTCATTTTTACTGTAAACAAACAATAAAACGAAGAACATGAAATAAGTTACGGTTGTAATTTGTGATAACAATGTTTTGAAATCAGTTTGAGGAGTCGCACCCACCCAACCTAAAATCACAAACGTTACAACAAATTGAGCGATATTCCATTTATGGAATGCACAACGGTAGCGAATAGAGCGCACTGAACCACGGTCAATCCAAGGTAAAAGAGCAAGTACTACAATTGACGCACCCATTGCAGCAACACCAATTAGTTTATCTGGGATTGCACGTAAAATCGCATAGAAAGGCGTAAAATACCAAACTGGGAAAATATGCGCTGGGGTTTTAAGTGGATTTGCAGGTTCAAAGTTTGGACCTTCTAAGAAGAAACCATTCATTGCCGGAGCAAAGAAAACAACCCAACAGAACAAAATTAAGAAGCCAACTACACCAACAATATCTTTTACTGTGTAATAAGGGTGGAAAGGAATCGCATCAACGATATCTTTTTTATCCGTGTAATATTCATGGAATTTAAACTTAGGTTTGTCTTCTTCAGCAACAGAACCTTTTTTACGTTTAATTTCAACACCATCAGGGTTATTTGAACCTACTTCATGTAATGCAACAATGTGTAAAAACACTAAAATTACAATTACAAGTGGTAAAGCAATAACGTGAAGCGCAAAGAAACGGTTTAAGGTTGCACCCGAGATAACATAATCACCACGGATCCAAAGTGTTAAATCATCACCAATTACCGGAATAGCACCAAATAACGAAATAATTACCTGAGCACCCCAGAATGACATTTGACCCCATGGCAATAAATACCCCATGAATGCTTCAGCCATTAACGCTAAGAAAATAAACATACCGAATAACCACAGTAATTCACGAGGCTTTTGATAAGAGCCGTAAATCATACCGCGGAACATGTGCATATACACAACGATGAAGAATGCTGAAGCACCTGTAGAATGAAGATAACGAAGCAGCCAGCCATATTCAACATCACGCATGATGTATTCTACAGAGGCAAAAGCACCTTCAGAAGAAGGAACGAAATTCATTGTTAACCAAATACCAGTGACGATTTGGTTAACTAGTACTAACATGGCTAACGAACCAAAAAAGTACCAAAAGTTAAAGTTTTTTGGCGCAGGATACTGTGCAATATGCATGTTCCATACACGTGTCATTGGAATGCGTTTATCAATCCAATCAACCAAATTTGCAAACATTAGGCAGCCCCTTCTTCAGCACCCACAACAATTGTGGTTTCGTCTGTAAAAATATAAGGCGGGATTTCTAAATTTAATGGCGCAGGGACCGATTGGAATACTCGACCAGCTAAATCAAACTTAGAACCGTGACAAGGACAGAAGAAACCATCGTCTGTGCCTTCAACTTTTTCACCAAAACCACCTTGTAGGAAGCTTGGAGAACAGCCGAGGTGAGTACAAATACCCACAGCAACAAAAATTTCTTCACGCTTTGAACGGTAACCGTTTTTCGCGAACTCAGGTTGTTGAGGCTGTTCTGATTGCGGATCACGAAGTTGACCTTCATGCGCTTTCATTTGCTCAAGCATTTTTGGTGTGCGATATACAACCCATACAGGCTTGCCTCGCCACTCTACACGAATTAATTGTCCTGGCTCAAGTTTGCTGATATCCACTTCAACAGGCGCACCTGCAGATTTGGCTCGCTCACTTGGATTCCATGACGCAATAAAAGGAACAGCAGCTCCGGCCGCACCAACACCACCTACAACAGAGGTAGCGATGGTTAAAAAGCGACGTCGGCTATTGTCTACAGGCGCATTGCTCATCCACTCATCTCCACTATGATTCTCAACACTTGCTATATCGAGAATTCAGTTACAGCAGGTTAAATTTTGAAGTTACAAAATAGAAGCGATCATAAATAAAACCCTTGATTAAAACAAGGATATTGAAGGCTGCGTACACGAATAAAGCCATATTTCTGTTAGTTTTTAAACCTAATGAGCATTATTCGCAACGGACCCAGCCTCAGTCGGTTAATGCTAGCAATAAATTACATAACATGTACTGACCAAGATCAATTATCACTTACCCTTTTGAGCATTCTCTAACCAAGAAAAAATATCCAAAAAACTTTTTTATCACGGCTAACATGATCCGAACAATTGTAGCAAAAATTAATCGGCTTTACTGACTGATTTATCTAAATAAATAATAAATAGTTTCACTCGTTTTAAAATCGCTCAATTTCAGCAATTTATTACTGAAAAAATACGCATAAAATGGCTCTACCAGATATATTCGAACGCTAAAAACAAAAAACCCGACACAAGGTCGGGTTTTGGTATTCTTCGAAACGTAAAAAATTAACGTTTTGAGAATTGTGGACGTTTACGCGCTTTGTGTAGACCCACTTTCTTACGCTCAACTTTACGAGCATCACGAGTAACAAAACCTGCTTTACGAAGTGCTGGACGTAATGATTCGTCGAACTCCATAAGTGCACGTGTAATACCGTGACGGATTGCACCAGCTTGTCCTGTATTACCACCACCTGCAACAGTGATGTATAGGTCAAACTTTTCAACCATACCAACTAACTCTAATGGTTGACGAACAACCATGCGAGAAGTTTCGCGACCAAAATATTCTTCAATAGAACGTTTATTGATTACGATGTTGCCAGTGCCTGGGCGTAAGAATACGCGAGCACTTGAACTTTTACGACGACCTGTACCGTAGTATTGATTTGCCATGAGTGTGCTCCTTAAATGTCTAGAACCTGAGGCTGTTGTGCAGCATGGTTATGCTCAGTACCAGCGTAAACTTTAAGTTTACGGTACATTGCACGGCCTAAAGGTCCACGTGGTAACATGCCTTTAACCGCTTTCTCGATAATCATTTCAGGCTTGTGAGCTTGAAGTTTTTCGAAAGTTGTCGATTTAAGACCACCAGGGAAACCTGTGTGAGCATAGTACATTTTAGCCGCAGCTTTGTTACCAGTTACAGTAACTTTCTCTGCATTGATAACGATGATGTAATCACCAGTATCTACATGCGGAGTATATTCAGCTTTGTGCTTACCACGTAAGCGAGAAGCAATCTCAGTAGCGATACGACCTAAAGTTTTACCTTCAGCGTCAACTACGTACCAGTCACGTTTTACAGTTTCTGGCTTAGCAACAAACGTTTTCATTTATTAAAAATCCAATGTTTACAATTAAAACCACAGGCAGTATATAAACTGCCGCTCTAAGTTGATGCTTGAACCCCTTCGAGTAAAAGACTTGAGTCAAAATTAGTGGCTAAGCTAATGATGACAATAGAACGCAACGTGGCAGAGGCGGGATTATAACAGCGCTTTTTTAAAAATGCATGTTTTTTCTACGCCAAATACCACTTTAATTTAAATAAAAATTTAAGCTAAATGCGGTTGCGATAAATATTCCAATGACTGCATTTCTTGCAGGCGACTAATACAGCGTTTAAATTCAAAATTTAATAGCCCTTCGCTGTATAATTGCTCGATAGGTAAGGCCGCAGAGATAATCAAGGTGACATTACGTTCATAAAATTCATCGACTAGTGCAATAAAACGCCTTGCAGCATCATCGTTGTTTTGTCCCATCTGTTTTACATTAGATAAAAGGACGGTGTGATAAATCCGACTTATTTCCATGTAATCGACTTGGCTGCGAGCCGTTTCACAAAGTTCACTAAAATCAAACATCACAATGCTATCTGCTTCCATCCGGGTTTTAAGCGTGCGGCCTTCAATTTTAACCTGCTTATTAGCAGTGCCCGGCTCTGGCGATAACTTTGCAAAATATTCAAATAAGTTTTTATCAGCCTGCTCATCAAGCGGACTATGATAAATTTCTGCTTGCTCTAACGTACGCAAACGATAATCAATCCCAGAATCAACATTAACGACTTCGGTATTGGCCAACACTAAAACAATTGCGGGTAAAAAACGCGCCCGTTGCAAGCCATTACGATAAAGATCATTTGGAATGATATTAGAAGTAGCCACTAAAATAATATTTCGCTTGAACAATGCTTGCATCAAACCACCGAGCAACATTGCATCTGTGATATCTTGCACAAAAAACTCATCAAAACAGATAATATCAACTTCACTTTTAAACTTGTCCGCGATGGTTTCAAGCGGGTTTTTAACATCGTGTAATAGTTTTAATTCTTGATGTACACGGTGCATAAAACGATGAAAATGCACACGCATTTTTCGCTCGCCCGGCAAGGCATCAAAAAAGGTATCAACTAGGTAAGTTTTACCTCTTCCCACTCCCCCCCAAAAATATAAACCTTTGATTGAACGAGTCGTTTTCTTCTTGAAAAATTTATCAAAAAAACCCGTCTCTTTTGGCTGCGATGTTGTAAGATCATCATATAGACGCTGGAGATGACGCACTGCATTTTCTTGAGCTGCGTCGTAAAGAAAGTCTTCGCGAGTTAAATCTTGCTGATATTTTTGCCAAGGAGTCATAAGAATAGTTAATAAAACAAGCGTTAATCTAGCCTTACATCTTAACACGAGCCCTTACTGAGCGTATATTGAAAGTTATTAAAACATCGCTCAACTTTACCTAGTTTCAGGAGATTTATATGACAACAGCGATTTGGTTAACCGTAGTTATTATTGTTGCGTTCAGCTGTTTTTTTCTTGGTGTTGTACTAACAAAACGCCAATACGAACACGATGAGCTCGAAAAAGAAGTCGAAAAAGCCCAGCACAATCTTGAACAATATAAACAAGATGTTGCCGACCATTTAGCGAATACGAATAAACTCGTGACAAAAATGCGCGACAACTACGAGCAACTAGTGAATCACGTGCAAGAAACCAATCGAATTTTACTGACAGAGCAAACAAAGGAAACCATTCCCTTTTTCTCAAAAGAAACAACCGAGCAATTACATGCCTCGTTAGATAAATTAGAAAAACCAAAAAGCAAACCAGAGGCTCTTGAAAGCCAACCAACAGATTACGCTGAAGGTAAATCGGGACTTTTTGTCGACAATCGCTCAAATAAGAAGCAAACAGAAAAAGCTTGAGGAACTTTTTTTTGACCCCATAGTCTTTAAGAGTAACCAATAATCTGGAGTACACCTTTGACTATGAAAACAAAATTATCCCTTTTGAGTGCAATTATGCTTTCTTCAAGTCTGTTGATTGCACCCTCTATTTCTTATGCAAAATTACCAGTTGCAGTTGATGGTCAGCAACTTCCAACACTTGCACCTATGCTCGAAAAAGTCACACCCGGTGTCGTGAGTATTCAAGTTTCAGGTGCAAAAGAAGTACGTCGTCGTGTTGACCCGTTTGACTTCTTTTTTGGAAATCCCCAGCAGCGCCAACCACAAAGTCAAAAACAACCTTTTAATGGTTTAGGCTCCGGCGTTATTATCAATGCTGATGAAGGTTATGTTGTTACCAACAATCATGTAATTCAAGACGCTGAAAAAATTATTATTACCCTCGAGGATGGCCGTGAATACGAAGCCAAGCTAATAGGCACAGATCAAGAAGCCGACATCGCATTACTGCAAATTAAAGCTGAAAATCTAACAGCATTAAAATTAGCAGATTCAGACAAACTGCGCGTGGGTGATTTCTCTGTTGCAATTGGTAACCCATTCGGTCTGAGCCACACAGTAACATCAGGTATTGTCAGTGCGCTAGGTCGTAGCGGCCTTAACATTGAAGGTTTTGAAGACTTTATTCAAACAGACGCTGCTATCAACCAAGGTAATTCAGGTGGTGCATTAGTAAACCTTAACGGTGAGCTTATCGGTATTAATACCGCTATTTTAGGTGCATCTGGCGGTAATGTTGGTATTGGTTTCTCAATTCCATCTAACATGATGAAAAATTTAGTTGATCAAATTATTGAGCACGGCGAAGTACGCCGCGGATCGCTGGGGATCGAAGGTCGAACTTTAGATGCAGGTATTGCCAAAGCGCAAGATATAGATTTAAAACAAGGCGCTTATGTCTTTAAAGTTGTTGATGATTCAGCAGCTGCAGAGGCTGGCATTCAAGCGGGTGATGTCATTGTAAGCATTGACAAAGCCGACGTTCACAGCTTCCCTGAACTACGCAGTAAAGTAGCAACCTTAGGTGAGGGTAAAACCGTTAAGCTTGGAATTTACCGCGATGGCAAAGTTAAAAGCGTAAAAGTAACTCTACGAGGTAATACTGTTGCGTCAGCTGCTGCAGACAAAATGCACCCACGTTTACAAGGTGCATTACTTGAAGCAACTAAAGATAACACCGGCATTGTGGTTAAAGAGATCCAAGATCGCTCACCCGCTGCGCGTGTTGGTCTTGAAGAAGGCGACATTATTATGCAAGTAAATCGCAAACGCGTTACGACTATCAATGAACTTGCTCGTGCAATCGATGATATAAACGGCAATATTGTGTTAGGTGTTAAACGCGGTGACAATTCAATTTTTGTCTTAATTCAGTAAATTAATTCTAAAATATCAGCTTAAAACAACAGCGGCACTTGCCGCTGTTGTTTTATCTATGCCATCATAACCAAACTTATCTATTAACAATTAATCAACCACAGTGCTAACAAAAATAAAATTTCTTTTAGTGCCTATCTTTGTCGGATTGGCTTTAGCATTTATTGTTTTGCTATTTATGCCAAGTTTGCGTCCATTACAATGGCAAAATGCAACTGTTTCTGATGCGATTACCAGTAGCCATTTAAGTTTTGCCAACGCTGTTAAACGTGCCTCGCCAGCTGTGGTAACCATATATTCAGAAACATTCACTAATCAGCCTCGCTATATGCGCGGTCAAAATAGTATTCAAGAATTAGGATCAGGCGTGATTATGTCTGATAAAGGATATATTTTAACTAATTACCATGTGATCAATAATGCCGATCAAGTGATGATCACTTTGACTGATGGCCGCCAATTTAATGATGTCCAACTAATTGGTTTTGATACAGTCACCGATTTAGCTTTATTAAAAATTGAAGCTCAACACCTCCCGGTTATTCCAATTGACGATAAATTTGTGCCTCAAGTAGGTGATGTTGTATTGGCGATTGGCAACCCACTTAATTTAGGTCAAACCATTACGCAAGGAATTATTAGCGCTACGGGTAAACAAAACTTACCGCAAAAAAGTTCACACAGTAATTTGCTGCAAATGGATGCCGCTATCAATGTTGGTAATTCTGGCGGCGCCTTAGTGAATTCAAATGGTATTTTAGTCGGTATAAACTCTGCACAATTTAAAGCACAGCGCAACATTGATATCCAAGGAATTTTCTTTGCAGTTCCGTATTTTTTAGCCAAAGAAGTGATGAATAAATTAATCAAACATGGCCAAGTTGTACGTGGTTATCTAGGTTTTAATGCCGACCCTGTTGATAACACAGGAAAACAGCTCACCAATCCACTCACTCCAATCTTTGGCATGCAGTTAAACTCTATCGACCCACTCGGCCCGGCTTGGCAAGCAGGCTTAAAAGAAGGTGATATTGTAGTAAAAATCGACAATAAAAAAATCGTTAATTTACAGCTTACTTTGGAGCAAATTGCCGATACTTTACCCGAAAGCATCATCATGTTTGAAGTTTATCGAGACGGGCAGCCACTGCAGATTAATGTTAAGGTTGGCAAACTTGAGCCTGTTTTATAAAACAAAATTAACCATGGTTGCTGCATGAATTTACAACATACAAAGCAATCTAGGTGATAAATAATGGCTAGATTTTCACTCTACTTGGCTAACAGCATGCTAATCATCCTAGTATTAGGTGCTTGGTTTAATCTTTTGCCCAAATTTATTGCCATACTGTATCTAGTTTTAAGCACAGTAACGTTTATTATTTATTGGTTCGATAAACGTCAGGCAAAAAAAGCAGAACAACGCATATCTGAACGTACTTTGCACATTTTTGCGCTTATCGGCGGCTGGCCAGGAGCCGCTTTAGCGCAACAGTTACTTCGTCATAAATCCCATAAGCGCCCATTTAGAATCATATTTTGGTTTACTTTAATGGCGAATCTAGCGCTATTCATCACTTTACTATCACCTGCTGGTAAAGCTTTACTTATCTGGCTTAACCAATTTAGCTAGCTTGTAATGATTGATTTTTTACCGACTGAGTGCGCATTTTGATCGTATTAATGAAGGTTTTTTTTTGAATATTCGAAACTTGTCCATAACGCTACTAATCTTGCAAAGGCGTCAGCAAGATTAGCGCTTAATTATAATTAAAAAGAAATATCAAACCCTAAGCCAATTAAAAGGGTACCAGCATTAAAGTCTGTTTCATCTATCTCAAATTTAACTGCAATATTATTGGTTAAGCTGTAGCTGATACCGACCCCATAAATAGCATCAGTACCATTATCTTTTGCAGGCACTTTCCTTTTAGGTAGCTCAGTTTCCCACCAAATATTATAAAACCCCTCTTCTTTCCATTTCAACGCACCTAACTTTGCATACAGTGCAAAATCATTAATTGGGTATTTATAAATACCCATGATAGCAATGCCTTTGGCATCAAACTCCTCGTTACCATCACCATCACTGTTAGTACCTAATTTAATGTAACTTGCCTCTACCGAGAAATTATCATCAAACAAATAAGCAACATTGATTTTATAAGATCCCTCATATTCAGCATCGTAATCTGACAGTATAGTGCTGGCACCGAATTGAAAGTCATTACTGTGAGCGTTAACACTAAAAAGAACCAGTATTGAGAAGATTATTGCACGCATATTATTGTATTTCCTTATAAAATAAAGCAGATAAGCTACATGATTTACCTATAAAAGGAAATATTTAATATTACGGTATCAACAGTCATGGCTTAACTTAAATACCGCGTAATAAACCTAATTCAAGCAGTTATCTTTAATTGAGTTAACTTGTAATAGACCAGATGGGGATATTGACTGCTTTATTTCGATTATTTTAACGCGCTAATTAGCCTAGCTATAACCTTTGATAAAACGAGTAACGCAATCTTGCAAATACGCAGCCGATGGGCGCTCATCCAATTTTGCTTGCCCTAAAGCATGGCGCATTTTCCAATCACCTTGGGCCATGCCAAGTAACTGTAAAGTCGCAAATTGTGGGTTATCAACAACTAATAATCCCTGCTCACTCATGCAACGAATACATTCTTCGACTTGCTGTAAAACCACTTTTGGCGCTGCATCAAAAAACAGTAAACCGAGCTCTGGATAATCCTCTTTATGTGCTACACAAGTGTCGTAAACTCTCAACGCTTCGGGTGAAAAAACTAACTCTATAAAGCTGCTAATCAACCTCAGTAAGTTTTCTTCAATACTTTGTTCAGCTTTAAATTGTTCTTTTCGCAAGCTTGAAGAAGAGCAATGGGCGGTAATCGTTTCAACAAATAAATTATTTTTATCTTTAAAATGGCTATACACCGTTTGTTTTGAAACACCCGCTTGTTTGGCAATTTGATCCATACTGGTATTTGGAAACCCTTGAATCATAAACAATTGTGTTGCCGCCGCAATAATCTGTAGTCGTTTTTGCTCAGAACGACTCAGTGTTGATAATGCCATACTTACCCCAAATCAAACTAGACAGTCTAGTTTGATTGTTTTATATTTAGCCAAAATTAGACTCTGAAGTCCAATATTACTTAAATATGATTACATAGTCAGTTTTAATCGCCAACCATTGTTTTGAAACTCAAAGTGCGCAAGGTAGCCAAATGAACAAATTAGTGATCTGTAGTTTCTGTGCCCTATTTTTTCCCCTGTTTAGCCAAGCCGACACCTTTTTACATGTTGCCGCTTATCCATTAAATGCTGAGCAAGGCTATTTTGAACAGCGCACATTAAGCGGCCAAGTCACAAAAGAATTTGATGCTCAACTGAGCTTTGAGTTTGCAGGCAAAGTAACTCAGTTTTATGCCGACCAGGGTGATTTAGTAACTAAAGGGCATGTCATCGCAGAGCAAGATACCCAATTATTAGCCATTGAATTAACCAAAATTGCCGCTACCAATAAAAAATTAAACGCCCAGCTACAACTCGCGCAACTTGAACAGCAGCGCCTAAAAAAATTAAGCAAACAAGACTACTCCGCTGTACAACAACTTGACCAAGTAAATACTCAAATAGCTGTACTTGATGCCGAGCAAGCTCTGCTCACAGCAAATCAAACCGAAATAAAATTAAGAATGGATAAAGCGCGCTTACTTGCCCCATTTGATGGGCGACTAGGGCAGCGCTTTATTTCTGCAGGTGAAAATGTGGCAGCAGGCACTGCGGTTGTGCGTTTACTGGAGCAACAACAAAGCCAAGTAAGTATTGGTATTCCAACAGCGTTACAAAGTGCAATTAAAGAAACCATGCAAATAACAATTGCAGGGCAAGAGTTTCAAGCCCACGCGCTCAGTAAAGGGGCAAATTTAGATAAGCAAACTCAAACCTTAACTATGCGCTTCGCTTTGCCTCTTAATGCCAAAGTCTATGCAGGCCAACTTGCAAAACTAAAAATTAACCAATATCAAGACAAAGCAGGATTCTGGGTACCCCTTGATGCCCTTGCTGATGGATTACGCGGCACGTGGCAAGTTTATAAAATTGTTGAAAATAATCTCAAGCCAGTCATTGTGCAGCTTATTTACAGTGATGGCCAATTTGCCTTCATCAATGGACCTCTCAATACTGGTGAACAGATTGTTGCCAACGGGACTCATAAAGTCTCAGCCAATATTGCAGTTAATGTTGTAGAACAACTAGCACCAAGGACACTGTAATGATCAGTTATTTATTTCACCACGGTCGCTTTCAAGCCTTAGTGGTTGCTTTACTCATTGTTAGTGGCTTAGCCGCAATTTCTGGTCTTCCTCGCAGTGAAGATCCTAGGATCACCAACCGGATCGCGATAGTAACAACTGCATTACCGGGCGCCAGTGCTGAACGTGTTGAAGTACAAGTCAGTGAAAAACTAGAGCAAAAACTAAAGTCACAAGCCGAAATAAAACATCTTTCGTCGGTTTCTCGCCCTGGCTTATCCGTACTCACTATAGAATTACAAGATGAAGTCACTAATGCACCACCAGTCTGGTCCAGAATGCGTGATTTACTGAGCGATGTGCAACCCGAATTACCCGCCAACGCCAGTACGCCATTACTTGATGATGAACGAGGCTACGCATATACCCGCATTGTCTCTTTGCACGGCAGCCATAACCAGACTGACGCCTCAACCTTAAATCGCTATGCAAAAGAGCTGCAAAATCAGCTACGTAATGTATCTGGTGTTGAATTAGTGCATTTATTTGGCGTAAATAAAGAAGAAATTCAAGTTGAAGTTGATATGCAAAAAGCAGCTCAAGCCCAACTTTCTATTTATGATATAGCGCAAGCGATTGAGGGAGCCGATGCTAAAGTTGCCGCAGGTACATTAATCAACAGCCACTCGCAAATTCAAATAGAGCTCACTGGTGCATTCGATTCTATTAATCGCATTGGTGCAATTGTAGTTAAAAACTCAGATCAAACGGGGCAATATCAACTGTCTGATATTGCCACCATTACCCGCACCATCAAAACTCCTTACCAAGAAATTGCATTAATTGATGGTAAACCAGGTGTTTATTTAGCCATACGCATGCTACCTAAATTGCGAATTGATACCTTCTCAGACCGTATCGACCTGAAAATAAAACAATTTGAGGAAGATTTACCAGAGCAAATCACCTTACAAACCATTTTTGATCAACGAGGCTACACCGACTTACGTTTGGGCGACTTAATGAATAATATCGCTGTTGGTTTTGTGCTGATTCTAGCAGTACTCTTGCTCACTTTAGGCTTTAAAGCCGCACTTATTGTCGGCACAGCACTACCTCTAACAGTGCTTTTTACTTTAGTTAGTATGCAAATGTACGGTTTGCCGATACATCAAATGTCAGTGACAGGTTTGGTTGTTGCACTTGGCATCATGGTGGATAACGCCATAGTGATCACCGATGCAGTGCAACGTTATCGCCAACAAGGCAAATCAGCCATTGCAGCTGTACAAGCTGCTGTAGCACATTTTTGGCTGCCACTACTTGGCTCAACATTAACCACTATTTTGGCATTCGCCCCTATTGTTTTAATGCCAGGCCCTGCGGGTGAATTTGTCGGCGGAATAGCGCTCAGTGTTATCTTTGCACTAATTGGCTCGTATTTGATATCTCATAGTTTAGTGGTCGTTTTTGCTGGGAGGTTTTTACACAGCAGTTCAAAGCAGGGCTTTTGGCACCAAGGGATCCGCTTACCTGCCTTAAGTAAACAATTTCAACTCAGCCTACAAAAAAGTCTTATTTATCCTAAAACAACACTGATTTTAGTGTTCATTTTACCCATTGCAGGCTTTATTGGCGCAGGAAAACTCACCGAGCAGTTTTTCCCGCCCTCAGATAGAGATATGTTTCAAATTGAAGTTCACTTTGCACCGCACTTAAGTATTGAGGCAAGCCAACAGCACATTCTGGCAATGGATCAGGCAATTCGAACGTTTGAAGGCATAGAAAAGCTCGATTGGATGATAGGCACCAACTTCCCAAGCTTTTATTACAATATGCTGCAGCGTAACCGCGGAGCTAATAATTATGCTCAAGCATTAGTTAAAGTACGCGATTTTGAACGGGCAAACCAGCTCATTACCGAATTACAAAACGAGTTAGATCAAGCATTTCCTGCGGCACAAACCTTAGTTCGAAAACTTGAACAGGGCCCTCCTTTTAATGCCCCGATTGAGCTTAGAATTTACGGGCCTAACCTGGATACTTTAGCCGAACTTGGCCAGCAATTAAGAACACTGTTAATTGCACATCCATCGATTACTCATACCCGGCCGACTTTAGTTTCAGGGTCACCCAAACTCTGGCTCGCAGCCGATGAAGCCGCACTAAACCATGCAGGATTAACACTCACCGCCGTGGCGACTCAGCTACAGGCGCAATTTCATGGTATTTTAGCGGGCAGTATTATCGATCAAACCGAAACTGTTGCTGTGCGAGTAAAAGTTGCCGATAAAAACAAAGAAAACAGTGACGATCTTTTTGCCAGCCAAATACAGGCGCAACAAGCATTATTGGTTGAAGCCTTTGCCAGTGGACAATTAAAACCCTCTCAAGGAATTATCTCTCGCCGCGATGGAGAACGACTCAATGCTATTGAAGCATATTTAATTACCGGTGTTTTACCACAAACTGTACTTAATGATATTTCCAAATCATTAGCCGATGCGAAATTTACTCTGCCTCATGGCTACCGCTTAGAGATAGGTGGCGAAGCACAAAAACGCAATGAAGCCGTTGGTAAATTATTAGCCCAAGTAGGTATTATATTAGTGCTGTTAATCACAGTATTAGTTTTATCATTTAACTCATTTACCACCACGGCATTAATATTAATCAATGCATTACAAGCGGTTATGCTGGGATTATTGAGTGTATTTATCGGTGGTTATCCATTTGGTTTTACCGTCATCATTGGCCTGTTAGGCTTAATGGGATTAGCCATAAATGCGGCCATCGTTATCTTATCTGAGCTCAATGCAATGCAAGCAAAGAGCGATAAAACGAAGATTACGGATGCGGTCATGACTTGCTCGCGCCATATAAGCTCTACCACAATTACCACTGTGGGTGGATTTTTACCCTTAATTTTAGCCGGTGGCGGATTTTGGCCTCCTTTTGCTGTCGCCATTGCAGGTGGCACAGTATTAACCACATTGCTCTCTTTTTACTTTGTGCCAGTTGCATACTTTTTACTGGCCAAACGCCAAAACAACCTCCGTTTAACATCAAGCAACAGCTAATAACCAATAATACAAAAAGGGCAAAGTACTTAAAATACTCTGCCCTTTTCATTTTTAGGCCGGTAAATCTAATAATAAATACTGTTTTTTTTAAACTTAACTTGAATAATTACTCTAATTGTTGTTTTCTACATAAGGTACAAAAAACAAACAAACACTAGGCTACAACAGGAATCATTATGACAACAACGATAACTAAATTAGCGGCATTGATTGCCCTTACCTGCAGTGCTGCAACCGCTTTAGCCATTGAAGCTGCACCTTTGACTGCAATGAACAATGACCCTACAACTGAGATTGCTCAGCAGCAATCTGTTTTTGCCGTCAAACGTAGCTTAGCGAAAAAAATTGCGCTTAATTACGCAACCTTTGCTCCGCAAATGAAACAACAGTTAAGCCAATACAATCTCACTATGGATGCCCAGCAACTTTCATCTTTAGCTATACCAAAATCACTAAATTTAGCCCAGGCAAACCACGTGATACAACAATTAAAGGGGTTGCCAAATAACACCGATAACTTGTTGCAATTACGTTTAGCCCACAGCGATATGCTGGTTGATTGGCAGCAAGGCAAAGCCCCTCTTTTTGCATTTGCGCCACAAGGAAATGATAAATACTGGACAGAGATCGAAGCCTTCGATCAGTTTGGTCAAATCCACATTCTTGCAGTCGATGAACTCCCGCAGCAGCCAACTTTTATTATTGAACTCGATGGTAAAAAAACCCATCAAGCAGGTTTGGCTGTAATGAAGCAAATATTGACGGCAAATCAACCACAGATCCAAGCACCAATGATGCAAACTCAAGATACCGCAGAGCCATTATCGACCAGTGTATTAAACAAAATCCGCTTAAATGATGACGAAGAGCCATGGATTTCAGGTGCGGCTGAAGTGTACGGTATTGTCACAGGCATCGACCCTAGCCGCGATAAGCCAATACTTGATGTGGTTGACTTACCTTATTTAGATCATGATAAAACAGACTACTACCCTAACCAAGTCTTGATCCACTGGCAGCGTTATCGCTGGCAGGCGGTTGATTTACTCTTAATGGAGCAAGATGACAATACCAACTATAAAACGTTAGCGTCAAAATTACTTGAAATAGCGGAGCAAATCATGCGCACTATCCCAGATCCTCAAGTGCAAGGTTATGCCATTATTCCAAAGCTCACTAACGAATTAATTAAAGCAATGCCTGATGGTTGGTTTACCAACGATGATGATTATTTAGATGTTTTTTATACTTTATTTGAAAACCAAAACTATCATGATCACCGCGGTGCCAGCAGCAATGCCACAATAACCCTCACTCCTTTAACCATTAATCCTCGCTAATACCAAGGTCAGAGCGAGTTATACCAACCCGCTTTGACCTTAACCTCAAATAAAACTAGCTTAATTTTTAACTTCGTCACTATAATTGTATTTTTAGCAACAACATATAAGTCACCATTTTGTTTGTACGCTTAAGTTATTTATTACTGTTGTTTTGCTGTACCAGCATTGCCAATGAAAACAATATAAAGCAGCATTACCAGTTTGCCTCTATCGAATATCTTTTTGAACAAGAAGTCGGTCGCGTTGTACTGCCACAAATTTACCTTCAGCTTGGAATTGATATCGACATCACTCCGTTGCCAGGAAATCGTGCTCAATATGTTGTAAACAGTGGATCATTTGATGGTGAAATCATGCGTATTTGGAGTTATGGTGATGAAAACTCAACTAGTTTAAGAGTACCTACACCCTACTACTACTTAGAAACAATGGCCTTTGTTCGCACAGATAGCGGGATCAAAATCACTCAAGCTGAAGATTTGAAACAGTTTCGCGTTGGTCGCGTTCGTGGCGTTAAGCACACCAATAATATCACTGTCGGGCTTAGCGATATTTATGATTTAAACAGCACTCAGTTAATGTTTGAACTGTTAATGCAAAAAAAGATTGATGTTGCACTGACCAATACACTCGATGGGCAAGTCATAATAAAACGTAATAAATTTGATCATATCGAACCGATGAAAAAGCCTTTAGCCAAACTGGCCCTTTACCATTATATTCATAAGAAAAATAAAGTGCTTATTCCTTTAGTTGATCAGCAAATTCGTGACTTAAGCGAAACAGATGAATTAAAAAGCTTGATCAATCAAGCTGAAAACTATGTAATCACTCAACACATGAGCGCATCACATAACTAACAAGGCCTTTAAATGAAGCCTCATATCCAAACCTTAATTCAGCTATTAACCCACAAAGACTTTAAAGCCCTACTGACACATTATCAGCAATGTAATGAACAAGATAAAATCGACATGCTGGCTTTTGTCTACCAGCAAAGTCAAAAATCCCTGAATGTATTTGAATTTTACCAACAAATTGCAACTAAATTTATCGAAGCCGCAGGCTTACCAGAAGCTTTAATTATGCAAATAAATAGTAGCGATGCGTTAAGCTTTTTTACACCAGCGCTACAACTGAACCAATATTTTACTCGCACCAATTACTTGCAGCGTAATGTGCTGCATTATTTATTAGCGGGTAAAAACCCACCTTTTAATTACTTACGTTCTATGTTGTTATTTGAATCAAATGAAGCTCTGAGCCATGCTTTAATTGCACGAGATTGCAAAGACCTTACTCCTGTTGAGGTATACCTGCGGGTTAACAATCAGTTTGAGACATTAGCACCTCATGAATTGAGTGCACTACTTGGGTTGATGGAAGCCGAACAAACACTACAAGCAATTAATCCCGCTAACCTAACCTATTCAATCAACCATGTTGTAAAAAACCTTCAGCAACAAGGTTTATCAGTTAACGAGCGAGTTCAACGCATCGGGTTAATGGCTGCTTATTACGGTAAAACAGCCAGCCAAATAGTGAGTTCGTTGCACTCATAACTGAGCTCACCTTAACTAACGTATAGCAATAAGCTGAAACTTATGGCGCAGAAGAAGCTCTGCCAGTACGACTTTTTCGCCACCAGCGCTTGAGCTGCAATTGCGAAGCATGGGCAGGATAAACCAATAATAATGTTACGCCTAAATACCAATGCACCGTCCCCATAGCAATAGCGTCTAACACCATAATTGGATAATAAAGCAGTAAACCCGTTATGCTCAATAATAGCCACAATATTAAATGCATCACACCATCAAGGTGACGACGCCAATAACGCCATTTTTTTGCGATATGATCGCCAAGCATATAACCGAGCCCAATCAGCGCTAGATATGCAGCAGCACCATGAAATTGGCGAAATGTACCATTAAAAGGGTGCGGAAACTCATCTTCACTCGGTGGTAAACACAAGTATAAACCGATGCCACTGATAATCAGCAATACGACTATTGCGCTCATCAACCAATATTGTTTTTTCACATTTAAACCTTTTATTTAATGCGTAAGTCATTAACTCTGGCCATCCGCTGGCGTTAAAAGCAACCCACCCCAAGGCGTCAAATCAACCACCTCCCCTTGTAGTGCAACCACTTTAGTCAGGGCATCAGCACGCCATGCTTTTTTCGCTAATACCGACCAACAGCCAGCGCTAATTATTTCACCGTTAGGGTCAACAATCGCCGCAGGGTGTGAGGTAGTTGCCAACCCACATGAGGTTGCAACCGCAGCATTGGCAATACGGCCTAAATACTGACGCTCATTGTGTTGATTTTGCTGAAAAACTGCAATTTGTAACTCACCAAATACACTTAAATCACCGCCCGCATTAATAGAGCCGGCCTTAATACCGTAAGATTTTAGCACTGCTTGCGCACAATCAACCGCATAACCTTTGGCGATGCCATCAACGCATAATTGATGACCTTGAGTAATTTTAACTCTATGATTATTTATCAAAAAAGGAGGTGTATTACACTTGGAAAAAATCTCATCTTCAAAATGTTGCGGTAACAAACCAATTGTTTGTAATGGCTTAGTGCAGCTAATATTAAACAAGCCCGAACTTGAGCGATAAAGCACCTGAGCTAATCTCAAAACACGATAAATGTCGCGATCGCAGGGCTGCCAAACACCAGAATGACGATTGAGCACCGACAGAGCACTATCAGGTTGATGAAAACTCATTAAAGTTTGAATGTTTTCAATTTTGCTAAACGCAGCTGCAAAAGCCTGATTTAAATGACTTTGCGAGAAATCACCTTGCTCAATAGCAACCTCAACAAAAGTGCCAAGCAAAGGCCGCATGCGTTTTTGTAACACTCTTTAACTCACTTTTATCGCTTGCAGTGCCACATCATGCAATGCTAATAAACGCTTCACACCATCGGTAATATTGCGACACGATAACGTCGCCCCACTAATGTTTGGGATGTCTTTATTGAGTTTAAACTTATCGCCTAATTGTTTACCCATAAAATGAATGCGCCAATCAGGATTACGCACTTGGCCACCATGAGTTTCACGATAAGACATGATTTCAAGCCCTATTACTTTACCCGCAGGACTAATGGCAACGGCGTAACTAATAAATTCATGTTTACCAATTACTTGATCAGTTAAAAACCAACCAGCAAATTCGCCGCCTTCTTTTACCATCCATACATCTGGTTCAGCCGATCGTTGTTTTACCCCAGCTTTATCTTTAATCGCATCAAGTTGATCATCATTTAAATGCACCGCTTGCACAATAAATTCATCTGCCGTTGCAAACATCACTTGCTGGGCTTGCGCTACAGTTAAATAATCTGCCGCAAAAACATTCATCGATAATGCAGCTGCTGGTAACCAGACTAGGTTGGGCAATTTGGTCATTTTCGCCTCAAATTAAAAGTAAAAATAACCGCTCCATTGTTTGAGCGGTACTTAGTATTAACAACACGCCCTAAAAATTGAAACCCACTTTAAAACGCACTTCTTGTTTAGTTTTTTCAATTAAGTGCAATGAAAAATCATCTTGTTGATCAAACTTTTCAGCGCCGCCTTCTAACTGTTTAAAGTAAGTTAACGTCGCCCACCATTTTTGGTCACCATAATGAATCGAAGGACCGGCAAATAAAGACCAACGCTCAAGGTTCACTTCTGTTTCGTGTTCTTCTTCATAGCTAGTTTCAAAACCGACAGACCAATTTTCAACAAAACGATAACTCACACCTGTCGCCGCTTTAAGTTCAATTTCCATTTCAGCTTCTGTTGGCCATTCAAATCCTTCAGGTAAGCCACTTAATTCATCACGGGTCGCCGATGTTGCTTCAAGGCCTAAATCCATCATCCATACCAATTGGCCTTCCATGAAGTATTTTTGCATCAATACATCACTTTCAAAACTAATGGTTTTTTTGTCTTGGCCTGAATGTGGATCAACCGTTAAATAATCCAGTGACCAACCGAGTGTTAAACCAAAATCATCAAGTGCAGGGCTTAAAATATTATATTTCGACTTTAATTCAATACCAGCAAACTTCATTGAAAATTCATTATCAAAAGGCATGTAGCCATCAATCACAATACCCGATGTATTTAGCGACATCCCTTTAATTGACGCTGCCACAGTAAACTTATCTGTTACGCCATATTCAAACTCAGTTTCGCTGTCTATCGCACGGTATTTTCCCGCCCCTTTATCATTACGCTGAGTTAATTTTTGATATAACTCCATTGCACCTTCAGGCAAGGTTTCAGATCCTTGTACATAACCCAATAAATTTTCACCCGCAAACGATGATGTGCTAATAAATAAACCTGTTGAGAGTAATGATAACGCTATTTTTTTCATATTCTTAAAATGGTAATGAGAAGTAGACGTATTTTCTTAATCACAACTATCATTGCCAACAAAATAAAAATAATCTAAAAAATTATTAAATTAAAAACAAGCTAACTCACTGATTTACAAAATAACTACATTTTTACATTTTTTTAAAACAGTTTAATAATCGCAACTAATTAAGTTCCACTGGCCATTTTAATTAAACAAATGTAACGTTTGCAGCAATCAAACTGACTGAAAATTTAAAGAAGAAGAGTTATGTCGTATCTGATTGCCAAACTAAATCAGTATGGAGGAATTGAAATTTCTGGGCGCGATCTACCCAGCGATGCCAGCATGTTTGCCAACCAGCTGAATCAATCACAAGCTTACTGGCAACAAAATGGCTGCAAGGTAATTTGGCTGACCATTTTTAATAACGACGCCCATTTATTACCCGAAGTCTACAAAGCTGGCTTTACCAACCACCACTGCGCTAACGATCACATTACATTGACCAAACGCTTGGAAGTAGGCGCTCTTATTCCCAATTATGCTAGTCACACAATTGGCGTAGGCGGTTTAGTCATAAACGATAAAAATCAACTCCTTACCATACGAGAGCGCGACCATATAATTAGCCACCCTCATAACTGGAAATTTCCAGGTGGCATGCTCGACCCCAAAGAGCACATAGCTCAAGGTGCGGTGCGTGAAGTATTCGAAGAAACCGGAATTAGTACTACCTTTGAGTCTGTTTTAGGTTTTCGCCACTATCACAAAGGCCAATTTAATACTTCAAACATCTACGTAGTATGTCGTTTAACACCGTTAAGTCACGACATTGTGATGCAAACCAGTGAAATTGCCGATGCCCGTTGGATGGATATAAATGAGTATTTGAACGATGAAAAAATAGGCGCATACAACAAAGCGATTTTAAACAGTGCCCTCACAGAAAAAGGATTCAATTCAGTACAGCTTGCAACACTGTCCGGTAATCCAGACGAAGTAGAGATTTTTATCGGTTAATATTTCGCTAATAACAAAAAAGCCACTGACGTTATTACATCAGTGGCTTTTTGCTGATAAGAATTATCAGTGTCGATTATTCATCATCGCCGAAGTCGATGTTTTTAAAACCCGGCTTTGCTAAAATTTCTAAATAAAACGAACCATGATTTTGGCTTACAATATCATCAATACATTTGTTGATTGCAGATAAGCGAATTTCTTCAGCCACTTCTTCTGTTTGACCAAAACGGCAATCAAAATCCCAAAAGTCAGCACCTTCAGGCAATTTTTTATTGCGCTCGCGTTTAATGTATTTTTTTGCTTCAAATTTAAATGAATCAACCAAACGCTCTAATTTAATTTTTGGATGAGACAATACAAAAGTCTTTTTCATGATGTTCCTAGCGGCAATAAATGGATTGAAGGTCGTTTCGACCCGATCAGATAACACATTATACCTGTAACTAAATTAATTAACGTCATAATTGCTCGTAAAATCATAAGATATCTGTCATTTTCAGCTAAATTATTCATTCATATCAGTTAATTTATCAATTAGAGACTGCTATAACTGCTCTTGATAAAAGTAGGCAAAGATCTGAATTTTTTATAGTACGCAAAGCCGTCATCTATAAAAAAGCATGCTTAACAACCCACCACCACAATACAGCTATCTACTTAATTAACCTCAGTTCTAGATTAGAGATTTACCAACGTATTGAATTAAAATTAAATATTTAAGTTATTCATCTTTACCTAGAGATTTTTAAAGCTAACAAGGCGGAGTCTATTGCAAGCTAACCCAACAAACACTGTTAGCCTTGAAAATAGCAACCCCAGAGTGACTTATTATCTAGGATTGAGGTTAATTATAATGCTTGTGAGCGCTGCACTTTGTCTGTGGCCAAATAGCTCGCAAAACGTCGTACATGGGGAATAATTAAAGCATTTAAAATAATGGCGCAAAACCACGCAACTGGAAATCCCTGCGCCCAAACCATTACCCATTGTTTAGTAAAGCCAAATTGAAACAAGGTCATTAAGCCCGACATTAAAAATGCCATCACAAAAGTACATAATACAATCGTTAAGATCAGCTCTTTTTTACTCATTTTAGTTACCCCATTTGCTTGCGATGCTTTATTATAAAAGCCCATTTATGAATAAAAAACCGAGAAAAAAGGGATGAACAATACCATTTATGGGATGATTGATGACTTGTACTTGTTGTGTGTGGTCATTGATCTAGGTTCGATTACGGCAGCATCAACACAATTGGCCGTGCCGACTTCGACTGTCTCACGGCGCATTTGCGAGCTCGAAGCAAAACTCAATGCACGGCTTTTAACCAAGCAAGGGCGCAATGTTATCGCCACTGACTTTGGTTTAACGCTATATCAAGATTTTCAGGGTTTATTTAATCATTTAAGTGATGATTTATTAACGAAAAAAGCCTTGCATGATGATGTGCAAGGCCGAGTTAAATTAGTAGTCCCTGCTTTATTTTATCGGCGTATTATTCGAGAGCCCTTACTGCATTTTTTAACCCGTTACCCTAAAGTGGAGCTTGAGTTAGTACTGTCGGAAGAGCGTATTCAGCCGACTCTCGATACCGATTTAATCATTACATTTAACCAAAATATCGACCCTAATCTCATTGCCCGCCCATTAATTGCTGCGCAATATGCTACTTTTGCCAGCCCGAGTTTTATTAATGAAAATCCTGATATCAATGACATAAAACAACTAGCAAAGTGCAAGTGGATTGCCACCTCGCGCGATAAAATTGAGTTTTACCAACAGCATAAAAAAGTGGCAGAACTAACCAATCTTAACCTCACAGTGGTCAACAGCATTGAAGCCGTGATTGATTTTGTCAGTTCAGGCTTAGGAGTGGCGTCTTTACCACTGCATTTAACTAAAAATAATCCGCAATTAGTACGCATTATGCCCCACTATCATCAGCCCGAAAAAAGCGGTTATTTAGTGTATAAAGAGCGAAAGTATCAATCTAAAGCCACCCGTATTTTAATTGAGTTACTGATTGCAGAAGGCTCTAAACTCGACGTTTCTATTACCTAATACAGAGTTTTAAGAGCGATTCCGTTTATGCTATACCTCAGTCCGCCCATCACATAATTAAACTAGCCTATTGATAAATTTGATTTTTTAATCAATGATGCATTCATTTACCTAACAAGGACTGCTTGAATGTATCGAATATTTTTACTCAGCTTATTACTGCTTAGCCAATGGGTGCTGGCCAATACTGGCTACCAAACGCCAAATAAAATGATGGCGGATTTGGTCGATGCGCCTCAACGTCCGGGTTTTAGCATCTCGCCAAATAAACAATGGGTTGCTGTATTAAACCGCCCAGGGCTTGCCAGCATCGAAGAACTCGCCCAGCCAGAAGCCAAATTAGCTGGCTTGCGTATTAATCCGAATATCTTTTCGACCAGCCGTGCTACAGGCTACAACGGCATTGAGCTACGCTCACTAATCAACGACACGACCATTACCATCAAAAATTTACCTAAGGGTAAAATTCTTGATGTGCAGTTTGCCCCTAACAATGCACACATTGCGTTTATTGTTGAAACCAATAACGGCTTAACACTGTGGCGCTTTGATTTAAAAAGCCAAAAGTTACATCAAGTGAGCAAAAACACCATAAATGCCGCATTAGGTGGGGCTAAATATCGCTGGAAAGAGGATTCATCGGGCTTTTACACCCGTTTAACCGTGGCACCCGCAAGCGATATTCCAAAACAAACAACCAGCAATATTGAGCCAATTATTCAAACCTCTGATGGTAAAAAAGCAGCGGTTCGTACCTATTCAAATTTATTAACGTCACCCCATGATGAAGCGGTATTTAGCTTTTTAACGACTTCCCAATTGGCAGAAATAAGCCTCAAAGGAAAAATTAAGAAACTAGGTCAGCCGGGTATTATTAATCAGTACCGTCCATCGCCCGATGGCCAGTATTTATTAGTGTCGCAATATAAAAAGCCGTTTTCGTATTTAGTGCCTGCTAGTCGTTTTCCACTGCTAAGCCAAATTTGGGATAAAGCAGGTAAAAATGTGATTACTGTGGCCGATTTACCTTCAGGCGAAAGCATGCCAAAAGGATTTGATTCGGTACGTGAAGGCCGCCGCAGCATTGAATGGCGCGACGACCACCCAGCGACACTTGCATGGGCGCAAGCGCTTGATGGCGGCGATATGAGCCAACAACATGATTTTCATGACTCTGTTTATACTTGGGCTGCACCATTTAAAAACGAACCAAATTTACTGATGAAGATTGAGCGCCGCTTTAGTGGTATTCAATGGGGTAACGGCCAATTTGCCATTATTAGTGATTGGCGCTTTAGCGATCGCCAAGTGCGCTCATGGAAATTCACACCTGATAACCCAAGCGAAAAAACCGTGTTATTTGAACAACGTTCTTACAATGATAATTACAAAGATCCGGGTAATTTTGTGTATGAGCGCAATCAATATAACCAAAATGTGATTAAAGTAGTTGATAACAGTAAAGTATTGCTAACAGGCATTGGCGCGTCACCGCAAGGTAATATTCCATTTATGGATAGCTTTGATTTTGCAACGGGCGAAATACAACGCTTGTGGCAATCAGCTGCACCGTATTACGAGCGCATTTTAGTCACGCTAAATAATGAAGCGACAAAAGTGCTTACCTTGCGTGAATCAACCAACGAACAACCTAACTTTTTTATTCGTGATTTAGCCAATAATTCCGTTAACCAATTTACCTTTTTTCCACATCCTGCCCCACAATTTAATGGCGTGAAAAAAGAGCAAATTAGCTATACCCGTAAAGATGGCGTAGAGCTTACAGGTACTTTATATTTACCGCCAAATTACGATGCCA
Source organism: Pseudoalteromonas tunicata (assembly GCF_002310815.1). Lineage (NCBI taxonomy): Bacteria > Pseudomonadati > Pseudomonadota > Gammaproteobacteria > Alteromonadales > Pseudoalteromonadaceae > Pseudoalteromonas > Pseudoalteromonas tunicata. Next base: position 482,712 of record NZ_CP011032.1, on the reverse strand, counting down.
GCCAAGGCCGTTTGCCGGTATTAATGTGGGCCTATCCGCAAGAATTTAAAGATAAAAAAGTAGCCAGCCAAGTCACAGACTCACCGTATGAATTTGTTAATGTCAGCTATTGGGGTCCAATGCCGCATTTAGCGCAAGGTTTTGCGGTATTTGACGACCCTAAAATGCCAATTATTGGCACTGGCAATGAACTTCCAAACGACAGCTTTCGAGAGCAGTTAGTCGACAGTGCAGCTGCTGCGGTAAAAGTATTGGTTGATAAAGGCATTGCCGACCCTGATCGCATTGCTATTGCAGGCCACTCATACGGCGCATTTATGGTGGCGAATTTATTAGCACATTCTGATTTATTTAAAGCCGGTATTGCACGAAGCGGGGCTTATAATCGCACGTTAACGCCATTTGGTTTTCAAGGTGAAGAACGAAGTTTTTGGGAAGGGCAACAAGTGTATGGCGATATGTCACCATTTTTTCATGCTGAAAAAATTGATGAGCCAATGTTGATGATCCACGGTAAAGAAGATCCCAACTCAGGCACATTTCCAATGCAGTCTGAGCGCATGTTTGCCGCAATGAAAGGCTTAGGTGGCAATGCACGTTTGGTGATGTTACCACATGAACAACATGGTTATCGCGCACGTGAATCATTGCTTCATGTATTGTGGGAACAAGAGCAATGGCTTGAAAAATATGTAAAAAACGCTAAACCAGCAGCAAAATAGTTACTCTATCGTAGCGACCATTGCAAATGTAATGGTCGCAATCACCTTCTCATCCTTGTGCTCAAAACGTTAAAATTCGCATTAAATTGATCGCACCTGCAAACACTCATCGTATTACAACCATAAATCTCAACAACTGATAGCAATATGACCCACTTTAACCAAGCCGAAACTTCAAGGATCATCGAAATGGCCTGGGAAGATCGCACCCCATTTGAAGCAATTGAACAACTCTACGGCTTAACTGAACCCGAGCTGGTACGCTTTATGCGCAGCAATATAGCCAAAGGATCGTTTAAAACCTGGCGTGAGCGCCACAGCGGTCGCAAAACCAAGCACCTGAAGTTGCGCTCACCCGATATTATGCGTAGCCATTGTAAAACCCAGTACAAACAGCGCTAATTATCAACCATAAAAAAGCCTGCAATTGCAGGCTTAATTCAAAGAGTTACGCTAAAACTTAACGCTTAAAAGTGAAAGCTTATAACAAGCCTCGGCGTTTTAATAACGCATCGGTACTTGGCTGCTTACCAGTAAATTTAATATAGTTTTGCATTAAATCTTGGCTATTACCTTTAGATAAAATCGCTTCACGGTATTTATCGCCATTTTCACGATTTAAACCACCTTGGGTTGCCATGAACGAAAATGAATCAGCAGCAAATACTTCGGTCCATAAATAAGCGTAATAACCCGCCGAATAACCACCACCAAAGCTGTGGCTGAAATACGTGCTTTTATAACGGGCTGCAATTGGCGCATAATCTAAACCATGCTTTGCCAACGCTTGTTTTTCAAATGCTGCGCCATCAGTAATCTCTGTATCGGCAGAAATTGAATGCCATTCCATATCAAGCAGTGCTGCGGCTAAATATTCTGTTGTACCAAAACCTTGGTTAAACGCTTGAGATTTTAATACTTTAGCTAATAACTCAGCAGGGATAGCCTCACCCGTTTGATAATGCTTAGCATAATTGGCGATAATGTGTGGATCGATACTCCAATCTTCATTTGCTTGTGATGGAAACTCAACAAAATCGCGCGCTGTGGCCGTACCCGCAAGGCTTGGATAAGTCACGTTTGAAAATAAGCCATGAATGGCATGACCAAACTCATGAAATAACGTACTTACTTCATCAAAAGTCATTAAGGTTGGTTGACCTTCTGAAGGCTTAGGAATATTTAACGCATTATAAACAACCGGTTTAGTGCCTTTTAATTCTGATTGACTGACAAGTTCATCCATCCAAGCACCACCTTGTTTACCTTCTCGAGCATACGGGTCAAGGTAAAATAATCCTACTGGGCTGCCGTCTTGGTTGAATATTTCAAATGCCGATACATCTTTATGCCACACAGGTAAGTCATCACGGCGCTTAAAACTAATACCGAATAGTTTATTCATCGCATAGAATAAACCATCGTTTAATACCGTATTATATTCAAAATATGGCTTCACTAAGCTTGGGTCTAAATCGAAACGCGCTTGGCGTACTTTTTCAGCATAAAAAGCCCAATCCCACGCTTCAAGAGTAAAGTCTTTGCTATCTTTAATAATTTCAGCTTGAATTGCTTGTGCTTCAATTTTTGCCTTAGCTAATGCCTTTGGTGCTAAGTCATCTAAAATGCCATATACCGCTTCTGGGGTTTTTGCCATTTGGTCGGTCAAGGTGTACGCAGCCCAATTTGGGTAACCTAATAACTGAGCTTTTTGCGCACGCAATTTAGCAATTTGCAGGTTAAGTGGTCCATTGGTATCAACTGCACGATAAGCAGACGCTTGCCAAATTTTTTGTCTTAACTCACGGTTTTCAAGGCTCGCTAATAAAGGTTGGGTCGTGGTATTGACCAAGGTGATCATATACCCTTCTTTGCCTGCACCTTGCGCAGCAGCGGCTAATGATGCGATATCATCATCTGATAAACCCGCCAGTTGCGCTTTGTCTTGCACTACAATGACATCTTCTTTAAATGACTTAAGAATGTTTTGCGAAAAGCTACTTTCTAATTTCGCAAGCTCACCATTTAATGTACGCATCTTAGCTTTATCCGCTTCAGATAACGTCGCACCTGCACGTTCAAATTGGCTAAAATACACCTCAGTTAAACGTAACGCCTCACCACTTAACGCCGCTTTATTTTTATAAACCGTTTCAATGCGAGCAAATAAAGCCGCATCAAGAAACATATTATCTGAATGAGCTGTCAGTTTAGGTACGATTTCTTCTTCGATTTTGATGAAATTATCATCCGAAATCAGCCCAGACAAATTGTTAAAAGCACGTCTAACACGGTCCAGAAGTTCACCTGATTTTTCAAGCGCAACAATGGTATTTTCATATGTTGCTGGTGCAGAGTTTTGCGTTATTAAGCTAATTTCGGCCTGTTGCTCAGCCATACCTTGAGTAAAAGCAGGGATAAAATCACTGGCTTTAATTTTATCAAATTGTGGCGCTTGGAATTGTAAAGTACTTGGCTGTAGCAATATATTGTCGCTCATGTTTGCTTGGCTACTTTGTGTTGTTGAAGATAAGGCTGAAGCAGTGGCCGAAGTTGAATCTGTCGGTTCTTTTGAACAACCGCTCAGCAGCAAGGCTGCCGTCACTGCTGTGGTGATTAAAGATTTACGCATTAATGTGTTCCTGGGCATTCGCCATGTTATCGTTTTATGAAGGATTAAAAGTCAGCTTACCGTTTTGCACTCAAATGCAAAAAATACCAACGGCATCACCAAACTTTAGCCCATTACCATAACAAGACCCATGCCCGCAAACAATGGTTAAATCTCTATTTTCGTCACTATTACGCCGCGCCACCGCATGCTACGCCTGAGCTCCAGGCGAATTGAAAATTGTAGCCACCGAGCCAGCCGGTGACGTCGATGACTTCACCAATAAAAAATAAACCGGGAGCTTTTTTGGCCTCGAAGGTTTTTGAGCTAAGTTCGTCGGTATCGACTCCACCTAAAGTCACTTCAGCTGTGCGGTAACCTTCGGTGCCATTTGGTTTAATTTGCCACTGATGAATATAGGCCGCAAGGGCGTCAATTTCACCGTGGGTCAGTTGGTTCAGTGCTTTATCGGGAATATCGTTGTGTTTGATCATGATGTCGATTAAGCGTTTTGGTAATAATAACCCTAAGGTATTTTTGAGTGATTTTAAGCCTTGCTGCTCACGTAAAGTATGAATGTGCGCGGCTAAATCTAGCTCTGGCAATAGGTTTATGGTAACGGCTTGCCCTGCTCGCCAAAATGATGATATTTGTAAAATTGCGGGGCCTGATAAACCACGATGGGTAAAGAGGATATTTTCACGAAACTGCGTGCCATCTTCACTGCTAACTAAACAATCTACACTCACTCCCGATAAACCATCAAAGCGTTCTTTATCATGGTCATGCAATGTAAAAGGTACGAGCGCAGCACAGGTTGGCAGTACATTTAAGCCAAATTGTTCCGCAATTTTATAGCCAATCGGACTTGCGCCTAGTTTTGGCATCGTTAACCCACCCGACGCCACCACTAATGATTGGCATTGATAGCGGCCATCTGAGGTTATAACCTGATAACCCGCATCCGTTTTACTAACACTCACCACTTCGCTGCGTAGGATCACTTGCACACCTGCCCATTCGCATTCGGTCATTAAAATATCAACAATATCTTGGGCGCTGTTATCACAAAATAGCTGACCAAGGGTTTTATGGTGATAAGCTAAACCATGGCGGTCGACTAGCTCAATAAAATCGTGCTGGGTATAGCGGCTTAAGGCCGATTTCACAAAATGTGGATTTTGGCAAAGGTAGTTTTCGGGGGTGGCATTTTCGTTGGTAAAATTACAACGACCACCACCGCTGATGAGGATTTTACGGCCAGGCTTTTTGCCCATATCAAGCACAGCGACTGAACGACCACGATACCCAGCGGTAGCCGCAGCCATTAGCCCTGCGGCGCCTGCACCAATAATCACTACATCAAACTCTTGCATACCAATACCTTTTCAACTGTGCGCCCAAGGGTGCTTTTTACGCTAATTTAATCAAGCTGGGCCGATAAAAAAAGGATGCATAGCATCCTTTTCTCTGAGGGGGCGATTTTACTCTATTACGCGCTCGGATCCATAATAGAACTTGAGCCCGTTTTAGCCAGTTGGGCTAAGTCTTTGTCTATCCAGAATAATGCTTTTCCGTCTTCACCAACTAATTCGATTTTATCGATAATGCCTTTGAACAGTTTTTCTTCTTCGTGTTGCTCGGCTACATACCACTGCAAAAAGTTGAACGTTGAATAATCGTGCGTAGTAAATGCGGTATGAGTAAGCTCGTTGATTTCACGTGTAATTAAACATTCGTGCTCGTAGGTAGCTTTAAAAATGTCGCCAAGTGATGCAAATTGGTGTGGTGGGGCCGAAATAGTGCCTAAAATTGGCAACGCCCCGGTTTCGCTCACGTAGGTAAATAAACGATTCATATGAGTCATTTCTTCACGGGCGTGTTTACGCAGTAACTCAGCTGCACCTTCAAAACCTTTATCTTCGCACCATGCGCTCATTTGCAGGTATAAATTTGATGAATAAAATTCTAGGTTAATTTGCTCGTTTAGTTTTTCGACCATAGCGGCAGCTAGCATGAGGTTCTCCTTTGTTTTAAGAGGCCGCATTGTTGGTGATTTGGCAAAAAAAATCAAGTTAACAGATTGCTCTATTAACTTGATTTATAATATTTTTTAGCTGATTTTGTTTGATTGTAATTCGTATTAACAACCAAACTCTTATTCAGCTAATACAGTTATTTAAATCTGGGCTAGAATGTGCTCAGCTTTCGATACTTCAAATTCTTTGCCCTCTTCAACCGCTAAATAACTCACTACGCCATCGTCAACGATCATGGCATAACGCAGGGCGCGAGTACCGCCAAAAGCACCTGTTTCTTGTGCTAAACCAAGTGCTTGGCTAAAACTTGCATCACCATCAGCCAGCATAATTAACTGCTCAGCATTTTGGCTTTGGCCCCACGCTTTCATTACAAACGCATCGTTAACTGATAAACAAATAATGCTATCAACACCTTTGGCTTTTAACTCATCGGCTAGAACTACATACCCAGGCAAATGTGCTGCAGAACACGTTGGCGTAAATGCGCCTGGTAATGCAAACATCACTACTTTTTTACCCGCAAATAAGTCAGCAGTGGTTGGGTTGCTCATACCATCGGCTGTTAAGACATTAAATACATGAGTCGGTAAAGATTGGCCTACTGTAATCATTTGAGTTCCTTATATTAATTTGTTAAGTACAACCCTTTACTTGTAACCTATCAATCCATTAAATGCTAGTTTAATCCAAGGCTTTGACGGACATTTTGCATTTGTTGCTGCAAACTATGCTGCACATGGCTCACTAATTCGTTCGCTTGGGTTACTTGGTTTTTCATTTGACCCATCGCATTTGAAAAATTCTCAAGTAAATGATGCTGATTAGCCGCAACTTGGCTGGCATCTTTGGCCACTTGGCTGGCCGACTGGGCATTTTGTGCCACTTGTTCTGAATTGAGTTTAAGTTGTTCAGCATTGCTAGTTTGGCTTTGAGAATCTTGTGCTAAGGCGTTAATTTGGGTTGATACTTGTTTGGAGCTATTGGTCAGTAAATCGAGTTGAGTTTTAATATCGCCCAACGATAACTGCGTTTGCTGCGCAAGTTTTCGCACTTCGTCAGCGACCACCGAAAAGCCTCGACCATGCTCACCGGCTCGGGCAGATTCGATTGCAGCATTAAGCGCTAACAAATTAGTTTGCTCTGCAATTGATTGAATAACATCAACCACATTGTGCACATCTGACACGCCTTTTAGCAGCTCATCTAGGCTATTCATTCCTTGCTGAACCTTGCTGTGGGTTGAAGAGCTGGCCGCAAGCATCGATTGGGCATAACCCAAACTGTGATCCATCGCACTAAAGGTATTTTGAGCGTTATCTTCTACTTGTGCATTTACCTGATTAAGTTGCTCTGCCATCTGCTTGATATCAATCAGTAAACCTTCGTTACGCTCTACTTGATCAAACGTATGGTGCGAGTGACCGCTGATATTATTGAGGTTTTCACTCATATCTTGCATAAATTCGTTAATTAGCCCGAGCATTTGCTCTCGTTCGGTCATTTGCACGCGTTGCTGTTCAATCAGTTGATTAAAATAGGCCGTGATTTCGCCCGTTTCGGTATCTGCTCGGCTATTTTCAAGCGCTTTGAGTTCATTGGTTTCAAGTAAGTTTTTAAAAGCATTACGTAAATTGCGCAGCGGATTAAGCACTTGCTGGCGCTGAGTAAAATACACTGCAATGGCTAAAATAAATAACCCACTAATATTGGCCGTAAAAATCATTAATACTTGGCTTTGAGTGGCCTGTTGCTCACTCAGTAAATCTTGCTCTGCTTCAAGCACCGTATTGGCTAACGCAGCAATTTCGGTTCGCAGTGCAGCAATGCCTGCAACGCGCTCTTTGGCCTGCTCAATTGTGCTACTAAAATCACGTAAAAAGCGATTTGGCCAGCTGCTTAATTCTGCTTTTATTTCATCTGATAATTCTTCTTTGTCATCATCAACAAACAACTCATCTTCATCCGATTCTGCATACAAGCCAAAGGTCGGTAGCTGATCAATGGTTTTGGCTAAGGTTTGTAATGCACGGGTGGTATTTTTAACGTTGTTTTCGCCCTCAGTTGAATACGATTGGCTCAAAGCCTGACTATAAAGTGCCAAGTTGAGGGTTTGCGCGGCGTAATCAGCCGCTAATAGTGAGTATTTTTTGGCAAGTTCGTGTTTATCTTCGGTCGCTTTTTGTGCGTAATTAGTGAGTGAGGTAGCACTGCCAGACATCTGTCTGATTGCGTTGTCAATTAGAGCGTTTTCATTGCCTGATAGCTTGCCAAGTGCACGATATTTAGTCTCAATTCCTTGTAATAAGGTTTCAAATTGCGCCAGCAGTTTTTGCTGCAGATCATGGGGCAAATGTGCCAATTGCTGGTTTTCAATTTGAGCAATAAGCTCTTGGGCTTTAGTGAGTGCTTGGCTATCACCTGATGCAAGGTAGTCTTCAATTTGACGTGAAAGCGTAACAACTAATGCTTGTTTAACCGTGTTGTAAGAATGGGTTTGGTCACTTAGAGCAATTTGCACTTTTGCAGCCCAAAACAAAGTAGCAGCCAAAGTTATACTCGCACCCAGCAAGAGTACGGCTAATAATCGAGTAAAAGATGAAACACGCATTAACAAAAGCTCCTGTTGGCTAGCTAAACGCGCCGACAGTACCTCTTTTATGTGACATTTTTATTTAAGAATTATGACAAGCCAATTAGTCGTGATGCGAGTTAAAATAAGCATTTGTATTTTAAAATAAAAAACGAACTTGTTATTTATTCATTCCGGCTTTTACATAAACATCAAAACGGTTTTTTTTCGTTGCGATGACCATAGATGGTTTTTGCAAATTAAGGTCTGGTGCATAATCTGGGCGTTTTACCACTACACGCTTATTAGCAAGCGCTAAGGCATCGGGTAGTAAAGCATCGGCATCCAGATCTTGGCCCACTAAATCTTGAAATACCCGCATTTCTTTTTTCACTAAGGCTGATTTATCGCGATGTGGATACATAGGATCTAGATAAACCACATCAATCGCATGACCTGAACTGGGTAAAAGTTGATGGCTACTACCAAACTCCATTTGCATATTTTCTTGCATCCAAGTGCCTATTTCAGCATCTTGATAAGCGCGTTGTAAACCATCAAATAGTAACGCAGCGACAACAGGATGGCGCTCGTGCAAAATCACTTTACAGCCTAATGCGGCAAGCACAAACGCATCACGACCAAGCCCAGCTGTACCATCGAGCACTGTTGGTATTGCGCCTTTATTCAGCCCAACCGCTTTTGCAATTGCTTGACCTTTACCGCCACCAAATTTACGCCGATGTGCTGCGGCACCTGTGACAAAATCGACTCGAATGGCGCCAAGCTTCTTTTCGTCGGTTTTAAATAACGACAAGCCACTTTCATCGTAATAAAGTTGAAATAGATTGCCAGGATTTGACCAAGCAGCAAGATTAAACTGCTGTTCGATGCGGGCTAAATAAGGACGAACTTCTGAAAATGGGCTTTGAATTATCAAGACGAATACTCTCACTAATGAACCGCGCCATTATACGCAAAGCAGTGCAGGCAAAGCGATTTAAAACTGAGCCGTTAAGCTAAAATAACCTCATTTCTAGATAGTAAATTTATTTTAGGCAACTATTTTCAGCTTTAACAGCGTTGGATTAACGTGTAATAGTCCGGCTTTTGAAAAGACAATCTACCTGATTAGGGTAGAAAATTTCAGACTAGAGCTCTGAATGATCTAAATATTTAATTTTGATTCAATATGTTGCTAAATCGCAATTCAGAACTCAAGTTAAAATAATTCAATATCGATTTGTGAGGTGACTTCGTTAATGGTTTCTTCTTGATGCAGTTGAGAGAATCGCTCCAACATTTGCGTACGCTGCATCATAATATGTTCCATATAAACAATCACATCATTAAAAGAGCTACGCATCTGTTGCGTTAGCTGTAAATGTTGTTGCAACTCTTTTACCGTATGCTCAACCGAGTTTAAAACAAACTCTTCTTGCTCGTCTTCTAAATCAAGGGTAGGAATAACATTAATAAAATTATTGTATAGGCTTTCAACCATTTCGACTGAGGTTTGACCATGAGCGTAAATATCTTCAATCTGGTTGCGCAATGTTGTATCAACTAAATTAAAAGTATCCGTAATTTCATTGGCTTGATCAAAAATCATTTCGTTGATTTCCATCGACATCACTTTGGCATTTGTTGCCTCAAGTAAATGCGGAAATAAATCTTTAAAACGGCCGTAGGTAGCTGCATCGGCAAGTGGCATGTTCTTAATTAATAAAGAGACTTTAGGGTAATTAATTATGGTGCGGGCACCAAAATCAATAAAGCGTTCACCATCACGGCATTTATTTAATAGCTCTTCTTCAAGTGGGCATACAGCATCATGATTACTAAAAAATTCAGTACCTTCTTTATACCAAAATACCAGTACAACATTTAATTCAAGCGGAGCAAAAAACTCAAAAAAATAATCACCTAACCGTGCTAAGCTGTGAGCATTATAGGTTTGGCCCACATAACGCATTACCCGCCCCATATCACTAAAGTCGGTCAAAGCCATTTCAGCAGTCGATTCTGCATGCGCAATATGCTCTTTGAGCGATATTGAACGTTGACGGTATTGATAAAGTACCTCGATACGCGCTAGTAGCTCATCTTTCTCAAATGGCTTAACAATATAATCATCTGCGCCTGAGTTATAACCACGGATCCTGTCACTGAGCGCCCCACGTCCTGAAATAAACATCACTGGTATATCATTGGTTGATGAGTCGCGTTTGAGCATTTGGCATACTTCGTACCCAGTCATGCCCGGCATTTCAACATCGAGTAAAATAATATCTGGGCTTTTTTTAATGGCGGCACGGATCCCTTGTTCACCATTTTCAGCTACGGTCACTTCGCAATAATCATGTAAAGTTTGTTGAATTAACGAACGAATGAATTTGTCGTCATCTATGGCTAAAACCAGTTTTGACATTTGGCTGCTTCCTTTTGCAATGATTACTGGGCGAAGATGAGGTTTAAAAAGCATAGTACGCAGGTCGGGTTTTGAAAATTTTTTTTCAATAAATCAGCAGCTAAAATAAAAAAAGCACCCGAAGGTGCTTTCACAAAATAAAACAAACTAAGCCAAGTTAGGCACCAATTCCACTGTGGCGGAGCAAAGCATCAATTTGCGGTGCTCGTCCTCTAAATGCAGTAAATAACTCCATTGGTTCTAACGAACCACCCATTTCAAGAATATTGTTCATAAATGAGCGCCCTGTTTGGGTATTAAATACGCCCTCTTCTTCAAAACGAGAAAACGCATCTGCCGAAAGCACTTCTGCCCATTTGTATGAGTAATAACCAGCGCTATAACCACCAGCAAAAATATGGCTAAAACCATGCTGAAAACGATTAAAATGCGGCGCTTTAATTACAGCAACACGCTCTCTGACGGCATCGATGGTTGCTTGGATATGCTCTTTGGCATCCACTTTAAAATCAGCATGAATATGAAAATCAAATAGTGAAAATTCAATTTGACGCACCATCATCATCGCAGATTGATAATTTTTAGCAGCTAGCAGTTTATCGAGTAATTCTTTTGGTAAAGGCTCATGCGTTTCGTAGTGGCCTGAAATAAACGCCAATGCTTCTTCTTCATAACACCAGTTTTCAAGGAACTGACTTGGCAGCTCAACCGCATCCCATGCTACGCCATTTATACCCGATACCGCACCGGCTTCAATTTTGGTCAGCATATGATGTAAACCATGGCCAAATTCATGGAATAACGTCGTTACTTCGTTGTGGGTAAATAACGCAGGTTTATTGCCAACAGCTTTATTAAAGTTACACACCAAATAGGCAACGGGTAATTGTAGCTCACCATTTTGGCGCACTTTGCGGCCAATACAGTCATCCATCCATGCTCCGCCACGCTTATTATCACGGGCATAAAGGTCTAAATAGAATGAGCCTCGTTTATTGTTGTACTCATCGATAATGTCGAAAAAACGCACATCAGGATGCCAAGTATCAATACCATTTACTTCAACCACTGTGATGCCAAATAAGCGCTTAACCGTTTCAAACAAGCCACTTAATACGCGGTTTGCCGGAAAATAAGGGCGCAGCACTTCATCTGAAATCGCATATTTTTGCTGTTTTAATTTTTCGCTGTAATAACCAATATCCCAAGCTTCGAGCTTATCAACACCATGGGTTTGTTTTGCAAACTCAACCACTTCAGCGAGCTCTTGTTGTGCTTGTGGTTTTGAGCGTGCCGCCAAGTCATTTAAAAAATCAAAAACTTGCGCTGTATTTTCGGCCATTTTGGTTGCTAAAGAATGCTCCGCATAGTTTTCAAAATCAAGTAATTGAGCTAATTCATGACGCAGTGCCAGTTGCTCATTCATAATGGCACTGTTATCGAATTCACCGGCATTTGGGCCTTGCTCTGAAGCGCGAGTGGCAAAGGCGACATAGGTTTCATGACGAAGTTCTTGACTGTCGGCATAGGTCATTACAGGTAAATACGAGGGGAAATCTAAGGTAAACAACCAACCTTCTAAGTTTTTGCTTTGCGCTGTTTGTGCCGCTAATGCTTTGGCTGATTCAGGCAAACCACTTAATTGCGCTTCATCGGTAATGTGTTTTTGCCACGCTTGAGTTGCATCCATCACATTGTTGCCATATTTAGCTGCAAGCTCTGATAAACGAGCACTAATTTCACCATAACGCTGTTGTTTTTCTGGCGATAACGAAATGCCCGATAATTTAAAATCACGTAGCGCGTTGGTAATTACTTTTTGCTGCGCTACCGACAAAGAGGCAAACTCTGGCGAATCAAAAATAGCTTGATAGCCTTGATACAAACCTTGATGTTGACCAACAAAGGTTGAATATTCAGAAATTAACGGTAAACACACATCGTACTGTTCACGAAGTTCAGGGCTATTGACCACCGAATGCATGTGCGACACTGGCGACCAAAGACGAGAGAGTTCATCATCGACTTCTTCAAGTGGTGCTATAAAGTTTTGCCATGTTGGCGTTGGGTGAGTCAGCACTTCATCAATAGTTTTACGGCACTTTTCAATGCCTTGCTTGAGCGCAGGGACAATATGTTCTGGCTTGATTTGAGAAAATGGTGGTAAACCTTCAAGGTTAATCAATGGATTAGTCATAATGTGTCTCTTGCGTTAATTGCATATAAAAACAGAAATTGGGGCAAACTCAGCAATTACAAGCCTAAAACGGCTGCTCAAGCGCAAAACATAAATAGGCCATGAGTGGCACAGCTAAGTTAAAACGCTCAGCCACCAACTCAGGCAAATGTTCACTACACACTTGCTGCTTAGTTAACGGGCTGATTGCGATAAAATCTTTTCGTTTCAGTTCAGCTAATAATGGGTGCTCTTTTTCAAACCCTCTCGGAGGGCGCTGCAGACTCTCGCCCGACATAGCAAACACGTCACTAAAGGATGAGTTAAAAATCGCTTTTTTATAACTATTTGGGTTTTCATCGATGCAATGGCGAATTTTGTTTAGCGGCTTTGAGTCAGGGCGCCAAATCCCAGCACCAACAAAACACTCCCGATTAGAAAGATGGAAATAAAATCCCGGCGCATGCACATCTTTACCCAAAAAATGGCGAAACTGAATACCGATATTCATTTTGTATGGACTTTTATCTTTACTAAAACGCGCATCGCGCTGAATACGCATTAAACTGCCACCCACTTTTTTATCGGAGGCAACAAAATGACTCGATATAGCAGAAATTGGTGCTTGCATCTGACGAATAAAGGCTAAAGCGGGCTCTCGCACCGTATCTTCATACCGGGCTTTATGCTGATTAAACCAATCGCGCTGATTGTTTTGTTCAAGCTCGGCCAAAAATGTGAATGTTTTTTCACTAAACATAGGTCAACCTTATTTATTCTTGCTTTTATTTACTTAATGTTATGCTATTGGGCATTACATTCAAAACGGTTAAGGAAACAAAATGGCTCAACATTTTGATTATATTGCAATTGGCGGCGGTAGTGGTGGTATTGCATCTGCAAACCGAGCGGCCATGCGTGGTGCTAAAGTGGCACTAATTGAAGCTAAACACATGGGTGGAACTTGCGTCAACGTCGGTTGTGTACCAAAAAAAGTCATGTGGCATGGTGCTCAAGTTGCTGAAGCAATAAAACTATACGCCCCTGATTACGGTTTTGACGTAGAAATTAAAAACTTTAATTGGTCTAAATTACTTGAAAGCCGCGAGGCCTACATCGGCCGTATTCATCAAGGATACGACAAATACTTAGCGAGCAACGGTGTAACTGTTATTAAAGGCTTTGCTAAATTTGTTGACGAAAAAACCATTGAAGTAAACGGTGAACACTACACTGCGGATCACTTTTTAATTGCAGTAGGTGGCCGCCCAAGCATTCCAAATATTCCAGGCGCTGAGCATGGCATTGATTCAAATGGCTTTTTTGAATTAAAAACCCAACCGAAACGCGTTGCCGTAGTCGGTGCTGGCTATATTGCCGTTGAACTTGCAGGGGTATTAAATGGTTTAGGTACTCAAACGCAACTATTTGTGCGCCAACACGCGCCACTTCGTAGTTTCGACCCTTTAATTGTCGATACGTTAAAAGAAGTCATGGCGGCTGAAGGCCCGCAATTACACACCCATGCCACACCATCAAAAGTAGTTAAAGAAGCTGATGGCAGCGTTACCCTGCATTTAGAAAATGGCGAAAGTCACAATGTTGACCAACTGATTTGGGCTATTGGTCGCCACCCTGCAACTGATGCGATTAACATTCAAGCAGCGGGAGTTGCCCTAAACGATCGTGGTTATGTGATTGTTGATGAATACCAACAAACATCTACCGCCAACATTTATGCTGTAGGCGATATTGTGGAAGGCGGCGTAGAACTGACACCTGTCGCAGTAAAAGCTGGCCGTATGTTAGCTGAACGCTTATTTAACCAAGCGATGCCTAATGCAAAAATGGATTACAATTTAGTCCCAACAGTGGTATTTAGTCATCCTCCGATTGGCACCATTGGCCTTACCGAGCCTGAGGCAATTGAACAATTTGGTAAAGACGATATTAAAGTTTATACCTCAAGCTTTACCGCGATGTACACCGCAGTAACGCAGCACCGTCAACCGTGCAAAATGAAACTAGTTTGCCAAGGCCCTAACGAAAAAATTGTCGGTTTACATGGAATTGGCTTTGCGGTTGATGAAATGATCCAAGGCTTTGCGGTTGCGATGAAAATGGGCGCGACCAAAGCAGATTTTGATTCAGTTGTGGCCATTCACCCAACAGGCTCTGAAGAATTTGTTACTATGAGGGGTTAATGTAGAAAAGATACATATACACCTCTTTAAATTCTGTTAAATTTTAAAAGCCAACGATACTCTTCAATACAGTTGGCTTTTATTTTGGTTAGATAATACAGCTCAGCTGATATTTACATAGAATGGGATCAAGTTGTAGAGCAAGATCCCAAACTTTACCTTGACTTAAAAGTATGAGCTTATACTCCTTTTTTAAGGATCACCTCATCCCTGATATTCAGCTATTTAAATATTTCGAGTCAATCGATGACCCTCGCCAACAAGGTTAAATTGTTCATAAACTATTTGATATCATACTCTTAATTGTTAGCGCTGTTGTATCAGATTATCAGGCTGGGAGGATATTGAGGATTATTGCCATGATAGATTAGATTGGCTGAGAAAATATGTTTCTCTTGAACAAGGGATCCCTCGCCATAACACAATTGCCGGTTTAGTGAATCGTATTGACATGATGCACTGGGAGGGCGCAAAAACAGTGGGGGGTCATTATTTACTACAGAAAAGAACAAGGCAAAGTAAGCAATGATTTGTATTATAGATACTATCTTGGTTCAGAACACTTAACGGCGAAAGAACTCGCGAGCTCAGCAAGGCAACATTGGCAAATAGGAAATGGGTTACATTGGCGTTTAGATGCAGGATTTAAAGAAGATGAATGTCGAATTAGGCGCTAATCGTTTAGGCAAAACTTACAGCGCCTATACCAAATTAAAGTGCTTTCCCGCCGTCCACATTGAGCACCTGACCCGTCACATAATCCGCATCAAAGGCAAGAAAATATGCTGCTTTAGCAATATCCTGAGGATGACCTTGCCGTTGTAATGGGATTTGGGCGAGCCTCCACTGCTTTTCAGGCTGACTCAGCGTACAATCCGATGGCCATATAATATTACCCGGAGCTATCGCATTACTTCTCACATCTGGTGCGAGTTCTTTGGCTACAGATTTGGTTACACTGGCTAGGCCTGCCTTCGCCGCGCAATACAACATATGGTCGCGAAGCGGTGACTGCGCATAAATATCCAAAATATTAATGACACAACCTCCACTGGTTTGGAGTGCTTTGGCAAATGCCTGAATTAGTAAAGTGGGCATGATCAAATTACTATGCAGTAGTGCTTGCGCATCATCGACCGTGGCATTGCCAATTGGCGTTGGGAAAAAGCTTGATGCGTTATTTATTAACACATCGACTCGTCCCCAATAAGACTCAACTTCGCGTTGAAACAGCCTGTATTCCTCATGACAGGCAAACTGTCCACACAACGCTTTGGCGCTATTAATACGTCGACGGTTCAACTCACCTTCAAGTTGCAATGCTTCTACTTTAGAGCTGTGATAGTGAATAACGACGTTACAGCCCTTGTGATGGAAATATTTACATAAGTAGGCACCCACTCTTTTCGCTGCACCTGTTATTAGAACAACCTTATGTTCAGCTGCCACCATTATCCCCTCCAACTAAAAGGTCGTTTCGACTTGATTCGTAACCGCATTAGTCGAGTCAGTAATACGAGCTTTTCTATACTTTTGCTGTAGCTCCAAAATTAAGATCAACAACGCAGGCATAAAAAATAAAGTAATGAATGCCGAAAATAAAATGCCACTCAGGACTATTACGCCAAGACCACGGTACAACTCAGTACCTTCACCAGGGATAAAGACTAAAGGTACCAACCCGAAAATAGTAGTCAGTGTTGAGATCAGAATAGGTCGATATCTTGAAAATACTGCGTTTTTCACAGCTAAGATAGGATCCACATTATCACCAACTAAGTTGCCACGCACCTTATCAACAATGAGAATTGGGTTGTTAATAACTACACCGAGTAAAATCAAAAAGCCGAGCATGGTGATCATATCAAAGGGTTGCGCGCTAACGGAAATACCCAAAGTCTCTGCAAGCGATGCAATAGTATTGAGCAACGCTAAACCAAAAATACCGCCAGCTATTCCTAATGGCACAGTCGATAAGATCAGCACAGGAAAACCCCAATGCTTAAAAATCACCACTAATAATAAAAAAGTAATCAAGGCCGCTACTAGGAAGTTTTTCGACAACGACGCTTGTGTTTTGCTCAGTTGGTCCGCTGCCCCCGTAATTGATACTTTCAGATCTCCTGGTACGCCTTGCTGCCCCTTCAAAGTAGGAATAAGCTCATCTCTAACCTTAATTATGGCACTCTCAAGCGCTACGTTTTGAGGTGGTACAATACGAACAGTAGCGGTCCTAAAACCGTCAATTCTGCGGATACTCGTAGTACCCATATGCTTATCAAAATCAACTAAAGCCCCAAAGGGGACGGATATACCCTCTTTAGCAAGATATGGCACAGCTTCTAAATTTTCTAAGACCGTTGGCTGTGATAAGTTGCCGTACAAGTAAATATCCACTTTTTTATCGTTAAGAAATATCTCATCGGCAAAAACACCGTCTACCATTGCAGCGCTAAAGTAGTTTAGGTCTTGGCTATGAATATCGAGTTCGGCAAGCTTTTGCCAATTAGGCTTTATTTCCACCAGCGGCTGATCAAGTGTCAACGCCGATGGCTCGGAGCGGATCTGTGCAGACTCAAACATCTCCTCAGCAAGCGATTTAGCTATGGAAGCACTCTCGTATAAACCCTTTAAATCTGCTGTTGAAATATCAATATTGACCGCCCTAGATCCCCCATCATTACTGCTGATGATCGAACCTCTTGATGAGAATGCAGTCATTTTTTCATATGATTTAAAATAACTGGCTAAGCTTGTCATCATCGCTTCTAAATCTTGAGCACGTGTTGGTTCGGTGAGCACCCACATCCTCTCTGCAGAGACACTCATCAGTACATACTTCAATGAAGGTATAGACACGTCTCCTTTGTCAAACAATTGCGGGTTTTGTCCCTGATGACCTTTAAGTTTTATTCTAACTTCATTAGAGATCTCTTGCATACGAGTAAAACTGAATCCTGGCGGAGCAAACATAAATGTAAAAGCTTTCGGCTCTTCACCTGCGGGTAAATACTCGGACGGCGGAGTTTTAAAGGTGATAAACCATACAGTGAACACAAGGATGGCCGCAACACTTAAGTTTCGATACAACGGGCGATGAAAATAACGATTCAGTACCCTGAATATTTTAGGCACTTTTGTCATTTTCACTTTTGACACTTTTACCTCAAAACGTACATACAACACGGGCAAAACCAGCAATGCCACTACCATTGACGCTATAATCGCGCTACAAATAGCAATAGCAATGTCAGAATATAGCTGCCCAGCTTCTTGCTTAACAAACGTAACAGGTAAAAATGCCAAAACAGTAGTGAGTGTTGAGGCTACCACCGCCGCCGTAACGTCTTTAACGCCATTAAGCGCTGCATTTATTTTATCCATGCCATTTTGACGACAACGTTCAATACTCTCCAGCACAACAATACTATTATCGACTACCATTCCAATTGCAAATGCTACACCAGCTAATGAAATAACATTGATTGTACGACCAAATAGGTGCAATCCCAAGAAGGCCGCCAAGGTACAGATCGGAATACCTACAAAGCCAATGACAAACGACAAACGAGTACGCAAAAATGCATATAAAATAGCAATAGCCAGAATTGCGCCTATCGTCAGGTTCACCCATACATTTTTTAAACTGCTTTGCACATACTTTACATCATCGCCGATGATTTCCACGCGTAAACCAGCGCTCTCAAGTTGCTTATTCAATGATACAACCGTCTCTAAAACACGATGCTTGATGTCGATTACATTAGTGCCAAGATTACGATACATAGACAACGTGATGTTGCTCTCAGCATCAAAATAGGCAAGCTTTCGATGTTCAAAATTGCCAAGACGAACGCTGGCTACATCTTCTAAACGAACAATAGAGCCATCGACGCTTTTCACTACCAGTGCTTTGAGTTCCTCTATGCTCGTGAAACGGCCTGTAGTTCGAATAAAAAACCGCCCTTGATGGTTTTCGGTATCACCAACTGACATATCACGGTTTCTTTGACGTATTTTTTCTCTGATATCGGTCACAGTTAGGCCTCGTTGGGCCAATCGATAAGGGTCGAGTTCGATTTGAATTTGCTTTTCTTCACCACCACTGACGCCAACTTGTGAAATACCCTCAACCCGCTCTAATTGCGGCCTAACAACATCTTGCGCAAAGTCTTTCATATTGAGCATATCAATATTTAGTGGGTTACCCGCTAAAGGGATCAAACTGAAATACATGAAGGGTTCATTGGCAAACGTATTGCCAATGACTTTTGGTGCATCCACGTTTTCGGGGTAATCTGGCACTTGGCCAAGCGCGTTACTGATATTAATCATTTGGTGCTTAATATCAGTACCAAAAGGGAACTCTAATATAATCTCCCCCTGCCCAACTTGTGCATTACTGGTCATTTTTAGCAGATTTGGCAATGAACTTAAGTACTTTTCTTGTTCCATTAAAATAGATTTTTCTATGTCTTGGGGCGTTGCACCAGACCAATAGGTGGTGACCGTTACGTTTCTCTGCTCAAGACTTGGCACCATTTGTACCGTCGTATTACTTACTATTGAGATCCCGACAACAAGGTAGAGTACTAACCCTGCAAAGAGCACAATTTGATGTTTAAATAATTGTTTTAGCATAGTTTTTATTACTTATAATTCGCTTCTCAAAAGATGCAGCTAGCTTACAGTGATACCGGATTTGTGAGTTGTACTTCTTGTTTATCTGCAAGTGTTTGTACCATTGACGCAATAACCAGGTCAGTTGAATTCAACCCACTTAACACACGAACTTGGTTATCCTGCTCTTTGCCAAGTTTGACAAGTTTGCGCTGTGCGTAGGACTTCTCCCCTTCTTTTTTCATAATAAATACACTGGCCCCTCCATCTGGGTGGTGGACTATTGCGTTATCGGGTATGAATAATCCTAAATTTTGGCTATTGGGATCATTGATCAATACAGAAACAGATGCGCCAGGGATAAGCGAAGGGTGAAGCTCTGCGGCTTTGATACGTACTAAAAAGGTTCTTGCTTGCTTATCGAGGATAGGGACCAACTTATCAATTTTCGCATCTAAAGTAATCACTTTGTTACTTTCTAGTCCAACGCGTAACGCTTTTTTATTGTGTAGCAGCTCATACTGACGCTGTGGGATGTAAGCATCTATTCTTAGCTCACTCATAGAAGTCAAAGTAAGCGCATGATCTCCAGAATCTAGCCATTGCCCTACTTCCGTCGATTTGACTTCAACAATACCAGAAAATGGCGCCCGAACATCGTAGCGTTTTAGTAATGCTTGTTGTTTTTCATAATGCGCTTTTGCAGATGACAACAAAGCTTTATGACTCGATACAGCCAACTCTCGCTGCGCAAACTCTACCGCCGGAAAGTGACCATTTTCATGCATTTTTTTGCTTTCTGTATACAACAAAACAGCCTCTTCGAGCAAAATCTTTTGATTATCCCAAAGCGCCTTGAGCCCTCGAAGTGTTTCTATTTCCACTTCCTTGTCTAAAGTTATCAACAAGTCACCTTTTTCCACGCTATCACCTGGCTCAACATGCACAGTTTCCACTAAGCCCGACACAGAAGAAGAAAGCTCAGCCCGCTTCAAACTGCTGACAGTTCCAGGATATCGCAGCTGATTAATTACCATTTTTTCAGCGACAGGCACTACCGAAACAGAGCTTCCTTGCGCGCTTGCCATAAAACCAATTCCCAAAATTAGGTAAAATGAACATAACAATTTAAACTTTATCAACTCTTTACTCCTTGACAGATACTAATCTTGTAAATCAACTAAGTTTGCACTCATCACCCGAGAGCGTGCTGCAAAGTAGTACAATCCTCCAGCTAATAAACTAACTGTGCCTGCAACCTCTAAAGCGACAACTCCCGAAAAATACTCTAAAGTAATACCGCCCACTATAGGACCAATAAACCGTCCCAAAAAAGACAACTGGAACGCACCAAAATACATCCCTTTCATTTGTGGCCCCGCTAATTGATCAGTGAGAGAGGACTGGTTTGGTGCTATTAGCACTTCACCAAATGTGAGCATCAACACTCCAAACAACATTAGCGCAATATGAATATCAACAAACGCCAGTAAGATATAACCACTACCAAATAATCCGCAGCCCAAAGCAAGGGACAATTCTGTACTTAAGTTTTCTTTTGATTTATATATTGCCTGCAGCACAATCGCCAAAACAGTGTTCATGGTCAGCGCCCATGTATACAAACTCACCCCATCACTACCACGCTGTGACATAAAAATAGCAAAGGTCGACATCAGTTGACTGCCGGCAAAAGCCACGAGCATGCCGCAACTCATATGCAATAACATAGCGCGATCTTTCAAGGTAACCGAAATTGACTCAAACAAACTAGGAGTTGAGGATAACGCCGGTGGAGTATTCGTTTCAGCATTAACTTTAGTACTCAGTACTTTTAATAACACCAATGCAAACAGGAGATAAATAGATGCAGTACTTAAAAAACAAATATTTGCATCAACAATAAAAAAAGTTCCACCTAACAGAGGTCCAAAAGCATAACCCAAATTGTTAAAAATATGGCGCATCTTGAACACATCCATTTTGTGTTCTTGCTTGGTGTGTTGTGACAACAAACTCATGGCTGCTGGTAAATATAAGGACCGAAAAAGCCCTCCAACCACAATAAAAAATGCAAATCCTATTAAGCTATTAACCAGAGCATAGCCCGCAAAACTCAAAGCTGTGCCAAATATGGAAAGCAAGCAAATTTTGCCCGGACCTATCTTATCAGCCAACCAACCGGCAAGAGGACTAATAAAGGCGGTAATTAAATGCGGCAAAGATAATAAGATACCTACTTCAATTGCGCTAACACCGTCGATCTGCAGCAGGTGCATCGACAAAAACGGCAAAGTGAGAAACAAAGCAAGGGCGGCATTTGCGCCACCCACAAGCAGCAACTTAGACAATAAGTCTAAGTTGCTAAAAGTGCCCAACCATTTATTTCTTAACAAGATAACTCCGCTAAAGCAGCTTTCCAGCTGCCCTTAGAGGCATTAATTTGTTGCTCGTCTATCGTAGTACTGATGCGAAAATACGCTGGCGCACCATATAAGCTACCTGGCACAACAGCCACACCATGCTTGAGCAAAGTCGATATCCACAACCCGCTATCGTCAATAGGAGATTTAGCAAGTAAGAAAAGTCCACCTTTTGGTGCACAGTAACTAATGTTAAGCTCATCTAAAATAGCCACTATTTGGTCTTTTTGTGCTTGATAATATTCAATTGACACGGTTTCATTTAAACCCTTTAACAACGCTTTTTGTGCCAAAGTCGAGGTATTCACAAACCCCAAGTTACGGATCATTGCGCCCAGTTTATCTTGCAATTTAAGCATGCGATAATTAGGTGTGGTTTCAATATAGCCGATACGGATCCCTGCAAGCCCCAAATCTTTTGAAAAAGAGACTACTCGGATACTGTGTTCATAAAAATCAATAATAGAAGGCACTGATGCGCTATCGTAAGTCACTCGGGCATATGCTTCATCAGAGATAACATCAATTTTTTGTCCATGCTGTGCTAACTCAGTAAGCTTTTGTGCCAATTGTGCCAACTGCTCTGCAGAATAAATAACCCCGCTAGGATTATTCGGCGAATTAAGTAAAATGACCTTCGTTTTTTCATTAATCGCTGCAATAACATTATCAATGTTCAGGGCAAAATCTTCATGCGCATCAACAGGCACATAATGTGCTCCCGCATTTTCAATGTAATGTGTATATGATGGAAAATACGGTTTTACTCCTATTACCTCATCATCTTGCTGTAACAACGCTTTAAACAGTGCGCATAATCCACCAGCAGCACCGGGCACAATGGTTATATCTTGTGCAGTCACGGACCAGTTTCTCTGTGCTTGCAGGTTTAGATCATCGGCAATTGTTTGGCGTGTACTCAACAACCCTTGACTTGGCGCATAACCAAAATCTTCATTGCGAGCACTATCTACTACAGAAATCAAAATCGACTTCATAGCATTACTCACTCCCAAATTGGGGTTGCTCAATGTAAAGTCGAACATTTTTTCGCCGTTATTTCTGGCTTCTTGAAGCTTATTTAAAATTGCTTCCATTGGATTAGAAGTTTGCATTTATTTATCCTTGCTTTACTTTGTCCTTCTTTGAGAAGCTCAGCCATTCCTCATTCCCAGTTGCAATGGCATCAAAGTCCTCTTTAGATAACAACATCTACTATCACCATAGTCGTTGCGGCTGGTTAGCCTCACTTCTCTCAATGAACAAATTCACAGTATTTTAGGTACGTACAACCGCACTTAGAAATGGGGCCATCTTATTATCAGTTTCCATCCATTCATGGAATGGATCGGCCCCTTCAATAATACCGCTGCCCGAGTATACGATCACAGTCTGCTCA
Organism: Pseudoalteromonas tunicata; assembly: GCF_002310815.1. Taxonomy (NCBI): domain Bacteria; kingdom Pseudomonadati; phylum Pseudomonadota; class Gammaproteobacteria; order Alteromonadales; family Pseudoalteromonadaceae; genus Pseudoalteromonas; species Pseudoalteromonas tunicata. The sequence continues at coordinate 459,515 of NZ_CP011032.1, read as the reverse complement.
TGCAGCTTTGCAATCCGTATTGCCAACGCAAAATTAGCCGAATCCTGTAAATTAAAGAACCCAAATGCGCCAGCAAAAAACTCTCTTTTGAAAGGCTCAGCTCGTTCAATGCGTGAAGTGCTTTCTTTAATTGGTACACCCCAAATGGTTGCTGGTGGATAGATGCTACATAAAATATCAAATATGGATATCCCCTCATTGACACGCCCTCTGATGATACTTTTCAGATGTTGAACATAACCTAGGTCAATAATATTTTTAGACTTTTCTAACTTCACTGAATTGGGCTGACAATACTGAGACACCGACTTCAAAAACAAATCCACCGCCACACGGTGCTCTTCATTTTCTTTTACACTCTCAACCAATTCTTGGCGAAACTTAGCTGCAGTACCTGAAAACTCAGACCCTTTACGTGTGCCAGCCAAAGGCTCCACGATTACAGTTTCTAAATGCTTTTTAATCAAGGTTTCGGGCGACACACAGACCCAGCTTGGCTCATCGGCCCACTCAACAATAATGTCATATGTATTAAAACGTTCATTGTGTACATGATTCAATAACTGAGTACTCGTCACTGGCGCGTAGCTAAATAAATGACGTTTTCGACCTAACACCACTTTATCTTTTGATCCACTCACATCGTTAAGCAACTCAACCAAATTACCTATGTATTCTCTACACTCTGGCACTTTCTGATCGTTAATAATTCCAATCGGTTTGGCCAATTTCATGGATGTTTCAAATTCATCTAATGATAAAACGTCTTGTAAAGAGCTTAATAATAAGTCGTCCCCATAAGCGAGGCATGATTGGCCTTGCACATGAACAATGAGCTCCGCCAAAGTCGCACGAAAAATCATGTCCCCTTCATAAGCTTGATTTGAAGTAATACACTTCCACCCCCCCAAAAATGGTAAAGCAGAAATATCACCTTCAAAATAGTCTCCAAGATAAGGTTGTGACGCTTGAATTAAGGCCTTTAAATGGCAAAATAATGATTCATAAATGCTGCTTGCTGAGTCACACAGCCCGACCTTTTGCTCAAGAACGACTTTTTCAGCAACCTTAAATGTAAATACAGCGTGACCATCATATAAACGACATTGATACTCTGCATTTTGACCTAATGCTAAATAACTTTGATACTCTCCTTGCTCATACCATCCAAAAAGACACGAGAATTGAGCATGTTGTTTGCTGTAATGACCATTGAGCTTATCGAGTAAGTACAATGCGTGTTTACGTAATGGCACAGAGCTTTTAATATTAAAGCGGCCTTCCTTATATTGTTTTTTCATTACTATCCCTGTTATGACATGTATAAGCCGCCGTTCACATCACTGATGGAACCGCTCATATAATTATTCTGATCACTACCTAAAAAACACACCATTTGTGCAACATCTTGAGGCGTACCAAGGCGTTTGCATGGGAACTTTTGCAAGTCAACTTGAACTTGTTGAGGAGATTTTTTATCCCAACCTGCTAGGATCCGATCTGTTGCAATAACCCCAGGGCACACGGTATTTGTCAAAATGCCGTATTCACTAAACTCATCCGCTAACTTGCGAGTTAAACCCAGCAATGCTGATTTAGCTGCACAATACTGTGCGCCCACCGCGGGTAACGGCTTTCGTGCCGCAACAGAAGAGATCATTACGATGCGCCCCCAATTAGCCGATTTCATTACAGGGATCATGAGTTTGCTTAATGTAAAAGCAGGCTTTACATTAAACTCATAAGACGAAATAAAATCTGACCAATCATGTGCTAGAAACTGATTAGTCGTCATATCTGAACCACCTATATTATTCACCAACGCAACCTTTGCATCTGCTTCAAACGCAATACCTAACTCACCCAGTGAGCTAGGCTGTTCATTCACCAGATCACACACCACAGGCGTAAATGCGCCAGTTGAACCTTTTAGCTGGTGTTTCAGCGTCAACAGCTTATCTTCATCTTTATCAATACCATAAACATGTACACCCATAGCCAGATATTGTTTTACACATTCAGCGCCAATGCCACTTGCTGCACCGGAAACTAGTGCAATAAAAGGTTGTTCCTTCATGTTAAAATCCTTCTCGCGTGACTAAAACTCAATAGCCACTGCACGAACTGGAGACGCTTCAACATTCTTAATGCTGATTGGCAATGCAAAGAACCATGCTTTATCTGAAATAGACCCCAAATTAAACAGGTATTCACACAATAGGTTACAACTAGAAAGTAGCGTTTTATGTACTACAAAATTCTTTTCACCTGGTTTTTCTGTTTGAAAATCAATGCCTACAAATTGTGGTTTTAAGTTTGCAATTTCCTGCGCGGCTTCTTGTGTCATGTAGGGTGAATTCCCCCAAAAACCCTCTTCTCCCCAATGTCTGTCGTTATAGCCCGTATTCACTAACACAATGCTATATACATTCGGATCATAACCAGCTAATGCTTCAGACATCTGCTCACCTGTGATTGCATGACTATCAGGAACATGTTGCAAATCAACAATAAATGGTTTGCCAAAAAACTGCTCTAGTTCATAACTATCAATTGTTTTTCCATCACTAAAAACGTGATCTGATGTTTCAACGTGAGTGCCGTTGTGGGCGAATAATTTTAGTGATGTAAAGCGTCTTTTCCATTGTGCCTCAGGCATCGACGCTGGTTTAACTTCTTCGAAGTCAAATTCGGGGAACCAAGGCGCTTCGTATTTGGGCATGCCTTTATGAAATGGTACTGATAAATCAACAATGTGCTTAGTCATAATATTTAAGTCCTGTTCTAATATTTTTTTAATTTGATCTTGCGATTCCCACTTTTTCAAACAACTGTTCGTAAAGCGCGCCATCATGTGGCAGATTGGATGTGCTATATGTAGTTGGCAAACACCACAAGAGTTTGCGTATGTTATTGAGTTGAGCCAATCGCTCAAACATATCATTATCGTTTGACAACACTGACAATGATAAGGAGTTTCGGAGCTCAGATTCACATTGCGCTGATTGCAACAAAGCTATCGGTGCTGGCACTTCAAAATCAACAATACTACCTGGCGTGACCTTGAACACCCACGGCCTAATTGTTGCCGTACCATCCTCAAAATCATGTAGCAGTATCAGTGGGTTAATATTAAGTTGACCACTATCAGCAAGCTTTGTGGCAATATAGTTGAGGATCCGCTTTGCTCTGTCTATCTCATAGACACACAACTGACTATTACTGCTTTGTAACTGGACATCAAACCAAGCACCCAAAGACGCATTCACGCTCGCATGAAGAGAATTGACAAATCCATCCTCAGTGGTGTTCACTAAAATTTGGCTCAAGTTTGTGCACTTGATGCCTCCATCAGCTACAATCGAACGACATATGCTATCTATGCTGTCATTGGGTTTTTTAGCATAATAGGCGGGCTCTAACCAAAGCTTCGAATACCCAGGTCCACGCACAATCACACCTGATTTTGATCCAAACGTATCAACGATATCCTGTCCACCAAAGAACATAAGTCGGTGTTCTTTACTGAGTTCGACAAGTTGCGCGTTAATCTCGCGTTTGCCTGGAATAAATGACACTTGCCCATCCAACATACCCGCTTTTTGTAGCGACAAGATCAAACGGTACGACGTAATTGGGTCAGAACTGGATGGCTTTAACAACACCTTATAACCTAGCGCCATAGCGTTAAGCCATACGGTATTCACACCTGGGTGGTTACCCGGCAAAATACAAGTAAATATAGTGCCAAATTTACGATGGAAAGTACCATTTAGAGCATGAGTTGATTGCACTGAATACTCAAAGCCGGCACTGTGTTTTTGCTCTGCTATCACATTTGAAATATTTTTCATGAAACTGCTAATATCATGAAGCGATTCAAGAATGACACTTTCGGCCAACCCATTTATCGCATGTAGCTGCTTAACATATCCCTTTGGGCTTTGACCTGCCAAAATATCATTGACAAATATATCTCCTGCTTTGTAAATACATGCCAATAAAGCCTCTAATGACATATTGGATGCTTTTTCTAGGGTATTAAAGGCATGATGAAGCATCAACGATGGTGCCATACTTAAACTAAGGCACGCTTCGCCTTGAAGGGTACACACCTCCATCCGCTCAGCGGAGGTGTATGTACCCTGGGGCAAAATAAGGTCAATCAGTTCCACTAATACACACCTTCTGTGATCGTTAGTTGCGTATTCGGCATAGGCCCGACATTGGTTATACCGTGCTCTTTAAACTTGCCCGCAGGCTTCACACGTTTCGCGTAATCACGCTCCAAAGTAAATGGAATGAGCATTTCAGGCGTCAACAACGAGACTGCTATTTGTCCATACTCACCGTAAGGAACGTCGACAACGCCATGCTCATTAAAGAACTGCACATGGCAATAAGGCGAATAGGTTTGATAAACATACAAGTCTTCATCTTCAGGCTCAGCTGGGCGTTGAGGTGCAATTCCCATCATGGTGTTGCCGTACAGTCCCATGAAGATGCAGTCAGGAAAATAAAGCTCTGTGATCAGCCGGTAGGTTTCCGGACTAATTGAAGTGCCGGCCCAAATAATAAACTTTATTTTTTTCTTGAATGCGTCATGTAGCACTGGATCTTTGCAGATAGATTCTAAAATAGGCGGCGTCACAAACATCACCGAGATATTCTGTGTTTTAATCAAATCGAACGCTTGTTCCAATAAATGTGCTTTGTATTGCTCGACTTGTTCGATTTGCTTATTTAATATAAGCTTTTTAACCCAGCGAGGATCAAAGTCGACTTGAAAGCATAGACGTTGGTTTTGTTGAGCTAAAGCTTTCATGGTGCGACCAACAATATGTGGACCTGTAGGTCCGATATGCAACCAGTGCCCTTCAAAACTTTGATTATATCCATGCATTTCTAAACATGACTGCACAAAGTTCAACGCATGCTTACGTGAACGGTGCTCAACGATTCGCTTTGGATTGCCAGTTGTCCCACCACTTTCAAAGATATGAAAATCATTTAACTGATCAAACATGGCTTTTGGGATCAAGTCTTCCATTGGCAATGTTTTCCAATCGCTAGAAACATCGTCAAATAATTGTAAGTCAGAAAAGCGCTTTACATCACTAAGCGGATCGAAAGCCAGATCAAAGCGCTTGTTTAGCCAATAGCGAGAACCTGTTTGCTCATTAAAGTGCCATCGCATCGCCGCCTCAACAACTTCTTCTTCTGTCGGGGTGAGTGTTAAAGATTCATACATAGACAACACAGCTTAACTTCCTTTTTTTGAATGATTAATAAAACAACTCACCACATTAATGGCTTGTTCAAAATTGAGTCGAGGGTCGCATTGCGTTTGATACGCTTTACCCAAGTCCACTTTTGCCATTAGGTCACAGCTATCCGCACACTCATAAATATTATCGGGTGACGCTTCTAAGTGCAGACCAGCAAAATAACAATGATTCTCTCGCAAAATTTGACTAACTTGTTTCACTTCGGCTTTGATTTTGTCGAGGCTTCTTGTCTTCACACCCTGAGCATTTTTTACCGTGTTCGCATGCATAGGATCAGATACCCAGATGACCTTATGCCCTTTGCTTTTAACTTGCTTGATTAAGTTGGGTAATACTTCACTAACTTTATCTCCCAAACGTAATATCAACGTTACCTTACCAGGTACATTGCGAGGATTGAGCACAGTGCATACTTGATCTAAAAGCGCAGGGGTCGCACTTGGACCAACTTTGATACCAATCGGGTTTTCTATGCCACGATAAAACTCTATGTGTGCACTGTCTTCAAACAAGCTTCTCATACCCACCCATTGAAAATGTGAGCTCAAGTTGTAATACCCGTTGCTATCTTGACATTGTTGAGTTAAAGAAGATTCATAAGGTAAGTGCAACCCTTCATGTGAGGTAAACAGTGTACGATTTGCGTGTTTTTCTTGCGTGTAATCGACTAGATGTTCATGCACCATTTGCGACGCTTTGTACGCCCACAAAATACGCTGAAGCTGAGGCTGTCTTGCCCAAATATTAGGAGCATAATCGTTAAATATTTGCCCCATAAATGAGTACATTGTGACACCTTTTACTTCCTCTGTGAGGCTCGTTCTGGGCTTAGCAAATTGCCCCCCCATGCGGCCTAATGTGACAACGGGCTTGTTTGATAGAACCTGCATGTAATCTGAGATAGTATTTAAAAAATCAAACTTATCTTTAAGCGCAATTTCGTTCATATCTTCAAATAGCTCGACGCAATCACCGGCTTGAAAATACAGTTTTTTGCCTTCGTAAACGTCTACGAGCTCTTCCTGTAAACGCTGTACATCAGCAACAGTAACCAAAGGTAACATGACTGCTTCTTCATTTAAAAAGCGCTTATAATCTTGTTGGTCGTATATTTCATCATACCAGTCTGTTTTATCTTCCCAGGTGTACGGCGACCAAATAGATTTTGATGTAATTTGGCAATCCTGATAATCAAAGTTTTTAAGCTTTTCCATATGATAATCCTTATTTATATTAATCTAACTACTGCGAAACAGTTTTCAACGCATAGTTATATTTAGAAACCAACCATATAAACCATGACAACACACTTAGAGACACTAAAGAGAACGCCAATATTAAGTGCGGAGGAAAGTCCAAAAAAGTAACCAATACACTTGCAGAACCAGCAAACACAAATCGAATAAAACCATTAAGCGCTGAGGCACTTGCAGCCTTATCACCAAAAGGCTCCAACATCAGTGAGGTAGCGTTCGGTAAAACGATTGATATACCTACTGAAGCTAAAGCCATTGGGAGCAATACAAGCTCCATTTTAGGCTTCATGTACATGCCCAACAGAGCCATTACAACACCACCAGAAATTAAGAGTGTTAATCCCAGAGTAATAGAAAATGAATGTGTTTTAGTTTTTGATAATTTGATAGATAGCTTCGAACCGGCGAAAAACACCAGCGCATTAAATGCGAATATAAAACCAAAATCATTAGAGTTATAACCCAACTGATTTATGAAAATATGTGGTGACATTGAAATAAAGCAAAATAAAGATGTAAATGCACACATACCAATTGCAGTAAATACCACAAAATCTCTATGGCATAGCATCTCTTTATAATTTAATAGTAATGACTTTATTTTATAGCTATTTTTTTGCGCGAGTGTTTCTGGTAACTTTACTGTCACTAATAACAATATAATAAATGACAGCACTGCCAGCAGTAAGAATATATAACGCCACCCCATGGACTCACTTAGCAAGCCACCTATTACTGGGGCAATAATGGGTGCTAAGGCAACGTACATGCCTATCGTTGCCAATACTGTTGCCCGCTCATCCAAAGAAAACCCATCTCTGGCGATCGCAAAAGCGCTGACCACGCCAGTACAAGCACCTGCACCTTGCAAGACTCGGGCAAACATAAGCGTATTAATATCAGCGCTAAAGATGGCCACCAAACTGCCTAAAATAAATAAGAGTAAGCCAACATACAGGACTTTTTTCCTACCATAATTGTCGGATAAAGGACCAATAACCAATTGAATGAAAGCAAATGAAATCACAAATAATGAAATGGTCATTTGCGCTGAGGTCACCGATGTTGCTAACTGTTCACGTATTTGCTCTAACAAAGGCAAATAAATATCCAGCGAAAAAGCGGGAATGGCAGCCATCAATATCAGCAAGTAAATGGGTATTTTCTTGTCAGTCATGATCAAGCTTCCAATAGATACATTGTGGCTTCCAGTTCACGAATTTTGGCAAAGTCCGCTTCCAAAACTGCTTTATCTTCATGCACTAAAAACATAAGGCCAGGCTGGCTAAACAGGTCGACGGTTTTTGGTAGCACTTCACCTACATTTACGTGAAAAGATACACTTTCGAACGCAGGCAGTGCTTCGATTTCTTCTTGATGTGCCAAACCGAGCAATTTCCCTTCTTTTCGTGATATTAGTGGGCAAATGGCCGCATGTTTGTGGAGCACATAATGACCGTTACTCGACGTATTAGTTAATTCCTGTTGCAGCATTAGCTGGCTTAGAAGCTGGACTTGTCCCCTACCTAGAGATTTTTGTGCCAACTCAGAAATACCAGCCCCACAAATGCGCGGATTAAGTTCGACCAATTTCGGGCCACTATTTGTCAGCATGATCTCACAGTGAGATGCTCCAAAAACTACACCAAACTCAATTAATACATCTTTCGCATACTCAATTAGAGACGAAAATTCAGCAGTGCTTGAATCAACCAATTCACACTTTTCGTAAACGATTGACCCTTCAATTTCTTCTTTGTTATATCTCCAAACATCGCTGATGATGTGAGCGCCATTTTTTGATACTGTGTTTACGATATATTCTGTACCGTCGAGATACTCTTGTAGCAAAACAAGGTCAATATTGTGGCCAAGCTGATCTTTATGACCAATGATCTCATCGTAAAACTTACAAATATCAGCTTCACTGTTACACACTCGAACACCTTCACTCCCTAAGCTTTCAAGCGGCTTGATAACAACTTTCGAGAAGTTTTTTCCCCTAAACCAAGAGATCAAATCACTCAACGAATCTGAAGCTATAAATTGGGCACATGCCAACCCTGTCTCTTGTAACCTCAAATTCATTTGATACTTATTTAAGCGCTGTGAGGCTAGTGCAACCACATTTTGTTCAAGACCAAGTGCAGCTGCAAGTCTGTCGCATAACTCAACCCCTGATTGGATACCAGGCACCACCGCAATCGGATCATACTCTTTTAGCGCCTCGACGAGATTGTTAAAGTTGCCATCAAATGAATATTGAGCAACATAGTCATCCGCCTTAAATTTACTGACACCAATCTTTAGTTCATCACTCGTTGAAACGTGGATGCACTGAATGCCTGCTTGGGTAAATTCATTTAAAAATGACGTACCACTCAAATAGCCGTTAACAATAACGCAGGTTAAATTCTTCATAAAAACCTCTGTATCAAAACTCTGACAATTGCATACTTACCGCTTCAACATTAAGCTCTTTACGAACATCCGCCAAAGGAACATCAAGCATATTTTCCCATTTCTGGGCCAAAAAAAGCTTTGCTTTACGGCCCTGTAAGTAACCACCAATGAGAGGGTCTAGGTATTCATACATCGAATCTTCAAACTCCAAGGTTCGTAAAAATGCCAAGCTACAGAATAGTTTTGAGATCGGAGTTTTAGTTTGTGCAGCCTGAAAACCTTGAATAGCTAATTCTCCAGGCATATTTGGTGGCACCCCCAACGCTACATGAAAGAAATCATGCGTCGCTCTAGCACGGTGGGCAAAATAAGTTTTATCATCTTCGATCACCACCTTTTCTAGTCCATCAATAGATAAACCATTGTTTTTCATAAATGTACCGAACTCGTACCCAAGTGTGTCTTGTGGCATTTCACATAACACCTCTAAGGGAGGAAGAATTGGTAGATATCGTTCTTCAATTAATGCTTTAACTCCGGGATCTTGTGACACCGATTCGTAGTAATCGACTAGGTATTGAGTTTTGTTGATGTAGTTAGAGATTTGAATTGAACATTCAACACCCGGTGCTTCAATGTATTGTTTGATGTGAGGCGCTGCGCCAAAAATTAACGAATATAACTTTGTATCCATGATACCCTCTTTGGTTTACCCAATTTAGGCACACAAATTATCAGCGTTACTTTTAAAGGTCAACAATTAAAAATTTACAAAATGTAAGAATATGTGAAACACAAGTGCAACACACGAGAAACATAAAAACCACCTTATTAACAAACCTAAAAGCTAGACGACTTAAACAAAAAAAACCTTTACTTATAAGTACATAATTTAAAAAACCAAGTTAATTAGATAAAAAATTCAAATGTGTATATTTACACATTCAAAATTGGTTAAAAATGAGGTAGCGTATAAAGCAGTTACGTATAATTCGTAATAATATGATTTATATAAAAATATCGTAAACACCAGCGAACCGCTCCTAGTATCGACAATCCAACAACTTGAAAATACCTGCTCTATGATAAATTTGGAGCCGGTGATGAAAACATACAGAACAAAAGCACAGTGGCAACAACTCCTTCAGCAACGCTGCAACTTCAATGGCACTAATATTGAATTCTGCCAATACCAAGCCCCCACATCATCACGCTTTATTCAAACGATGACTGAAGTCTGCGTATAAACTCAGCAAAATACACTGCAGTTTGATATCCGCACAGGCAAACTCACGTTACCTGCTTATTTAGCAACGACCGATATCGTTGGGGCTAATGGCATGAAGCTGTCATTCCGCTCCTAGATAATGAATTTAATTTTTTTGGTATTCGAGCATTCTCTGCATTTGTTAAAAACACCTTGACGCGGATCACCAATTTTGATCTATTACTCTCTTTTGAGCGCTAAGATTTATGTTTACCCTTATACCAAAACACTCGAACATCACGGCTTGGTCGCTGGCTTCGGTCATACTCTAGGTTTTGCAGACATCATTGATAATGCATTAGGTGGCATATCTTGTGAGCGTAAGGTGAGTTGTGGCCAATTGGTCACTGCCATGACTCTCAATGGTATGGGTTTTACCGGCAGCACATGTATAGTGAATATTTTAAAGACAAGCCGTTAGACCGCTTAATTGACGAAGGTGTGCTGGCCGAGCATATTATTGACGATGCCCTCCGACGGAGTTTGGACACGTTGTATGAGTATGACATATCCAAGTTGTATCAGCAGTTAGGTGAACCATTTATTATTTCGGAAACTAGCGAATCCTGATTTAAGTTGGTGATCATTTTTATTTGCCTGACCCATTTACATACGAATATATATATATAAACTATTTCATATGTATTTTTAAACTGTGTTGCGTCTCACTATGAATGCAAAAAAAACCGTATTATTTTTATGTACCGAGAACTCTGCTCGCTCACAAATAGCCGAAGCATTATTGAGAACTAGAGCGGGTGATTTGTTTGATGTTTTTAGTGCAGGCACTCATCCAACCGAAGTTGATTCTCGTACGCTTGATGCACTGACACAATTTGGTATTAAGAATACACACCTATTAGCAGCAAAAAATGTTCAGCAATTTAGCAATAAAAAATTTGATTATGTGATCACCCTTTGCAATTTAGCCAGCGCTGAATGCAATCACTTTCAAGGTGCTGACCACCAGCTTGCTTGGGACTGTACCGACCCAAAAACACGCATCGATTTACAGCCGTTTTACACCACGCTGCTTGAAATTAATAACCGTATAGCGATGTTTTTACACGGCGAGGGATATTTACCTAAAACTAATCCAACGACTTGCTCAGCACCTGCTAGTATAGCTGTTGACCCCTTGCAGTTTTATAAAGCATTAAGTGATGAGATACGTCTAAAAACCTTAATGCTTACGCACTATCATGGCGAATTATGTGTATGTGAGTTAATGATTGCACTGGGGCAAGATTGCCAACCAAAAGTCTCTCGCAATTTGGCTATATTAAAAAAAGCGCACATTATTTCTGACCGAAAACAAGGTCAATGGGTGTTTTATCGCATTCATCCTAATTTACCTCTCTGGGCTAAAGCCGTCCTGGCTGAAACCACCCAGCACAATATCAACCAACTTTTACCTGATTTAACCCGTTTATCACAGATGGCTAATCGACCAGATAAACAAAATTTATGTAACGTTTAACTACTCACTCAATGTAATTAACTTACTAGGAATGAAGACATGACTATAAAAATTGGCATTAATGGTTTTGGCCGCATGGGGCGATTATCAATGCGCGCCGCGTTTGATTGGCAAGATATTGAAATTATCCAAATTAACGACCCTGCTGGCGATGCCGAAACACTGGCGCATTTAATGAATTTTGATTCGGTTCACGGTCGCTGGCACCATGAAGCAACCCATCAAGACTCATCTATCGTAATCAACGGCAAACCCATTTTATGTAGTAAAAATAAATCCATTAACGATACCGATTGGTCACAATGTGATGTGGTAATTGAAGCTTCAGGCAAAATGAAAACCAAGACTTTACTCGATGCTTATTTAGCCCAAGGTGTAAAGCGCGTTGTGGTTACGGCCCCAGTGAAAGAAGAAGGAATTTTGAATGTTGTAATGGGTGTCAATGAGCATTTATTTGATAAAGAACACCACCCAATTGTTACCGCAGCATCTTGCACTACCAATTGCTTAGCCCCCGTCGTAAAAGTCATTCATGAAAAAATTGGTATTAAACATGGTTCAATGACCACCATTCATGACATCACCAATACCCAAACCATTTTAGATGCGCCGCACAAGGACTTACGTCGCGCCAGAGCGTGCGGCATGAGCCTAATTCCAACCACCACAGGCTCGGCAACCGCAATAACTCATATTTTTCCTGAGCTCGCGGGTAAATTAAACGGCCACGCTATTCGTGTGCCGCTTGCCAATGCATCGCTAACTGATTGTGTTTTCGAAGTCGCTAGCCCGACAAACGCGCTAGAAGTTAATTCATTATTACAAGAAGCTGCAAACAATGAACTTAAAGGAATTATGGGCTTCGAAACCAGACCCTTGGTTTCGATAGATTACAAAACCGATCCTCGTTCAAGCATCATAGATGCACTTTCAACCATGGTCATTAATGAAACCCAAGTAAAACTGTATGTGTGGTACGACAATGAGTGGGGCTATGCAAACCGTACCGCTGAACTTGCACGTATGGTTGGTTTGGCTGATAAGGTGTAACCATGTTAGGGCTGTTTTCCTTTAACAAATCCATAGCAAGCCTGTCGGTTGCCATGCGCCAATACTTGCTGATAACCGCCAATTACTGGGCCTTTACTTTAACAGATGGCGCACTACGGATGTTGATGGTGTTGTATTTCCACCAGTTGGGTTACAGCCCGCTTAATATCGCCATGTTATTTTTGTTTTATGAAATTTTTGGTGTAGTGACTAATTTAGTCGGTGGTTGGCTTGGCGCTAAACTCGGCCTTAATAAAACAATGAATATTGGCTTAGCATTACAAATTATTGCTCTGGTTATGCTGTGCGTGCCAATTGAAATGCTCAGTATTATCTATGTCATGGCCGCACAAGCATTAAGCGGTATTGCAAAAGATCTCAATAAAATGAGCGCTAAAAGTGCCATTAAAGTACTACTCCCCGAAAATAGTGAAGGTAAATTATATCAATGGGTTGCCACACTAACCGGATCTAAGAATGCGCTAAAAGGTATCGGTTTCTTTTTAGGAGGGGTATTACTTTCAAATCTGGGTTTTCAAGGTGCACTATGGGTAATGGCAACTGCACTGACTTGCGTATGGCTCTTGAGTTTACTGTTACTTAAAAGCGATTTAGGTAAATCAAAAAATAAGCCTAAATTCAGTGAGTTATTTTCAAAAAGCCCGGCAATAAATGCGCTCTCTGCGGCTCGCTTATTTTTATTTGCTGCGCGAGATGTCTGGTTTGTGGTTGCACTACCGGTTTATTTAGCGATGCAATTTAAGTGGGATCATTGGTGGGTCGGTGGGTTTATGGCGTGCTGGATTATTGGTTATGGCATTGTGCAAACCTTAGCTCCCCGCTTTACAGGTAAAACACAAGGGCTGTTACCGACAGGTAAAACTGCTTTTAAGTGGGCGGTTTATTTAAGTGTGCTTCCTACATGTATTGCCGTTGCGCTCATAACCGATTTCTATCCCGAGCAAAGCTTAATTATTGGTTTATTAGTATTTGGTGCTATTTTTGCGGTTAATTCGTCACTGCATAGCTACTTAATTGTCAGCTATGCAGACCAACAAAACGTCTCGTTAGATGTCGGGTTTTATTATATGGCGAATGCGATGGGTCGGTTGCTTGGTACTGTTTTATCCGGTTGGGTATTCCAATACGCAGGCTTGCAAGCATGTTTATTGATTTCAACATCATTTATTGTACTTGCAGCCATAATATCGACCCAGCTTCCCAATAAAAACGCTAATTTAATCCTATAGAAAAAAGGCACTTAACATTAAGTGCCTTTAAGTAACTTAAAATCGTAATTATGAAATAAACTCTAGTGTTTCATCTGCATAAAACAAAGCCTCAACATATGCTTGGCCAATTTGTCGAAAACTGATGTTATTTGGTCGAATCGCCTGAAGGAGTGCTTCGGTATCATCACGCTCAATCGCCATGCACAACTGTAAAGTGGCCCCTATTTCACCTTCGTGAAATAACAAAGCATCACGACATTCAAAACTTAATAAAAATTCATCACAAATTTCACTCATTGACTTATCTAATATCGCATCTAATACCGACACTAAACCCACTAGGTATGCAGTATTCACTAAGTTTTGGTCTTTACCATCGAGCATATTGCTCATAAATTTAGCCCGCGTAAGGCCAAGCTTAGTTAACTCTGATGGTTTATCTTTTCCAAGCTCACTTAAGGCAAGCACAGTGATAAATTGACGCACTAGTTCTTCGCCCAAATAAATAATGGCTTGCGACAATGAGCTAATGGTACTTTTAGAGCTTTTGCAAGCCGAGTTTGCCATCTTTAATACGCGAGCTGTTAGGCTTAAATCACGGGCAACCTTACTTTGTACTGCGTCAAAATCTAAATATTCTTGTAATACTAATCTTAATAAATCAATCACTACTAACTTAATCGGTGAAATGTTTTTTAAGTTCATCATTTCAGGTTTAGCAAAAAAATATCCCTGAAATAAATCCACCCCAGCCTGTTCTAACTCAACAAAGGTAGCGTGATCTTCAATTCTCTCAACTATGATTTTAACTTTAGGATCGAGTCGCTTTAACTTTTTAACTTGCAGCAAAGTACGCATTAACGGTGTTTCGACTTCAAGTTTTATATATTGCACCTTCTCAAGTAACGGCTGCCATTTTGCATTACCATCGTAATCATCAAGGGCAAACATATAGCCCTTTTTCCGCATTTGGGTGACAAATTCGGCAACCTCTAAGATATCTTCAGTACGTTCAACAATTTCGATTACCACATGAAGTGGCGATATTAAATGCGGTAACTCTAAAATTAACCCAGAAGTAGATACATTAATAAACGCTTTTTTGTGGGCAGCTAATTTCTCTACCCCGTGTAATAGCAGCGCATCAAAAAACATCCGTCCGGTAGCTTGTTCATCCGTTAAATGAGCAGGAAAAAAATTATCAGCTGAATCTCGATATAATAATTCATAGGCATAAATTTTTTTATGACTATCAAAAATAGCCTGGCGAGCAACAAACTGCTGTTCGTTATTGTGGTCTTGAATATTCATAAGTGACAGGCCCAACTTCGCTTTACCATACAATCGACAATACCATTTTTAACAAAATGAAAAACCCCTAGCTTAAATTTATTCAGTTCAATTTAAAAAAACAACGTAATTAGATAGCTGTATTATTGATTTCATTCAAGATTTGCGATGTGAAAACGATAATAATTGTCGCTAAAATGTTTAGTGCTATATTTTTAATAAGTTAACTAAGATTAATCATAGGCTACTCTCAATAAAAATTATGAGTTTTATAATTAAAACTTTTTGTTTTTTATAGATAAGATTAAGTTTAACAATACCTTAGAGAATAAATTCTTTAAATTTAAACGTTATCAAGGCGTATGTGTAATGAGAACGGTAATTGCCATTGTTACATTTTTTAGTTGTTTTTTATCCGCTGAGGGAGTCACTTCAGCGAGCTTAAAATATGACTTAAGCGCTTCAAATGGCTTGATTCCTTATTACAACAATAATCCTGATTATCCTGGTATTTACCCTGAATTTATTCATCTGGTATTACAAGAAGCAAATATTAAAGGGATTGAAGTAATATTACCCTCAAAAAGAACACAAGTTGCTTTAGCTCGAGGCGAACTCGATTTTGATATTATTAGCCCAAGCTGGTTCACTAATCATAAAATTCCCAATGGATATGTATTATCAGTACCACTGTTGACCGTCACAGAGCATCTGATTTTTTTACCTGGACAAGCAAAATCATGGTTAACACTTGATGCCATTAAAGATCGCCCAGTAGGAACTGTTAGAGGTTATTTTTATCATGATGATTACTTATTTGAACGAGTTGATTTAGCTTCTGAAAAAGAATTGATAATGGCGCTTGATAAACGACGAATAAATGTTGCTATCTCTGGCGACCTTCCAGCTTTGTATTGGTCGCAACAACTGAATATTCCCATTCAATTAGGCCCAATTCACTCCACAGGATTCACACATATTCGCTTAAGAGAAGAACATGTCAACTTATTGCCTGCACTTAATAAAGCGATTGAAAAATTACAACAGCAAGGTGTGCTTGACGTAATTGTGCAACGATATATGCAAATTGTATCAAAACAGCAACCTTTAGATTCTATCATGACACAGTAATCATTATCTTTAACCCTACTTTTTATACAGTTATTTTTACCTTGCACCTCGCACTTTCACGGTACTTGAGTATAATACCGCGTTTGCAATAGACAGGAACGCCTCCCATGAGCATTGAACAAACACTAATCGAACGTAGTGGCCATAAATGTGAACTTTGTGGTTCAACCGAATCATTATCTGTGTATGAAGTCCCACCTGTGGCTGAAGCACATTCAGACAAGTGCGTTTACATGTGCCAAGTCTGTAAAGACCAAATTGAAAACAAAACTGACCTCGTAGTAAATCACTGGCATTGTTTGAACGACAGCATGTGGAGCCAAACGCCAGCGGTGCAAGTTATGGCGTGGCGTATGCTAAACCGTATTAATACCGAAGGTTGGGCGAAAGATTTATTAGATATGCTTTATCTTGAAGAAGAAACACAAGCATGGGCACAAACTGCTATTGCTGAAATCGAAGATATCAAACATATCGATAGCAACGGTGTACAATTACAAGCGGGTGACACTGTTACACTCATCAAAGATTTAGACGTTAAAGGCAGCAGCTTAGTTGCCAAACGTGGCACTGCGGTGCGCAACATTGGCTTAACAAGCAATCCAGAACATATTGAAGGCCGTGTTGATGGTCAGCGTATTGTTATTTTAACAAAATACGTTAAAAAATAATTCGAAAAAGATGATTCTTAATTCCAAGCAGCCCAACTTTTGTTGGGCTTTTTTATAACTAATCTGAGCGATTCATCTCTAGCCAGAATTTTTAAGGGTATCAAGGCAGACTAGCAGGTCAATTGCGGGTCTATCGTAAGTTAATCCAACACTACTAGCGTTAAAATAATGGCCTAAGATAGATTTATTATCCCATATTCAGGTTAGCTATTAATCGCTTTACCAGCGAAGTAATTAAGCTTAGATTAAGGCTGCATTCAATATTATCCTTCACTGTTTTGACCTTATTACTTTTATTAGGATTTTGCTTCATGTCGCTCAACCGTCTTTCTAACAATCTGGTTTTTGTATTTTTTCTTACATTAGGCTGTATTGTATTAACAGCTTGCCAAATGCAAAGTTCAGAGCACTTAAATAACCAAGGTGAACACGAAATTTCAGTATCTTACCGCGATCGTAGTATGTTACCGCCAGATTCTGTACTGACTATCACTCTTGAAGATGTATCGATTATGGATATTGCAGCGCCCGTGATAAGCACAGCTAAAACCGCGCTACATACTGCTCAACCTTTTAAAGTAACATTGCCTTACTCAGTTGATATGATTAAACCCGGCTTAAGCTACAATGTACGCGCACAAATTCACGCACAAGATAAATTAATTTACACCTCAAGCACCCTACTTGATCCATTTAAACAAAATGACGCTGCGGTATTAAATATTGAAGTCGAACGCGTCAAAGAGCTTAAATTAAATACACCACTGACCAATACTTATTGGAAAGTCATGTTAATTGGTAAAGAAGCCGTTATAAATGATGAGAATAGCCAAGAGTTGTTTTTACAATTACGCAGTGAAAACCGCGTCAAAGGTTTTAGCGGCTGCAATAGTTTTATGGGGAGTTATCAAAACAGTGAGCATGCACTTACTTTTTCTCAGCTCGCCAGCACCCGTAAAATGTGCCAAAACACCATGGCACAAGAAAATGCTTTTTTAAACGTTCTGAGTCAAACAACAAGTTACAGTATTATCGGTGACGATTTACAGTTACTTAATCAACAACAGCAACCTCTAGCGTCATTCAAGGCAGTGTATTTTAATTAACCTAGACTTTAGGTAAGAGACTCACTAACACATTGAATTTAATTGAATAAAAAATTTTAATTTCATTAGACAGCAAAAAGGGAGCTAAGAAGCTCCCTTTTTAGTGAACAGCAATCAAACGTGACTTATTCTTCGACCAGTTGCTCAGCACGATAAAAGCCATCAGCCTCGCTCAATAACGACACTAACTCTGGTAATACTTCACTCATCGTTTTAGCTAGCGTCCACGGTGGATTAATTACTATCATGCCCGATGCTGTCATACCAAATTCATCGGTATCTGCCTGTGTCGCCAATTCATATAAACAAATATTTTTAATGCCCGAATCTTTAAAGCGTTGCTCCATTCTATCAATCCGCTCACGGTTAACAACCGGATACCAAACCATATAAGTCCCAGTAGCAAAACGCTTATATGCTTTGACTAACGTATCGACGACTAAATCATAGTCAGATTTAATTTCGTAAGGCGGATCGATTAATACACAAGCACGGCGTGATTGTGGTGGCACTAAACCAATCAACCCCTTGAAACCATCTTCGAACTTTACCTTCACATTACGATGAGAACGAAAGTTATCATCTAAATGCTTAATATCTTGCGGATGCAATTCAAAGAACCAGCCTTTGTCGTATGCCCGCAATTGTGAACAAGCAACTGATGGCGAACCCGGATAAAAGGCCAATTCACCATCAAGATTATAATTTTTAATCAATTCAACATAGTTTTGAATTGCCTGATTATTGCCCTGATACTGCCAAAGCTTGGCAATCCCCGTTTGATACTCTTGTGTTTTTTGAGATTCATCAGAGGCAAGTGTGTACATGCCTGCACCAGAGTGGGTATCAATATAATCAAACGGCTTATCTTTTTGCGTTAAGTATTGTAATACTTCACGCAAAACTAAATGTTTAATCACATCGGCAGGGTTTCCTGCATGAAAAGAATGGCGATAGCTCAGCACAATATTATCCAACTGAAAGTCAATTTTGCGCAGTGAAACACAAGCTAAAAACAATAGCAAATAATTGTCTAAAATCAGCCAACAAAGCCTAAGCAGGCTCATATGTTGCCAATTAAATCGTTAAATAGGCTCTTAATATGCTTGGTTACAAAAAAAAGGCCAAAATTCCTCTATTTACGCATGTTTAAGGTAGTAATAAACGAGTAATTAGATTAAATTGCAAGTCTATTTAAACCAGTTAAAAGAGCGCATTATGTCAGACAACACTCTTCTTCAACTCGAACAACTGATCAATCAACTAATCGAGCAAAAAAACAAATTGCAGCAAGAAGTTAGCGATTTAAAAGAAAAAAATAGTCAGCTAATAGACGAAAATGAAACTTTACAGCTTGAAGCTATCGAAAGCGATGAAAAACAAAAGCATGCTGCAAGTACGTTAGAAAACCTCCTGTTGAAATTACAAAACGCGCAACAGGTTAACTAATGTCAGAGCACGATCCGAAAGGTATCGTTGTTGAGATCTTAGGGCAGCAGCATCAGTTTGCATGCCCTCAAGGTCAAGAAGACGCTTTACGTCAAGCGGCTCAATTACTCAATAATAAACTTGAGGACATTAGACAACGCAGTGGCATCAGAAATAATGAACGCCTCTTACTGATGGTCGCACTGAACTTGAGCCATGAAATGATGGTTGCAGATGAAAAATTACAGTTGCAACAAAAAAGCCTCAGCTTGTTACTCAACAAAGTTACTCACTCGCTTTAAATTCACACAATCTAAAGTTTCGCTAGTAATCGTCCCTAAAATAATTTAAAAAGAGTATTCTTTTTAACCAACCAGCAATTTTTATGGTCTCTGCGAATCGCATTTTAGGGATAAAATTTATATTGGTCAGTATGATTTTGCTGACCATTTTTATTAACGATGCCTCTGTTTTTGCAACATTACTGAACATCGAAAACCCGTCAAACTTAAGAAGACTACAATTAATGGGCTTACTGCTCATAATGGGTTGTATCATTTATGGTTTTGCGTTAATAAATTTTAAAAATCAAGATAACAAACGCCTAGTACTGTATTTTTTTATGGCTGGTTTATTTATTTTAATCCCCTTTATTTTAGCTACATCTCCTTACTCTATTTTGACTCTTTTTGAATGAAGCCTTTAAATGAAATCTACTAAAACACTTACTCTGTTATTGGGCTTTTTCAGCCTCACTTTTACTTTGCGAGCTGCCGCCGAGGTCACTTGGCAAGCCGTTGACGCCAATATTACCTTTATTAAACAAGCTGAAAGATTAATATACTTCGATTCAAATCAAGTCATTTTAGCCGGCAAGGAATGCCTTGCCATTTTTGATGCCAGCGGTGATTTTAGTCAAGTCGAACTAATGGCGAGCCAAATAAAAACTCAATTTACACAACCTGTTTGTTATTTAATTGCCAGTCATCCTCACGATGATCACCTCCTTGGAATGGCCGTTTTACAACATGCATTTCCTGATGCAAAACTTATCACCCACAGTAAGGTGAGCCACCTATTTACTCAGTATCAACAAGCCTTAAGCGACAAATTAACAACCTTTTCTAAAAGCGTTGCATTAAATGAAAAACGTATGGAGCAACTTGAGCCTGAACAACAAGTAATCTGGCATGACAAAATTACCAAAGCGAAAGAACGCGTCAAACGTTGGCAACAATTAACTTTGCAGCGACCTACCGTTGAGGTTGAACAACAAACTACACTCAATTTAGGGGATTACCCTATTGAATTAATTCCTGTTACTGCTCATAGCGCGGGAGATTTAATCGTTTATCTACCAAATAGTAAACTCTTACTCAGTGGCGATGTGGGTGATGTCCTCCCCTATGCGGGCGAAGGCATATTAATCACTTGGCTACAGACCCTTAAAACTCTACAGACTTTACCTGCAACGAAACTGATCCCAGGTCACGGCGATATCACCACAGTCAACAGTTTAACCACAACACACGATTTTTTAAGTGCCTTACAAGCTCATGCTAATAAAGCGGCATCAGAAAATTGGCCACCTGAAAAGTTAATTCAAAGCTTTGATTTTAATGAAAAAGCTACATTAGTGAAAACAGAGCTTGATGAAAAAGCCTATCGCATGTTTGTTGAAACGGGCCTAAAACAAGCAGCCAAGCAAGTACTGCTACCAACAAATTAATCGCTAAAGCAGCAAAAAACTCAACTTGCACTAAGCTTAGGGTTAGCAATTGGCCATGGAGTATTATTTATGACAACATTGCTAACTCTTAGAAATGCGATTGTAATTAGCACTAGCCTTACAACACTGGCAGCTTGCCAAACACTCACACAAGCCAAAAAAGAAGAATCACCTGTTGTAAGTACCGCTTATTTAGACGTGCAACCAATGCCAATTATTCAGCAATCAGAAGCGCATGCACCAGTTCAGGATATGCCCTTGAGCTCAAATATCGAGCCACAAAAAAAACAAGTGCTTGCAAAAAAACCTCTCAAACCGACAAAAAAAACCGTTTTACCCTATCAAGTCGACAACTTATGGCAACGCATTACCATGCAATTTGTTTTACCTATCCCAAAACAAAAGCAAATAAATGAACGAAAAAATTGGTACTTAAGTCACCCGAACTATATGGATACCGTGAGCAAACGCGCCGAGCCATTTCTCTATCATATAGTGCAAGAAATAGAGCGCCGAAAATTACCTTTAGAGCTCGCCTTACTACCTATTGTTGAAAGTGACTTTGATGCGAAAGCATTCTCATCCCAAGGAGCCGCTGGAATTTGGCAGCTGATGCCCACTACCGCAAAACATTTTGAACTCAATATAGAACCTTGGTATGACGCAAGGCTCGACCCCCATCAAGCGACCTTAGCGGCACTTGATTACTTACAGTATTTGAACAAAAAGTATCGTGGCGATTGGCTGCTGAGTATTGCTGCGTATAACAGCGGTGAAGGCCGTGTTGATAAAGCGATAAATAAAAATAAAAAACTACGCAAAAAAAACGACTTTTGGTCATTAAGCTTACCCACCGAAACCACCAATTACGTACCAAAATTACTCGCCTTAGCCGCACTTGCAAAACAAAATGCACATAAAAAATGGCCCGTAATTGCTAATAAACCAACGACTGTAACCGTTGATTTTGGCCAGCAATTTGATGTCCTTATCGCTGCTAAATTAACAAAAACCGATATGCGCACTTTGTATCACTTAAATCCTGCCTATTTAGGTGATAAAAGTGCTTTAAATGGGCCTCACACTCTACAAATTCCAATTGAAAAAGCTCCTTATTTTGATAAACGCCAGCACATCAAAGCTGACATGCTTGGTATGGATCATTACCAAGTAAAAAAGCATGACTCGCTTTACCAACTAGCCAAACAATTTAATAGCAGCATTAAAGAGCTCAAGCAGTTAAACCAATTAAGTTCAGACACCATAAAAATTGGTCAAGTATTACAACTGCCAATACAAAAACCGATTCAACTAATGGTCGATTATCAAATTAGTCCTTTTATCGTTCGCGCAGAAGCTCCGGAAAAAATCAAAGTAAGCATCAATTACAAAGTTAAGCCTGGTGATACCTTATGGGAAATTAGTCGCTTATATGACGTTAATTATCAAGAGCTGGCTAAATGGAACAACTTAAAAGCCAAAAGCATCTTAAAACAAGGAAAAATCCTTACCATTTGGCTTGAGCAAAATCGTCCCACCGATACTATTAACATCACTGAGCAAAATAGCGTATTAAATACTCCAACATGGCTAATTCGCGGGCAAAATAGCATTAATCCACGCTAGATACTTCGTTATTAAATCGCTTTCTAGTACACTTATTGCCTGTCTAACGAAGAGAATACACATGTCTATTACTAAAAATTCTGTAGTTGAATTTCACTACACCCTAAGCGAAGCTGGTGAACAAATCGAAACTAGCACTAAAACTGAGCCATTAGTTTACTTACACGGCCAAGGTAGCATGTTACCTGGCCTTGAAAATGCCATAGAAGGTAAAAACGTCGGCGACAAATTCGAAGTGACATTAACTCCTGAAGAGTCATACGGTGAGCGTCGTGACGATGCGATGCAACGCATTCCATTAAAACATCTTCAAGGTGCTAAAGTATGGAAACCAGGCATGACTGCCATCGTTGAATCTAACCAAGGCCGCCATCAAGTAACGATTGTTAAAGTGGGTCGTTTTAATGCAGATTGTGATTTAAACCATCCTTTTGCGGGTAAAACACTGACATTTGCCGTTGAAATCGTATCAGTTCGTGAAGCCACTGAAGAAGAACTAAGCCATGGCCACGTGCATGGTACTGGCGGTTGTGGCCACTAGTATTGTTAAGCCAAAGTGTTCACTTTGGCTTACTTTTTTAAACGTAAGCAAGATTTAAATTATGAATAAAGTAGCTGTGGTAACAGGTGGTTCTAAAGGTATAGGGTTAGCGATTGTGCAAACTCTTTTAGCACAAGACTATCAAGTATATAACTTAGACATCACCCCAAGTGATGTTGGTTTTTTTGTCCCTTGTGATGTTAGCCAGGTTGCTGAGGTCACTCACGCTATCGAAGCTATTGCCATCAAAACAAGTCGCATTGATTGTTTGGTTTCAAATGCTGGTGTGCACTTTAGTGCAACCATTGAAAATACCTCTGAGCACGAGCTCGATAGAATCTTTAGCCTCAATGTTAAAGGTGCTTATGCTGCAATCAAAGCCACACTACCGAGTATGAAAGCGCAAAAAAATGGCTCAATTATCCTAATTTCATCCGATCAAGCATTAATCGCAAAACGAAATTCATTTGCATATAACTTATCAAAGGCAGCTCTGGCATCAATCGCTAAAACCACAGCGTTAGATTATGCCCAGTTTAATATTCGTGCCAATGCAGTTTGCCCAGGTACCATAGAAACACCACTTTATCATGCAGCTATTGATAATTACTGCGCCAAATCTGGGGCAAATAAACAGCAAATTCATCAAGAAGAAGCCGCTTTGCAACCTCTTGGACGATTAGGCCAACCACAAGAAGTAGCTAATTTAGTAGCCTTTTTAGCAAGCGATGCCGCAAGTTTTATTACCGGTAGTTTGCAAGTGATTGATGGTGGTTACACCGCACAATAACAAGGATTGTCACTGTGACTGAAAGAGTAATTATTGATCCTCATTTACATTTTTTTGCACTCAATGAGGGTAATTACCACTGGTTAAAAAGCGAAAATCCACCTTTTTGGAACGATAAAAGCCTCATTCAACGTGACTTTTCATCTGATGACTTGTATTTAGACGCTCGTTTTAAACTCAAAGGCTTTGTTCATATTGAAGCTGGATTCGATAATCATTACCCTTGCCGTGAACTCGAGTATTTATCTCAAAGTATTAAACATATCGCTTATCGAGCTATTGCCTACCTTGATATTACTCAACCGACTGGGGACTTTAAAAAAGCACTTGCAAACCTGACTCACTATACTACGTTGGCGGGGATCCGTGATATTACCGAAGGTGAAGATGCAACTCGTTTACTCGCACCCAATGTGGCGAGTAATTTAACCCTATTAGCTAGCCACAATTTGATTTTTGAAGCGCAATTTGAATTAGCACAGACCCCAATCTGCCACCAGCTAGTGCAATACTGTAAAACGATACCCAACTTAAAATGTGTGATTAATCATGCTGGTTTAGTTACTCAAGAGACCTTTGATGCATGGCAAGCAAACTTGGCGATTATCACAACAGTGCCAAATATTTGGCTTAAAGTATCTGGTTTTGAAATGGCTGATCGAGGTTATCAAGCAGTTTGGCTACAAAATATTGTTGATACGCTATTACTACACTTTTCAGCAAATCGGTTGATGTTTGCTAGTAACTTTCCACTTTGCTTATTCAGTAAATCTTACTTAAAGGTGTGGCAAGACTACCAAGCACTCAGTTTATTGGCCGACACTTGGCAAGCAATGAGCCACGATACTGCATTACATTTATATCAACTAATCTAAAGTAAAAAGCCAAACAATAAGTTTGGCTTTTAAATGTTACTCAATGCATTAGCAGGTTATTTAATTTCAACACGCTGCGAGCGCATCACCACTTCATCATTCAATTCAATACCAATACCTGGCGCTTCTGATACTTCAAAAAAACCATTTTTTGGCTGAGGATCTTGCAAACATAGTTCACGGTTCCACTTTTTAATCGCATAAGTATGGTGCTCATGAATTAAAAAGTTTGGAATAGCAGTTTCTAAATGTAATGAGGCTGCGGTTGCAACAGGGCCGCCACAAACGTGCGCTTGAACACGAATATCAAAAATATCAGCGTAGTCACATACTTTTTTAGTTTCAGTAAAACCACCACATAAACCAATATCAGGCTGTAAGACATCAATACTTTGATCTTCAAAGTAAGGACGCACACCCCAACGATTATATAAACGCTCACCACCAGCAATCGGTACCTTAACCTTATCAGCAACTTTGGCATGTAACGAGTGGTTTAAATAGTTCACAGGTTCTTCGTAAAACATACAATCAAATTCTTCGGCTATTTCACCGATTTGGATTGCTGAAGTCGCACCTGGCAAACTGTGGCATTCAAAAATAATATCTACTTCATCACCAACAGCTTCACGAATAGCTTGCATTCGAGCACGATAAAGCTTCATTTCACTACGTGAAATAATGTTTGTGCGGTCATAATAAGTTTGGCCATCTTTGTTATACATTATTGGGTCAACTTTAACTGCATCGTACCCTTCGGCTATCGCTTTTAACGCCGCTTCTGCATACTCTTGCGGTTGCACTAGGGCCTTAAATTCACTGTCCCAATCAAATTGAATTTGAGATGCGTAAGTTCTTAATTTATCGTTAACTTTACCGCCCAGTAATTGATATACCGGCAAGCCTAACGCTTTACCTTTAATATCCCAAAGCGCGGTATCAATAGCACTCATTGCGGCATAAATTACCGGACCACCGCCTAAACCCCAAAAACTTTCACGTAACATACGTGACCATAGTTTTTCGGTTTGAAATGGGTCATAACCAATCAAAAATGCTTCGGCCATTTCTTTAATCATGGCTGCAGCAGCACTATGACCTAAATCATAAGCAAGGCCTGCCTCGCCAACACCAGATATACCTTCGTCGGTGTGGATACGCACAAATACCGGAGTCCAAGCCGGTCTATCTGGACAATGAATATCAAATACTTCGACGCGAATAATTTTCATAAAAACTCCGTAACTAAGCTTTGTTTAAGCGACAAAGCTAGGATCTAAACGATAGGCTTTGCGCAGCATGGCAGGCCAAGCTTTTTGACCACCTGTGATTCCGCTATGCACTACATTTGCTTGCTGATAAATATTATCTAAAATCGGTTGCGGTACTAATGTAGCGGCTTGCCCTGTTGATTGTAATAACAATTGAACTTCACAGGCTTTTTGTAAATCATAGAAACGCATAAATGCATCACCTATAGTTAAGCCAACCGTTAAACCACCATGATTAACCAAAAGCATGTGATTATTTAGACCAAGGTCATCTTGTAAACGCTTTTTCTCATCTGCATTAACCGCTAAACCTTCATAACCGTGATAGGCCAATGAAGACAACGAAAACATTGAATATTGACTGTACGGCAACAAACCTGCTTCGAGTGTCGCGAC
Source organism: Pseudoalteromonas tunicata (assembly GCF_002310815.1). Classification (NCBI taxonomy): domain Bacteria; kingdom Pseudomonadati; phylum Pseudomonadota; class Gammaproteobacteria; order Alteromonadales; family Pseudoalteromonadaceae; genus Pseudoalteromonas; species Pseudoalteromonas tunicata. Next base: position 432,685 of record NZ_CP011032.1, on the reverse strand, counting down.
TGCTATGGTTTCTTTAGTATGTAAGTGAATGACACAATGAGCATCTTCACGGACTTCATGAATGGCACTGTGAATAGTGAAACCCGCGGGATTTATCGTAAAAGGTGTGTCATCAATAACATTACCCGCTAAATCGACTTTAACTAAATTAGACGCAGTAATTTCATCAAAACTAAGGCCAAACGCATTAACCAAATAATGATCAGTGCCAGGCAATCGAGCTGATAAATGAGTATAAATTAAATCGCCCCAACCAAAATGCTCAACTAAGCGATAACACGCCGCTAAGTCTACACGTAAGTTCCACTCTTGTTCTGATACTTTATCTTTTAAACTAAACGTAGGTAAATCAAACATACATTCCTCGTAGCGCAACATTAATTGGAAATTGTGGACGATTATATAACTAAAGCTGATTGCAAAAATAGAAGTGTAGAAGTCTAAAATAAGAAAAGAAATCATTCAATGATCTGACGCAATAAAAAAGCCACGTAAATGTGGCTTTTATACTATAAAGGCAAAATTCACAGCTGTTATTTTACACTTGCTAAATAAGCAGCTATCGCATCGAGCTCTTGATCAGAAACACTGGCAACCATAGGCTTCATCACCATAGACATACCATTAGCACGAGCACCCGATTTAATATCTTTCATTTGCGCTACTAAGTATTCTTTATTTTGACCCGCTAGTTTTGGATATTGCGGCATAATTGGTGCTTTACCATCTGCACCATGACAAGCCATACAACCTTTGGCTGTGTATAACGCAGCACCATCTTCAGCCATAGCTGAATTAGCCATAAAACCAGCCATTGCAATGGCTGTACCTGCTAAGATCTTTGTCATTTTTTTCATTGCTTTTACTCTTCTGTTTGACGGATGTAGATGCATTAGAGTGTAGTCTAATACTTGAAACAAAGTTAAGCTCTGATAATAAAACTATACAAAAAATATCAACTTAACTGAATTAATCGCAAGGCCGAGCTTAGCTACTTGGCCTGCTTAATCCATTTATACTGCACATTTACCAAATAAGATCGTCAGGGATCTCAAACTCTGCATAAGGATCGTCTTGATCTTTTTCTTCTTGACTGGTGACATGAAAGACAATGTATTTTTCATCTACTTCAGCTATTTTTCGTGCCGGTCCATCTTCTAAGACATAAAATTTATCTTCAAATACACAAATCGCTAGGCGGCCACCAGCTAATGCTTTTTGAGTAACAGGGCTTACATCTAATTCTTTAATTTTATTCAAATAAGTGAAATTAAATGTCACGTTACCGCGTATTCCATCTTGATTATTATGCTCAAGAATTTGTTTAACACGAGCAACTTGCTCTTTGTCTTTTTGTTCAGCTAATTTTGCTTTATTAAGGTCTTCAGCCTTTTTCAGCTGTTCTTGGCGCGTTTTTTCAATGTGTTTTGCAAGTTCTGACGGGTTGCTGGTTGCACCCTTTTTCTGTTTTTGCTGTTGTTTGCGTTTTTCGGTTTTCGCAACTTTCATTTTATGCTGAGTTGTTAAACCAGATTTAAGCAATTGATCTTGTAATGATCCCATGGCTATCTCTCATTGAAATCTTAATTACCGCATTTTAATAACGCGCCGACTGAATTAACAGCTTTAAAATGATTAATCTTCATTTTTGCTGATCTAAATCCTACGAAATTAACCTCAAAGTGGCATAATGGCCACCGCCTTATTAAAAAGTGATTGTGTTTTAATGCACCTACTTCGATTGTTAATCAGTTCTGTGGTGATTTTTTTTGTGCTCTACGCACCGCAGCCGATACTGCCTTTATTAAGTACACAATTTTCAGTTAGTCCAGCGACCGCTGGGAGTCTAATGACTGCAACTATGCTGCCTTTAGCAATTGCACCTTTATTTTACGGCTTATTTTTAACCAGGCAAAATCCGCTTAAAATTCTTAAAATCACGATGATTTTACTCGCCATTAGCTGTGCTTTTGTACCTTATATCAATTCTTTTGAGTATTTATTCTCTATCAGATTAATTCAAGGCTTTTTATTACCAGCAGCATTAACAGCCATGACCACTTATATAGGTAAAACCTATAAGAATAAGCAATTACAACGTAATATGACGCTGTATATTGCCAGTACAATTGTCGGCGGTTTTTTTGGCCGCGTTCTCTCAGCCAGCTTTGCAGAATTATTACAATGGCAAGATTTTTACTTTGTGATGGCGATTACTTTGTGCATTTTTGCACTTTTTATTAAAATCAATAAAGATTTTAAAGCGGGTATTGCCGTTTCAATATTGAGTCATTTAAAAGATGTTAAACATCCCCGTTTAATAAAAACCTATTGCGCTGTTTTTTGCATGTTTTTTTGCTTTGCCGCGATTCTTAATTATTTACCATTCATTCTTAGAGATAATTTTGCGATCAAAAGCACACAAAATATCGGCTTGGTTTATATCGCCTATTTGATTGGTGCATTAGCTTCAATTTTAAGCCCATGGCTGGTTAAAAAAAGACCTAATACCTTTAGTTTATTGTCTGGCATTTTTGTTATTTATTGTTGCTCGATTGTGATGATGCTGCCGCAGAACTTTATTAGCTTTTTTATCGCTTTTGCGGTTTTTTGTGGTGCAATGTTTATTATTCATTCAATTGCAGCGCCGCTCGTTAATCGAATTAGTAACGCCACTGCCAGTGTTACTAATGGGTTGTATGTATCATTTTATTATAGTGGTGGTGCACTTGGCTCTTATTTACCGGGTTTAGTTTATCAAGGTCTTGGGCAACAGGTTTTTTTACTTTTGATTTTAAGTGTGTGTTTAATTGGTTTGGGGTTAGTTTATTCCGCCAGAGCAGGTACCGAAATAACCTGATATTGATGGCCTGTTATTGTCATAATGTGTACTAAATCTTCCTTTGCTAGCAACCAAGTCTGATCATTTCGCATCGGGTGGCATTGTAAGACTTGATTGGGTAACCAAATATCTTGATCGAGTAAAACCTGTACATGCGCAGTTCTATCATTCACTAACGCTAACAAAGAAACACAACCAGGTTTGACTGCAAGATACTTTGCCAATCGTTCATCAGAAGCAAAACCTAACCGCGCTTTGTTTAATTGACGTGAAAGCGCCTTGGTATCAACTAATTTAGTGGGCTGAGTAATTAATAAAAAATGCTCTCGACCGTAATTATCACGCAAAAACAAATTTTTAAGTCGCACGCCTGGGCGCATTAATCCAAGCTCATCTGCTCTTGAACAATTAGCGAGGGGTTCATGGCTGAGCTTTTGGCACTTGATTTGATGCAAAGTTAAAAATTCAGCTAAATCATTTTGTTTCATCAAAGATATAACTCGATTAACCCTGTGATAAGTTCAGTATCCCGTATTGAGGTTAATTTAAGCAACGACCACTTAATCGGACGCTATATTCACGCCATTTAACTTCTTCAATACTATGTTTATCAGCACAGTAATTGCGTTGTTTAAGCTCTTGCTCAAGTAATAATACCGCGTGATCTTCTAATTCCATTCTTAACAAACTAGAGTTATCAAATGTGTCGGTATTAAGCATTTTTTTATAGTCACTGCGACTCATCTGCTCACCAATTTTAACATACTGACTTGCACTTGGTTTTACCGCAGCAATAAATGAAAATAGCCTATCGCCCGCAGCATCAGTTTGACTCGCAAACTCTTGATGTTGAATTTCAAAAGGTTCTAACTCTACCTGGTTACTGCAACCTGCGACAAACAAGATCAATAAGACTGATAAAAATTTGATAATTTTATTCCTCAAAAGTATATAGCTCAATAAATCAGCCAAGCTGACGCAAAAGTTAATCAGTATTAGCCTAACATAACTTTGTTTTTAAGGCTGTTAGAAATCGATTAAACAAATTTAAGTAATCCGCAAGACTATTTTTGTTCATAAAAAGAGCTGTTCGTTTATTTAAAAAGCAATTAAATAACTATTTTTATTTTTTTAATTATTTAATAGAAAAACGGCTTGACGATATTCCTAAAGCTCTTTATTATTCACCCCGATTTCGAGCAACGCTCGAAAGAAGGAAATGTGGGGCTATAGCTCAGCTGGGAGAGCGCCTGCCTTGCACGCAGGAGGTCAGCAGTTCGATCCTGCTTAGCTCCACCACTTTCTTTCTTATTCAATCAGTTTTAATCCAAGCTTAAAACATTTCTAATTTAAATACTCCACAATAAAGCAACACACCTTAATGATAAGTTCTAATTCTTTTTTAAGAACAGAATCGATATCAGCTGCAACATACTCAGTACCATAGTTTAATTCCCTCTATTCAGTTAAGTTTTTTACTCCTGTAAAACCAATAATCTCACACAATTTTTATAAATTTAATCCTTTCATCCGGCCTAATACCCTCACTTAGTTTTTTATTAACAACAAAAGCAACAAGCTCAGTTTGGTTTTAATGTAACTGAATAACCACAGACAAAAATTATAAAAACAACTTGGGTTCATAAAGCAAAATGCTAAGATGAGATTAATTAAAACAATCAATTGGTTGCTATGCACTCTCACCAGCAAAGTTTGCTATTTTTACATAGTGCTGTTTTTTTATTTGGTGGCACTGCATTATTTGCCAAACTCATTGGTCTGCCCGCTATCGATATCACAGTGTATCGTACAGCTGTGGCTGCGATAGCGTTACTAACATTAATGCTTATCAGTAAAAAGCAAATCCGCCTAAGTAATAAAAAAGACTATGCCATTGCGGTTTTTCTTGGAATAATCATTGGTTTACATTGGATCACTTACTTTGGTGGCATGCAATTGGCTGGCGTTACTATTGGAGTCATTGCTTTTTTTTGTTACCCCGTTATTACTGTCTTTCTAGAACCTTTTATTACCAAAACAACCCCTAAACTGAGCGACTTTATTTGTGCCTGCATTGTTTGTTTGGGTATCTATTTATTAGTACCTCAAGCAAATTTAGGTAATGATGTTACTTTAGGTATTGCGCTTGGGGTAATTTCGGCTTTTTTCTTTGCATTGCGTAATGTTACTCACCGCCATTACTTTTCACGTTATGGTGGGCCACACACTATGCTCTACCAAACGTTAGTCGCATGTATTATGTTGAGTTTATTTGTTGAAGTCCCTCCGTCAGAAGTAACAGATACCGACTGGCTATTAATTTTATTAGTGGGTGTTGTATTTACAGCACTGCCACATTCACTTTTTGCCTCAAGCTTGCAGCACCTTTCGGCCAAAACCGCAGGACTTATCTCCTGCTTACAACCTCTTTATGGCAGCATATTAGCGTGGCTAATTTTGCATGAAGAAGCTAATTTAAGCACTATTCTTGGTGGGTTATTAGTGGTTAGCGCTGCATTTTATGAAACTTGGGCAGTAACGAGGAAAAAATAATATGATGAAGATATTTGCCCATCGCGGGGCTAGTGGTAATCACCCTGAAAACACCTTAAAAGCAATTCAGGCCGCTTTAGAGATTGGGGTTGATGGTATTGAGGTTGACGTCCAAAGTTGCCTTGATGATTATGTTATTATTCATGACTCGTGGTTAGACCGCACCACTAATGGGGTCGGCAAGGTTCATCATACTAACCTTGCTAGCATTAAAACCCTTGATGCTGGATTAGGGCAATCAGTTCCGACCCTGCAAGAGCTATTGCAACTTAACAACAATCAAACCTTACTCAATTTAGAATTAAAACATACTTTTGAATTAAATAAACTCGTTAAAATCTTAGATTTAAACATCGCCAATAAAATAATTTCACCTGATAATTTATTAATTTCATCATTTGATCACCATCAGCTCAAATGGATGAAACAACAATTACCTTGGCTTAAAATTGGTGCATTAACAAGCTCTATTCCTTTGCATTACGCAGCGTTCGCACAAGAGTTAAATGCGTTTAGCGTTCATGTTGACAAGGATTTTGTAAATGCTGATTTTGTGAAAGATGCTCATGCAAGAGGGCTCGAAATTTATGCTTATACAGTTGATAAATATGAGGATGTAAAAAAACTGCACCAATTAGATATCGATGGTATTTTTAGCAACTTTCCAAGTAATACAAAGTCCTTTGTTCAATTCACAAAACTTGAATAATAAACAACTTAGCTAATAATTAAGTACATCTGCCAACAAAAAGATTCTCTTTTGGCAATAATTACTCGTAGGTTCACTTATGAATGAAATTGACAGCTTTTGTTTTCGTCAAGAAAGTGAACGATTAATGAAACTATGTATGGCACAAATGCAGTTAAGCTTACAACAAAGCGATAAGGAAGTTGAAAAGTTAACGTCAAGCTTTCAAGAGCTTGCGAATATTTGCCCTCAACTCGAAACGACCATCAAACAATTAAATTTAACGGAACATATTGAAATTGATGCCTTACATGAAAAAATGCGCCAACAAGTAAACCAAAGTATTGTCGCTTTTCAGTTTTATGATCGCCTTTCACAACAGCTAAATCATGTAATTAATAATTTAGAGCTTTTAAGTCAATTAACTCAAGATAATACTAATTTGGCCGATGAATCCAAATGGTTAGAATTAAGAACGCATGTATTAAAAAGTTATTCTATGGAGTCAGAGCATCTAATTTTCCAGGCTATTATGGCAGGTAAAGATGTACCCGAAGCCATTCAATTGCAACAAACGTCATCACAACCTAATGATGATATTGAACTGTTTTAACTAATTTATATACCACAGAAAGGATCGGTAATGAGTTCAACAATTGTGGGGATCTATCAAAAAATTGAACAAACATTTTTTTTTACTTTATCCCGAAAAATTATTGGTAATTTGAGTTTTGTTTATTTTTTTCAGTTTATTACCTTATATTGGCTTTACACTACCCTAACTGAGCAGCAAGCAAATATGGCTGGCTTTTGGTTACTTTGCCTGCTCATTAGTGGTGCCTTCTTTTTTACTTTATTCTATCTTCGTTATTTAATTGTGCGCCCAGTATGCGCTTTACGTGATGCACTGAGTAAAATCAATCAGCAAAAAGCTGATTTATCGAGCCACTTACCTCAATTTACCTTTGATGAATTTAGAGAGCTAAGTGAGCAGTACAATACATTTGTCAGCCGCTTGTCTGCGATATTAAAACATACCTACTCAAAAGCTGAGCTTGCTGCACAAACAAATATCAGCGTGAGCGAATCGATGAGTGCAACCGTCGCTTTAGGAGAGCAACAAACCGAAGTAAGCGAAGCCATTTTTGCTACATCTGAAAATGTGACTCGAAGCCTTGAGCAAATTGCAATTAATACCGATCATGTGTTTACCGCTAACAATGAAAATCTAAGTCATGTGCAACACTCAAGTAAGGCGCTTCACCAAATAGTTGAACAGGTTGGTAATATTACGGTATTGCTAAATCGCTTTTCACAAACCATTGCTGGACTTAAAGAAAATTCAGAGAACATTCGTAGTATTTTAAAAATGGTCGAAGAGTTTTCAGACCAAACCAACCTTCTTGCATTAAATGCTGCGATTGAAGCAGCAAGAGCTGGCGAAGCTGGTCGTGGTTTTGCCGTTGTTGCCGATGAAGTGAGAAGTTTATCGGTAAAGGTTAATAATGCGACCCGTCAAATTAGTGAATTTATCAATAAAATGAATCATCTAGTAGGTGAAACCAATCAAGAGTCAGATAAACTAATTAAACAGTCAAGTGATGTCGAACAAGCTATAGCGGAAACTTCAACAGTCTTCGCAGACATGGTAATTGAGTTTGAAAACAACCAGCAACAATTACAAGCCATTGTTAGTGCAGTACATTTACTAGAACAAACCCAGCAAACAACTCACGCATCTGTAGAGCAGATCCTCGCTTTAAGACAGCTTGCCAATCAACAAATTGCAGCTGCTGTGGCTGACAATAAAACATTATTGAATCAAACAGCAGAAACCAAAAAAGAGCTTAATCAATTTATCTAACCTAAGTTGAGGATAAAAGATTTACCATTACATAGAATGAAAGGTAAATATCTAAGTTTTTCATCTCTAGCAAGAGATTTTCAAGGGTAACAAGCCGGATTGGCGCGTCAATAACGAACCTATTGCAAGTCAAGCCAATGCCGTTAGCGCTGACATAGCTATCTGGGATATGTTTATTATCCAGTATTGAGGTTATCTAATAACGATTAAATTACCTAAGTTCTAAATTATCGGTTTTTAGTTAAACCCAAATATCAACATTAGAACCTAATGAAGATGAAACCGAAGGAGATGGCATACTTGCTAAAGTTTGCGCTGAAGCAGCAAGTAATGCTAACGCAGCCTCACCTTCAAGCTTTTGCTGAGATTTAGCTAACGCTGCAGTGTAAACTTGCGCGCCTTCTGAGCCATTTACAGGGGCAAGAGAATGTGAATTTATGTTCATAGCAACTGACTTTTAGTTAAACAACCTTTATTATAACGACCGATTTTGAATAAACTTTAGGGTTACAATGAACGCCGTCATTGAGCAATTAAACAACAATTTAAAAATTGTTTATCGTCAGGCACTTGATGCCGATTTGCAATTGGATGAACTCGCAAAACAAGGTAAAGGGAAGTTTGTTGCTTTGTTTAATAAAGAGTCTGCTTTTGAACTAGAAGCAAAGCGATTTAAACCATATGTACTTGATCTTGCTGCTGATGTTGATTCTTTAGCACAACAAGACCCAATTGATACCGAACTACTTAAAGTTGCCGTCTTAAAATTACAGCAATTACATCAATTGCTCAGCACTTTTAAAGCCGCTTAAGTCAAAAGATGGCAGCATCGTAATTTGCTGCCTATAATCACACAGTATCCTACTTTAACGAACATTTATGGGAGGAAACGTGATTAATCTTGCCCAACTTACACCTATCATCATCGAGTCTTCTTCTCCCTCAACCAGTGCGGAGCAAAAAAAAGCACCTAGCGCCCAAGTGACAGACTCCAAAAAGGGTGAATTAAAACCCGATACAGTCACGATATCAGACACCGCAAGACAACAGCTCGATATCTCTTCGACGACTTACGACCAAACTAATCTCTCAATTGATAAAATTGCCAATGAGGTTGTCCGCGTTAGCTCTTCAATAGGTCAGGCACATTCACAAGGAAGTTTAAATGCAGAAGAAGCTAATAAGCTTTATCATGAAATTGCAGCGCTACTGTGAGCGCTACAATTAACTTAAAGGCAGTATCAATTTACTTTTTTGACTAGTTCATCACTAAACCAATCACTGATAATACGTTTTTCATAATAAAACTCTTCGTCACGACCAAGTTTCATTTTATCCATAAAACCCATGTCTTTGAGTGATACATCTGCTTTATCTATCAGTTTTCCACTATTATCAGTAAGCACATAATTGAATTCTACTTTAGGGAAAAAAATTGGTTTAACTATTCTCAGCTCTCTCGTACCTGAAAAATTTACATCTCCAGCTAAATCAATGTTAGTAATTTTAATTCCTAACTTATAGCCTTGCGGCAACTGTTCGGCTAAAGAGGCAAAATGTTGCTCGAATTGATTTTGGATGCGTTTGTGATAGCCACCACGGGTTTCATTACTAGGTCGAACATCACGGAAGTCTTTCAAATTACCCCAAGCAACATTCGCTTCACCTGCCCATGTAATTAAAGGGGTCGTTAAAGCTAACGCACAGATTATCTTTTTAAATCCTGTCATTTTATTCTCCTATAACTAATGGCGGTATTGCTATCAATGACTATTACACCGACTAACTTAACCTGTTATGAATAAATACTAACCACATTTCTATGCATATAAAAAACGGACCAATTTGGTCCGTTTTTTATATCGCTAAATTAACATTAATTTAATGCTAATGGGAACAGCTCTGCGATAGATTCTTTTAATTCACCTGTCATATCACCAATAAAGCATACTTTTGCTCTTGCCGGAACTTTCATTAGCACCTCTTCAACCTGTGCTTTGATTGAGCCATTAGAGATTTTAAGCTCTTCGGCAAAATAATCTGCTTGCTCAGGATTGATTCGAGTCAGCGCTTCAAACGCTCCAAGGCCAATTGGCGTAAACGTAATTTCATTGTTTTCGACAATCCCACCAGATAAACAACAATATACTTCTTTGTCATCAACCATAGTGTGATAAACATGATACTGCACTGCACCTTTATGCTCTTGCATACCCAGTAACGCTAGTATCTCTTGATTCGTTTCCTGACTGGCGCTGATATCAGTCATTAATTCACTATTAATTTGCATGGTGCCTCCATATAGGCCAATTTTTTGTCAGACAAAATACATCTTCAATAATTATGCCAATGTTTAAATAATAGTCTGTTAATCAGAAATATCTCGTATTTTTTAGCTAAAAAGAAGATAACATTCCAATACCAATCTGTTTTTTAAATTACTTCAATCAGTTTAACCCATTTTACGGAATGCTCTATTTCTCATATTCTGTGTTCACAGCAGCAAAACAGCTGCAATACATTTCCAACCAAGCCAAAGGATATAAAAAATGAACACAACTTTAATCAATACTAAATTAAAAACATTTAAAGCAACCGCATACCACAATGGTGATTTTAAAGCGCTAACAGAGCAAGACCTTCTAGGTAAATGGTCTGTGGTATTTTTCTACCCAGCTGATTTTACGTTTGTTTGCCCAACCGAATTAGGTGATTTAGCTGACAACTACGCAAAATTCCAAGAACTCGGTGTTGAAATTTACTCAGTATCAACTGATACCCACTTTGCACACAAAGCATGGCACGACAGCTCAGATACCATTGGTAAAGTTCAATTCCCAATGATTGGTGACCCAACAGGTACTATCACTCGTAACTTCGGCGTGATGATTGAAGAAGATGGTTTAGCGCTTCGCGGTACATTTGTAATGAACCCTGAAGGAGAAATTAAAATTGTTGAAACGCACGATTTAGGAATTGGCCGCTCTGCAACTGAATTACTTCGCAAAATTCAAGCTGCACAATACGTTGCAAGCCACGATGGTGAAGTATGTCCTGCAGCATGGCAGCCAGGTGAAGAAACATTAGCACCTTCATTAGACTTAGTCGGCAAAATCTAAGTCGTAATACAAAACAATCGGCAGTTAAGTTTGCTCAACTGCCCACTCTCTGAAGAAGGTAATCACCATGTTAGACGCAAAAATCAAAACGCAGTTACAAGCCCATTTAAACAACATCACAAAACCTATTCAATTGGTTATCAATCTTGACGAGAGTAAAAAATCAATTGAATTACAATCACTTGCAAATGAATTATCTGAGCTAAACTCACTTGTAAGTGTAAGTACCACTCAAAACACAGCAATTCGCGCACCGCAGTTGAGCGTGCTTGGTGAACAAAGCGAGATTAATTTTGCTGGTGTCCCGATGGGCCATGAATTTACCAGTTTAATACTGGCGTTATTACATACCGGCGGCCATGCAACAAAAGCATCTGCCGAAGAAATTGAGCAAATTAGTACTTTAACAGCGCCTCTTAATTTCGAAATTTATATTTCTTTGAGTTGCCAAACCTGTCCAGCGGTTGTGCAAGCACTCAATTTAATGGCGGCAATAAACCCGGCAATTAAAACCACTATGATTGATGGCGCTTTATTTCAAAACGAAGTGCAACAACGTAATATTTTGTCTGTACCAGCTGTTTATTTAAATGGGCAACCCTTTAGTCATGGCGCAATTAGTCTTGCCGATATTTTAGCTAAACTCGATAAAAATCATGCGGGTAAAGTAGCCAAGCAGCTCAATGAAAAAGAACAATACGATGTACTCATTGTGGGTGGTGGCCCAGCAGGTGCAGCGGCGGCTGTTTATGCGGCGCGAAAAGGTTTACGAACTGGCTTAGTTGCCGAACGCTTTGGCGGGCAAGTGAGTGATACTCTTGGTATTGAGAACTTTTTATCGGTTAAATCAACTCAGGGCCCACAATTAGTTGCCCAGCTTGAGGAACACGTCAAAGAATATGATGTGGATTTAATCACTGCACAAAAAGCCAAACAGTTGAATACTGAAAATGGCTTTGCGATTGAATTAGAAAGCGGTGCACAATTACAAGCAAAATCGGTGATTTTAGCGACAGGTGCTAGATGGCGTGAAATGAACGTGCCAGGTGAGCAACAATATCGTGGTAAAGGTGTTGCGTATTGCCCGCATTGTGATGGTCCATTATTCAAAAACAAAAAAGTAGCGGTTATCGGTGGTGGTAACTCTGGAATAGAAGCTGCAATCGACTTAGCCAATATTGTTGAGCACGTTACAGTATTAGAATTTGCACAAAGCTTACGTGCTGATGCCGTATTAATTAAAAAAGCGCGCAGCATGGGCAATATTACTATTATTACCCAAGCACAGACCACTGAAGTGGTCGGTGATGGCAATAAAGTGATTGGACTCAACTACCGTGATCATGCCAACAATGAGGAACATCATTTGGCGCTAGCAGGTATTTTTGTGCAAATTGGCTTATTACCCAATACAGATTGGCTCAAAGGTACAGTCGAGCTTTCACAGCGAGGTGAGATTATCACCAACAGCCATGGCGCAACATCAATTGCCGGTGTATTTGCCGCAGGTGATGTCACCAATACACCTTATAAGCAAATCATTATTGCTATTGGAAGTGGCGCGACCGCAAGTTTAGGCGCGTTTGATTATTTAATACGCCACGATCAAGCACAAACCGAATTCGCAGCGTGATACTTAATACACCCAGTCACGTTGAGTTTACCAAGCCGCATTAGCGGCTTTTTTACTATCACACCAAAAGTTACCGCATTAAAGTTGTTTCACAATACTGGCACTAAACGCAATTGCCTCACAGCGATACATTTGAGCACAGTCAGATTGTATTGTTTTATGGCAGTAATCAACCACCAAGGCATTGGCGCCCAAATCAAAAGCTTTCTTTTTTAAATCAAATAATACTTTTTTTTCGATCCAACTGAGCTGATGTGAAGTACTAATACACCGTTTACTTGTGATAAATCCTAACTTAATTGCACCTAATTCTTGGGCCGATTGCACACTTTTGATCACCACTAAATTACTCGGTTTTATTTGATAAATTTGCTTATCAGCTGTTTGAGTCTTAGCTAAATTCGATTTTTGTTTTTTCGATGCGTTAGCTTGTTTTATTTCGGCTTTTTGATTCGGTACCGCGGTGCAGCCAACAAAAATCAACAAACTGAAAAGCAAAAAAATATTGCGACTACTTGATAACATTACTATTACGCTTAAAGAAAAAAACAAATGTTACCAAATAAGACACAAACAGTAATGTTTTTTTAACAAAAATGGCCACCAAAGGTAGCCATTTAGCAGTGAAACGAGTGAATTCTTCGGCTAGATTAAGCTGTACCACCGACGGTTAATTCGTCAATTCTTAAACTTGGTTGACCAACACCAACAGGTACACTTTGACCATCTTTACCGCAAACACCCACACCTTTATCGAGTGATAAGTCATTACCGACCATAGATATTTTTTGCATCACTTCAGGGCCATTACCAATTAAAGTCGCGCCCTTAATTGGGCGCGTTACTTTGCCATTTTCAATTAAATAAGCTTCAGACGCCGAAAATACAAACTTACCAGAAGTGATATCAACTTGCCCACCACCAAAGTTCGCTGCAAAAATGCCTTTTTTGACACTGGCGATAATATCTTCTTGGCTGCTTTCACCCGCTAACATGTAGGTATTTGTCATGCGAGGCATTGGTAAATGAGCATACGATTCGCGGCGGCCATTACCCGTTGGCGCAACCCCCATTAAACGAGCATTAAGTTTATCTTGAATATAGCCTTTTAAAATCCCATTTTCGATCAGTACATTATATCCTGCAGGTGTACCTTCATCATCAATATTGAGTGAACCACGGCGATTAGCGAGTGTACCATCATCAACCACAGTACAGAGGCTTGAAGCAACTTGCTCACCAATACGACCACTAAATGCCGATGCCCCTTTACGGTTAAAATCACCTTCTAAACCATGACCAACCGCTTCGTGTAATAATACACCAGGCCAACCACCGCCTAATACCACTGGCATTGCGCCTGCTGGCGCATCAATAGCTTCTAAATTAATTTGAGCTTGATGAATTGCATCTTCGGCATAACCCATCCAACGTGGTTTACCATCCACTAATTCATAAAAATAGCCATAATCTAAACGTGCACCACCACCGGCTCCACCGCGCTCACGACGACCATTTTTTTCTAATAATACCGAACAATTTAAACGAATTAATGGGCGACGATCGGTGGCAAACGTACCATCACTGGCAGCGACTAAAATCTCTTCATACACCGCAGATAATGAGGTAACAACTTGATTTGCTTCTGGCGCTAACTGTCTGATGTAGTTTTCGATTTCACGTAATAATTCAACTTTTTTATCGTCACTCATGCTTGAAATCGGTTGAGCTGCGGCAAACTGAATTGGATGGGCAATTTCTGAAAAAATTTGCACTGTTTTGTTTTCGCCAGCTTTTGCAATACTACGCGCTGCGCTTGCGGCCTGATTTAATGCTTCTAAAGTGATGGCGTCAGAATACGAAAAGCCCGTTTTATCACCACTCACCGCACGTACACCTACGCCACGCTCAATATTATAAGAGCCTTCTTTAACTAAACCATCTTCTAACATCCAAGATTCATGGTAGCTAGATTGAAAATACAAATCAGCATAATCAATATTGTGTTGATGAATAAACGCTAAAGTCTTTTCCAGATCTTCACGGCATAACGAACTATTTTTTAACAAGTTACTTTCGACTTCAGAATTCATTTTTTAACTCACATGTAAACTTAGTGTGTGAAATTATAGGCATTTTTGCTCTAATTTGCGCAACCAATGCCAAGTCAGCTTGATAGGAAATCAAACCGCATTGTGTTTTTTGTTCTGCTAATACTTCTCCCCAAGGAGATACAATTAGACTATGCCCATAAGTATGACGATTATTACCATGATCGCCCACCTGAGCTGCAGCAACCACATAACATTGCTGCTCAATTGCACGCGCTTTTAATAAAGCATGCCAATGTGCCGCGCCAGTTACTTGGGTAAAAGCACTAGGCACCAATATTATCTCAGCACCTAACTGGCGCATTTTACTATATAAAGCAGCAAAACGAATGTCATAACACACAGATAAACCAAGCTTGCCAAAAGGCGAATCCACCACACAAACCTGCTCACCCGCTTGGGTATAAGTGGATTCTTGATAGCAGCCTGTTTGATCTGCAACCAGTACATCAAATAAATGCATTTTATTGTACTGCGCAACAATTTCACCCTGAGCATTAAAGAGTAACGACGCAGCGTAATGTTTATTATCATTCGCTTTAAGCGGTAATGTCCCCGCAGCGAGCCAAATATCATACTTTATAGACAATGCCGCAAGTTCATCTAATACCGCATCGATTTGCTCACTGTGCGCCAACTTTAAATTGGCATCGGGCGCACCTGCAAAACAGACAAAACTTTCAGGTAAACATAATAATAAAGGGCGCGTTGCTGGCAAATCTTCACAGGCTTTTTTTAAGTTCTGAAGATTTTGAACAACATCAGGGCCAGAACACATTTGTAAACAAACTATCATTTTATTTCGCTATTTGGTTCAGGTGTTGGAATTTTTAACTCTTGGGGTAATTCAACTTCACGACTTTTACGACCAAGCTCAGTCACCACAGGCTTGTCCATCGTGCCATCAATTCTAAAATTAATTTCCGAAATAACCCGTGCAGAATGAATCACCTTATCAATCGCAAGCGCTGCAAGGCCAGGGACAGGGCCAGCTAGCCACCCTAACAAAACCGGCAAACTTGAGGTTACCTCAGGCGCAACAGCAAGATTGTAGTTAATTTCTTTAGTGGTTAAATTAGCATAACCGGCAATACTGATATCGGCAGGCACACCATCTATTTTGGTATTTTTAGTGGTCGCAATGCCATTTTCAATTTGCATTGAGCCTTTTAAGCTATTGTAAAAAAAGCCTTTAGCAAATACATCTCTAAAGTCGAGCTTGAGCTTACGCACCAAGGAATCAAGACTTAATAACGAAAATACTCGCGCTCCGCCATCACTTACCTCAGTTAAATGCCCTTCCCCTAAATCAAGTTGCAATTGCCCTGTTAAACTTTTGGCATCGAACTCATACGGGGTGCCAACCCATGCAAGATTAAACGTGGTTTGGGCTTTAGAATCTTTAATGCTAGAGGTTAAGTCATACTCGTCGAACAACTCACCAATATCACTACTTGAAAACTGACCAGCCAACTTGGTTTGCCCTGCTTGCCAAGCGCCTTTAGCAACTAAATTATGCTTACCTTTATCAATAATTAAATCACTGATCATAATGCCATCGGTTGCAGGATCTAAATTAAGTTGCACTTTATCTAACTGATATTGATCAATCCGACAATCGCCACATTGAAAGCGAATAGCGGGTAAATTTTTTAACCATTCACTGTTTTCATTGGCAATGGCAGGCTCTGATGCAGCGCTTGGTAAATTAATCCGTAAATAATCAGTATCAATATTAATAGGTCGTTGCGCCAGTACTTTAGGAATACTGACCTGTGAGCGCAGCTCTTTACCCATTAATTTAATTTCGACGGCCTGATCTAAATTATCGAGTTTAAAATCAAGCTCATTAAATAAAACGCCAGATAAATCGGCTTGATCGATTGTGCCTTGCACTTTGACTAAAGGAGGAAGTAAACCTGAGTCTATTGAAGCATCCCCAACATGGAGCAAATGATCAATAAATGGGATCCACTGATTTAAATTCGCTTGCTTAAGATCAACACTGACATCAAAATCTTTTTGGTTTAAACCTAAATCATGCTCACCAACAATGATATGCGCATGAGTCAGAGTGCCAGTATCGTTTGCTAAAATACCATTAAAATACAGTTTATTATCAATACCAATGGTGATCAAATTAGAAATATCATCACCACGTACTTGCCCTTTTAATTGCCATTTCTGTTGCGCAGTTTTATTAAATGGCTCAGGCAACGAGCTAACTAACCCACTAAGATCAGAATAAACATCAGCTTGATAACTAAATCCTTTAGCAGGAAAATTTAACGCCACATCAGCCTTTAATGGTAATTGCTCAGTTAAATAACCACTTAGCAAACCATTACCCAAACCAATAAACTGCTCTACGGGCCAATTAGCATTTAAGTCAACTTTTACTTGGTATCCTGCTTTTTGTTGTTTGCCCACAATGTCAAATTCAACAGGTAAACCTAGCCAAGACGCTTTTGCACTTTTAAGACTGATTGACTCATTTTCAAACTTTAATATTCCTTGCAAACGCTCAAGCGGCAAACCGGGTTGGGTTAAATATATATTCGCTTTATTTAAATCAATTGCGCCTGAGGCAATCACATTAGGCTCATCTAAACCTACGGTTAAATTGACCTGCCCTTTTACCTCACCTTTGCCTTGTACTATCTGCAAAATACTTTCGAGCGGATCAGCAAGGGGAGTCGCAGCAAAAAATGGGGCTAATCTTTGCGCCTCAACTTGGGTATCAATTGCAACTGTTAAAAAGGCTGCATGAGTCAAATCATCAATGCTAACCGATACATTATCTTTTATCGGCAGATTAACCAGTTGACCTTGTTGGCTATAAATATCCATCCGATTACCACTAAAAACCAGTTCGGCAGCTAAATCAGTGATCGTTGGCCAACTTGGTTCAAATTGAAATTCACCTTGTTGAATTTGAGCTCGCACTTCAAATTTGCCACTTTGATCTTGATAAGGAAAACCATTTAATGCGCCATACCAAAGCAATTGTGCTTGAGTAATTTCACCGCCTTTAATTGCACCATTAAGATAATCAATGGTCGCTTGTGGTAAATAACCTCGCGGGTAATACTGCCTTGCTGATAATGCAGGCGGGCCAATGACCTCTAAATAAAGACTCATCGCGTTTTTTTTACCAAGCGTTAACATCCCTTCGGCGCCGAGGCTTAGCTCTTGATTATGCATCCAAAAATTATTAGTTTTTAATTGCCATTGTTCATTTTTCTTAATGATGTCTAAATCAAAGTTCAGTTGCTGATAAGAAATCGCTTGCGAAAAAAGGTTACCCGTTAAAATATAATTATCGGAGCCCGATACCGATAAACGTCCTTTTTGTGGCTGCATCACAAAGTTAAGATCGAGGTCCTGCATACCGGGTAGATCATCAATATTATTCCAGCCGACTTTTTGAGCATTAATAACCGTCAGCCAATTTTCATTATCAGAAAATTTAAAGTAGCCCTCTTCAATCATGCCTGTGGGCTGGCGCGCAATCAGTTCTTGTAGGGTATCACCCGGTTCAAACTGGGCAAATTGGCGTAATATCGCGAGATTTAAATGAGCAAACTGCCCAACTAATTGGCCATTATTTTTACTCACTTCAAGACCTAAATCAGGCCATTCTTTTTGATTTGCACTGAGCTTTAATGAAGAGGTTGCCAATTGCCAGCCATTGTCTTTGGGTTGCCAACGCAAACTACCAGATTCCACTGAAAAACGCTGCGCAGCATCATTGTATTGCCATTGCAAACTACTTGGTAACCACTCTACTTGTAATGACTTAACGGACTTATCATCAATACGCGCCCACAGCTCAAAATTAACATCTGACTTAAGTTCTTTAATGTGCGAAGGCGTCACTTCAGCCAATAAAGGCGCTAAACTGAGCTTATTGCCAGCAACGTATAATTCGCCAAACGCACTTGAGAACGCTTCGCCGTATAAATTAAAAATGACATTGAGTGAGTTTTCCGCAATGCCCGGTAAACTGATACGGCCTTGGCCTTGATGTTTTTGATCTAAATTTTGCCAACTGACTTTTTCAAGTACAATTGTTCGACGCTGACCATTAGCCAAATAAAGCTCTAAGGTACTATTTTCTAAAGCAAAGTGACCGATATTTCCCAAGAAAAGACTTTCGATAAGCTCAATTTGCCCAGTACTGCTTGCCGTGTCTTGTTCTTGGCTTTTAAAGAGTTCCGCGGTTTTGATGGTCGCAGTAACACCATCGAGCACAAAATAACTTGAACGAATTTGTCGGTCGAGCATCGATTGCCAAATATTAATCTGCAATCGAGTTTGCGCAATCAGTAAATCAACAGGAGCTAAATCATTAGGCTGAAAAGAAATATTGTTAAGTACTAATGCAGGCCCATTGTTTTGCCAAGTGGCACTAATACTTCCAATATATAAATCGACACCAAACTGCTCAGCGATCAGCGCTTCAAAATCAGCTTTATATTGATTGGCATAGGGCAAACTGTATTTTAAGACAGAAATAATGACTGCCAGTAACACTAGGGTGACTGCAGTAAATTGCCAAACTTTGCGCAAACAAAAAAAACACCATTTCGAAACGTGTTGCACTACATCATTACCACATCAAATTGTTCTTGATTATACAAACTTTCGATTTGTATTTTGATAGGTTTACCGATGAATAACTCCAACTCTGCTAAGTTATGGTATTCATCATTAAGTAAGGCTTCACTCACCGCCTGTGAAGCATAAACCACAAATTTATCGGCGGCATAAGCACGATTAACACGAACAATTTCACGTAATATTTCGTAGCAAACCGTTTCAACTGTTTTAAGTGCGCCGCGCCCATCACATACAGGACAAATACCACATAAAATATGACCTAAACTTTCACGGGTGCGTTTACGAGTCATTTCAACCAAACCAAGGGCTGAAAAACCATTAATATTTGCTTTAGCGCGATCTTTTTGTAGCGCAACTTCAAGCGAGTGTAGCACTCTGCGCTTATGATCTGCGGTCGTCATATCGATAAAATCGATAATAATAATACCACCTAAATTGCGTAACCTAAGCTGGCGAGCAATTGCCTGTGTTGCTTCAATATTGGTATTAAAAATAGTTTCTTCGAGATTACGATGGCCAACAAAAGCGCCAGTATTGATATCAATTGTGGTCATTGCTTCGGTTTGATCAATAATTAAATACCCACCAGATTTAAGCTCGACCTTACGATGCAACGCTTTTTGCACCTCATTTTCAACATCAAATAAATCGAAAATCGGACGTTCACCAGGATAATACTCAAGTGTTGCTGTAAGCTCTGGCACAAACTCTTCAGTGAAAGCTTTTAACTCTTGAAATGCGAGTTTTGAATCAACCCGAATGCGCTCCATATCTTCACCAACATAATCACGCAACGTACGAAATGCCAGCGTGAGATCATCATGCAATAAGGTTTCTTTACGCGCTGCTTTACGTTTTGCGATAACTTTTTTCCAAAGTTTTTTCAAAAACTTAGCATCATGAGCTAATTCTACTTCACACGCACCTTCAGCGGCTGTACGAACAATAAAGCCACCTTCTTCATCGTTGTATTCTGCAACAATCTTTTTAAGACGGCTGCGCTCTTCATCAGTTTCAATACGCTGACTTACACCGACATGAGTCGCATCTGGCATAAACACTAAGTAACGCGAAGGAATAGTGATTTCAGTCGTCAATCTTGCGCCTTTAGTACCTAAAGGGTCTTTGACCACTTGCACCATAATTTGTTGACCTTGACGCACCAACTCTCTGATATCTTGTACTTTTTTTATAGGTTGTTCATCAACCCCTTCAACAATTGAAGCGCTGTTGACTATATCTGATGCGTGTAAAAACGCAGCTTTATCAAGCCCAATATCAACAAAAGCTGCCTGCATGCCAGGTAATACTCGGCTTACTTTGCCAAGATAAATATTACCAACAATACCCAGATTGCCAGCTCGCTCGTGTTCAACCTCTTGTAAAACACCGTTTTCTATTAACGCCACGCGCGTTTCATTTGGGGTTACGTTAATTAACAACTCACTACTCATGGCCAATCCTTGTCTTTATAGGGCTGCCTGTTGAAAACGACGCAATAAACGTTCCGTCTCAAATAATGGCAAGCCAACAACAGCAAAATAGCTGCCTGATAAATGCGAGACAAAACGCCCACCTAACCCTTGAATACCATAACTACCGGCTTTGTCTTCTGGCTCACCAGAATGCCAATACGCTTCAATCTCTGCTGCATTCAACACCTTAAAAGTGACATCGGTCACCACCACCTCACTGAGCACATTTTTTTCATCTGCTACAGCAATTGCAGTCATCACTTGATGAGTCTGTCCTGAAAGTTTAGTCAGCATCACAAGCGCATCTTGTTTATTTTTTGGTTTACCCAAAATTTCGCCATTAATCACAACTATCGTATCTGAACCCAGCACAGGTCTATCGTGATAACCCAAAGCAACGCCACTTTGCGCTTTTAAACGTGCAAGGCGTTCAACATGGTTAATGGCCACTTCATTTTCAAGTATTGATTCATCGGCATCGACGCTAAATTGCAAAAACTCAACATTAAGTTGAGTTAGTAATTCGCGCCTGCGAGGCGAAGCTGAAGCGAGGTAAATAGGTTGCAGCATTAACGGATCCTAAAGTTACGGCGGTATTTTCGCAGTAATAAAAATATCCACGGCCAACATAAAGCGCCTGTTAGCACTGGCCATAAATATTGAGGTAAAAAGTAAATATCAATTAAAAAGTGGCTGAGCCAAAATTGCACTAAATGATAAAGAGCTAAAAACAACGCAATTAAAAAGGCTTGCTGCCAAACAGAGAAATTACGAATTTTTTGATAATTACTGGCAGTAATGTAAATTGAAATCGAATAAGCTAAAGAATGCACGCCTAAAGGAGAGCCCAAGGCTAAATCCATCAGTAAACCCGTTAACCAAGCAATGCCAATATTAACACGATGCGGCAATGCTAATGACCAATACATTAATACCAGCAAAACCCAATCTGGGCGAAAGGCTTCAATGCCTATCGGTAAAGGCACTAACGCCATCACCAAAGATACAAAAATCGAAAAACTAATTAACCAAAAGTGACGACTAATCATTATTGCCGTCCTTTGGTGTTTGCCATAATAAAATTAATAACCGAATGCGATCTAATTGTGCAACAGGCTCGGCGTAAACTTGAGCAAAAGGCTGGCCTTCATCTCGCTTAATACTAGTCACCGTAGCCACTGGGTATCCTTCTGGAAAAACGCCACCTAAACCTGAGCTGTAAAGAATATCACCGATGCGAATATCCATACTATGCGGCACATGAGAAAGCTTTACTTGATTAATTTTGCCAATACCTTCAACCACAGTGCGCACATTGTTTCTCAAAATTCGTACTGGAGTCGCATGCATGGTATCAGTCATCAGCAATACACGACTGGTGGTTGAGCCAACCTGTGTAACTTGTCCAACAATGCCCATTTCATCAATGACAGCCACGCCCTCCACCACTTGGTCAAGTGTGCCTTTATTAATCACAACTTGATGACTATATGGATTTGAATGAACGGATAAAACTTGCGCCACCAATTTTTGCTTACTTTCAGATTTTGCAGAGCCGAGCAAAGCGCGTAACTTACTATTTTCTTGCTCTAAAAATGCGAGGCGTTGGAGTTTTTCATTTTGTAGTAGTTGTTCGGTTTTAAGCTGTTCGTTTTCTTGACTTAAAAAGCGACGGCTATGGAGATTATTCGAACTCCAATTGAATAACTCATGCGGAAGATTAGCCAAATAAAATAATGGGCTAACAATAGTATTTAAGCTAGTTCGAATAGTAGATGCGCCATCGGTGTAGCGATCGCCAAACATTAAAATTGCGCTAAATACAACTGCGATTACTAATCGCAGTTGTAAAGGTGCACTTCGTCCAAAAAGATGATTCATCAGTCGTAACTAAAAACATCACCACCGTGCATATCAATCATTTCTAATGCTTTACCGCCCCCACGTGCTACACACGTTAATGGATCATCGGCAACAACAACTGGAATGCCGGTCTCTTCCATTAATAAACGGTCGAGATCTTGCAATAACGCACCACCGCCGGTTAATACCATACCATGCGCTGAGATATCAGATGCCAATTCTGGAGGTGATTGCTCAAGCGCAACCATGACTGCACTTACAATGCCTTGCAGCGGCTCTTGCAGTGCTTCTAGAATTTCATGTGAGTTCAAAGTAAATGAACGAGGCACACCTTCGGCAAGGTTACGACCGCGCACTTCAATCTCTTTAATCGTATCTGTTTTAAACGCAGAGCCAATCTCATGCTTAATACGCTCAGCAGTTGCTTCACCAATTAAACTGCCGAAATTACGGCGTACATAGTTGATAATTGCTTCATCAAACTTATCACCACCGATGCGAACCGAAGATGAATAAACAATGCCGTTTAATGAGATAATAGCAACTTCGGTAGTACCACCACCAATATCAACAACCATAGAGCCTGTTGCCTCAGAAACAGGTAAGCCTGCACCAATTGCAGCAGCCATCGGCTCTTCAATTAAATACACTTCACGTGCACCCGCTCCCATTGCTGATTCACGAATTGCACGCTTTTCAACTTGGGTTGCACCACATGGCACACAGATTAATACCCTAGGGCTAGGGCGAAGGAAATTATTGTTATGAACTTGCTTGATAAAATGCTGTAGCATTTTTTCGGTGACATAAAAGTCAGCAATTACACCATCTTTCATTGGTCTAATTGCTTTGATATTACCAGGCGTTCGGCCTAACATACGTTTTGCTTCGTGGCCAACCGATGCCACACTTTTTGGGCCGCCAGGCTTGTCATGGCGAATTGCAACAACTGAAGGTTCATTCAGCACAATTCCCTGCTCTTTGACATAAATAAGCGTATTGGCTGTCCCCAGATCAATGGATAAATCATTTGAAAATAAACCGCGTAATTTTTTAAACATGGAACTGGCTGATCCTTGTATTTTTTGTTCTTAGTTTCTGCGCTAACTCTACCAATGACTATCTGAATCAGCAAGAATTACCACGGCTTAAAGTACTTTTTTTTAACATTGATTAAATATAATGCAAAACAAAAACGGGAAGCTGTGCTTCCCGTTTATTTAACGCTCTCTAACTACTCTAAAACCAATATAGTTGGCCCTAAAATCAGTTGTTAAGATTAAACGCGTTGAGGAACGCGCCAAGCTTGGAGCAAAATTCCATGCACCACCTCGAACAGCTACATCAGACTGCCCAGCAGTTTTTTGCGTCCACTCCCAAACATTGCCTACCATATCGTAAAGGCCATATTTATTCGGCTGAAATGACCCAACTGGCGCTGCACTTTGGTTTGACCAAGCACTACCACACCAACCACAGTTAGCTAAGTTATTACCAATATCATTGCCCCATGCATAATCGGTTTTAGAGCCTGCACGTGCTGCATATTCCCATTCAACCTCAGTTGGTAAACGATATTGTTGGCCTGTTTTGCTCACTAACCAATCTGCATATGCTTTTGCATCATTATAAGTTAAACAAACAACTGGAAAATCATCACCTTGTTCATAACCTGGGCTTTTCCAGTTAAGGCTTTGTTCCCAAACAGGTTCACCATTTAAATAATATGCGCAACCTTTGCCGGCTTCAGCTTCGGTAATGTAGTTTGATTCATTAATAAACGCATGATATTGACCAACAGTGACTTCTTTTTCATGCATAACAAAAGAGTCACTAAGAATCTTTTTTACAACAGGCAGCTCATTGGCCAGGCCATTACCAGTCAAATCACCCATCTCAAACTCGCCTGCGGGCACCACAATCATGCCTTGCGACAGAGTACTATCAGCACTGCTTGCCGTCATTGATTGTGCAAGTTCTGCAATCGGTGTATTAATTTTAGTTAATTTAGCGCGTATTGTGCGATTACTGCGCAGGTCAACACTTTGACGGTAAGATTCATAACCCGTTTTGCGAATTTCAACATCATGTAAACCTTGAGGTAAAGCAACTGAGAGACGGGTTGAACCATAGCTCACCCCGTCAATAAATACTTCATCGTCACGTACGTTAGAGCGTAAAATCAATTCATAGTTTAACGCTTGATCTTGGCGTTTTAAAACAGATACTTGAGGTGCTGAAGGCGCTGTCACTACAGATGCCGTCGCGATATCACTCACAGGTAAGTCTTTAAAACTAACAACAGGAATTGAGATATCAGGCTCTACGGTTGGTTGATAAACATTGGTTAGCTCATTACTGTAATTACTACAGAAACGATTATCAAGATTAAGTAATTGGCATAAACGTGCCGCATTAACTGAACCACGCATTGCCACATTTAGATTAACGCTGTAGTTACCTTGTCCGCTAAATTCACTACTGACCACGTGACTGTTTAACACCTGAACCTGCGCACCCGCCATATTACGTTTAGATTCAACAGTACGTATTTCAGTTAAGTTAGCAAAAATTTGATCTAAGAAACGTTTAGTCGCTTTTTGTAGTCCTAAATGTTGCCCTCGTTGCTCACAAGCGGCAAGTGTCTCAGTACGCTTACAATTAATCGTATTACTTACCTCAACAGTACCTTCACGGGAAAACTCATTTCTTAAGCGCTCAACACGTGCACTATTACGCTGTTCTTTTAAGCCTTCTAAAGTATTCAGTAAGGTATGTTTGGCAACACGAATTTGCTCTATTTCTTGTCGATGCGATGCAATAGCGGCCAGCTGCATCGCAATATCATCTTTATTTTGTTTATGAGACGAAACAGCAGCTTGGTAACGGTTCTTAGTCTCAGTGATATCGACACTAGGGTCTTCAATCATTCTGCGATACATTTCGTTCATTGCATCGAGCGCTTGGTTTTTCTCTTTTTCTAACTTTGCTGAACGTGCGCGTAACAAGTCCAATTGTTGTTGTAATTGGCTTTCTTCTTTTAAATGTTTTTCAAGTACATCGGTAAAGTTGTCAAACTCAGATTGTTTGAGTGTGATTTCTGATTCAATGCTAGTAACAGTGTTTACATCTTGTGCTTGCGCACTTAACGCTAATAAACTGATTGATATTAAAATAGATAAAGGAGCTAATCGCATACATTCCATTCCCAAAACGGCCGATTTTTGGTTATTATTGTTTTTATTGCCTTTAATGCTATTTAGTTGCAAGGCAAAACACAAGCTTTGTTCAATTTTTATATAACTTTTAGAATTATAACTTATTTATATCATTTTACTTAGTTAGATTCACGCCAATATATCACGCGATCATTACCACGAAAACGACCAAATTGAATATTCGCCCTCGGATTAAGCTGAGAACCATCGCCAAGCCAGTCAAATTGCAACCAAGTTGGGGTTGCAGAATATTCTATATTAAACATTCCTGTTTGTTCTTGTGATAATGGTTCAACCACAAGACCCTGACCTAACTCGTAATTATATTTACCACTAACAAGGCTATAAGGTGCTGCGCCACTACCTTGCATTGAGAAAGATAACGTTGGGCTCAATGGAGTAATTTGCGTTAAGCTTTGTTGATACTGACTACAGCTATCATCTGCACTTAACAACCATTGTGTTTGCGCCCAATATTGCGCTTTAAGCGGCACTTGAATTGAATTAAACGCTGAACCATAGGTATCTTCTAATTCATAGCGACCATAGCGAAACACTTTAGCATCAAGATTTAGCCTAACACCTGTACAAATGCTTGATGCCGCGGGACCACAGGGCTCAGTTAAATTATTTTGTTCGGGATTTTCATTTAAATTTGCCAGCGCAGTAATACCGTCAACGGCAGACAAGACAAAGTCAACATCAGTAAACGGGCCATCAGGTGCATCATTTCGCTTAAGCATAAAATCATCTCGGCTGAAATCATAGATACCGTTAACCCAAGTCCCCATCATTGCCTTATCTACTAATCTATGTTGGTTAGCTGCATTTTTAAAAGTACTATGAGCTTGATAATTAGGAACTCCTGCGGCATTCAAACCGACTTGATTATTTTCAATTTGAGTCTCTATTTGCGCCTTAGCAAAGCCTGCAAAATAATTTTGTGTAACTGCATTAATATCAGTTGCATCGTTTACTGCATGTAAAACAAAAGATGAATTAAATGGCTGCTCTAAATAACTAAAGCTCGCACTGCAAGCTGATGCAACATTACTTTCTTTAAGCAAAAATGCTGCGGGTACAAATCGACCAATATTATTAAGCGACCCAGAAAATGACTCTTGGTGACCTTGATAGGAACCTGCTGGAGCTTCAATGCTTAAACCTATGATCCCAACTTCATCCCAACTGCCATTAAATTGGCTCTGACCTTGGTTAAATACTAAAGCGCTGGCTGCAGGTGAAAACTGCCCAGACACTCCTCCTTGGGCGGCACTTGGAGCTTGTAGCTGATGTGTAAACAATAACGTATTGGCTGCTAAATCAGACGAACGGAAATTCGTTGTAATCAACCCTGAGCGATTAACGGCGTTGATAGTAATTGGGAAGCCTTGTTTGGTTTTTTTAAACACAGAGCCATTTTCATCAACCGCATAAGATGGGTCTGTCGGGCTGTGATTGTCTTCATCTAATATAATTTCAAATCGATCTGGCCTTACGGTAAAAGGATCGGATGCCCCTTGTAATAATGCACCATTTGTGACCGATTTTTGCGCTTGAAGATTGATTAAACCTGCATCAGGATAAATATTATTTAATGCGGCCAAGTTATTATTACTGGGATCAAAATTTAACGATACATTACTAAAACTATTACTCAAGATTGGCTGACTATTAACTGAAAATTGCATCGCAGCATCACTACTACATGCATTTGGTGTCTGACAAGTGTATTTTAGCTCAACCGTTTGAGGGCCAGTCAAAGCTGTTTGGCAAGCGCCTGTAGTGGTGTTTTTTTCAACCGCTTTTAGATAACTTGTAAATGGCACTGCTGCAACTTGGTTGGCAATCGCATTTCCTAGTGCATCGGTAAATACAAACCCCGAATCTTTAAACGTTGTTTTGCAAGCCGACAACGCCACCTCACTGCCGCCGATAAAACAACGTAATGGCACATTGGGCGAGGCATTACTTAAACTGTACTGCACCGTATCAGGTTGAATATAGTTTAAACTCAGCGACTGACTACCCGTAAAATTTAAATTATTACTCGGCGACCAAGTAGCAGCCGTATTGGGTGTCACATTGAGTGTTCCCGTAACCCCTTGAGAATAAAATGACGAACAACTAGCATCGGCACAAGCCTTAATTTGCATGCTTTCAGCCTGACAGGTTAAGCCCAAATTGTCGGCTAATTCTAAGCGATAATGATCAATCGGCGGCGGCAAAGTACAATAATGCACTCGT
The DNA here is from genome assembly GCF_002310815.1 of Pseudoalteromonas tunicata. Classification (NCBI taxonomy): domain Bacteria; kingdom Pseudomonadati; phylum Pseudomonadota; class Gammaproteobacteria; order Alteromonadales; family Pseudoalteromonadaceae; genus Pseudoalteromonas; species Pseudoalteromonas tunicata. The sequence goes on along the minus strand of NZ_CP011032.1, from coordinate 404,449 downwards.
GTCATATCCGCTTGAACTTCTGCCAAGTCTAATGCACTGGCATAAATTTTTACTTCATCAATTTTACCCGTAAATCGTCTGCCATTTATCACCCCACCACATGTATTGGCTGATGATGTCGCGGTATCAATTCCGATGTAAAAATCACATGGAGTATCAAACAAACCATTATTAAAACTACTAGAATTATCAAGCACACCATTGATATACATGCGCTGCGCACCCGCTTTGTAAGTCACTGCAACGTGGGTCCACTGATTTAAAGGTATTTGTTGATTACTGGTGAGGGTTTCAGGGTTGCGACTGCTATTGGTCCACCACCAATATAATCGACGCTGGTTATTCAAGTGAAACTCAAAATGCTCATCTTTTGAGACAATCGCTTGCAACTCAGTTTGAGTTCGAGTTGGATAAATCCATGCACTGACCGTTATTTTTTCTTGATTGTAATCACCAGTATCATTCACTTTGGCGTAGCTTTGGCCATCTAAATCTAGATATCGGCAGGTACTATTTGGCGTCACGCCATAAGCAGGATCGGGGTTAAAATAATTAAATGCGACATTGCCAGTTCCTGTTAGGTTATTCACCAACTCAGTTGATGAGTCATCGAGGTTATTCTCAAAACGATACCAACCAATTAAACAATCAGGAGCGGTATGAGCTGGCCCGCCATTGTAGCTTTTACCTGAATTTTGATTGTTATAAACAGTATTGGCCTCGGCTAATGACAAAGAACTATCAAAAAATACCACTTCATCAACCAAGCCAAGATAATCTTGATTTGCGGTAAAACCACTGCCTTGGATTTTTTGCCCAAGCACCATTTTATTTAAACTTAATGTGCCTGTACCGCTACCAAAATCAACACACTCACTGCTGCCACCATTAATGTAGACACAGACATTGCGCTGCTCAACTGACACTGTTAAATGCTGCCAACCCGATGAGCTAATTGGGTAATTAAACCAGAATTGGTAACCTTTAAAAGAGATTTGAGGATAAAACAGATTGTTGTTATTCCACTTGCGTAATTCAACAGTAAATTCAGCAGCCCCAGATGACGATGTTGCCGAAAAAACGGTTTGTAATGCCCGGGCGGGATCAAAATCAAGCCACATCGAAAGCGCAAAACTACTTTTGCCCTGCCACATACTAAAATCGGTAAATTCTAAATAGTCTGAGATAGAATTAGCAGAAAAGTCAGCACTGTAATTGATTTTTCCATTACTATTTTCAGCCGTATTATGAGCAATACCCAAATAGTTATTAATCAGGTCATAGACATTAGAACTAATCACATCAAAGCAAAAATCAAGCGGATAATGCGCATTGGCAATACCACCACCATGACCGCTCCCGCATACTCCAGGTGCAGAACTTGGCACAGCCAGTTGATTTGCTACAAAACCATCACCAACGGTGATGTTTCCCCCAGCAGTGACTCCACCATCTATGGTTGATACTGAGCCCAGTTGAACTTCCTCAGTCGCATAAATAAAACCTTTAAAATAAGTTGAGGTACCCGTTAATACGGTGCCATCAACATACACCACCAAATAAGCCCCTGCTGAATAACTAATATTTGAGGTTAAAACGCGTAACTGCGCCTTTGTAGAACTGTTAAATGACCAGCGTAAAAAAATTCGTGTCGGGCCAGTTACTTGATATGAAGTAGTCGAGGAGAAATCTAAAATCTGCTGATCAAAATAATACTCGCCATTTAGTACCGCTGGAATAGTGGTGCCCGTCACGGTTTTAAAATTGCTAGGAATGCCTGCAGCCTCAGACGATGAAATAGCATTGGTGCCACTGGCATAACAATTGTAAGGTGAGGGGCATTTTGGTCGTTGAGAGGTTTTACTAACTACGCTGGTAATTAGTCGCCCTGCAGATGGGTAATTAAGATCTGCACCATCATCAAACTTAATTTGACTGTTATTAAAGGTGGCTAAGTTGCCCGGAAAAAGTGCAGCGCACTGCGGAAGTGCCTCGACCACATAACAAATAAAAAATGTACTAATAATGAGTATATTTTTAATTAAGTGTTTTAGCTTCAACGCTAAGCGTCCTCTGGGTTTGCCAAAAATCTTTGCGACAGTCTTCACCAAGCGCACAATCATTTACTTTGCACGTTGCACTACTTGATAAACGAAATACCGTCACGTTTTTACTTACTAAGCTTTTATCTTCTAGCGGTCCTATTTTTACGCAATCTACTTGCACTTGGCAATTGGCCAAATACCCAGAATTAAAGACTAAACTAGGTAAAACAGGGCAATTTGCAGGCACAGCGTTAAGTGGAAATAACGTAGTGAGCCCCTTTTCTAAACCACTTTGCGCGGCTAAAAATGCCCGTGCGCCATAATATTCCACCGCATTATTATGCGCTGAGCCCGACAATACTTTGACCAACGTTAAACCCAACGCCAACATTAAAATCGCTATAAATAACGCAGTTAACAGCATGCTGCCCTGCTGTTTAAACAATGAATGAATAGCTTTGTGCTTCATATGATTACTCATCCACTATGGCACATTAGGTAAATGTATTTCATGATTAAACGCCACCGATTCAGTATTATTAAAGCCCATTTCTAACTGAATATTGACAACCGAATTGCGAGTTAAACTCGCACTTTGATAACGAAATACTTCGGTAATATTTAAAGCGTTTTGTACAAATTGCCCTATGGCTACACCCGATACCCCATTAATTTGGTTCAAAAGAGTCGGGGTCGGTTGTGAGTCAAAAAAGCCATAACCTTCAAAACGATATAAGGTATTTTCTTTAACACAAAAACTCACCGGCCCGGCTGAATTTAAAACATAAATCCGTTTACTTGGTGAATCAACGCTAAAGCCCTTATCAACTTGCCAAACATCAGGCTCAGTCGTATTAATCCCTTGCGTCACACTCATTATTTGGCGCCGCTTATTATTAGTAAGTTGATAAACATCCGCGGCAGAGAGCGCATAAATGCTCACCCAATCATTTATTACAGGATCCACCAGCGCATCAACCACAGTGACATCGCCACTCGCTGCAAGGTCACTGGGTAAGTTGTTAGTATAAACAGTGCTACTTTTAAAAGGAGTAAACTCTAAGCACTGCACTACACTACAAGGATTTGAAGTTGAGTTATCGCAACTGAGCCGCACTGAATTTGGCGCAGCGTGCCGCAGTTCTTTACTTAAGCGAGTTTGTAAAAAACGTGCTTGTGATACGACTTCATCACGTTCAGTGGCTTGTGCATAAATTTGCGCACCAAAGCTTAGATATTGCACAGTACCAACCGACACTATACCTAAAATAACAATCACTAAAATCAGTTCAACTAACGTAAAACCAGAACGCTTCATTAGTAATTCCCTCGATAAGCAGAAAAACCATACTCTTCATTATTACTCGCGGTGATTTTTATGGTAATAAATTTGGCTGTTTTGCTTGTTTGTTGCCCAGTACCATCATAATTATCATCGTACTGCACAGTTATAATAAGGCTAAACCCACGGTAATAATCGGCGGGTAAATCAAAAAATGCAGCAAAATCGGCATCGCTATTGAGCGCTAAATTATGGTAGTCATCAACATCATTAAAGGTACTTCGGGTTTCTAAACTTGAACCCGTGCATGCTGGTGCGGTTTTACTGTCATCTAAGCAGTCTTTGCCAAAACTTGCTTGCGCTGTACACACTAAGCTGTTTTCTCCACAGCGCAACCAAGGCGCGCCGCGTTGTGACTGTTGATCAAATGATTTGGCTAATATTTCATTCATTAAGGCCTGGCCAAGCGCTGTTGCCCGAATTTGTACCAAAGGATCGGCACTTTGCCTTGCTTGTGGTGCTAACAAATTGGTGATAATTGTCATGGTAATGGCAAGCACTACCATGCCAATTATTAATTCGACCAAGGTAAAACCTTGCGCAAGCTTAAGCTTAGCTGTAAAAAACGAGCGCCTGAAGTGGTTACTGGCAGCCATAAATCAACCCTTCACTGTTGATACAAATATCAGCTTCACCTAAATCAATCCGACACATTGTACTGCAATTTGGTGTGTTATTGGTGCGACCTAAACTATCAAATTCAATGGTTGTGAATGTGGCATTATTGGCATCTTTGGCGCTAAAACGAATGTCGGTACTCGCGCTATCTAATGCGACCACTAAATAATCAGCATTATTGTTGTCGGCGGTATTACCGCAAGTGTCGACTGTCGGCGGTGCAAGTAAGGTGGGAGAAATAACTATTTTATGGCAAGGCGCACCTGTATTTTGCATAGCGCGCAACTGCATTGTCCGCAGGACGCTTAATGCTTGATCACGTGCAGTATAAGAATCAAAAATACTGGGACCAAAAAATTTGGGCACAACCGTCACCGACAGCGTGCCCAAAATAACTATGGTAATGATCAGCTCAACTAAAGAAAAACCGCGAGCTAAAAGCATTGATTAACAAGCTGTTACTTTAATATCAAGCACACCATCTAAATTACTGTAACTCGCAAAACATTTTATTACATCAGCAGTAACTGTTGAAGGAATTCCAGTGGTAGCATCAAGAGTTATAGTGTTAGTAGGCACCACTTTTAATATTGCGGTTCCAGCAGCAGAACTATCTCCTTCATAAACTACAAAGTCAGCATTTCTAGCATCAGCATCACTCGCAACAGCTTTTAAATCAAGTAAGTGAATCCAAGTAGTATCCCAATCCTCATCTGGATAGCCCTTATCCGTAATAACTGAATTTGCGCCTTGTACATTTGGTAATGTGAAATCTGCAGTATTTTGAGCACCAGCAATAATCGCTTTACCATAAACAATATTCTTTGAGGTTTCCATTGACGCTTTAATACCATCTAACGTTGCGGTATTGGCATCATCTTGTAAATTCAAAAACTTTGGCGCTGCGGTTACCGCTAAAATACCAAGAATAACAATAACAATGATCAATTCGATCAAAGTAAAACCCTGTTGCTTTTTCATTATGAGTACCTCTTTGTAAAATTATAAAAAGTGTGTGATTCGTTGTTGTTACTGATTAAATACTAATACTTGCCCTGTTTGTGGGTAATAAGAAAAACCATGCTCATTACCTGTTGAAGGCACTTCAACACCATTAGCTGGAATCGCAGCAGTATCAATAGAATTTGTTAAATAATAAATGCATTTATCGTTGCCACCATTTTCAAAAAAGCGCACTAAAAAACGATTCGCTTCAATGTCTGCGGCAGTTGCATTAATTGTATTTGACGGCGGACTTTGTAAAATAGAATCAAAAACTTGCTTACATTTAGCTGCTGTCATTGTTGTCGCTAACGTATTGGTTCTTTCTGTATTGTCGGTCGTTGGATAACCATTGGTATTATCAACGCCCACATCAATTGTATCGTATGTGATAAATGTGACATTTGCAGTGCCTTTTGGTCGCCCATTTAATTCCCATTGCGCACGAACAAGCCCAACAGCAGCGGCAAATCCACCCGCCATGCCTTCAACAGAGGCATCTTCAGCTTGATCAGTCACATCTAAAAAACGCGGCAGAGCAGTCGCTGCAAGTAAGCCTAAAATAATAACTACTATTACCAACTCTATTAAGGTAAAACCTGCTTGTTTTGTTTTAATTTGTTGTTTCATCGCCAACTCAATAATGCTTATTTATAAATAAGTTATCTTTCATTTAACTGAATTTATCACAAAGATACAATTCATTTTATCCATTTAATCAGTATTTTTTTACATTTAGGAACTAAAACCAATTTCAAAGTACTTTTTGCTCATCATTTAGCGCTTTAATTCACTAAATTTACTTTCCCACTCGAACTATCATAGCTAAACATTTCACGTTCAATACCATAGTATCGACAGCTTGTAGGCTCACCTTGAGAGTTGAGCTCAACTTTTACTTTATGAACTTTTTGCCAAGGTTGCGATTGCATATTTATCCACAGTGCTTTGCAATTTAGCTGCTCTTTGTTTAATCCTAACGGGTAACCTTGTTGATTAACAAAAAAACGTAAAATCCCTTTTGCTTTTAAATCTGGGGTATCAGAAAGCGACAATTCAACTAACTCTCTTTTTTCGGTTAACCACTTACTTCGGATAGCGTTAATACTTTGTTTAAATTCAGCGACCGACTTTTCGTTATTCACTGTTGCAACCGACTCTAATAAATTAAAAACTTTAGTGCCAAATAATGCAAAAAAAATGGCAATAATAATCAATACCAGCACTCGATAAAAAAGCGCCGAGCTGCCTTCTTTATACTGCTGAGCTGAAGATTGCCCCACCTAACGCCCCTTAATTGCCGACATCATGTCCCACATTGGCGTAAATATACCCAGCGCTAATACTAATACCATAACCGCTACCGCAGAGATAAGAATAGGTTCTATTTTTGCGGTCAAACTCTTAAGATCAAAATCCACTTCGCGCTCGTAAAACTCAGCAGACTCTTGCAATAATTCATCAACTTGCCCAGTTTCTTCGCCTACCGCTACCATTTGTAGTACTAGCTGAGTAAACAAACCACTTTGTTTTGAAACTCGCAATAAGCTCTCACCTTTTTCAATCCCACGACGCATTTCAAGTACTTTTTGTTCCATAAACGTATTATCGACCGCTTCAGCAACTAACGATAACCCTGTGGTCATAGGAACACCTGAGCGCAATATCATCGCAAAACTTCGGCTATAGCGGGCAAGCAATGAACGTTCAATAATAGTGCCAACCAAGGGAATTTTGAGTTTGATCCGATCCCACTTCAAGCGCCCTGAAACGGAATGGAGATAATTGCGCACTAATGCCACAGTCGCCACCATGCCGATGATCAGTAACAACCAATAATTAACAAAAAATCCCGACGTACCAATTAAGATGCGTGTCATCAGGGGTAACTCGGCATTAAACTTACTAAACATATTTGCAAAAGTAGGGATCACAAAAATATTTAAAATAAACATAGCCGCTACAAGCGCTAATATGACAAAGGTTGGATAACGCATAGCGGATTTTATCCGTTTACGAGTCTCTTGCTCACGTTCAAAATAGGTCGCTAACTGTAAAAATGCATCCTCTAAGCGACCAGTACTTTCACCTACCACGACAATAGAAACCATAAGTCGATTAAAGATTTTTTTATGACTGGCCATCGCACTTGATAAGTTGCGCCCTTGCTCAAGCTGTTTGGTTAAATCAGTTAAGGCTTCAGCGAAGCGTTTATGGGTTGTTGTTTCAGCAAGCCCTACAATCGCTCGAATAATTGGGATCCCCGCCTTTAATAATGAGTACATTTGTCGGCAAAAAATAATCAACTCATCAAGCTCAACTTTAGGCTCAAAGTAACGCATAAAATTACCGTCACTTAGTTGCTCTTTAGTTGGTGTAATGCTCATTGGAATGCAATCGCGTTTAAATAACGCATCGGCAGCTGCATTCTGATTAGCAGCCTCAATCACACCTTGCACTAGCTTGCCTTGACTGTCTTTGGCTTGATATTTAAACATGGCCATGAGCGAGTTAATCACCCATCACTTCAGGTAAACCTTCAGAAACCCGAAACACCTCATCCAATGTGGTGATCCCTTGGCTGGCATACTGTAATGTCATGATGGCTAATGGCTCAAAGTCAGGATTATTTTTAGCTGCAACAGCAAATGCTTGAGTATCAGCAAGACGTAGCGCATCCATCATCGGCTCATTCATTTCAAGTAATTCAAATACACCGATACGGCCTTTATAACCCGTATGATTACACGATGAACAACCTCGACCAATGCTAAAACTATGTGAAATATCATGACCTTTTTGCAGATATTTTATCCAAGCTAGCTCTTGTGCATCGGGCGTGTATTCACCTCGGCAATTGTCACAAATACGACGCACCAACCGCTGCGCTATAATTGAGCGTAATGAGCTGGCCACTAAATAAGAGGGCGCGCCCATATCAATTAAGCGCATTGCACTGGTGATGGCATCATTCGTATGCAGCGTCGATAAAACTAAATGACCTGTTAATGCACCTCGTAGCCCTATTTCTACCGTTTCTTGATCTCGCATTTCTCCGACCATGATCACATCAGGATCTTGTCTTAAGGTGGTACGCAGTACATTGGCAAACGTTAAACCAATTTTAGTATTAACCTGTACCTGATTGATCCGCTTTAAACGGTATTCAACCGGGTCTTCTACTGTAATTATTTTTGTGCTTGGTAAGTTCAGCTCACTCAGAGCACCGTACAAAGTAGTGGTTTTACCCGAACCCGTTGGCCCCGTTACCAATATCATGCCATGCGGACGCTTTAAGGTTTCACGCATTCTTTTGAGCATTTTTGCCGGCATACCAGTTTGGTCTAAAGTCAGTAAACCTGCCGACTGATCGAGTAAACGCATTACAACTGATTCACCATTTTGCACTGGCATAGTTGAAACACGCACATCAATACTATGTTTTTTAACCTTAATATTGAAACGGCCATCTTGCGGTAAACGCTTTTCGGAAATATCAAGCCCAGACATAAGCTTTAAGCGCAGTACCAACGCTGCGGCGATCGCCACTTGATCTAAGGTATTTTCGTGTAAAATGCCATCTATGCGCTGGCGAATTCGCAGTAACCCTTCATCAGGTTCAATATGAATATCCGATGCGCGCATTTGCACCGCATCCTCAAAAATTGACTGTAATAGTTTTACAACGGTGGCATCGGATGCATCATTATCAATTGCGTTAAGATCGAACTCCTCACCTTCTTGATATTCTTCTTCTAACTGAGAAGCGAAGTTTTCAATATCTTGGGTGCGTCGATATAGGTTATCAAACGCTTCCATAATTTGGCTTTCTTGTACAACCGCAAGTTCAATTTGTTTTGGTTCTACAATCGGTGCTATTTGATCTAAACCACTTAAATCAGCCGGATCACTCATGCCAAGCAAAATAGTATCGCCACGGTCTTCAATGACTAAAGCGCGGTAACGTCTTGCATAAACTTCAGGTAAAATCTTGGCAACTTCAGGTGCTATACGCTGCTGCGAAATATCTAAAAAAGGCACATTTAATTGCTGAGCTAAAAAACGTAATAACTGTGGTTCGCTCAGCATATTAAGCTCAATTAGGGTCGAGCCAAGTTTTCGACCCGATGCTTTTTGCGCTTGTAAGGCCTGTAATAATTGATATTCTTCAATGATCCCTTCATGTACTAAGAGATCACCTAGGCGCATTTTTAATCTTGGGCGGATCATTAATTTGCTCCAAGATATAAAAGACGTTGCTCAGCATGATCTTGAGAACCTGGAGATAAGCCCCCCAGTTGCAAAGCGGTCATATAATAACGGCGTGCATTATACTTATCGGCAGCAATTTCACTGGCACTCGCTAAGGCTAACCACCATTTAGCTTGCTCGGGTTGTAATTGAGTTAACTGACGAAAGCAATTTAAGGCAATATCATTTTCACCCAATTGCTGCGCAGCTGTACCTTTTAAGATCCAAAAATCGATATTGGCATATCTTTCAAATTGCTGACTTAAAACTGGCAATACAGATTGATAACTTTGTTGTTCAGTTAATATCTTGGCCAACAGAACCCGCCAACGCATCACATCGGGATTAAAACGTAAACCTTGGCGTAAAATCGCATCGGCTTGAGCGAGTTGTCCGCGACCATAATAGGCTGCAGCGAGTAAGCTTCTGGCATCAATATGCAGTGGCATTAACGTTAATGCTTTATCTAAGTCAATAATTGCATCTTCAATTAAACCAAATTTAAATGCTTCTTTGCCTTTATTAAACCAGTTATCGGCACGCTCTTGTGTTGAAATTTGGCGAACATTAATTTTTGCTTGGGCGGGGGTAACTTTATTTTTCACTGCGCGAGCTTCATTATCAGCCTGTGCAGCTTGATCTTTTTTATTGGCTTTGCCTACCGGCTCATCGGTTACTTTAACTGCAAGTGCGCTTGAAGATTGAGTCTTAATATTTGGATCAATTTTTTGATCGTCAATACCAGCTTGGCTATTAGCGGAATTAACTACGCTATTATTCTGTATATTCTGATTTTCTATCGATGATGTTGCGCTAGCATTTTGCGCTGCCCCGCTGCCCTGTATAGCCAATTCATCACCTTGCACTGGCTGAGCAAGTTCGGCATTCAATTTTTGGGTTTTTGATAGATCAGAAGCTTTTTTCTGAGGAATAAATACATAAGCCAGAATCACTACGCTACACAGTAAAACCCCAATACCGGCTCGTTTTCCTAAAGTGGCATAATCATAAATAGGTTCAACTTCAACAGTTTTTTCAAGCTCAAGATCTGGTTGAGGCTTTCTCTTTTCAATATCTTTGAGCATTTTATTGATAATACTCATAGCACTTGCCTCCACAGCCATAAAGAAAATACAGATAAAAGCACCACAGCAGTTCCCACTGCCCACCACAAGATGTCGTTATTTTTTGCACAGTCTTCAGTATCGGCAATTGCGACAGCAACATGTTTTGCTGTCAATTGCGTTTCTCCAGCCCCAAAAGCTTGCAACAATACTTTATGACACAAAAGATTAACTAAACGTGGTATGCCACGACTCGCCTTTGCTACTTTCAGTGAGATATTTTTATCAAACAGTTTGGGGTTATTACTCCCAGCAATACTTAAGCGGTGCTCAATGTAATAAACAACTTCGGCGGTTGTCATTGCTCGTAATTTATAAGAAAAACTGATCCGTTGACGCAATTGCCGTACACGTTCATGTGCTAATTTTTGATCTAATTCTGGCTGACCAAAAAGAACAACTTGCAGTAACTTTCTATTTTCAGTTTCTAAATTTGTAAATAAGCGAAGGGCTTCGAGTGCGTCCCAGCTTAAGCTTTGTGCTTCATCAATAATCAATACCACAGATTTATGTTCGGTCTGTAATTGCAATAATTGGTGCTCAATTTTCTGACTTAACGTTTGTTGATCAATTGCCGGATCGAGCTGCAAACCGAGTTCAGTCGCAAACGCCCAGCGCAATTCATCAGGATTTAAATAAGGATTAGGTAAATACGCCACCACCACATCACCCGCTAAACTATTAAGCAGCTTGCGGCATAACAAGGTTTTGCCTGTACCAACCTCACCTGTAACCTTAATAAAACCTTCCCCCATTTTTAATGCAGTTAACAGCACTTGCATCGCTTCATTATGCGGCTGTAGAGCGCAAAAAAATTGCGTATTCGGCGTCAGCGAAAAAGGCATTTCCTGTAGTGAAAAAAAGCTTAAATACATAATTAGTTTGAATACCAACTTTTTAACAGCTGCATTGAGCGCTGTTGCTGTTGTTGCCAAGTATCAGCCATCACGACTGTTGGTTTGATTAAAATAATGAGCTCTTTTTTATCCTGACGCTTTCGCACACTTTTAAATAAATGCCCAAGTACCGGCATATCACCTAAGAGTGGGGTTTTTGATTCCTCATCGGTAGTCACGGTTTGCATTAAACCACCTATCACTACGATTTCACCGCTGCCAGCTCGAATAACAGTATCAGACTCTCGAATGTTACTTTGCGCCAAAGGCAGTACAAACTCTTCATTATTAAGGGTAATCACTTTGCGTTGCTCTGCTGTTTCAGTGACAGATGGGTGCACATGTAAAATCACCGAGCCATATTTATCAATTTGTGGTGTGACATCCAGTGCAATACCTGAGAAAAAAGGCGTTAGTGATATTTCAGGTGTCGTGGTTGTCGCATTACCTGTCACTGTGGTGCTAGAAACCTCAGTCACAAAGTACTCATCTTGTCCTACTTTTATGACCGCTTTTTGGTTGTTTGTTGCGGTAACTCGAGGATTTGACAGCATTTGCACATCACCTTGAGTCGACAGCAAGCTGACAACTCCAGAAAAATCAGCATTTTTAAAGACCAAACTAGAGACACCACCAATACCTGCGGTAATAGTATTGCCGATTTGCCCCGAAGCTGTGGTGGCAAACGTTAAATCTGTACTACCAATATGACCAAGCACCTCTTTCCAATTAACACCTTGCTGATAATCGTCCTTCAAGGTTACTTCAATAATTTTGGCTTCTAAAATAACTTGGCGCTGCAGACTTTCTTCACTTAAACGTAAAAACTCTTTCATTGCCGCAATTTCACTTGGTAAGGCATGTACAGTAACCAAGCTTGCTTGTGGGCTAACAATGATGTAGCGGCCTTTATCTACGCCAACTAATGATTCAAGCGCTTTTTTTAAATCAGTCCAAAAATCAAATTCTGATGATGTCTGAATACTGGCACCATTCATTTGTGAACCGTTACTCATGCCATTTCCATTACCTGAACTCTGATTACCGTTTGCACCAGAATTTTGGTTATTACCTCGTGCGCCAGAATTTGCTGAGCCTCCGCTGCCACTTTGACCAAACTGACTCACGCCACCAGCAACCACACTGACGGTAGAAATTCCGGTGCGCTTCATCATTAAATAATTAACTGCGATAGACTCTGTTCGCATTCTCGCGGGCAATACTTGCACCACTTTACCATCACGAAATACATCTAGCGGATACATGCGGGTAACGATTTTAATCACTTCATCAAGAGTAACATCTTTCAGATTGAGGCTTATTTTTCCTTCTACTTCAGGATGAAGCGCAACACTGTAAGGTGTGCCATCAACTAAGCTAGCAAAAAAGCTTCTAACGTCGACTTCATTGGCAGCAATTTCAAAACGCTTCATATCAAGTTCATTAGGCGCGAATAAATTAGACTTTACAGATGAGAGTAATTCTTCGGTTAATTCAGCTGGCATCTTAGCTGAGTTTTTTTGTTGGGCATTTTGCGCCACAGAAGATGTCAGCTCATCTGCAATATGAGGGCGGATATCTGGGTCTTTTTGCGTAATTTCACAGCCCACTAAACCCAATGCGATATAAGGAAATATAGCTAATTTAAATGCTTTTTTAACGTTTAATTTCATGATGATATAATTCTAATTTTAGTTGTTCGCTACCACGAGTTAAATAAACAGTATCTGCGTTAATTTTACTAAGAACGTATTCGCCCACTTGCTCACCTTTAGCATATATTTTGCCTGAGATGACCACTTTGACTTTTCCCTGCTTTCGGATCACTGACTCTAAACGCAATGTACCTAAAGACCCGGCAACGGATACATTTTTCTGATGCTTAATATTAGGTTTGGTCGGATCTTGATAGCTTTTCCCAAACGATAAAGCAGGTAAAATCAACAACAGCCAAATACTAAATAGATAAAAACTCTTCATCTGCACTCACCGTTGTTATAACCAAACTTAATTGCGCTATCGGATATTGAATCACCTGATAGCTATACTCTTTAATAAACAGTTTTTCTTCTAAATTTTGCACCGCATTTAAATACTTTAATAAATCAAAATACTCGCCTTCGAGCGTAATAGCCATGCCGTGCTCATAAAATGCAACTTTCTGCTGTTGTTCTAAACCGATAATGATTGGTTCTACGCCGACTAATTTGAACGCTTTTAAAGTCAACTTGCGATTATCAAGCAATACTTTTTTAAGCACAGCAGCCATTTTGTAAGGCGGCACAAAGCCTTGACTAAACTGATTTAATTTCTCATCAACTTGCTTTAAAGCTAGCTCAGCTGTCGCAATTTCACTTCTAAGTTCTTGGGTATAATCTCGAGTTAATGCGTCACTAAATAAGGTTATTTGAGCTGTATTCGCAACAAGTTTTTTTTCTATCGCGATTAAGGATTGAGCATTTTTTTGCCATTTTAAATAAAGCGGATTAAGCAAATAAAAGCCAAAAAGATAACAAATTAAAAACAAACCAACACCAAAAATGAGGTATTTTTCTCTCATTTGTAAGGCTGCAAACTTCTCTCTATAAACTTGCCATTGCTGCTTCATTTTGCCTCCATAACTGGCTCGCTAGCAACTCGAAAATAGGTAACGCCATCACGTTGTTCAAACTTCATTTCGGATAGAAGCTTACCTGAAAAATAACTTGATGCTTTTAACCCATCTAACCAATGGGGAATTTGTGCTGGCTCGTCTGTTTGCCCTTCTAAAATAATATGCTGATTATTAAATTTAAATCCAGTTAACCAAATAAGAGGATCGTGAAGCCGCGCTAAATCTTCCATTACCTCAGCATATAAAATAGTTTGCTCATGGGTTGAAATAAACTCCATAACTAATTGCTTGTGCTGAATTTCAGCTTTTATCTGAGCGAGTTGTTGCGACAGTACATTCTTATCTTGTTTTCTCGCTAAGGCTGTTTGCAATTCAGTTAACGTCGCTTGCTGTTCTGCTACTAATTGCTGCTGGTTTTGTAGCATTTTTTGCTGCGCCACCACTTTAGTTTTAAGCACACTTGAAAGCAAAACCATAACCAACAAAAGAGTAAGTAAAAATACCGTTACTCGATTTAAACTCAACGGATCTTTTTTTGGACGAAGTTCAGCTAAATATAAGTTAATCCTAGTTTTCATCGTCAACTCCAATTAACTCCATCGCGGCAGCAATCGCTAAATGATAATTAGGATCCTGCCCTTCACAAGCAGCTAGTGCAGTAGTGAATTTTTCAACTTTTACAGGAAAATGTTGCCCTAGCTCTGTGGCGAGCTCCACCAAATAAGGGCTTGGTAAACTCAATAAAATAGCTCGTAATGGCGGCTGTTTTAGTTGGCTTTCAAAAAAATCGATTGAACGTTGAATTTCTAAGCTTAACGAGTCTAATAAACCATGTTGGAGATCTTCTAAAGTCATAGAAGAAATTCGACTAAAACCACGTAAACGCCTTGCAAACAGTACTGCACCGTCGCGCACAATTAATAAGCTAGGCTCTTGGCCGAGCTCTTGTGAAATAATCAAATTTGCAGCGCTGTGTTTGCCAACTAATGTAGTGAGCATTATTTCTTCGCAACTTAATAGCTCTAATTTAGCTGAAGCTTTTTTTATGGCGTCAATAATAGGGGTAATGAACGAGCGATTGGTCACAAAAACACTTATTTTATCTTGATTCCCTTGCTTAACAGGGTGATCGATATAATCGGCAATAATATCTGCTGAATTAATTGTTACTAAGTCTTTTACTGTCCATGGTAATGACTGCTGAATTTCTTCTGGAGATAAATTAGGCTTATCAATTTGTACCAACTGGTAACTTTGGCTAGGTAATATTAAGGATACTAAAGCAGAAGGGGCTGCTATTTTTTTTAGACAAGTCACTATTGCCGATGTTAGCACTAAATCTGATGTGAGTTGCGCTGAATAGTGCTCCACTATCAACCAGTTTTTTTGCTTTTTCTCCATACAAACAGCTGTGATCTGATGTTGCTGTACGACAACACCAATAACCATAGTTTGGTTTTGGTTAAAGTTTAAAAAAGGCAAACGTGAAAGCAGAGTTTTGATCATATAATTATTATAAAATTCAGCTGATATCTTAAATTATCAGGTATTTAGCTAACTAAGCAAGTTAATTGCCCGCTTAATTCAGTTAGCCGTCTATTAAGGCCTAAAAATGAACATTGTACTGCCAGAATCCCCACTACAAAAAATCACTCACCCGCTGCTATCACATCACAATATCAGCCTAACGGTGAAAAGAGATGATTTATTGCATCCAATTATTAGCGGCAATAAATGGCGAAAACTTAAATATAATTTAATTCACGCACAACAAAATAAAATAAATCACTTAATTAGTTTTGGCGGGCCTTTTTCGAATCATATTCATGCACTTGCGGCTGCTGGTCGAATTTTTGGCTTTAAAACTAGCGCCTATATTCGCGGCCCTGAACTTGACAACCAGAATCCAACGCTCCGATTTGCCAAATCATGCGACATGCAGCTCATTGCCGTTGATAGAATAACTTATCGTCAAAAAGATGACCTTGGGTATTTAGCAAGCCTTAGCGCTAAGCACCCAAATTGCCTGATTATTCCAGAAGGAGGAACAAACTCAGCAGCAATACTTGGGGTTATTGAACTTGCCCAAACACTGCACCAAGCCGATGTATTAGTAACACCAGTTGGCAGTGCGGGAACCTTAGCTGGTTTAATTGAGGGAGCACACACAGAACAAAAAATTATTGGCATTGCAGTACTAAAACAAGCCGAATATTTAATTGAAAAAATGAATCAATTAAGTCCAAAATCGAATCAATATAACAATTGGCAGTTAATGACTCAGTTTCATGGTGGCGGTTACGGTAAGTTTAACCGCGAACTTTGGCACTTTTGCCAATCAATGCAAGCTTATCACTTACCTTTAGAGCCCATTTACAGCGGCAAAATGTTTTTTGCCTTATTTGAACTCATTAAACAGGGGTACTTTCAATCAGGAACCAAAATCAGCGCAATTCATACTGGTGGATTACAAGGTATTGCCGGATTAAAATACTGCGGCAGAATTTAAGCAAACTCTTAAATTTAAACCGAGCTAAACTTGGCTAAATGATGCTAGCTGCTGTAAAGGTTCAGCAAAGAAATGCCCTTGTGCGCCTTTGACTCCTAGTTTTTTTAATAAATCGAGTTCCATCTTTGATTCAACACCTGTTGCATATACATCTACACCTTGAGCTTTGGCTACTCGTATAATTTTTTTAATAACAAGCTGTTTGTTCAAACTCTGCTCTAATTGATGTATCAAATTAATATCTAACTTAATTGCACGAACATTTAATTGAGTTAACTGGGTTTTATATACAAACTCTCGTTCAATATTATCTAAAACGATAGCAATTTTTGCTTGCGCCAATAATTGTAAAGCACGAAGCAAAGCGAGTGACTGACCCGATAAATCTTTTAAACTAATTTCAAGCGCAACTCGATTTCCAACTTTAGCTTCTTGAATCAAAGAAATGAGAGCAACTAAATGCTCAAAATCGAGTAGTGAAGCGCGATTAATATTAACGGTCACATTTGAAAAATGAGTTTCATTGGCCATAATTTTAAGAATATGTGCCAACACCTCATAATCGAGCGTTTTTTGCTCATTATCCGTTTCGATAAAAGCCATAAATTGTTTAGCACAAAGCAAACCGAGCTCTTTATGACGAATTCGCATTAACGCTTCATGTTGTAAAATATCACCGCTTTCAAGGGAAAACACAGGCTGAAACAAAAATAAATAGCGCCTATTTTGCACAATACTTAATATATCTTGCGCACTAAAAGCGAGTAATTGAGTTTGAGATTGGTTATAAAGCAAGCGACAATAATGCTGCCAAGTATTTGATTTACTAATCGCTAAAGCAGCCTCAGCTAACTGATAAACCAAAGCCTGATCGATTGATTCATAATCGTTTACTCGATAATTACACACACCCAACTTTATATCTCGCGGCTCAATTAAATTTTGATAGTGCAAGCTACTTGTAACCAACAATTGGTGTAGGTTTTTCTCAAAGTCATTTAAGGTTATTGAACATACTTCACCTAGCGTTATCGTCATTCTCCCTGAGCGCAAACACTTCAAAGAGCAATTGGTTAGTTCACTAAACTGGCCCAAAATAGAATGTTCTAATTGCAAACAGATAGCGCTTAACTGCACCTTATTAATCTGTTTAGCATTTTGCCATTCAACAATAATAAATAAGTGATATTTAGTAGCGCTTAAACCCAATAAAGAATTATTTAATAAAGGTTCTAAAGGCGATTCAACATTTTTTTTTGCTGCTTTTTTTGCGGTTATCTTTTCAAAACTTAGTGGTTTAGCTGTTAACTTAAGCTGCCTAAGTAAAATTCTTTTACCACCAAAATTAGTCAGCACTGCGTATTGAACTAAACCAAAAAGAGCAAATATAAATACATTTAAAAGACTAAAAATATGCCAATAATCCGAAAAAATAGATGGCGATTTAAAGTCTTGCCCAGCAACAGTAAATACGGTTGCTGCTTGAGGTGCTGAATTTATAATGTATGACGAAGTTGAGGTGATTTTTTGGTAATGCCGCGCAGTGAATAGCTCCACTTGTGCAGATTCAGGTAATCCCTCAGCCTGATTTAATAACGTATTTGTTTGTATTTGTTGGTGCAGCAGCAAATAACTATGCAATTGTTGGTTAGCAAAAAATAGCATCAATAAACAAAATATATTCAAACTATAAAACAACATAGATTGATAACGATTTAAGCAGAGTTTCATTAACAACCTTATCAGCAAAGTAGAGGCCTAGGACTGCATTAAGTGTTGTTCAAAAATGAGGGAATACAAGCTATGCAGCAAATAATCTGCATAGCTTGTAGGGTTATTTGATAGGTGCCTGCTTAATTAGCTCTGTTAACTGGCCAATTTGTTTTTGTACTTCATTGAGTTGAGATTGTGTTGCAGGTTTGTCACCCTCTGGCGTTTGCTCATCTATAAATGCTTGATGTTCGTTGTTCATCACTTCCAGAATGACACCCACCATCATATTTAAAAAAATAAATGCCGTTAAAAAGATAAAACTGAGGTAATAAATCCAACTTAATGGATAAACTGTCATTGTTTCATACATGACATCAGTCCAATCTTCGAACGTCGCGACTCGAAACAAAGTCAACATGGCAATCGATACATCTCGCCACAGCACTTCATTAATATCACTAAACAGCATGCTACCGATTGCGGCGTAAATATAGAAAATAACAAACATCAATAAAGCAATATGCCCCATTCTCGGAATAGCTTTTAATAGCGCATTTACCAGCATTCGTAGCTCAGGCACCATAGAAACTAATCGTAAT
The DNA here is from genome assembly GCF_002310815.1 of Pseudoalteromonas tunicata. Lineage (NCBI taxonomy): Bacteria > Pseudomonadati > Pseudomonadota > Gammaproteobacteria > Alteromonadales > Pseudoalteromonadaceae > Pseudoalteromonas > Pseudoalteromonas tunicata. The sequence continues at coordinate 385,736 of NZ_CP011032.1, read as the reverse complement.
ACTCTGAAAATTCTAAGCAAACGAGCAATAAAGACTGATGAACCAGCCAAAGGAACTAAGCTACCAACCACGATAATGACATCAAAAATATTCCAGCCTTTAGAGAAGAAGTCTTTAAACCCTTTTGATGCAACATAACGAATAATGATTTCTATGAGAAAAAACAGCGTAATTGCTTTGTCTAACCACAACAGTACATTTTCAAACCAAACAGGTAACGCATAAGTATGCGCACCCACACTGATGGCAGATACTACGATCACAAAGATAATGAAGGACTGAAAAACTTTACTGTTATCAATTCGTTGAAAAAATAACTGCAACGACTCAAACATTTTAAAACCTCAAATTATCAAAAAGCCTCAATAAAAATTGAGGCTTAAATTAACATAAAATGTTTAGGCTGAGTTCAGGGGGGCTCAGAACATTTATTAAAAGTATCCCGAATTAGAACGGAATATCATCATCAAAATCAATTGGCGGTTCCATTGGATTTGATGCGCCACCTTGTGGTGCATGCTGCGGTTTAGGCGCAAAACCACCTTGTTGCGGAGCAAATCCACCTTGCTGAGAACCATAATTACTTTGCTGTTGCGGCGCAGCTTGTTGTGGTGCAAATCCACCTTGTTGTTGCGGTGCTGCTTGCTGCTGTGGTGAATAACCACCTTGCTGAGGAGCTTGCTGCTGTTGAGCATAGCCACCACCTTGCTGTTGTGGAGCAAATCCACCTTGTTGCTGAGGCGCAGCTTGTTGTTGTGGTGCAAAACCACCTTGCTGAGCTTGTGGTTGGTAACCACCCGCTTGAGCATTCTCATTGCGCCCACCAAGCATTTGCATTTGGCCGGTAAAACCATCAACTACGATTTCAGTGGTGTATTTTTCTTGCCCGTCTTTGTCAGTCCATTTACGCGTCTGAAGCTTACCTTCAACATAAATTTGTGAACCTTTACGCACATATTCGCCAACGATTTCAGCTAATTTGCCAAAAAATACCACTCGGTGCCATTCAGTTTTATCAACCATTTGACCAGTATTTTTATCTTTATAGCTTTCAGCTGTCGCTAAACTAACGTTTGCAACGGCACTACCATTGGGCATATATCTTACTTCTGGATCTTGGCCTAAATTACCTACCAAGATGACTTTATTTACACCACGTGCCATAGCACCTCTCCTTTATACTTAATTCAGACCAACAACCTGACGAGCTTGTTCCAGGTTAAATATTTTATCATTCACTTTTAAATAGGTGCGATTTTCTTCCCACACCACAGTTGCCTCGAGTACGCCATCGAGCTCAACCAGTCGGGCAGCAAGATCTTCAGCTTGCTGCTCAGTTTCTGTATCTGTGATTAAACTAATTAATTTACTGCGCGGTGGAACCACCATTCCCCATGCGATAGCCAACCATATTAACCCAATCAATGTCGCTGCGGCAAACACTGCTTGCCCGGATTCGATTGATGCAATCATTCCACCTATCATGCCACCTAAAAATGCACCAAAAAACTGCCCAGAAGAAAACACCCCCATCGCAGAGCCTTTTTGGTTAGCTGGTGCCATGCGCGAAACCATGGCAGGCATCGTCGCCTCTAAAAAATTAAATGCGATGAAATACCCTAGCATGGAAATTCCGATCCCCAACACTGAATTGGCCGCTAAGGTTAATGTCAACAAACTTGCCACTAACAAAGCGATTGATGCTATAAACGCCTGTTTTTCTTTTTCTTTTTTTATAGAAATAATCATGATTGGCACCATGAGTACAAAGGCAAAAATAAGCACTGGGATATAAAGTTTCCAATGATATTGCGCTAAAAAGCCATCAGCGATTAGCTTACTTGGCAATACCACAAACACCGCGGTGAGTGTTAGATGTAAAAACATCACGCCAATATCGAGCCTAGCTAATTGAGGATCTTTTATTAATTTTTTTATATCGGCAAATACCGCTAGCGTATCGCCTTTTGGCGCTCGGTTGACTGCGGTAGGCACTACAGTCAGCACAATCACAATACCACATAACGCAAGTGCCGTGGTCAGCCAAAAAATACCGCTAATGCCAAAGCTAGCTGCAATCATCGGCCCTAACAACATTGCAAAAGCAAAACTGAGTCCGATGCACATGCCAATCACAGCCATTACTTTTGGCCGCTGCTCATCTCGGCTTAAATCAGCCGCCAAAGCCAGCACTGCACTGGCAATCGCTCCCATGCCTTGTAATGCGCGACCCAGAGTCATCATGTAAATTGAATCAGCTAATGCAGCAACTAACGAACCTATGGCGAACATAATTAATCCACCAACAATCACTCGCTTGCGACCAAATTTGTCTGACAGCCACCCCATTGGAATTTGTAATAACGCTTGGGTCAGTCCGTATGCGCCAATTGCCAGTCCGACCCATAAAGGCGAAAAACCTTCAAGTTCTTGACCATAAATAGCCAATACCGGCATGAGCATAAATAAGCCCAACATCCGGAAACTAAATACACTCGCTAAAGAGACTGCGGTGCGTTTTTCTAATTGATTAAGTGATGAGGAGGACATAGCACCCAATTGTGAGTTCAAAAAATGCAAAATAAGGGCGTTATATTAACACAGTTTTTTCGGGGGAGTCTAAAGCCGATTTTTAATTCCTTTTTTATAAAAGAAGATAAATGAGCCAAACACCATTGCTTTTTCGTAATGCAAACAGTACTCAACTTTTTTCTAAAGTATGCGATACTGGTCGCAAGACCTGATCGAACGTAAATCAGCCACCGTACCATCAAGATTTAGAGAACTCATGGATAATATCGAAGTAAGAGGGGCCCGCACCCACAACCTAAAAAACATAAACCTCACTATTCCTCGAGATAAACTCATTGTTATTACAGGTTTATCTGGCTCAGGAAAGTCATCTTTAGCATTTGATACCTTGTATGCTGAAGGTCAGCGTCGTTATGTTGAATCTTTATCTTCTTATGCGCGTCAATTCTTATCATTGATGGAAAAACCGGATGTTGATCACATCGAAGGCTTGTCACCAGCTATTTCGATTGAGCAAAAATCTACCTCTCATAATCCGCGCTCAACCGTAGGGACCATCACTGAAATTTATGATTACTTACGTTTGCTTTTTGCCCGAGTGGGAGAGCCACGTTGTCCGCATCATGATTTACCTCTAAGCGCCCAAACTATCAGCCAAATGGTTGACCAAGTGCTGGCGCTTGAGGCTGATACCAAAGTTATGCTGCTCGCTCCTGTGGTTAAAGAACGTAAAGGCGAGCACGTAAAAACACTAGAGTCTCTTGCTGCTCAAGGTTACATTCGTGCCCGTATTGATGGCCAAGTCTGTGATTTATCCGACCCGCCAGAATTAGAACTCCATAAAAAACACACCATTGAAGTGGTGGTTGATCGGGTCAAAGTAAAAGAAGGTTTGCAACAGCGCTTAGCTGAGTCGTTTGAAGCCGCATTAGCACTGTCAAATGGGGTCGCACAAATTGCTTTTATGGATGAACCCGACAGAGAAGAAATTGTCTTTTCAGCCAACTTTGCCTGCCCAACATGTGGTTACGCTATGGTTGATTTAGAGCCCCGTTTGTTTTCATTTAACAACCCAGCAGGTGCTTGCCAAAGCTGTGATGGTTTAGGTGTTCGCCAATACTTTGATCCTAGCCGAGTAGTACAAAACCCTGAGCTAAGTTTATCGGGCGGGGCTATTCGTGGTTGGGATAAACGCAGCTTATATTATTTTCAAATGCTTCAAGCTGTTGCTAAACATTATAAATTTGATATTGAAACGCCATTTAATCAACTGAGTAGCGAAGCGCAAAAAGTCATTTTAGATGGTTCGGGCAAAACCGACATTGAATTCCAGTACCGAAACGATCGTGGTGATGTTGTTTTACGCAAACATCATTTTGAGGGCGTGCTCAATAATATGAACCGCCGCTACAAAGAAACCGAATCAAGTTCTGTGCGTGAAGAACTCGCTAAATATCAAACAAGCCAAGATTGTCCAAGTTGCCATGGCTCGCGTTTACGCGAAGAAGCCCGCCACGTTTTTATCGGCAAAACTAATTTACCTGAAGTCACTCGTATGAGCATTGGGGATGCAACCGTATTTTTTGGCGATTTAGTGCTTACAGGTCAAAAAGGCCAAATTGCTGAAAAAATCCTAAAAGAGATTCGTGAACGCTTGTCATTTTTGGTTAATGTTGGCCTAAATTATTTATCTCTTGAACGTAGCGCCGATACTCTTTCAGGTGGTGAAGCGCAGCGCATTCGCTTAGCAAGTCAAATTGGTGCCGGTTTAGTTGGTGTAATGTATGTTCTTGATGAGCCTTCTATTGGTTTGCATCAACGTGATAACGACCGCTTACTCGGTACCCTGACTCACTTACGAGACTTAGGCAATACCGTGATTGTGGTTGAACATGATGAAGATGCAATTCGCGTTGCCGATCACATTATCGATATTGGCCCAGGCGCAGGGGTGCATGGCGGTTATGTGATCGCTGAAGGTACGCGTGATGACATCATGAATAATGAAAAATCAATCACAGGTCAATTTTTAAGTGGGGTACGTAAAATTGAAGTACCGGCAGTTCGTAACCCAACGAACGACAAATGGCTTGAAGTATTTGGCGCTACAGGTAACAACCTGAAGAATGTCGATTTACACATCCCTTTTGGCTTAATGACCTGCATCACAGGCGTATCCGGCTCTGGTAAATCAACTTTAATTAACGATACCTTATTTAAAGTGGCACATACTGCGCTTAATGGCGCAACAACAGCAGAAGCCGCGCCTCACAAAGAAGTAAAAGGGCTTGAGCATTTCGATAAAGTAATTGATATCGATCAGAGCCCAATCGGTCGTACACCGCGTTCGAATCCTGCAACTTACACCGGAATATTTACTGCAATTCGTGAACTCTTCGCAGGTACGCAAGAAGCACGCTCACGTGGTTATAAAGTCGGCCGCTTTAGCTTTAACGTCAAAGGCGGGCGCTGCGAAGCTTGCCAAGGTGATGGTTTAATTAAAGTTGAAATGCACTTTTTACCTGATGTGTATGTGCCATGTGATGTCTGTAAAAGTAAACGCTATAACCGCGAAACCCTTGAAGTCATTTATAAAGGGAAAAACATTCACCAAGTGCTTGAAATGACTGTTGAAGATGCCTACGCATTTTTTGATAAGATCCCAGCGATTGCGCGTAAACTGCAAACCTTAATGGATGTAGGTTTGTCGTATATTCGTCTTGGCCAAGCAGCTACAACGTTGTCAGGTGGTGAGGCGCAACGGGTCAAACTAGCGCGCGAATTATCCAAACGTGATACCGGTAAAACCTTATATATTCTTGATGAGCCGACCACTGGCTTACATTTTCACGATATTCAGCAATTACTTTTGGTATTACAGCGTCTGCGCGATCATGGAAATACCATAGTGATTATTGAGCACAACCTTGATGTGATCAAAACTGCCGATTGGATTGTCGATTTAGGTCCAGAAGGTGGTGCCAGTGGTGGTGAAATTCTGGTTGCTGGTACACCAGAAGATGTAGCACAATGTGAAGCATCGCACACAGGTCGTTATCTTAAACCTCTGCTTTAGCAGAGGTTTTACTTTGGAGTATTCATGGAACGATTAACGCTACTCAACAACAAAATCAGCCATCGCCTTAATCACTTCAAAGTAAAATTGACCCAGATTTGGTTTGATCTAAATACCGCACAACGCCTTTATTTACTCGCCTTGCTTCTCCTGCCTAGCGAAAATTTAGTCTTGGTCAGCATACCTGCAGCGCTTGCACTGAGCATTGAATTTTGGCCAAGATTTGTAAAGTCGTGGGATTCCATTCTTGGTAAGGCCATTATTTTATTAATTTATGCCACCATCGCCAACTTTGCATTAGTGAATGCAGCTGGTGTAATCAATGAAATAACCACGGTTTCAGCAGAGCACTTCACCTATAGTCATAACTTTGCCATTTTACTGTTTTTGCCCAGCTGGATAATTGGCATCTCATTTATTTTTTTACTGATGTTTCAATTAATCATGCCATTTTATTTACTCGCCCTACTCGCCCTAAAACCATTTGGTATTAAAGGCGTGCGTTTAATTAGCCGCTGCGAGTTTCCTTTTACCACTGCTTTAATCAGATTTATCGTCGCTATGGTATTGCTCGTGCAGGTCATTGCGTTGTCAGAATTTGGCCTAAATAATCAAGCCAAAAACTTTATAAGTGGTGTTGAGCATGGTTTCAACAACCCCCAAAGTACGCTCACCAAAGATCAGGTTACAACTCAATTACCAGTAAGCAAGGTCATCAGTAAAGACGATTTAACTTTTGGAGTGCTTGATGAGAATAACCCTGATATGCCCAGCTTTAGCATTGATTTAAACCAAGACTACCCAAGTATTGCCAAAACGATTATTGCAGACTTTATTTATGAGCTTGAAGCCGATGAGTTTTCTCGCTGTGAACATACTGAAAAGACTAAAGTAGTTGAACTAAACGATTACGAAATTGTTGAAATCAGTAAAAGTAAAACTGCAAAGTTTGGTTATCAATTTACGGTGAAAAAATGTGTTTCACCTGCATTTCCTGTCAATTAAAAGATTCGAATAATGAAAAAAATACCTCAATTACTCACACATCTTAAACTTGTAACAGCAATAAGCATTATCGGCTTTACCAGCCTTGCACATGCCGCGACCACCTCATTGTGGCAAGTAAGTAAAAATGGTGACTCGATTTATCTTGGCGGTACAGTCCATGTTTTACCTCCGAGCGAGTTTCCACTGCCCAAAGGATTTGAGCAAGCGTATCAAAATGCCAATGTATTGATGCTAGAAGCACAAATGCCCGATGCTAACGATCCCGCAGCTCAATTGGCGATGATGCAAAAATTGACTTATCCTGCAGGGCAAAACCTAAAGACTCAGTTATCCCCTGCGGTCTATAAAAAGTTAAGCCAATATTTTACTGATTTAGGGATTGATATTGCGATGTTTGAGCAGTTTAAACCGGGGCTAGTCACTATGATGTTGCTCACATTTGAGCTACAAAAAGCACAATTACAAGGTGAAGGCGTCGACGCTTATTTTTCCCGCTTAGCGAAACAAGATGATAAAAAAACCATCTATTTAGAAAGCCTCGATTTTCAACTGTCATTATTTTCAGCTTTTGGTGAAGATAATGCAGATGCTTTTATTCAAAGTAACTTAGAGCAAATGAAAGACTTTCAACCAAGCTTTACTAAAATGCTAGCAGCATGGCGCTCAGGTGATTTAAGTGATATTGAATATTTAATGACCACCGAAATGCAGCAAACTGATCCCGATACTTATGAATTAATGTTTACCAAGCGCAACAAAGATTGGATCCCTAAACTCGAAGCGCTATTTAATAACCAAGATAAAGAATTAGTATTAGTGGGCGCAGCTCACCTAGCGGGTAAAAATAGCGTACTCGATTTACTAAAACTACGAGGTTATCACGTCAAACAGGTTCAGTTTTAAACAAGCAATAAGTGCTTTGCCACAGCTCTCTTAACTTTTAAATTAAGTGAGCTGACAACGCATCACGCTCTTGTTCATTTAAGGCTTGAGAGCATTTATTGGCAAAATCGTAACGTACCATCACAGTTTTACCTTCAGCACAGCACTGACCGTGCTGCCAAGCTTGCTGCAAAATCACAAAAGAACTGCCGCCAATTTTTTCAATCATGGTTTTAACTTCAACGTCTTGGCCATAAAAAAGCTCACCTTTAAATGTCACTTCAATCTTAGCGACAATCAAGCGCCATTGATGTGGATCTAAATTTGGCGTAAAAAACTTAAAAATAGGCACGCGAGCCGCTTCAAACCATACCGGCAATACGGTATTGTTGATATGCCCAAGTACATCCGTTTCTGAGAAGCGCGGAGCAATTTTTTCAATAAACATAAGAATCCTTATAAGGAACGACAATGACGGACTTTATCCGAATTTATGATGGCGCTTTAAGTCCTGACTTTTGTGATCACTTTATCAAATTATTTGAACAAAGCCCGCATTTAAAACAAGGCACTACGAGTGGTGGTGTCGATTTAAATAAAAAAAATAGCCAAGATTTATATTTGAATATGCATCCAGAATACGCAGAACAACTTAAGCACATTCAACAAACAACCGCCCTGCACTTATTTAATTATCTTGAAGAACACTTTTTTATTTTAATTGGAGCGTTTGGGCTCAAAGTCTATCATCCAAAAACAGGGGAGCCGGTTGATTTAACCGTTGATAACTTTGCAGAAGTAGCCAAACCGCAAATGCACGTTTTAGTACCGCAACTGTTTCGCTTAGGGAATATTCAAGCGCAAAAATACCTTGTTGATCAGGGAGGTTACCCCTACTGGCACAGCGAAGTATATCCGCAAGTTGGACATAATGAAGCACTGCATCGCGTACTTTTATTTATGTTTTATTTGAATGATGTTGAAGAAGGTGGAGAAACTGAGTTTTACTATCAACAACTTAAAATTAAGCCGAAAAAAGGCGACATGGTGATTGCCCCTGCGTATTTTACTCATACTCACCGCGGCTGTATGCCAAAATCAAACGATAAATATATTCTGACTTCATGGGTGCTGTTTAATCGCGCAGAGCATATTTATGGCCAACCCAAAAACTAATAATGAGTATTTTATAACCACAAAAAAGCCGTTTACTTTACAGTAAACGGCTTTTTTAATTCAATAACGAAAAACTAGTGAAGACCATTTAAGTATTTTGATAATACTTCAATATCGTGATCTGTTAGTTTTTTCGCCACATCACGCATCATGCCGTTAAGGTCATTATGGCGTGTACCTGAACGGAATTTTTCAAGTTGTGACTTGATATATTCAGGATGTTGTGAAGAAATTTTTGGGAAGCCAGCTAACGATGTGCCGTTACCACGAGGACCGTGACACGCCGCACAAGCAGGAATTCCACGCTCGGCATCACCCGCTTTGTATAACTTAGTACCAACTTCAACCAATTCTTTAGGAGTTTCACCTTCTTGAATTGGTAAAGAATTAAAGTACGCAGCAAGATCTTTCATATCTTGTTCCGCTAATGGCATGGCCATGCCACTCATTACCGGTTCCATACGACCTTCTTTACCGCCAGAAGTCATACCTTGTTTAAGATCTTTCAATTGCTTGTAGATATACTCAGCATGTTGACCCGCTAATTTCGGATACATACTAATTGGCGCATTGCCATCGGCGCCATGACACGCTGCACATACTGCAGACTTTGCCTTTCCAGCTGTTGCATCGCCATCAAATGCAGTTGCGTTGTTTGCAGCCAATGCACCAAACAACATAGTTAAAGATAGTGCTATTTTTTTCATGGTGGATTCTCTGTTTTCGACCCTGTAAACCTGCAATGCAGGTATATCTACCAGCATTAGTTTCGTATTCTACACGATATTAATTTCTCTGGCACGTCTTATGCCCTGTAAAAACTTATAAAATATAAGGGTTTTGACTTAGATTAAGAAGTTTAGACCTTTTTTTTCATTTCACAGCTAAACTGTCTCGATAGTTGCTCAACATTTTATTGATATTAGTATAAAATGCTCCATTGGCAGTTTAATCGCACATTTTGCAGCTTTGCCTGCAGTTTATCCCAGCATACCTTAAGGAGTCACTGTGCTTAAATCACGTGTACAATACAGTGCTGCAACTTTTATTACCAGCGCTCCCGATATTAGCAAACTCCCACCAGATACAGGCATTGAAGTAGCCTTCGCTGGGCGTTCAAATGCCGGAAAATCCAGTTCTCTCAATACGTTAACCGATAAAAAAATTGCAAAAACCAGTAAAACACCTGGTCGTACGCAATTAATTAATGCATTTGATTTAGGTGATAACATGCGCCTAATCGATTTACCAGGCTACGGTTACGCTAAAGTACCGATTGAGATGAAGAAAAAATGGCAACGTTCTCTAGGTGAATATCTAGAAAAACGTAAAAGCTTAAAAGGCTTAGTTATTTTAATGGATATCCGTCATCCACTTAAAGATCTTGATAAAGATCTGATCAATTGGGCTGTTGATAGCAATATTTCAACCTTGGTCTTATTAACCAAAGCCGATAAATTTAAACAAGGTAAACGTAAATCTGAAGTGTTACGTGTTCGTCGTGAGCTAAAAGAGCTTAACGGTGATATTACCGTGCATGCTTTTTCATCACTTGATGGCATTGGTTTAGTGGAAGTGGCTAAACATCTTGATAATTGGTACTTGGGTGAAGTTATTCATCAAGCTCCTGAAGAAAAAGAAGCTATTGAGCCTGAACAAAACGTTTAAGCAAAAAAAAAACCGGCTTATATAAAATAAGCCGGTTATAGCAATCTGGGGAGAAGCTATTAATACGCTGCATCTCCGATTAAGGAAGACACATCATCAACAGGATGCCTACCTAAGTAGGACGGCGCGCACTTTAACAAAGCCCCCCCAATAAATAAAGCATGTTCGTCGTGTTTTAAACGTAAAAGCTCAATCACTACACAACACTAACTAAATACTAACAATCACTGCTTTTAATTTACTTAAAAAGTAAGTGATGACAAATTTTGCCATCACAATTTTATAAGTAATTAATGCGCCTGTTGCCAGTTATCACCACTATCAGATTCAACAATTAAAGGCACATCTAACGCCGCCGCTTGCGACATCAACAAACAAATGTGCTGCATATAGTCACCAACACACTCTTCTTTAATTTCAAATACTAATTCATCGTGTACTTGCATCAATAAACGTACCGTATTGGCAGGTTGTGCTTTAACCCAAGCATTCACAGTGATCATCGCTTTTTTAATGATATCTGCAGCGGTACCTTGCATTGGTGCATTGATTGCCGCTCGCTCTGCGGCTTTTCGACTTGCGCCATTACGTGCATTAATTTCAGGTAAATACAAACGACGGCCAAACAAGGTTTCAACGTAACCAAGTTCAGCGGCTTTTTCACGCGTGCTTTCCATGTACTCAAGCACACCTGGGAAACGTTCAAAATATTTATCAATATAATGCTGCGCTTCATGACGTGGAACATCAAGCTGGCGCGCAAGGCCAAACGCCGACATACCATAAATCAAACCAAAGTTAACCGCTTTGGCTTTTCGACGCATATCCGTGGTTACTTCAGCGACAGAAACGCCAAATACTTCAGCGGCTGTGGCACTGTGAACATCTAAGCCCTGTGCAAACGCATTCAGTAAGCCTTTATCTTGTGATAAATGCGCCATAATACGCAGCTCAATTTGACTATAATCGGCCGCAGCAATTTTATAGCCTTTGGCAGCAACAAACGCTTGGCGAATTTTTCGGCCTTCTTCGGTACGAATAGGGATATTTTGCAAGTTAGGATCGGTGGAGCTTAAACGCCCAGTGGCTGTAATTGCTTGATGATACGAGGTATGCACACGCTGAGTATCTGCATTAACCATTAATGGCAGTTTATCGGTATAGGTTGATTTCAGTTTTGATAAGCCACGATGCTCAATAATTAATTTAGGTAATGGGTAATCATGAGCAAGTTCTTGCAATACTTCTTCAGCGGTTGAAGGCGCACCTTTTGGCGTTTTTTTAATAACGGGCAATTCGTGCTTTTCAAACAAAATAACTTGAAGTTGCTTAGGTGAACTTAAATTAAACGCTTCGCCCGCCAGTTCATGGGCTTCTTTTTCAAGTTCATCTAACCGTTTACCAATTTCGAAACTTTGTTTAGCCAACATATCGCTATCAATTTCAACGCCGGTGCGCTCAATATCAGATAATACACTGACTAAAGGTAGCTCAATGGTTTCAAATACCACTTTGAGCTTTTCATCGGCTTCAAGTTTTGGCCATAACATTTGATGCAAACGTAATGTGATGTCTGCATCTTCAGCAGCATAAGGAGCAGCTTTGTCTAACTCAATTTGATTAAACGTCAGCTGATTTTTCCCTTTGCCGGCTATCTCTTCAAAACTAATGTTTTTATGGCCAAGATATTTAAGGGCTAATGAGTCCATATCGTGACGAGTGCCGACACTATTGAGCACATATGATTCGAGCATAGTATCGAATTTAATGCCATTTAGCTCAAGCCCAGCACGCGCCAAAACAGATTTATCGTATTTTAAATTCTGGCCTACTTTAGGGCGCTGCTCATCAGCCAATAACGGGCCTAATTTTGCAAACACCATCTCTTTACTTAATTGCTCAGGCGCACCTAAATAATCATGACCAATTGGTAAATAAGCCGCTTTACCTGCTTCGACTGCAAAACTCATCCCAACCAAATCAGCCTGCATATAATCTAAACTGGTTGTTTCGGTATCAAAAGCAAACAAGGGAGCACTTTGCAATTGAGCAAGCCATTTATCAAGCTGCTCTTCAGTTAAAATGGTTTCATACTCAACGTCAATCAGGGGCGCTGTAAGTTCTGAGCTTGTTTGGGCATTCGTTTCGCGTTGAGTTAAAGGTTGAGGTGCAGGTGCTGCGCCGTCTAATAACTCAGCCAACCAGCGGCGGAACTCACAATGACCGTAAAGTTTGATCAATTCATCTTTATTTGGTGCTTGGATCGTTAATTGATCAAGATCGTCAGATACTTCTACATCAAGTTTAATGGTGGCAAGCTCAAAACTAAGAGGTAAATGCGGCACTGCCGCTTGTAATTTTTCGCCTATTTTGCCTTTTATGGCAGCTGCGTTCTCGATAACTTGGGACAATGAACCATATTGTTGTAGCCATTTAACCGCGGTTTTTGGCCCACAACCATCAACACCCGGAATGTTATCGACTTTATCACCCATTAAAGCTAAATAATCGATAATCAGCTCTGGTGGAACACCAAACTTTTCCGTCACTCCGGCAGGATCAAGCACAGTATCTGTCATGGTATTAATCAGCGTTACATGCTCATTTACTAATTGAGCCATGTCTTTATCACCAGTCGAAATCAGCACATTACGTTTTTGCTCAGTCGCAATACGGGCAAACGTGCCAATCACGTCATCGGCTTCAACGCCTTCAATGCTAATTAAAGGTAAGCCCATAGCGCGAATAATGTCATGTAAAGGGGCAATTTGCCCTCTTAACTCATCCGGCATTGGAGGACGATTTGCTTTATATTCAGCGTACATGTCGTTACGGAATGTTTTTCCTTTGGCATCAAATATCACCACCATATGAGATGGATCAAATTGTTTAACCAAACTTTTGAGCATATTAACCACACCATAAATGGCACCGGTTGATTCACCACGGGAGTTTGTTAAATGCGGTGGCGAATGAAATGCGCGAAAAAGATAAGATGAACCATCAACCAAAATCAGTGGATTGTCTTGGATCTGCGCCATTATTAAGGATCCTGTAATTATAAAAAAGTTACTTAGTCGTTGTGATTGCCTAGCATGCCACAAGGACTCTCAGAAAACGAGTCACAGAAACTGATAGCAAGAGCTAAAAAATCAATAAGCTGTGGATAAGTTTGTAGATAAAAAGATATGACTAAACGCACCAGTTATAATTGAATAGCTGGAGTGTTTTTAATTCTTTGTATTTAAAGGGTTTTTAAAAATAATTTCGGTTAGAATATTATTTTTATTATTATTATCCAATGTGGAAAATGTTTTTACTGCAAGGTACCTGAGTGTGGATTACTGCGTCACAAAAATCTCAGAGGCAGTACTTTACCACAAAGGATCGAAGATCCTAGCGATCCTTTTATATTTTTTTATTCTTTAGGTAGATTCCTTTGCGCTATTTGTTTATAAACAAATCAATTTATTGCAATTTGAGAAACAACTTATGAAAAAAATCGCTGTTATATTAAGTGGCTGTGGCGTCTTTGACGGCTCTGAAATTCATGAAGCGGTATTAACGTTATTATCAATTACTCAGGCAGGTGCAAGCTATCAATGTTTTGCACCTAATATTTCTCAGTTTCATGTCATCAACCATTTAACTGGTGAGGTCGAATCAGATCAGCAACGTAATGTATTGGTTGAATCAGCCCGAATTGCCCGAGGTGATATCCAAGATTTAGCAATGTTAGATGCGACGAAGTTTGATGCATTAGTATTACCGGGTGGATTTGGCGCGGCTAAAAATTTATCTGATTTTGCATTTAAGGGCGCTGATTGCCAAATCAATGTCGAAGTATTAAATGCTTGCCAACTATTTGCCCAAGCAAAAAAACCAGCGGCTTATATTTGCATTGCACCCGCACTTATTCCTTTGGTATACGGGCCTGGCGTAACCGCAACTATTGGTACTGATCCGGCTACGGCTGAGCAACTGACTTTATTGGGTGCCAATCACCAAAATTGTGAAGTTAATGAATTTGTGATGGACGAAACCGCCAAGGTCATTAGCACACCTGCTTACATGCTCGCAGGTTCGATTGCACAAGCAGCTCAAGGTATTGATAAAACGATCAAACAATTACTTGTGATGATCCCATAAAAAAGCCAAACAAGGTTTGGCTCTTATTTAAACTCATTTTTCAAAATCAAGTGCAGCTATTGATGCACTTGATTTGATCATTAAAATTGATAACCAGGACGGGTAATTTCAACTTCTTGTACCGCACCATATTTTTTAACTGGCTCACGCAACTCATCCGCTTTACCAATCAGTACAAATTGTAAATCCTTCGCTGGAAAGTATTGCGCTATCAGCTCTTTACTGCGAGCGACTGTCAGTTCATTAACAGACTGTTCAAACTGATTAATCATGCTCTCTTCAATGCCATAGACATACATATCCGCTAGGAAATTTGCGAGATCATCACTGGTTTCATATCGCGGTGGTAGTTGACCTTTAACATATGATTTGGCTGAATTTAATGTTGCCTCATCAATCCCTAAAGACCACAGCTTTTGGTACGTTGTTAAGGCCAAATCAATCGCCTCAATTGTGGTAGCTGTTTTAGTAAAAGTAGAAATATAAAAGGTTCCAGCTTGGGCTTGGCTATTAAATTGGCTACGTGCACCATAAGTTAAACCAGTATTAACACGTAATTCATCATTTAACCATGAAGTAAAACGCCCACCTAAAATGGTATTAATAACCTGTAACTGAACGTAATCTTTTGCATTTTTTGCAACGCCAGCACCACCAATTAAAAATGTAGTTTCATTGGCATCTGCTTTATTAACTAACAGCACCTTGGCTTGTTGAGGTTTCACTACATCTTGTTTTGTCAATTCAATCAGCTCACCTGCAGGCCATGAAGCGAACATAGCTTGCAAGCGTACTTTCATTGCTGCGCTATTAAAGTCACCGCTTACAATTACGGCTGCATTATTTGGTTTATACCATTGCTGATAAAAATTCGTCACCGCTTCAACATTAAGTGCCGCTACAGTATTTTCATCACCTGATACCGGTTGAGCATAACTATGTTGCTGATAATAAAGCCCATTAAAATAGCGCCCAATCACACTACGTGGGCTCTCTTTTTGTTGGCTTAAAACACTTTGATGGCGAACTTTAAATTTATCAAACTCTTCTGGCGTAAAACTTGGTTGTAAAACCATATCGCGCACCAGCGCCATTACCGTCGCTTGATCTTTTGCAGCAAATGAGGCATTGATTTGACTGGCGTCGTGATCAGTTGCCACATATACATTAGCACCTAAAAAATCGAGCTTTTCTTCAATTTCGTTTTTTGATGCCTTCGTTGTGCCAAGCATTAAGCTTTCGTTAGTTAAATACGCCAAACCTTGTTGTGCGCCATCCGCTTTAGCACCTGTTTTTATCACAACCGCCATGTTAATAAGCGGCACTTCATGCTGTTCAAGTAAATAAACCGTGAGGCCATTATCTAAAGTTAGTCGCTCATATTGCGGCAACTTAAAACTGCTACCGGCAGCAAATGCAGTTGCTGAAATTGAACTTACTATCAATACAGATACTTTTAACCACTTAGAAATCATTTTCATGGCTATCCTCCTTCGCACCTAATACACCAACGGTACGATTAGCTCGCTTCAGATAGGTAGCTGCTACACGTTGTACATCGGCCACGGTCACTTGAGCAAAATCTTGTGGCGCGGTAAATAACTTTTGATAATCACCAAAAAACACTTCGTAAGTTCCCATTTCATTTGCTTTACCATTTATGGTGGCCAGCGTGCGGTATAAAGATAATAAGCGCTGATTTTTAACCTTTTCGAGTTCGGCTTCAGTCACCCCCTCTTTAATCACTTTATTAATCTCAGCAATTAAAGCATGCTCTAATTTAGTGGCATCGATGTCTTTTGCAGCCACGGCATAAAGGTAAAATAAGTTAGCATCAAATGACTGTGGTAAATAAGTTGCAGTGTCTAGTGCGATTTGGTTTTCAACTAAATTTTGATTTAAACGCGCACTTTTACCACTCGATAAAATATCTGATAGCAATGCCAAAGCATAATAATCCTGATGTGACGTCGCCGGTACATGATAGGCCATCATAATATTCGGTGATGATACTGATTCTTTTTGCACATACACACGGCGCTCACCTGTTTGTGCAGGCTCAACAGTATGAATGGCTCTTGGTGCAGGTTGCGCTGCAATCGGTCCTAAGTACTGCTCAGCTAATTTCTTAACCTCTGCAGTTTGAACTGCACCCACAATAACCATTACGGCATTATTTGGCGCATAATAGGTTTTATGATAATTTTTTAAATCATCTAACGTCCAATTATCAATATCAGACTGATGACCAATCACAGACCATGAATAAGGATGAGCCCTAAAAGCCGCACCTTTTACTTCCTCTGATAATGTGCGCCAGTTTGAGTTTTCAAGCCCAGTACTGCGCTCCGATGTGACTACACCACGCTCACTTTCTAGTACTTGTTGATTAATATCTAAATTTGCAATCCGATCGGCTTCTAAATCAAAAATAATTTCGAGGGATTCTGATGGAAACCAATTGGTGTAAACCGTTAAATCTTCTGTGGTGTACGCATTATTACGACCACCATGATTCTCCATCGTTCGGTCAAACATTTTTGGGCCGTATTTTTTCGCCCCATTAAACATCATATGCTCAAAAAAATGTGATAACCCAGTTATACCTGGAGCCTCATTTCGCGACCCAACCTTCCAAAATGTATACATATTGGCATTTGGAATTGAATCATCTTCTAATACAATGACTTTTAAGCCATTATCTAAAGTGAATGTATTTACATCCTTAGGGCTAACTAAAGCATGTGAAGCACTTGCTCCAAACAAACTCATAGTTATTAATATGCGCCAGGCTAGCTTCATGCCTGAACCTCCAATAAAAAAAACGAACACCACATTCTGTGACACTTTAAGCAAAAAAAGTTCACTTTTGCGCTTGATAAACAACAGTAACTTACTATTTCGCAGCGATTTGTGCATATTAGCGTAAATAGTGCCTATTTTAATATTAAATATGTAAAAATTGATTTCATTCCATACCCTTAAGTGAGAATGAATTTCATCCAGAAATCTTTTTTGCCTAAATTCTTTGCGCTAACGCAAATTTTTGGGGTTTTATAAACTTATCCTGCCTCTAAGCATTTTATAAATTTGCTGGTAGCGTTATAATCGATCTAATTTCCGTCTATCGTGTTTGATCGCGTTCTAATCGAAGTGAGCAAGGTAATGAAAAAACTATCCGCAGCATTGTTGCTGCTAGCAACAACAGTATCAGCCCAACCTTATGATAATTCTATGACCGAAGAAGCGATTAAAAGTCGTTTAGCACCTATCGGTTCTGTTTATCTTCAAGGTGATAAACCCGCTGCTGCCGCGGTTCCTACCGGCCCAAGAACGGGTCAAGAAGTATATCAAAGTAGCTGTTTTGGCTGTCACGGTACGGGTGCGTTAGGCGCTCCAAAAACTGAAGCAGACTGGGCACCTCGTGTTGCTAAAGGTCTAGATGTTTTGTTAAACCACGCTCTAAATGGTTTTAACTCTATGCCACCTCGTGGTACGTGTATGAGCTGCTCTGATGACGAAATCAAAGCTGCCATCGATTTCATGAAAACAGGTCACTAATTGAGGCCTTAAAAAAGAAGGCCGTTTACGGCCTTTTTTTATTGCTACAAAATCATTAATTCTTGACGAGTTTCTCATTCGATGGAATGATTAAGCTCAAATAATAACCGATAACTATAATAATACGGTTTAATTCAGTGGACGATCCTAACAGCGCTAAAAATAAACTTGTTTATAAAAATAAGCGCTTAAAAAAAATATTAGCCAAATATAAGCATATTCACGATATGCAATCTGCTTTGATTCAACTATCAGAGCAAGCCAGTAATGTTGCCGAATTAACGTTACTTTACCCCGCTATTCATAAAATTCTTGAAGATTATCTGCCGTCGAGCAATTTTTATGTTGTGCTCTTAAATCAACGCACAGAACAACTTGAACTCACTTATTTTGTTGATGAGAAAGACCATCAATCAGTTCCTTTAGCCGAAGAACACCACTTTAATGCAGGACTAACTGGCTATGTTTACCGCACAGGACAAACTCAGTTACTCACCAAAACCGACATACTTAAAGGCCAAACAAATAATCGTTTCAAATTACTCGGCTCAGTATGCGAACATTGGCTAGGCGTCCCTATTTTTCAAAATAAAACCATTATTGGTGTGATGGTTTCACAAAGCTACGAAGTTAAACAAAATTTTAGCGCGACTCAAATTGAATTATTTGAAGTGATTTCACTGTATTTATCAACTGCAATTGAGCGAGTAAAAAAACGTGAATTACTTGAACTCGAAGTAAAATATCGCACCTTTGCGCTGACTCAAAGTAACGAAGCACTGCAAAAAGAAATTCAAATTCGCAAACAAACATTAGAGCGCCAGCAAATATTATTTAAAATCTCAAAATTGGCCACCCAAACTGAGCGCTTAAAAGACTTTTATCAACAAATTCACCAGATTTTAAACAGCATTACCTACGCCGAAAATTTCTATATTTGCCTTTACGACAAAAACAGCCAAACCCTAAGCTTTCCGTATGCGGTTGATGAGCGAATTACTCACTATAAAACACGACCATTTCGTCAAGGTTTTACTGAATATGTTATTAATCAACGCAATGCCCAGCTCATTGATCACTACAAATCGGCTCAGTTAATTGAATCTGGACTAGTAGTTCGCACCGAAAACCATAGTACCGATTTAACCGAAACGTCTTGGATTGGCGCGCCACTCATTAGCAATGATGATGTTATTGGGGTGATTGCGTGCCAATCCTATGACAAAAAACATTATTTTACTGAAGATGATGTTGAGCTTATTAATTTTGTATCGCAGCAAATTGCCAATGTATTACAAAAACACCTAGCCAATGAAGCGCTGCAACAAAGTCATGAAAAGCTAGAAAAGCGTGTCGCTGAAAAAACAAAAGCCTTACAACAAACTAATCTTCATCTTGAATTACAAATTGAAGAACGTAAAAAAATTGAGCTACAGCTTTACCATGATGCACATCATGACGCACTCACAGGTTTGGCAAATAGAAGCTTGTTTTTAATGCAATTAGACAAAACCCTGCAACACCATTTACGCCATCCTCAACCAGGTTTTGCTGTTTTATTTATTGATTTAGATAATTTTAAAGCCATTAACGATAATTTAGGCCATCAAGTGGGTGATCAGTTCTTAATTGATGTCGCTCGCTCATTTGGTTTGTGTATTCGTGAACACGATTTGTTAGCGCGCTTGGCTGGGGATGAGTTTGTTATTTTACTTACCCATTTACATCATCCACAAGAAGCTATCGATGTCGCCAATAGGATTGTCGATATCATGAAAGAGCCCTTTTGCCGTAATGGTTTTTGCATTCAATCCGGCGCAAGTATTGGTATTACTCATAGTCACAATAACTATAATGATACCGATGCAATTATTCGAGATGCGGATACCGCTATGTATCAAGCGAAAAAGAATGGCCGAGGACAAGTTGAATTTTTTCACCCACTACTTAGACAAATCGATAGCAAAAATAGTGGCTTAGTAGAAATTGATGGCACACTTAATACCGCAGATCTTTCATTTAGTACTAAAACGATTATTCAAAATAGTGATGGGGAAGTTAAGGCTTATTTAACCGAGCGAATTTGGCAACATCCAAACCTTGGTACAATCCGCTTTAGTCAAATTGAAAAATACTTAACCAATAGCGTCAAATTGCCCGAAATTGAGACTAAAATTCTCAACGATATTTTGGATCAAGTGCATACTGACGCCCCAATTTTAATCAATTGCAATATCACCATGCTTAATGATGGTAATTTTGAATTACTACAACAAGCCCTTCGCTCTAAACAAGCAGAACAACAGGTTTGCTTACTTTTTAGCGAGCAAGCAATTGCTAAAGCGCCAAATAAAACCCTTGAACAGCTCGCAATCCTCAAAGCACAAGGCGTACTACTTGGTATCACCGATTTTGCACATTATCGCTGCGATTTAAATATCATCACACGTATTGCGTTTGATTATATTATTTTAAGCGCTATTTTTAGCCAAAGAGTATTACAACAACCTGCACAGCAAATGCAATTGCAGGGTTTGCTCGCTGTAGCCCAGTTAACTAAGAGCCAAGTTGTAGTCAGTGGCCCTGCAATTTTAAATTACCAGCAATTACTTGAACGTCATGGCTTAACACTGTTTTGTGCGCCAGCAAAGCCAGAGCAAAAACAGCGAATCACCGAAAAGAGTGACACGCCACTGCGATTATTGACGCGTTAATCTCTTTTCAGCATCGCCCTCAAGTTAGCAACTCGCGCCTGGCCTTTTTCCATACGCTCCGCTTGTGAAGAAGGCTGTTGGCGTGATTCATAAGCCAAGTCATCCTGAGGTAGCTCTTGCACAAAACGGCTGATTTCGGTATTTGATGTTTCGCCAAATTGGCGTCTGACTTTGGCATAAGTGAAAATTAACTCTTGCTGAGCTCGAGTAATGCCTACGTAAGCTAAACGGCGTTCTTCATCAACATTATCTTCATCAATACTGACTTGGTGAGGCAGCAATCCTTCTTCCATTCCGACCATAAAAACATAAGGATATTCAAGGCCTTTTGAGGCATGAAGCGTTAACAGTTGCACCGCATCTGATTCATCTTCCCCTTCGTTGCGCTCCATCATGTCTCGCAATGTGAGTTTTGTCACAACTTCAGCTAATGTCATCGGCGGATTATCTTCATTGCCAGTGATCATGTCGGTGATCCAACGATATAACTCAGAAACGTTTTTCATCCGCATTTCAGCTGCTTTAGGACTCGGTGAAGACTCATATAAATAATCTTCGTAGTTAATTTGTCGTACTAAGGTTTTTACTGCTTCAAGGGTATCACCGCGCACAGCCTCATCAGATAACTCAACCACCCAGCGACCAAATCCTTGTAAGGCGTTATAACCTCGCCCCGTTAAAGAATGATTAAGATCGGGTTCAAAGCATGCTGCAAATAAGCTAATGTGTTTTTCGTTAGCAAATGTGCCCAGCTTTTCTAGGGTAGTGGTACCAATTTCACGCCTTGGGGTATTCACTATGCGTAAAAACGCATTGTCATCATCTTGATTCACCAACAAACGTAAGTACGCCATGATGTCTTTAATTTCAGAACGACTAAAAAACGACATGCCACCACTAATTTTGTATGGAATGCGATTAGCCATTAGCGCTTTTTCAAAAATACGCGCTTGATGATTACCGCGATACAAAATAGCGTAATCTTTATAATTGGTACGCTTGGTAAATTTATGCGAAATGATTTCTGCAATAACACGTTCAGCTTCATGCTCTTCATCACGGGTGCCAATTACTTTAATTTGCTCACCATAGGCAAGCTCACTAAAGAGCTTTTTCTCAAAAACATGGGGGTTGTTAGCAATTAAAATATTTGCCGCTTTTAGAATCCGCCCTGCACTTCGATAGTTTTGCTCAAGTTTAATTAAGCGTAACGCAGGAAAATCTTTACTCAACAAGACTAAGTTTTGCGGTTTAGCACCACGCCATGAGTAAATCGATTGATCATCATCCCCTACCACAGTAAAACGGGCACGCTCACCAACCAGATACTTCACTAATAAATATTGGCTGGTATTCGTATCTTGATATTCATCAACTAATAAATAACGAAAGCGATTTTGCCAACGCTCTCGCACATCAGGATAATTGGCCAGCAATACCGTTGGCACCATAATTAAGTCATCAAAATCTAAGGCATTATAGGCTCTAAGTTGATTTTGATAGCGCGCATATAACAGGGCAAACTGTGCTTTTTGTGGTTCTTGAGCTTCTCGAATGGCTCGTTCTGGATTGATCAGATCGTTTTTCCAGTTGGAGATTTGCATTTTAAGTAAATTCAGCTGATCTTTGTCTTTTTTAAGTTCTTTTTCGGTTAATTCTGCCATCAACTGGCTGGTATCCTGATCATCAAATAACGAAAATCCAGGCTTAAAACCAAGGGTCATGAGCTCTTTTTTAATAATTTCTAGACCTAAGGTATGGAACGTCGAAACCCATACCCCTTTGGCTTCTTTTTTCCCTAATGTTTGACTTAAACGCTCTTTCATTTCGCGCGCAGCTTTATTGGTAAACGTAACGGCAGCAATATTTTTTGCTTGGTATTCACACTTTTGCACTAAATAGGCAATTTTATTGGTGATCACCCGTGTTTTACCTGAACCAGCACCCGCTAGTACAAGGCAAGGCCCGCTGATAAATTTAACAGCTTCATCTTGGCTTGGATTTAATTTCATGACAGAACAACTAACAAAACAGAAGACCGCTGATTCTAACGGATCTCAACTTTTTTACCAGTTGAGATCCGAAGCCATTAGCTAAATCAAGGCTTTTTTAGCTCAAAAATAGGATTGTTTTTTGGTATTCATCTATGAATGCGTTACCATTAGGCCAACTAAATTTAGAAGGCTCTGTCATGATTAATCCCGCTAAAATTGAAGAAATCGCAAAACAACTTACCGAGAATATGCCGCAAGGTATGAAAAATTTAGCTGAAAATTTTGAAGCAAAGACCAAGCAGGTATTACAAAATAAATTATCTCAAATGGATTTTGTTTCGCGTGAAGAGTTTGATATTCAAAGCCAAGTATTAATCCGCACCCGCGAAAAACTTGTTCAATTAGAAGAGCGCGTTAGCCAACTTGAGGCAAAACTAAAGCCAGAATAAGCCTTAGTTTCCTTAAGTCACCAGCTGAATAAAGCGAGCTAAAAAGGTCTGGTGACATTTGAGGTATTGGTGAGAGAAATAACAGCTAACCATTTATAAAGATTGCGTTTTTTATCTTACCAATGCCACATTATAACTTTGAGTTAAAAACTTGCTCAATCGCGTCTTGATAAATAGAATTCATTTCACTAGGTTGAGTAATACCCGAACATAAATCCCTCAAATGCCCATCTTTAAGACCATAAATCCAACCATGTACAGAAAGCTCCTGCCCTCTGTCCCATGCGTTTTCAACGATATTTGTTTGGCAGACATTACGAACTTGCTCTATGACATTTATTTCACATAAGGCATCAAACTTGTGCTGTGGATTACTTATTAGCTCAAATTGAGTAAAGTTTTTCTCTTTAGCATCGGTGACATGGCGCAGCCAGTTATCGATTAAACCAAAACGTGCCCCATCGAGCGCCGCTTTGACGCCACCACAACCATAATGACCCACTACCATGATGTGTTTTACTTTTAGCACATCAACCGCATACTGCATCACAGATAAACAATTATGGTCGGTATGTACCACCACGTTAGCAACGTTTCGATGCACAAATAGCTCGCCAGGTAATAAGCCAACAATTTCATTTGCTGGCACCCGAGAATCTGAACAACCAATCCATAAATATTCTGGATTTTGTTGCATCGACAATATTTTAAAAAAATTCTCATCGCGTGTGGTCATTTTACAGGCCCAATGGCGATTGTTATCAAATAAGTTTGCTAATTTATTCATATCCACCTTTTATTATTTAATTTTATGCGCCTGTATTAATACATTTCTTGGCGTGACTACCTTGTCGCAAAATTCAGCTACCTCAACAGCGTAACCTTGTTCTTGTAAAAACAACACCCGATCGAATACCAACCAAAGCTCAATCGCTCGACGAAAAGCGTGACGAACCAATTCAATTCGATCGGCTACTTTTTTACGCTGTAGACCTAATTCTAAGTACTTTTGATAATCTAAACTCTCAGGTAATTGCAGTGATTTTTTGTTTGCCGCCCAATGACAAAAATCAGCAAACTCTCCTGTAAACAACGCTTTTTGCGCCGAAGGTACCGGTAAATAGGTATCTGTACCAAAGACCTCTCGCTGCAGAGCATCAAAAGCGAGCCGCCACTCTACCTCAGTTTGTCGTAAAACAGTGATCCGATTAGCCGCAGTTACTGTTTCTTGTAACGCGAGTTTTAAATCGTGTCGGCTGAGTTTTAGTCGAGATTGCGCGCCAACCGCGCTCATTGCTTGATAATAATCGTCAGCGATTAAATGATAGCAACAGGGAGAAATCGTCATTTTTTCAGTTTTATTTGCTACAGCGTGGCGCATTAATTGTTGATGCAATGCACCACACGCATGCAGGGCAACTGCATGTTGCTTGCTCTGAACTAAATTTTTAGCCTCGGGCGCCAATACATCAGCTTGGCTAAAAGTAATATTTAACTGATATTTTTGAGCTAACGAATTGCCTTGCTCACATAAATTAGCTTGTAATTCAACACTATGAATCTTTGGTGCACCTGAAAAAGCCAACATTCGACCAAGGTGGCCTTTACCCGCACACCATTCAAGTACTGGTAATGCTTGCTCACTTACCGCAGCAACAAAGTTTTTTAACTGATCAAGCTTGCGGCCTTTAATACCGTTTTCAAGCCAAAAAGGCCAAGTAATATTAGTAAGAGGTTTTATAGGTAATGCTAACAGCGCATCGAGCTGATTTAATTGCGGAATATAAGGCCGAAGAAAATGCGTTAATTGTTTGGGATCATGCTCCAATTGAGCTAACTCTTGATCACTCAATTGCATTAATACTGGGATTAGTTGCGGCCATGGCAAGCAATCATGCTCAAATGCTACTATTTGCCAATATTGTTGGCACTCAAATAAAATACGATCTAACGCTAAAAACTGGCTTTCATGGGTCATCAAACAAATCACTAAAAAAAACAACACAACATCATAACAATTTTTAATCCTGATGTCGGTATTGTTGCCGTCATTGCTTTGAACTGATGAGCTGACTCGGTAAGCTTGCGTTTAATTAAGAGTTGTTTCTAACTGCGATTTCGACTTTTTATGCTTGAATAATAATCGGTAATAGCTAGGTAACGAAATCAATATAATCATTATCGCAATAATATGCATCCAAGAAAAACGCGATGAAGCCAGCTTTTGTGGCTTATAAATAAATCCATTTAAATGCTCATCTATTTTTTGTTTCCCTGCCCCATGCATCATAGCAATCGCTCGCCAACGCGAGCTCGACATTTGGCCAAGTTTAGCTTGTTCAGGATGAATAAACTCAAGTAACTCTTGCGCCTCAAAGGCTAAATGCGCACGAGACTTTTTGCTTTGATACTGGCTTTTAATGATATCAATCACCTTTTGAGGATGATTAATTGCATCTTTCCAACCCTTTATGCTGGCTAAATAAAAATCAAGCACCATTTGTGGATTTTGATCAATCAGATCTTGGCGGGTAAACAAGACATCAGAATAAGTATTCAAACCATATCGTTTGGGGCAGAGTAATCGATAGTCGATATTTTTTTGCTTTAGGGTAAATGGTTCATTGCTGACATAAGCGGGTAAGACATCAACATCGCCGTCGATCCAATTTTGTAAAGAAACCTTAGTTGTTTCAGGAATTAAATCACTTTGGCTAATATCATTTTGCGCCAGCATACTGAAAAGCTCAGCGCTTTCTTCTCGATTAAAAAAACCAACTCGCTTGCCTTTAAAATCAGCAACAGAACGAATTGTTGAATCCCCTTTCACCAGCCAGCAATAAGGTGAACTTTGAAAAATGGCAGCCATTGCAACCAGTTGCTCACCGGCCAATCGATGCAGTAATAAGCCTGAATTTGCAATGCCAAAATCGGCTTGGCCAGATAATACTTTGGGTACGGTATCGACATCGTCGGGATTAGCCGCAATGATGGTGACATTAATGCCCTTCTCTCGGTAATAACCATTTTCAAGGGCCATGTAATAACCAGCAAACTGAAACTGATGTTGCCATTTTAGCTGTAAAACAACATCGTATTGGGCTTGCAATTGACCAGTAAACAGAACCAGCATTGCAAGGATCAGATATCGCATACTGTCCTTGTAACTAACTCATCCATAAAGTGAAATAAACTATAGCCTTAAACTAAGCAAAAAAAAACGCTAATCAAAAATTAGCGTTTAAAACTTAGAGAATAACTAAATATTAGCTAGCCAGCTTCAGCCAATTTCTCAACCGGACCTGCTAAAAAACGTTGATAACAAGGGTTATTTGTTTCTTCTTGGTAACCATAAGCAAGGCGACTTAAATGCTCTTGAAATGCCTGATTATCATTATCAGGGATCTCAAATGCGGCTAAGACATTACCCGTTGCTGCACCGTGATTACGATAATGGAATAAGGTAATATTCCAATTTGCACCTAAAGTATCTAAGAAGCGCTCTAATGCACCTGGGTACTCTGGAAATTCAAAGCGAAATAAGCGCTCTTTAATCATTTGTCCAGGCTGGCCGCCAACCATATATCGAATATGCAATTTGGCTAATTCATTGTCAGATAAGTCAGTAAAATCATAATCTAACTGTGTAAGCTCAGCTTTTAACTCATCGAGCTCTTCTTGTGCACGACGCAAACCGACACCAACAAATATCTGTGCTTTGGTTGAATTGGCATAACGGTAATTAAACTCTGTAATTGCACGCCCACCTAAGGCTTTGCAAAAACGACGGAAACTACCTTTTTCTTCTCCTATGGTAACGGCAAATAATGCTTCATTTTTTTCGCCAAGCGCAGTGCGCTCAGCAACGTAACGTAAGCGATCAAAGTTTAAATTTGCACCCGACAATACGGCTGATAATTTAAGTCCTTTAGCCTTGTTTTCGATGCACCATTTTTTTAGGCCTGCTAAGGCCAAAGCACCTGAAGGCTCTGCTACCGCTCGAGTTGAAACGAATACATCTTGCATTGCAGCACAAATCTCGTCGCTCGTTACAGTGACAACTTCATCACAAAACTGCTGCGCTAAACGAAACGTTTCTTTACCAATAATTTTAACCGCAACACCATCGGCAAAGCTGCCTACTCGTTCAAGCTCAACCGGCTTACCCGCTTCCATTGCAGCTTTTAAGCAGGCACTTTCTTCAGACTCAACCCCGATTACTTTAATATCTGGACGCAACGATTTGATATAAACCGA
The DNA here is from genome assembly GCF_002310815.1 of Pseudoalteromonas tunicata. Taxonomy (NCBI): domain Bacteria; kingdom Pseudomonadati; phylum Pseudomonadota; class Gammaproteobacteria; order Alteromonadales; family Pseudoalteromonadaceae; genus Pseudoalteromonas; species Pseudoalteromonas tunicata. The sequence goes on along the minus strand of NZ_CP011032.1, from coordinate 358,270 downwards.
CATACCCGCGAGTAACCCACCGCCACCAACAGGAATAAAAACAGCATCAAGTTGTGGCAATTGCTGCATTAATTCTCGCGCAATAGTCCCTTGGCCAACAATGACATCCGGGTCGTCAAATGGCGGAACAAATACCGCTCCCTCCTGTTCTGCAAGATTTAAAGCAAAGCTATTAGCAGCATCAAAATGATGGCCATGCAAAATCACTTCGCCACCTAAATCGCGTACGGCATTCACTTTTATTTCAGGGGTTGTCACTGGCATGACAATTTTTGCCGTGTGACCTAAAAAACTAGCACTTAACGCCACACCTTGGGCATGATTGCCAGCAGAAGCTGTAACCACTTTTGATTGTGCAGGCAATTGTTTGAGTTTATGAAAAGCACCACGCAATTTAAACGAATAAACCGGCTGCTGATCCTCACGCTTTAGCCAAATTTTATTGCCGAGTTTTTTTTCCAAACTCGGCATTGGGCTCACTTGCGTTACTTTCGCCAATGGCTCCATATTGGCTTGGATAATTGCTCTGAAATATTCAAGCTCTTTTGAAACCATATCAGCTCAGCTCCTCTAATTTAGCTAAATCACGTACCGCACCTTTATCTGCACTGGTTGCCAATAAGGCATACGCTTTTAAAGCTGACGATACATAACGTACACGATCAACAGGTTTATAGGCCTCTTTACCACGAGCAAGCTGCTTTTGTTTACGCGCTTCAAGCTCTTCAGCTGTTAAATCGAGTTTGATTTGGCGAGTTGCAATATCGATAATGATTTTATCGCCATTTTCTACATAGGCGATGGCGCCACCGCTTGCTGCTTCTGGTGAAACATGGCCAATCGATAACCCTGATGTTCCCCCCGAAAAACGGCCATCAGTGATCAACGCACATTTTTCTGCCAAACCTTTTGATTTCAAATAGCTCGTTGGATACAGCATTTCTTGCATGCCTGGGCCGCCTTTTGGCCCTTCGTAACGAATGACCACCACATCACCAGCTTTTACTTCATCGTTTAAAATGCCTTCAACAGAGTCATCTTGTGATTCATAGACCACAGCGCGACCTTCAAAATGCAGCATGTCATCCACCACTCCCGCACTTTTAACAATACAGCCATCTTGCGCTAAGTTACCGTATAACACCGCAAGGCCACCATCTTGTCTAAAGGCATGTTCAACACTGCGAATACATCCGTTTTCGCGATCATTATCTCCTTCTGGCCAACGGCACTCTTGACTCATGGCTTTAGTGGTACGGATACCGGCAGGGCCAGCGCGAAAGAATTTTTGCGCGGCTTCATTTGCAGGATCCGTTGCGTCCCATTTTTTAACTAATTCGGCCATGGTCATACCGGCAACATGATCCACCGATAAATCAACCAAACCCGCTTTGCCAAGTTCACGAATAATCGCCATCATGCCACCAGCGCGGTGTACATCTTCAATGTGGTAATCAGGGGTCGCTGGGGCAACTTTACATAAAAAAGGTGTTTTACGAGAAAGTGCGTCGATATGAGACATATCAAAATCAACACCCGCCTCTTGCGCTGCGGCCAATAAATGCAGCACGGTATTTGATGAGCCGCCCATTGCGATATCAACCACCATTGCATTCATAAATGCGGTGCGATTAGCAATGGCGCGCGGTAATACTGCTGGGTTATCTTTTTGATAATATTCGCGGCATAAATCAACTATGCGCGCACCCGCTTCAACATAAAGTTGTTTACGATCTTTATGGGTGGCAAGCGTCGTACCATTACCAGGCAGAGCTAAACCGATAGCTTCTAATAAACAGTTCATTGAATTTGCGGTAAACATACCTGAACATGAACCACACGTTGGGCACGCTGAACGCTCTACTTGTTCAGAATCTGCATCACTGACATTTGAATCCGCCCCTTTTACCATGGCATCAACTAAATCAAGTTTGATATCAATGCCAGCAAGGCGTGTTTTGCCCGCCTCCATTGGACCACCTGAAACAAAAATAACCGGGATATTTAAACGCAGCGCTGCAAGCATCATGCCCGGAGTTATTTTGTCGCAGTTTGAAATACAGATCATGGCATCAGCGCAGTGACCGTTGACCATGTATTCAACCGAATCAGCAATTAAATCGCGAGAAGGCAAAGAATAAAGCATGCCGCCATGACCCATTGCGATACCATCATCGATTGCAATGGTATTAAATTCCTTTGGCACACCACCCGCTTGTGTAATGGTTTGCGCCATTAACTCACTGAGTTGGTTGAGGTGAACATGACCTGGCACAAATTGAGTGAACGAGTTAACAACCGCAATAATCGGTTTACCAAAATCCTGATCTGTCATTCCTGTTGCACGCCAAAGCGCGCGAGCGCCAGCGCGTTTGCGACCTTCAGTTGTTTCTGCACTTCTTAATTTAGCCATAGTTACCTCTGTATTTTAGGGGGAAACTCCCCCTATTCCTCATTCCCAAAAATTTAAAATCTTTATGTATTTATGCGCTTACGTATTCAAGCCAGCCATGTGGATCGGCGCTTTGGCCTTTAACCAAATCAAAATAGGCTTTTTGTAAGTGCTCAGTGATTGGACCGCGCTTGCCAGAACCAACTGTAATGCGATCAACACTGCGCACCGGTACAATTTCGGCTGCGGTGCCAGTCATAAAAAATTCATCAGCTAAATACAAAGCTTCACGAGCAATCGCTTCCTCACGCACTTCGTAACCAAACTCGTTGGCCAGCGTCATAATGGTATCTCGGGTTAAACCCGGTAAAATACATGCCGTGGTCGGCGGGGTATAAAGCACCCCTTTTTTTATCACAAATAAGTTTTCACCTGCCCCCTCGCTCAACATGCCGTTGGTATCAAGTGCAATGCCTTCAACATACCCATTACGTTTTGCTTCGCCAGAGATAAGTTGTGAAGATAAATAATTGCCACCCGCTTTGGCTGCCGTTGGCATCGTATTAGGAGCTAAACGATTCCAAGAAGAAATACAGACATCGACACCTTCAGCAAGGCTATCTTCACCTAAATAAGCGCCCCATTGCATAGCTGCTACAGAGACCTCTGCTACATGAGATTTTGGATTTAAACCAAGCCCAACATGACCTAAATAAGCAAAGGGACGTAAATATGCGTCTTTAAAACCATTTTGCGCCACAGTGTCTTTACAGGCTTGAACTAACTCTTCTAACGTATATGGAATTTCCATCCGATAAATTTTTGCTGAATCGAACATACGCTTGATATGGTCAGTCAAACGAAAAATAGCCGGACCATTAGGTGTATCATAAGCACGAACGCCTTCAAATACTGAGCTACCATAATGAATGGCATGGCTAAGTACGTGAGTGGTTGCTTGCGCATATGGAACCATTTTGCCGTTGAACCAAATAAATTCTGACTGCTGTGACATAGTAATTTCCTATTTTCAATGCCGGCAATACCGGTAAAAAATTTAAAAAGCGGTTAACTCGCTTGTTGTTTTAATTGTTGCTCAACAAAACTAACTTCAATCAGTTTATTTAGTTGTTGCGTTAATAAATGGATAGGTCGGTCACTATCTACGGTAAAATTTACTAAATACTTTTCATCTTTTGCTTCTAACTGCATGTGAGTGAGTGAAAATCCACGATGACGGGTCACTCTTAAAAAGCGCTCAACCGCAATGCTTTGATTTTTTAGTTCAACCTGTAAATAGTGCTTCATGACACCACCTCCGTTAACATTTGTTCATTTCCCGCGCCTGGCGGCACAAGTGGCCATACATTTTCTTTATCATCAATACAGGCATGTAAAATATAAGGACCCGTTGCTGAGACTAATTTTACCAGCGCTGCATCGACCTCATTGGCGTGCGTAATTGTTTGACCTGGAATACCAAAGACCGCCGCTAAAGCTACAAAATCTGGGTTATCCGATAAATCGGTTTCGCTGTAACGGCCTTCAAAAAACAATTGCTGCCACTGGCGTACCATGCCTAAACGCTGGTTATCTAAAATCAAAATCTTAACCGGTAAATTATTACGTCTGATAGTCGCCAGCTCCTGAATATTCATCATGATTGAGCCATCACCCGACACTGTTATAACAAAATCATTAAGCCGAGCTACTTGTGCGCCAATGGCTGCAGGTAAACCAAATCCCATGGTTCCTGCACCGCCACTACTTAAATGATTACTGGGATGGCGAAATTTCATGTGCTGTGCGACCCACATTTGGTGCTGACCTACATCACAACACACCACGCCATTTTTAGGCATCAACTGGCTTAATTGGTTAAGTAAATAAGGTGCATAAACTTTCTCGCCAGGGTAATCATAACGCCATGCATATTGCTGTTTCATGGCAGAACAATGATCTAACCAATCAGCTGTAGTAAGAGGGCCATTGAGCTTTGGTAATGAATCTTTTAAATCTGCCACTAAAGAAGCCGCAACAGGTTTGCGTTTACCAACCTCAGCTGCATCGATATCTAAATGAATGACTTTGGCTTTAGCAGCAAATTTAGCCAAATTTCCCGTTACTCGGTCGTCAAAACGTGCGCCGATACATACCAGTAAGTCACATTCTTGCACCGCTAAATTGGCAGCTTGACCACCATGCATGCCGAGCATGCCTAAATCATGTTGATATTCAGGCAATACTGACCCTAATGCCTTTAACGTTGAGACTGCCGGCATTTGTGTTGCATTTAAAAAATCCATTAAATGCTGCTGCGCATCTGCCGCTTGCACACCACCACCAACATACGCGACCGGACGTTTGGCGTGCGCTAAAAGTTGATTCGCTTTTAATACTTCATCATTTGAAACCTGTGGTTTGTAATCGTCTACTGCCAGCCAAGGATGAAAAGGCACTTGAGCGAGCTGAATATCTTTTGGTATATCAACTAAAACAGGACCTGGGCGGCCTGACTGCGCAACATGCATCGCTTCTTGTAAAATTTCAGCTAAATCTTCAGGGCGCTCAACCAAATAACTATGTTTTGTACATGACAGCGACATACCGAGTACATCGATTTCTTGAAAGGCGTCAGACCCGATTGCAGCAGTCGGAACTTGACCGGTAATGGCAAGTAATGGCACCGAATCCATCATCGCATCAGCCAATGAGGTGATTAAGTTTGTCGCGCCAGGACCTGAAGTAGCAAAACATACACCTAGCTTACCCGTGCTTCTGGCAAAGCCTACAGCAGCAAAACCAGCACCTTGTTCATGGCGGGTTAAATAATGCTTAATTGGCGCACCATACAAAGCGTCATAAATTGGCATAATGGCTCCGCCTGGGTAACCAAACACCTCGTTTACGCCATGTTTGGCAAGTAATTCTATTAGTAACTGCGCGCCTGTCATTTTAATTCAACCCTTAGTTTTACAAGTTTTTCAAACACCTAGAAACAAAAAACCCCCCGGACTTTTCAGTTCGGGGGGTTCGTGATTAAGCAATTTTACTTAGACACTAGCTCGCCCCCGCGGTGATAATAATCACCACGTTGATAATAATTAGGACTAGAGAAAGTGTGTTTGTCAGCATTAAATTGTTAACCATTAATTCGTTTAAATTTGCAGTTAATTGCTCTGCGTTAATTTCTTATTTATTAGTAACCTTTTAGCCACGATAAGTCAACAACAAAAACAATGCAAATAAAGGCGGTTAATTAGAAATATATTGCAGAAAATGATTTTAAAAAACGGTTGTTTGAATTAATTATCCTCGAGATTAAAGAATAATGAATGATTCAAACAACATAATAGAAATTGTCCAATTGATTAATTTTATATCCCTGCGGCATTTAAATTCAATATACAAAAATAAATTTAATTATTTTTAAACCTTTTTAATCATGACCCGCGACTTACTTGATAACATCATCACAGTCATCAAATGGATTATCACTATGAAAAAATTAATTAGCTCACTTACGCTTATTGCCGCACTTTGTAGCCAACAGGCTATTGCCGATAGCGAAAAAAGAATTGCAGAAACATTAACCATGACCAAGCAACAAAGTTTGAGCATCAATTTCCCCGTTGGCAGCTTAGAGATAGAAGCAGGTGACAGTGACCAGCTCGAAATTGAAATAGACCTCAAACCTAAAAATAGTGGCTGGTTTTCATCCAGTGCCGATTTATCAAGCATCACGTTAGATAAAAAAATAACCGATAATAAAATTAGTCTCGAAGTGGACAAAGACGACCTGCAACAAGAGTGGACAATTCGCCTCCCTCGCACCGCCGCGCTTGATGTGCATTTGGGTGTTGGCAGTATTGAAATCAATAATTTTGCTAATTCTGCTGATATTGAGGTCGGCGTTGGCTCGGTTCGAATTGATACCACCTTGGATGACTTTAAAAATATTCAATTAAGCTCAGGTGTTGGTGATACACGTGTCAGTGGTTTAGTTAACGAGATAAAAGAGCAACGAAAATTAGTAAGCTCAGAAACTGAATACCGTGGTGCAGGCCAATATAATTTAAATATTGAAGTAGGTGTGGGTGACATTAGAATTCGCCGCTAAAATCAGAAAAAAAACATTAAAAATGCTGCCAAAATGCAGCATTTTTAATTTCATCGTAATAAATAAAACAGCACCAACCTTCACCATTCCATCTCAAATTTTACACTTTAAATAAATGGCAAACAGCCAAGCTTCAGATAAAAGATCACAATTCATCATTGACATATAGATGGCTAAAATGTTTCAATCCCTGCCGTGAACCCTATTCAATAATTAATTGCTGTACTAAACGGTGGTTAATTTTAGGGCTAGAAGAGGTGCGTTAATCAGGTAGTAAACGTGAGGAGAACAAACTCCAGAGACCGTTTATGAGGGGAATTAACGCCGAGAATGCGCATTGTTTGTCTCAATGTTATTTCGGGCGCCTGGGCTGAATCCCAGCGACTGTCACCAATAACAGCTAAGCTGTTGTAATTTTGGTGGAGAGCTTCTGGTCTTAGGAAAATAAGGCTATTTGCTTTATTTTTGTTAAGTCCATTCGCTCTTCGAATTTTATATGTTCGGTAGTGTTTTGGATTATTCCCCCACTTTCCTACCGACATGTTATGAGTTCGGTAGAGATGATCCAACAATTCGATTTATCTGAATATCCGTTATGGACGGCTTTAATTACGCCGTTTACACCACAAGACACTGTTGATTTTGACGCTTTGGCGAAGTTAGTCGCTGAACAAGTCGCGGCTAACAATGGCATTTTATTACTTGGCAGTACCGGCGAAGGCTTAGCCCTAACCGAAACCGAGCAAAAAGAAATTGTTACTTTTGTTTGCCAATTAGCACCTCAAGTTCCGTTAATGGTCGCTGTTGGTGGTTTTAATTTAAAGCAACAAGTTCAATGGCTTGAGTTTTGTAATGATTTACCAATCCATGCTTATTTACTTGGTTCGCCACTGTATGCCAAGCCTGGTATTCAAGGACAAACCCAATGGTTTGATACCTTACTGAACCATTCAAAACACCCATGTATGCTTTATAACGTACCAGGTCGCAGTGCTGTTGCTATTGCGCCTGAGGTACTGACTAATTTAAGCCATCACACTAGGCTTTGGGCGATGAAAGAAGCCAGTGGCGATATTGCAAAATTTGAAGCGTTTCGTAGTGCCGCACCCCAGCTTGCCATTTATAGTGGTGACGATGCCTTGATGCCTTATTTTGCCCAAGCTGGCGCTAAAGGGCTAGTGTCTGTCGCAGCAAATGCTTGGCCCAATCAAACAGCTGAATTTGTACGTCGCTCGCTTGCAGGTACTTATCCTAATCTATTTCGTCAATGGTCGAGCGCTATCAATAGCTTATTTGAAGTCGCCAATCCAATCCCTGTAAAAGTGCTAATGCACAAGCAAGGTCGCATTCAATTTCCGGATTTAAGACCACCATTGACGCATTTAGAACTCAATAATCATGCAGCACTTGAAGCTGCGAATCACACAATTTTATCTTTTAATTAAACAGGCAATTTATGAACTGGTCAGAACTTATTCAACAATTAGAAGCGGGCACAGTGCGCGCTGCAACTCAAGATGAAAACGGTCAATGGCATGCCAATGTTGAAGTTAAAAAAGGCATTTTAGACGTCTTTAAAAATGGCAACAATATTGAATTCCCTGGTGGTTTTGTCGATAAACACAACTTAGCCGTGCGTGGTTTTTCGGCTGAAGATGGCGTGCGCATGGTACCGGGTGGCAGCAGTGTTCGCCCAGGTGCTTATGTATCAAAAGGCACGATTATTATGCCTCCTTCTTATATCAACATTGGTGCTTATGTCGATTCAGGCACTATGGTTGATAGCCATGTTTTAGTTGGTTCATGTGCGCAAGTCGGTAAAAACGTACATTTAAGTGCTGCAGTACAACTAGGTGGTGTACTTGAGCCTGTTGGCGCGAGTCCAGTTGTGATTGAAGACGATGCATTTATTGGCGCAGGTTGTGTGATTGTTGAGGGCGTTGTAGTGAAAAAAGGCGCAGTACTTGCCCCAGGTGTGCGTTTATCGGCCACTATTCCTGTGTACGACTGTGTTAACGAGCGCCAACTTGAGCGCGGCGAACCAATCCCAGAATACGCGATTGTAGTACCTGGTTCACGCCCTGCATCAAGTGCATGGGGCCGCAGCCAAGGTTTAAGTATGTCATGCGCCTTAATTGTGAAATACCGTGATGCACAATCAAACGCTTCATTAGCACTAGAAGAGGTATTACGTTAATGAGCTTTTTGAGCACATCAGTTCGCGGTCATATCAATGCACTTGTGCAAACACAAGACCATCCTTTTTTTATCTATGATTTAGATCAGCTCGCTGCTCACTTAGCACCATTAACCGCGCAAAATGTGGTAAAGCTATGGTATGCAGTCAAAGCGAATCCTTTATCGAGCGTGATCCAAACTTTAGATAAAGCGGGTTTTAACTTTGATGTAGCAAGCGCAGGCGAGCTAAATCAAGTATTAAAACAAGGAATTGCCGCTGAACGTGTGCTCAATACTGGCCCTGCCAAAAGTAAAAAACAAATTAACCACTTTTTAGAGGCTGGCGTGCGTACATTTGTTGCCGAAAGCCTCAACCAAGTAGCGTGGTTAAACCAAGCGGCGCAAAATCATCAAGTGCAATTGCGTATTTTGCTGCGCGTGCAACTTCGTTGGCCAGAAGGTGAAAAAAACCCTTTAGGAGGCAATAGCCTAACGCCTTTTGGTTTAGGTACGCAGCAATGGCAGCATTTAAATATTGCCGACTACCCACAACTAAACTTTGTGGGCCTGCATATTTTTCAGTGGGGCAATATGCTCAGCACTGATAAGCTAGCCCAGTTATGGTCACAAATGATTGCGCCATTACAGGCACTCGCCGATCAACTCGGTTTTGCACTGGAGATTTTAGATTTAGGTGGTGGTTTAGGTATTCCCTACACAACCGCGCAAGACCCTCTCAATTGGCCTCAGCTACTTGATGCTCTAAGCAATATTAAATTCGAATCAGGCGTGAATGAGCTTTGGATGGAACTCGGTCGTTATGCTGTGGGTGAATGCGGCCACTATGTTAATCCTGTAGTCGAACAAAAAGAAAACTTTGGGTACCACCAATTAATTACCGCAGGAGGGATTAACCACATTTTGCGCCCTGCAGTGACTAATCAAGCGTTTCCAGCACAGTTATTACGCCAATCAAATGCGCCCGCACGTGAGTTTTTAATTCATGGCCCGCTTTGCACTGCACTCGACAGTTTAGGTACACATCAACTCCCCGCCGATCTCAATGAAAATGACCATGTCATTTTTAGCCAAGTTGGTGCATATGGCTTTACCGAAAGCATGCCTTATTTTTTATGCCACGAATTAGCTGCTGAATACGTAATAGAAAACAACCAAGTTCGCTGCGTTCGTAGTTGCGAAACTGCGGATTATTATTTGAGATAAGCCTATGAACTCAATAAGCCAAGAAAATATCTTAGTCGGTGAAATTGCAAACGGTTTACCGTTAACCATTCCGGTTTATCGCTTAAAAGGTGATGGAACAGGCCCGCATGTTTACATTCAAGCCAATATGCACGGCGCCGAAGTTCAGGGTAATGCGGTTATTTATCAGCTACTTGAACAACTAAAACAACTTGATTTAAAAGCAGACTTTACCTTAGTGCCTTACGCAAACCCAATTGGCTGTAATCAAAAGTCAGGAGAGTTTACTCTTGGCCGCTTCGATCCAATTACCGGCACTAATTGGAATCGTATGTATTTAGATGCAACCAGTATCATTCCTGAGTTTGTGCGCAACCACTTAACAAGTGATGCAAGCACCATTAAACATGCATTTCGTGAGCAATTAATAACCCACATCGATCAAAAACTTAATGGTCCAGCTTATCAACTCACAACCGGGCAGCGCATTGCATATAACCTGCAGCGCCTCGCTCATCAGGCTGATATTGTTTTAGATTTACACACTGGTCCTATTTCAAGTAAGCACTTATATTGCCCAACTTATGCCAAACCCAGCGCTCGTTTTTTTAATATTGAGCATGTTTTATTAATTGATAATGGTTTTGGGGGCGCCCTTGATGAAGCAAGTTTTTGCCCTTGGTGGGATTTAAGCGACGCACTCAAAGCACAAGGTATTAATTTTGATATCGCAGTCGATGCCTTTACGGTGGAGCTTGGCTCACAAGAAAAAATAGATTTAACCGCCGCTAAATATGATGCGCAAAGTATTTTAAGTTACTTAACGCATAAAGAGGCCTTTAATAACTCGCATCATCAACCAGCAAAAATAGCTCGCTATAGCTGTCATTTAAACGATTATATCGCCTATTATTCGCCACTTGGCGGCATGGTTGAATACCTGGCGCCTTTGGGTGGGCACATTAAAGCGGGCACTCCAATCGCTAATATTTTACGTATGGAGCGCTACTTAAGTGAAGCGCCCTTGCATCAGCTCACCTTTGATAAAGACGCAATTGCCATTTTGCATTTTGCCTCGGCAAGCGTAAACCAAGGTACTGAGCTGTATAAATTTTTTACCAATTACAGTGCGCTTTAATAAATTTAAACTGTAATCACACCAAACTCTAATTGCGTGAGAGTCGCCATGTATTCCCGTGGCAAAATCAGATAGCGGCAGCCTTGCCGCAATCTTTTCTCAATCAATTACCCTATTGCGTGAGAGTCCAAATTGGACAAGCTCGGGCGGCTGCAAAGCCGCCTTTTTATTTGTTACGATAACAAAAAAGCGCTTGAATAATTTCCCCGATGAGGGAGAGCCAAGATATACTCAACGCTAAATGAGCTAATTTAAAGGCAAACTATGCGCTATGTGATCTGTTTGGTCGCTTTGATATCGTTTTTTACCAACGCTTCCGAAAGTGACCCTATTTCAAACCCTGAAGTAGAATTAGTAAAACAATGTATATTAGGTGAGTTGTTATCGGGCAATGATGAACGCACCATTGGCCAAATAAAACAAAACTGTGCCAAACCAGATAGCAATACTAATATTAGTCAGCTTGATAAACGCATGGCTCGCGAACACTATAGCCAAGATAATCGTAATGTAATCACGCCACACAAGCGTAATTATCTGCTACCTGTTACCTACATGAGCAACCCCAACTCATCACCATTTAATCATTATGACCAACTGACACAAAATGATAAAGACGAGCCACTTGATAACTTTGAAGCTAAATATCAGCTCTCTATTAAGGTGCCATTATTTAATAACTTTTCAGATAAAGATCAGGCTGTGTATTTAGGCTTTACGTTAGAATCGTATTGGCAGGTTTTTAATAAAGAAATTTCATCTCCATTTCGTGAAACAAATTACCAACCAGAAATTTTTTGGATTAATTTTTTAGACCCCGAACATGTATTATGGGGTGATGAAATGGCTTTTATTCTGGGTTTTGAGCATCAATCCAATGGCCGCAGCCAACCAAATTCTCGCTCTTGGAATCGCATTTATGCTGACTTTATTTGGGAAAATAGAGGGTTTGTTTTTAGCTTAAAACCTTGGTTTCGCATTCCAGAGAACCATAAAACCGATGCCTTAGATCCAAAAGGCGACGACAACCCTGATATTTATAAATACATGGGATATTTTGAGTTTTCAGGCGCATATCGTTATCAAGAGCATGAATTTAGCTTTATGAGCCGTAACAATTTTAACGCGCAAAACCGTGGTGCGATTCAGCTCGATTGGTCATTTCCTCTTTGGGGCCGATTACGGGGCTACACTCAGTATTTTAATGGCTATGGCGAAAGCTTAATTGATTACAACGCCAATATTCAGCGCTTTGGAATTGGAATTTTACTCAGCGACCTTTTGTAATTTAAAGGCGCTGCCATTTAAAGTCGCGCATGAGTTTAATGACATTAAAAAACGCCAATAATAAATTCTTTATTGGCGTTTTTATTAAATAGCCTGAGTTCAAATTAAATCAAACTGATGTTTTTAAAGGCAAGACGACAAACTGACCGATAAATTCAGCCACTTTTACATCATTATCATAAACATTCACCGGCACCTGATATACCGCTTTCTCTCCTTGCTGCAGCACCTCAAGTTGACCAATACAATCGGCTAATACGACACTTGCACGTGGTGAAGACTTAAGCGGTTTAAGATATTTAATATTGGCATCGGCCAAAACAATATCACCATCAAGCTCTAATTCTTTCAGGGTTAAATACGTTGCACCCCACCCAGTGAGGGTCGCTAAACTATAAATAGAACCCGCAAACATCGAACCATGAACATTAATATTGGCATTAAAATCGGCTTGGGTTGAAAACAACCAATCAGTATAACTTTCTACTTTTATCCCCATAGCATCACTAATCGGGATAGCTTCACGCCACGTATTTTGCAACACCTGCGTCCAGTCTGGGTGCAAAAACCAACCAGGCTCTGATGGGCGATTTTTTACCATTTTAAAATGTTGAATATCGCCATAGGCTAGGTGTGCTTTTTCAACCACGGTATAACCATGACGTTGATAAAAAGGCAAGGCGCGCTCGCGGGCAAATAAAACCAACTCTTGCGCCGATTGCGTCCAAGCTATCATTTCTAATTCATGTAATAACCGACTTCCAATATGCTGATTACGAGCATGCTCAGAGACCGCCATATAACGCACTTGCGCTTGATTGTGATTGTTAAAATGTAGCCTGGCGACACCTAATACCTCACCTTCGCGATTACGAATAAAACGATGTTCAGAGTCTTGCTCAAGATCATCTTGCTCAGAGCCTCTAGGTTGCTGCCAAGGTGCCCGTAAAACCTGCCAACGCAATTGATAATAGTCCTGCCAATCTTGACTGCTTTGTGGGGTCGTAACTTGAAACATGCCAGCTCCTATCGATATTATTTGCAATTACTCTAACTATTCAGAGCAAAAAATCCACTCCACAATACAACAAAAGCTAACCAGTTAAAATAGCCTTCCAATTTGGCCTGTGCATAAAACGTGACACATGTAAAATGCTCTACTATCCTGATTAGACTATGAAATATGTGCAAGCCGATAAAGGCATTATTCACCCACACTTCATTGCCCACTGTACGGAGATCGGTCAACTGATCCATTGGCAAAAGCAATTAGGCCAAAACATACAAGTAAGGCAATATCAACAACTTAGATGGTTGTTGATCAATGAAGTACTGCAATCTGTCATCGAAATTGATGAACCGGATCATTTGTTATTTCCGCATTTACAAGTACTTGCAGATATTTGGCGTACCCTTGATGATCCAAGTTCTGTTCTTGAAATTGGCTTAGGTGCTGGCGCAATTCGTAATTACCTACAATTTCATTATCCAAATACCGAACTTATCACTGCAGAAAAAAACCCCGAGATTATCCATTGCTATAAAAAATATTTTGGCGGTCATGCATCAAATAATCTGCATTGCCAAGACGTATTACTCGAAATAAAAACGCCTCGCACCTTCGATTGGATAATCATCGATATTTTTAGTCAACTCGAAGCACCTGTTTTCCTATTTCAAAAACAGTTTTATGATGATTTAAGCCATATTTTGGCCGCTAATGGCCATTTATTTATTAACTTTTTAACCCAAAGTGACTCTCAGCTAACTCAACTTAAACGCTTATTGAGAGCCACTTTCACCAAAGAAGTGAAAATTGAAAAAATCTCAGGTTATACCAACCACATTTTATGGCTACACCTCTAAGCGGAACGTAACCGGACCGTCGTTTACTAAATGCACTTTCATATCAGCACCAAACTCACCCGTTGCGACTTCAATCCCCTTAGCTTGTGCTTGAGCAACAAAATAGTGATACAAACGTTTTGCTTCATCAGGTACAGCTGCCGATGAAAAACTAGGACGCATACCTTTTTTGGTATCTGCAGCCAAAGTAAATTGTGATACCACTAATAACTGGCCTTGCACATCAGATACACTTAAATTCATTTTGCCTTGGTCATCAGTAAAAATACGATAACCACAAATTTTATGTAATAGTTTATCGGCAGATTGCTCATTATCATGTTTTTCAACACCTAACAGCACTAAAATTCCTTGGTTTATCTCACCAATGACCTTATTTTCGACAACAACTTTAGCTTCTGTAACACGTTGAATAATTGCTTGCACTGCTTACCCTAATATTTTCAAATAACTTGATTTAGCTTTGCAATATAATAGATCAGCAGCGCTGCGCATAGCTTCTGCATAGCTATGATTTTCGGAACTATGCCCTACATCATTAAGAATATCTAAACGGGCATTCAAAGCTTGGGCCAATTCATAAACCCCAGCAAGTGGCGCAACAAAATCATGTCGGCCATGGATAAAGTGAATGGGTAAATGCGCGATTGCACCAACTTGGTTCAAAATGTAATTATCTTCAATAAAACAATTATTTAAAAAATAATGGTGTTCTAATATTGCAACATTAAGCGCTCTTTGAGTATCACAAATAAAGTACTGACTATTATGAGTCGGGTGTAACCCCGATAGAACTAGCTCCCACTCACACCATGCTTTGGCTGATTTTAATTTTTGTAGTTCATTGTCACTGTTAAAATCAGTAGCATATGCATCCATCAAATCCAAATAAGATAAATGACTTGGATTAAAGTGCTGATAGTAATCAGGAAAGAGCATCGCCCCCCCCTGCCTTCCATAAAGCCACTGTAAATCTTGTTTACGCGCCAAAAAAGTGCCACGCAGTAATAATCCTAATACTTTTTCTGGGGTTGCTATTGCATACAGCAACGCCAATGTCGCCCCCCAAGAGCAACCACTGAGTAACCAGGCTTTAATTCCAAGTGTTTTACGGATAATTTCAATGTCATTTAGTAGATAGGATGTTTGATTGAACTCTGTATGCAATTGTGGCGTTGAAAGGCCACAACCGCGCTGGCTAAATAAAATAATGCGATATTTTTGTGGATTAAAATAACGACAATCTAATACGTTTGCACCAGCGCCCGGTCCACCATGACATACCAATACAGGTACACCTTGTGGATTACCATATTCCTCCACATGGAGTTGATGCCCCTGCCCAACAGGAATATGGTAACTTTTAGCGTCCGTAATTTCATAAAGCGTAACCATAAATGTTGTACCCTCTGCCTGAGCATGCAACATCGAGCCTTTTATTGCGCGGATTCTGCTTCAGGCTTTGATAATGGCGCTTGTAGCGAATGTTGAATACATACCGTCACTTCAGCTCCAAGTAATACCACTATCCATGATAAATAAACCCATACAAACAAAATGGGAACCGTCGCAAGTGCACCATAAATAACTTCATAAGATGGAAACTCACTAACATACCTTGCAAAACCTTGTTTACTCAATTCAAATAAAATTGCGGCAAATACTGCACCCGGTAAGGCAGCCCGAAAAGGCACTTCAGTATTAGGCACTATGGTGTAGAGCAAGGTAAAAGTAAGTATAGAAATAAAATACGGGATCAGTGTTAAAATAAACCCGCTCAAGCCAGGAATACCCTGTTCAGCGATACTTGCAAGAGACAAAATGTATGATGTTACCCCTAAACTTGCCCCTAAAAGCACTGGCCCTAAAGTAAGCACCATCCAGTAAATTGCAAATGAAATCATTGGATTGCGTTTTTTATCAATTCGCCAGATACGATTAAGTGTACCATCAACATTGCGGATCAAAAAAAGAGCAACCACGACTAAAAAACCAACCCCTATCGTCGTCATCTTACTGGCATTACCTGCAAAGGCACCAATATGCTCACGAATAACTTCACTTGAAGTGGGCACAAAATTAGTAAAAATAAAGTTTTCAATCCCCTCTCTAAATGACTCAAACACCGGAAAGGCCGAAAAAATAGCAACTGCCACAGCCATTAACGGTACCAGAGAGAGCAAAGTAACATAGGCTAAATAACCCGCATTAACAGTAATTGCATCTTCTTGACAGCGTCTCACATACAGCTGCAGCCACGCATACAATTTAAGCAATATGCTATGCGTCTGTAGCCAATAATCTGATAATTTCCCGTGCATATTCGTATATTCTGTTATGATTTAATCTGTTATTGATAAGATATCATGCAAAGGCACAAATAACAGAGCTATGGCTAAAACATCTCTGTTTACAGAATAAAAAGGTCGACTAATGAAAAAGTTACTACTTACCACCTCTCTTGTCTTGCTATTAAGTGGCTGCCAAACAGCCTACTACTCTGCGATGGAAAAAGTGGGGATCCACAAGCGCGATATCCTCATCGACCGCGTAGAAGAAGCAAAGGAATCACAGCAAGCCTCACAACAAGAGTTTCAATCCGCTCTTGAACGATTAAGTTTATTGATTAATTTAGAGGGAGGTGAATTACAAACCGTTTATAGCCAACTAAACGATGACTATGAATCAAGCCAAAAAGCAGCAGATGACGTTTCAAATCGTATTGATAAAGTCGAAGATGTCGCTAATGCACTCTTTGTTGAATGGAATGACGAATTAGCGCAATACCAAAATCCATCTCTCAAACGTGAAAGTGAAAAAAAGCTTAACTCAACCAAGAGACAGTTTGAAAAACTATTAAAATCGATGCGCACATCAGAGAAAAAAATGGGGCCGGTGCTTGCTGCATTAAAAGATAATGTATTGTATCTAAAACATAATCTCAACGCACAAGCGGTCAGTGCCATCAAAGGTGAGTTTAATAATTTAAAACGTGATATTCAGTCGTTAATGACAGATATGAATAAATCCATAGCAGATTCAAATCAATTTATTGAGCAAATGAATAAGAGTAGCTAGTCGCTAACCCGATTATTTATTTTACTCATAAAAAAACCCGCTCATTAGCGGGTTTTTTAACTACTTTAAAAAGTATTATTTTGGTGCACGACCAGCACGTTTACGCTCGTTTTCTGTCAAATGACGTTTACGAATACGAATGTTTAACGGTGTTACTTCAACTAACTCATCATCAGCGATGAACTCAAGCGCTTGCTCAAGTGAATAGTTTAAGTGTGGTGATAACGTTTGCGCTTCATCAGTACCTGATGCACGAACGTTTGTTAACTGCTTACCTTTAAGTGCATTTACAGTTAAATCGTTATCACGGCTGTGAATACCAATAACCATACCTTCATACACTTCAACACCATGACCGATAAATAAACGGCCACGCTCTTGTAGGTTGAATAATGCATTTGTTAACGCTTTACCTGTTGCATTTGCAATCATTACACCGTTTTTACGAACACCGATCTCACCACCTTTGTGTGGACCGTAATGATCGAATGTATGGTATAACAAACCAGAACCAGACGTTAACGTCATGAAGTCTGTTTGGAAACCAATTAAACCACGACTTGGGATGATGAAGTCCATACGCATACGGCCTTTACCATCTGGAGACATATCACGTAATTCACCTTTACGAAGACCCAATTGCTCCATGATAGAACCTTGGTGCTCTTCTTGACAGTCGATAGTCACTACTTCAAACGGTTCTTGTAATTGACCATCAACAGTACGTAAGATTACTTGTGGACGAGAAACCGCTAACTCATAACCTTCACGACGCATGTTTTCAATTAAGATACCTAAGTGTAATTCACCGCGGCCAGATACACGGAAGCTATCTGGGCTGTCAGTTTCTTCAACACGTAACGCAACGTTGTGAACTAATTCTTTTTGTAAACGCTCAAGGATATTACGTGAAGTAACAAACTTACCTTCTTTACCACAGAAAGGTGAGTTATTTACCGAGAATGTCATTGTTACTGTTGGCTCATCAACACTTAGTGGCGGTAATGGCTCAACATTGTTTGGACAACAAACTGTATCAGAAATCTTAAGTTCACCAATACCAGTTACAGTTACGATGTTACCAGCATAACCACGGTCAGTCTCAATACGCTCAAGGCCTAAATAGCTTTGAACTGAACCAATTTTGCCATTACGTTTAGTACCATCAGCACTAATAATCGTAACTTGCTGATTCGGTGCAACAGAACCACGTTTGATACGACCAACACCAATTACACCTACATATGAGTTGTAATCAAGTTGCGAAATTTGCATTTGGAAAGCACCTTCCGGATCTGCCGCCGGAGGAGCAACTTCATCAACGATCATTTGGAACATAGGTTCCATGTTATCTGATGGTACATCTAAATCTAATGTTGCCCAGCCATTGATAGCTGATGCATAAATTACTTTAAAATCTAACTGATCATCAGTTGCGCCTAAGTTATCGAATAAATCAAAGATTTGATCCATAACCCAATCAGGACGTGCACCTGGCTTGTCGATTTTGTTGATAACAACGATTGGCTTTAGACCTTGCGCGAATGCTTTTTGCGTCACAAAACGAGTTTGTGGCATTGGGCCTTCTTGTGCATCAACTAATAGTAATACTGAGTCAGCCATCGAAAGTACACGCTCAACTTCACCACCGAAATCGGCGTGTCCTGGAGTATCTACGATATTGATATGGTAACCATTCCAAGAAATTGCAGTATTTTTTGCAAGAATGGTAATACCACGCTCTTTCTCAATATCATTAGAGTCCATTACACGCTCTTCGTTACCGCCACGTGTTGCTAATGTGCCTGACTGCCCTAGCAGTTTATCAACCAAGGTTGTTTTACCGTGGTCAACGTGCGCGATAATCGCGATATTTCTTATCTTTTCGATGCTCATATACTTACTCAGTAGAATTAATCCGGCTGATCCTAGTAGATCTACGCCCCCAATCTCGCAAATAATTATAGTTGCGAAAAATCAGCATAGCGTTTAAAAAAATGGTCGCATATTATCCCTTAATAATGGCAGGGATGAAAGTTTATCCAATATATATTTTTAGTTTTTCGACAAAAAAACACATTGTAATGACTTTTTATTACACAATTAGTGATGAATAACATTTAGTTAGTCTAATAAACTAATTTAAAACTATTTTTTGATTAGCGCAAAAACGTCATTAACAAATGCGAGATTCAAGTAAAGAATATTTTTTAGACTATAATATTGAGGCTGTTTTTTTGCACCAAATCTGTGCAGGAAGAGATCTTTATGGTGCAAAAACACTAATTCACTCAGAGAATAACAAGCTTAAAACCATTAATATCAATAAGTTAAAATAGTGGCACGCATTAAGCTTATAGTAAAGAAAATTGCAATTGCAAATAATACTTACAACACAACACACAGCTTGGAGGACACATGTCTCAATCAGTTTTACAGTTTATTAAAGATAACGATGTTAAATTTATTGATTTACGTTTTACCGATACTAAAGGTAAAGAACAACACGTTTCAATTCCACACCACCAAGTTGACGAAGATTTCTTTGAAGACGGTAAAATGTTTGATGGTTCATCAATTGCTGGCTGGAAAGGCATCAATGAATCAGACATGGTATTAATGCCTGATGCAAGCTCTGTAAAATTAGATCCGTTCACTGAAGAAGTAACTTTAATTGTTCGTTGTGACGTAGTAGAACCAGGTACGTTAATCGGTTATACACGCGACCCACGTTCTGTTGCAAAACGCGCTGAAGAATATATGCGTTCAACAGGCATCGCCGACACAGTATTATTTGGCCCAGAGCCAGAGTTCTTCGTATTTGATGATGTTAAATACAAAACAGACATGTCTGGCTCAATGTTCAAAATTGATTCTAAGCAAGCAGCTTGGAACTCAGATAAAGAATATGAAGGCGGCAATACAGGTCACCGTCCAGGCGTAAAAGGGGGTTATTTCCCAGTTGCTCCAGTTGATGATTTCCAAGATTGGCGTTCAGCTACTTGTTTAGTATTAGAAGAAATGGGTCACGTAGTTGAAGCACATCACCATGAAGTTGCAACAGCAGGACAAAATGAGATCGCAACTCGCTTCAATACCATGGTAACAAAAGCCGACGAAATCCAAGAAATGAAATATGTTATCCACAACATGGCTCATTTATACGGCAAAACAGCGACTTTCATGCCAAAACCTATCGTTGGCGACAACGGTTCAGGGATGCACTGTCACCAATCATTAGCAAAAGATGGCGTTAACTTATTTGCTGGTGATAAATATGCTGGTCTTTCTGAAGAAGCTATTTACTACATCGGCGGTATCATTAAGCATGCTAAAGCAATCAATGCATTCGCAAATCCAGCAACTAACTCATACAAACGTTTAGTGCCTCATTTCGAAGCGCCAGTAATGCTTGCATACTCTGCACGTAACCGTTCGGCGTCTATCCGTATCCCTGTTGTACCATCAGCTAAAGGTCGTCGTATCGAAGTTCGCTTCCCAGATCCAGCGGCAAATCCATATTTAGCATTCTCTGCAATGTTAATGGCTGGTCTTGACGGTATCAAAAACAAGATCCACCCAGGCGATGCAATGGATAAAGATTTATACGATTTACCAGCTGAAGAAGCAGCAGAAATCCCACAAGTTGCAGGTTCATTACAAGAAGCTTTAGATTGCCTAAGTGCTGACCGTGAATTCTTAACTCAAGGTGGCGTTTTCACTGATGATTTAATCGATGCCTATATCGACTTAAAAACAAAAGAAGTACAAAAATTAAATACTTCAACTCATCCAGTTGAATTTGAAATGTACTACAGCTGTTAAGTTAAAGATTTGTTTCAATGTGTGTTCCAAAAGCCTGCTTTGCAGGCTTTTTTTATAGCCAAAAAGAATTAGTTAATATACAGTTAATGGTTATAAAATAATAAATATAAACTCTAAACAAGGATTTTATCGTGGGGACACGCTTTATACTGCTTGCAGTATGCTTATGTTTATTTTCGCTTTCAGCCGTCGCCTCACAGAAAAAAATTTATGTTTGGCGCGATGCTAAAGGTGTATTAGTGTTTTCTGATACCCCACAAAAAAATGCTGAAGAACTCAACCTCAATGTCAGCAGTATTGACATGCAAGCGGTTGATACCAGTATTTTATATGAAGAAACCAGCACAACAACACCTGACACTGCAAAATTTGAGATTGAAATTACTGAACCGCAACATCAAGCAACGATCCGTGAAAACTCAGGGTCAGTTTACGTCAGTGGACGAGTCTCGCCTCGTTTTGAAAATGGTCTAAAGATTCAACTTTTCTTAGATGGCATTGCAACTAAAGAGCCACAATCCTCTTCTATTTTTGCGCTCAGAGATGTTGACCGTGGTGAGCACACCTTACAAATGCGCCTCATTGACAAAGATGGCAAAGAAATCAGCAAGAGCAAATCAATTATCATTTATCTGCACCGCAAAGGTCTTTAGTCATCAATTGACTACGTATTCACACTTATTTTGCCTTAAAAATAGCGTAACATCTTAAACTCAACGTCACTCTCGTTAGGCTATGACTAGTACCAGAGCCAAGTGACGCACTAAAATGGTGCAACGATGCGCAACAATAAAACACTCACTAAACAAGCATTACAAATTTTAAGTGAAAACTTAGCTACCGCAGTTATTTTACTTAACCAAGATTTACAGGTTGTTTATGCTAATGATAGCGCCAGTGAACTCTTTGCTTTAGGGCCTAAGCGCTTCATTGATCAGCAGTTTGAATCCCTTTTTAATTACCATACCATAGATGTAAAACGCATTATCAGCCATACATTAATAGAAGGTAGCGATTGCCATCAACATAGAGCTGACGCGGTTTTCCTCGATTCTCGCCATGCAAAAATCACCTTAAATTCTCGCCGTCTCATGCTCGAAAATCAGCCTTTCATTCTATTAGAATGCCGCGCACTCGATGATGAAATAAAACACGATAAAGCCTCTCATCAAATGCATCAATACATGGCTGCTCGCACGCTAATTCGTGGCTTAGCTCACGAAATAAAAAATCCTCTAGGGGGCATTCGCGGAGCGGCGCAATTATTGCAATACGAAGTCGATCAACAAGAACGTGATGAATGCGCAACTTTGATTATTGAACAAGCCGATAGGTTAACTGAACTTGTTGACCGTTTGCTTGGCCCGAATCAATTGCCTAAAAAAGCGTGGTGCAATATTCACCAAACCTTGGAGTCAGTGGTTAAACTCACCACATTAAGTAATCAAAGCAATATAACGTTGCTAAAAGATTACGACCCGAGTATTCCCGACATTTTTATCGATCAGGGAAAAATTCAACAAGTCGTACTCAATATTGTACGTAATGCGCAGCAAGCTTTAGTTGATGGCGGACAAATCACCTTGCAAACGCGTATTCGCCATCATATGCGAGTTCATAACAAAGCAATGAAAAACGCCTTGTTGATTAAAGTGTCGGATAATGGCCCAGGCATTGATAAAGCCCTGCGTGATACGCTGTTTTATCCTATGGTCACTAATAAAGAGGGCGGTTCAGGGCTTGGACTTGCCATAGCGCAAACCTTAATTGACCAACATGATGGGTATATTGAGTGTGAAAGCTGGCCGGGTCACACCGAATTTAATATTTATTTGCCATTTGCGAGCACCAAATAGCGCTCGCATCGTTTTGGAGTAAGACATGAAAACAGTTTGGCTGGTTGACGATGATGCATCGATACGCTTTGTTTTAGAAAAAGCTCTCAGTCGCGCAGGTTTTCAAACCGAAAGTTTTGCCTCGGCAGAATCCGTACTTAGCGCGTTAGAATATAACCAACCCATGGTACTCATTTCCGATGTACGGATGCCCGGCATGGATGGGATGACGTTATTAGAAGGAATTTGCAAAGAGCATCCTGAACTTCCCGTTATCATCATGACGGCGCATTCTGATTTAGATTCAGCGGTGCAAGCATTTCAAAAAGGCGCGTTTGAATATCTCGCTAAACCGTTTGATTTAAACGAAGCGGTAAACTTAGTTGAAAGTGCCTGCCGCGCCAATGCAAAAACTAAAACAAAACCTGCACAAGCAGAACAAAAAGCGCAAGATATCATAGGTGAAGCACCCGCAATGCAAGAGGTGTTTCGAGCCATAGGGAAACTCTCGGCATCGAGTATGAGCGTACTCATTAATGGTGAATCTGGGACAGGAAAAGAACTGGTAGCCGGTGCCTTACACAACCATAGCCCTCGTAAAGAAAAAGAATTTATTGCTCTGAACATGGCCGCTATACCAAAGGAATTAGTTGAGTCAGAGCTCTTTGGTCATGAGAAAGGCGCGTTTACCGGTGCCGATAGTGTCCGCAAAGGACGCTTTGAACAAGCCAATGGCGGTACACTCTTTTTAGACGAAATAGGTGATATGCCGCTTGATGTACAAACTCGCTTGCTACGGGTACTCGCCGATGGTGAGTTTTATCGTGTCGGTGGCCATCAAAGTATCAAAGTCGATGTTCGGATCATCGCTGCAACTCATCAAAATCTTGAAGAGTTAGTCAGCGCCGGAAAGTTTCGTGACGATTTATTTCATCGCCTAAACGTTGTGCGCTTAAAACTACCCGCTCTACGTGAACGCACCGAAGATATTGAAAAACTAGCAAATTACTTTTTAACTAAAAGCGCCAAAGAACTCAAAGTTGAAAGCAAAATATTAGCGCCAGATGCCACGAAAAAACTCAAAGCCTTTCACTGGCCAGGTAACGTAAGACAACTCGAAAATACGTGTCGCTGGATTACTGTGATGGCGCCGGGGCAAATAGTGACAGAAGCCGATTTACCAAGTGAAGTATTTGTCAGCGCAGTGAAAACAACACAATCGACTGATTGGTTAGAGCAGTTTCAGGTATGGTTTGATAATGAGCTTAAACAAGGCCGTGAAAATATCTGGCCCGACATTCAGGCCGAAATAGAAGTTCGGCTCATTAATACCGCATTAAATCATTGCCACGGCCATAAGCAAGATGCAGCTGTAAAAATAGGTTGGGGTCGTAATACACTGACAAGAAAGTTGAAGGAACGGAATTTAAACTGATAAGCTAGCACTTTAATTTAAGCTAGTGAACGATATGAAACTCATCGAAAATACGCCCTTAATCAAACGCATGGCGATCATCAATCGGCTCCCTTTTTTTAAAAGTTTTAGCTTAGATGAACGCCAAGTATTACTTGAATCTTTCTCGTCACTATTACTAGTCAAAAAAGATCGCTTTGTTTTCCAACAATTTGATAATGACAAAAGCCTTTATTTAGTCTTAAGTGGTGCATTAATGATGTTTCGCCACAATGATAAAGTTGAATTAGGTTTAGTTGAACCTGGTGAATTTATTGGCGAAGGCAGCTTTGTCAGCCAACGTCAGCGCAGCATTAATGCCAGAGCCTGTGAAGATACAATTTTACTCGCCATTTCATCAAGTGTGCTTTCTCGCTTACCAAGTGCCATGAAAGATAAGCTCAAAGATCAAATTATTATCGGTATGAGTCATCGAATTGAACAACTAAGCAAGCTACTTGAAGCCAAACAAAGTTAAACAAGATGCATATTAGACATCCCTCAAATCGGGAATTTTCATTTATTGTAAACACTGGTATGCTTGGCAAACAAAAAAACTGGATGTATCAGCATGAAAATTAAAATGATTTCGCTAAGTATTGCTCTGCTACTAAGTTTACCACTTAGTGCAAATGAAGCTGCATCCAGCCACTTAGTAAACCTGCTTGATAACCAAACATACACAGATGAATATCACGCGCTAGGTAACCTAAACGCCGCGCAGTTAACAGCAGTTACAAACATTGAACACGCCATCGAAAACGAAGATTTTGCGCAAGCCCACTCTTTAAGTGACCAATTATTACAAAGTGATCCTAATCTTGCCGCTGCACACTATTTAAAAGCAAAAACTAGCGTTGTAGAGGGTACAGACGCCCTATTGTTTTCTTACTCTTTAGCCCAGCAAGCCAAAAAACATTTTTTACTCGCCGAAAAACTCGCACCAACGAATGCTAAATTTAAGCTTGCACTCATGAGCTTTTATTTAAACACCCCAGCCTTTTTTGGCGGAAATGCCAGCGCTGCCGAAAACTTAATAGCACCCATTACAGCACTAAGCACTCACTACGGATTTTTAGCCAAACTAGCTTACAGTGCTGAGTTTAAAGGCAAAGAAGAGTTAGAAAAGCTCATAAGTGAAGCGCAGTCAAAACATCAAACAGATTTGACATTACAACTCCTACTCGGCTTAACACTTTGGCAAAGTCAACAACCGGATTTAGCAGAACAACAACTGCTATACCTTGATTCATTAGACGCCCGCTCGACAAAAGACGATGAAACAAAACAGCTGACGCGTTACTACTTAGGAAAATTTTGTTTAAAAAATAAAAGTGAACCAACAAAAGGCATCGACGCATTAAATGTGTTTATTCAAAACCATATTGGAAATACTGATGATGACTACCTACCCTGGGCGCACTACTATTTAGCGCAGCTATTGCTACAAACAGAACAACTAGAAGATGCAAAACAACATTTTAATTGGCTTATCAATCATCAAACTGATGAAAAGCTAATTAAGTTAGCAAAAAAGAAGTTAAAACAATTACCAAATACTTAATTTAAATAAACGGACCTTTAACGAAGACATTATCAAGAGGAACTTGGCGAAGTAATACACCACAGTTAGTTGCTATTAACATTGAAAATAACAGCTTTGGATAGATTTATTATTCAACGTTTGCTGTGGCAAAAACCAATAAACTCACACCACGCCTCAATCAGTGCAACAAAGTCTTCATAACCGCACACAGCAATTAGACCATCTTCATCAAGCATTAATGCATCATCTTGATATTGTGATAAATCCTCATCTTGGTGGTGCAAAATATTCGCCTCTAACAACGCCTCTGAGCGACTTAACGTCAAGGTCACTTCCTTGCCAAGTAATTGTATTTCATCTTGCTGAAGCGTTTTAGCTTGCGTGATTAACCCCAATAATTGGCCTAACTTTTCAGGATTAGTATTCATTTCTTCAGTCAACCAGCGACCAAACAAAGCCTGCTCGTCGTTAAACTTAGCCCGAAAACCAAAAATTGGATCGCGTATAAATTGATATTCCATAGATTCCCCCTAAAAAATGAGCGAGGAGTATAGCGGATTTAAGAACTGGAAGGAAAACGATCACCATAAAAAATGCCGCTCCCAGGTGAGCGGCATTTATACTAATGGATTGAGAAATTAATTAAAACTTCACATTCACACCAGCGGTAACACGACGACCAATTACATCATAATACGCGCCATCAACAAAAGTTGCTGGATGATACGGTGTTGTATTATCAGTTAAGTTTTGCACACCTAAGCGCAAGCTTACTTTTTCATGCACATTATAAGTACCGCTTAAATCAAACGTAGTGTAAGAAGGAATTTCATTATAATCATGATCTTCAATCGTCCAATCATTACGATCCATTACAGTACTATGACGGTAATTCGCGACTAAAACTAAGCGGAAATCATCATAGGTATAGCTCGTATTAAAACGCGCTCTCCAACGTGGACGAGTCTCTTCACCAGTATGAATACGGTTATCTTCAGCATTTCCTGTCGGGTTACGCTCACGATTGTCTAAATATGTCGCTACAAGCTTAAAGCCAAATTGACCAAAAGAAGTATCGTATTTATATACTGACTCAATATCTAGACCACTTAATTTTTCAACCGCAGCATTCAATGATGTTTCTAAGTAATCTGTAACTTCATGAGTGACAGGATCACGAGTAAATTTACCACAGAAAGGATTATCTAAACTATCAGAACGATAACAGTTTTCCATTGCGCTTTCATAATCATAGAAGCTAATTGCATCTTTGATTTCAAAGCTCCAGTAATCAGCTGTAATTTCAAAGTTCTCAAGGTAAGAAGGAGTATAAATTACACCAAATGTAATATCGTTAGATACTTCATTCTGTAATTCTGAGTTTCCACCTAGTTTACCCTCTAAAGAGCCTCCTGAACGCCAAGCATCTGAAGGCACCCAACCTGCAGGTATTCCATCTGCTGCACAATTTCGTGTCACTTGCTCTTTGTATTGATCTTCTTTGGCAATGGAATCAGCAGCGCAAGATTCTGCTCGAGTCGCAAATTGAGTACCCGTTGAAGAGTAAAGTTCATTCACATTTGGTGCACGAACAGATTGAGCCTTGGCAAAGCGTAAACGAACATCATCATTCACCTGCCATGTTAGACCAAGTTTATAAGCACTATCTGTACCTGTAGAACTGTAATCCATGTAACGGTATGCAAACTCAAAGTTCACCTCTTGAGCAAGATACTGATCTGCTAATATAGGTACTAGCACTTCAGTTGCATATTCTTTTACTGTTAATTCACCTTCATAAGGTAGGCCTGAATTACCAAAAATCAGCCCTTTACGAATACCAGTGCCTGGAGCTTCATAAGCACGCTCTTTACGCCAATCGTAACTAAACGCTGTTTGAACTGCACCAGCTGGTAAATCAAATACATCTCCAGTTACCGTTATACCATAGCTTGATTGCTTATGACCTTGCTCTGCTGTCGCAACTGTTGAATGGTAATCTAGTTGCTCTTGCGTTAAAGGATATTTACCTAACACATTTAAAGGAACACAACCTGCTTTACCTCCAACAACTTCACCTTTATCATTTCTTTCAGCACAAACAATGTTTCCTTTGAAATTTACTGCATCAAATCCATTTTCAACATTCTCCATTAATATTTCACCAAACCAAGATGTATCTTGCTTTAGCTCACCATGTTGTAAATAAGCAGAGTAAGTCCAGTTATCCGTTATCAAACCATCAATACCGATTGATGCACGAACGGTATTACGCTGCTGGTTGTATACACGCGGACCAAAATCATCACTTAGGCGACGCATTGAAATACTTTTTGCTCCCGCATCGTCCATTAATTTAGCTAAGTCATCTTTAATAAATGCATTGTCACGCTTAATTTGAATGCTACGGAAAAAGATTGGAGTGCTTTGACCAAAAGCCTCATTTTTAGCATAAGTGAAGTCAAAACTTAAATCATGATCTTCAGCTAGTTTTTGATTGCCTGCAAAATTAATTGTATGACGTGTAAGTGGTGTTCTAAAGAATTCATCTGCAGCATATTCAATACCATCACCAAAAGCGCCTGTATAGTAGTAGTTAGTTGGAGAGCCAGGTAAACCACCTTTAGGAAGGTAACCATCACCAGTATTAAATGGGCGAAGATTACCGGACTCATCAAAAGTCCACTGCTTTCCACCTAAGAAAAACTCACTCGACTCATCATATAGGCCATAATGGGCAGGTTTATTAACAATAACACGGCCAGGAATTCCATCTGTACCACTTGTATCATCTGGATTAGCAATCGTTCTTAATGGTTTATCCATGTACCACGATTTATCTGAACGTGCCATTTGCTTTTGCTCAGCATAATCATAGTTAAAAATAAAACCACCATCAGCGTATTCTTTACCAAACGTAAGAGAGCCAAATGTTTGATCGCCAGCACCTTCCGTTGGTCTTGTTGTTGAAAGGTCAAACTCAACACCATCAAAACTTTTACGAGTAATAATATTTACAACACCAGCAACAGCATCTGCACCATAAACAGCCGATGCACCACCAGTAGAGATTTCAATACGGTCAATAAATGA
This sequence comes from Pseudoalteromonas tunicata, assembly GCF_002310815.1. Taxonomy (NCBI): domain Bacteria; kingdom Pseudomonadati; phylum Pseudomonadota; class Gammaproteobacteria; order Alteromonadales; family Pseudoalteromonadaceae; genus Pseudoalteromonas; species Pseudoalteromonas tunicata. The sequence goes on along the minus strand of NZ_CP011032.1, from coordinate 329,256 downwards.
TGTCGATATATTATTTAAATCAACAGCATTATCACCGGCCATACCACCGATAAAACGTCGACCATTAACTAATACTAAAGTTCTTGAACTACCTAGACCGCGTAAATCCGTTGTATTTAATCCGTTTGCATAAATCGTATTATTTGAATTTTCAGGGCTTAAGCCAACCTCAGCTGATGGCAGCTCCGCTAAAAAGTCGTTTACATTGCTGACACCTGCATTTTCTAATTCAACTCTGCCAATCACAATGACTGGTGTGGGTGCATCGGCGCTTAAACGCTTGATTTTTGAACCAGTAACCTCAATGCGTTCTACTTTCTCTGCTGATGTATCTTCAGCAGCAACAGCAAATCCAACCCCACTAATACCGCCCGCAAGCAATGCGGTTTTTATACCAATTGCTAATAAATTTAATTTTTTCAAAATGAATTCCCTGAAGTATCTAAATATTGTTATTTTTGTTAGCGAATGTGAATAATTATGTATAAATCTTACTAACTGTTCTTTTTTATCATATTCAGGGAGATTAAAAAGGGCCGCTCATCACAATAAACGCTTACATTTTTATAACAAAAAACACAAAAAAAACAAAGTGTTTAAATTTAACCTTTACTTTCAAGTTGTTACACAAAAATCAAAATAAACAACAATATAACCAACTGTTTACAAGAGACTTTTCATTTACAGTCATTTACAATTGAATTTGAACTGATTTGATCTTACCTCATCAGAACACTCTAAAAATTCGATTAATCATTCAGTAAATGCATAAACATGCAAACCTGTCTAAACATGGCTCTAAGCAATACATTAAGATTACTAAAAATAAACACTTAGGTTACTTGGTGCGCATTTATTAACACTAATACATTTAATGCGTGGCTCGTCAGAAAATACAATGTCAATTTAAATACATTACTAGAAACTAAAATCGCACATCTAATTACGGTAACCGGAGCGGATAAATCGGCTTGTCGGAGCTAATATAAAGAGACTTAGCGAATGACTTGAATATCTAAATAGGTAATATATAGATTCGGTTTTTAATAAAAATGCCACTCCCAGGTGAGCGGCATTTGATTAAAAAATAAGGACTCGATTCAGTATTTATTACAACTTAACAGTGATACCTAAGCTATAAGAGCGTCCAAACATCCAACGATTAACTACACGATGTAAACCTTTAGGTTGCCAATCACTAACATTATCAATTTTAGCTCGAAGACTAATGCTGTCCGTCAAATCATAAACAGCCCCCATGTTAAATGTAGTGTATGATGGGATTTCGCTGTAAGGGTTACCATCTAAATCTAAGTAATCATTATCATTTTTCGAATCAATATTACGTACACCACGACCTTGATAATCGAAATCAGTAAACACATGTAAATCATCTAATGAATAACGAATGCTAAAGTCACTACGCCAATCTGGGTTATTAAATTGACCGGTAGTATCGGTGAAATCAAAGCCGGTATTTGAAGTAGCATTTTTCTTTTGATTCATAGCACGTAACGTAAATGATAACTCGCCCGGAACGTCAGTAAGTAATGATCCAGCTAAAGGGTAATTCCTAAGTTCATTTACGTATTGAGCTGAATATTCATAAGCTTCAAACTGACGTAGCGCAGCATTTACATAACCAACTCGATAAGCATCATTTGCTGGTAGCTGAAAGTTTGCTTCGCGTGAAAAATTACTACAGAACTTATTTGGAAACTCGGTACTGTCGTAACACGCTTCCATTACATCTTGTAATTCAAAGCTAACAATAGCATCTGAAATATCGATTTTCACCCAATCAACTGATAAGTAAAGACCTTTTGCCCAGTTAGGTGAGTATAAAATACCTACATTGGACGTTTTTGCTTGCTCATTTTTAAGTAAATCATTACCGCCACTAAAACCTGAACGTGATGCATTCTCAGCTAAACCAACAAAATCCCCCGGGATCCCTTGGGCAGCACAATTTGCTTTACGAACATCTGGCGAAGGACCTTTTCCAATATGCTTTTGATCACATGGATCGCTTGCAAATGAAGTCCCCTCTAATACAGGTTGAAACAACTCACTTACTGAAGGTGCTCTCACTGTTTCAGAAACGTTAGCCTTGATGACTAAATCATCTGTTGGACGGAAATTCACACCAACAGCCCACACATCATCTTTACCTGAACGCGAATTATCAATTTGTCTGAACGATGCCTCTAGTGATAATGAGTTAACTAACGGGATATTCATATCACTTGATATAATAGGTAAATAGATCTCAGCAAACACATCTTCTGTTACATACTCACCTTCGGTAGAAGAATCAGCATTACCAGTTAGAACCCCTGTACCTCCAGAATAATAACCACCAAACTCAGTTCTTCTTTCATAACCGAATGCAGTCTCAAAATTACCAGCAGGAAGCTCAAATAAGCTACCACTCATAACAGCTTGAAATACATCTTGCTCAATTTTGGTCTTACCAGTGGTATTGTAATTAACATAGGATATTGCAGCTTCAGAGGCATCACCAAATGGATTTAATGGTGAACAACTTCCAGGCTTACCTAAAACAGATTCGATTCCTTTAAGACCGAAACCATTCGCCTTTAAATTATCATCATAATTAGGCTCATAATTAAATTTACAATCTAATTGGTTTGTATTTGGATTAATACCTACATCCATTGCTGCAAAGAAACGATGATCACTTACCGATGAGCCTTTATTATAAACAGAACTAGCACCTTTTTGATAAGAAACATTCCAAGTCCACTCGTCATTAAGTAACTCAAAACTTCCATCTAGTCCAACTTTGATACTATTAGTGACGGCTTCATTTATGATTTCGCGAACACCTAAATTAACCCAGCCTTTGTGTAAATAGAAATCCCCTTGTCCACCTAAATACCCTTCAAGAATATCTCTTGAAGATTGTGTTAAATATGGGTGAGATGTATTAAATTTTAATGCCGCACTTGTATCACCAAAAGCACCAGATGAATATTTACTTGCTTGATACCCAGAAAATGAAGAGTCTGAACGATTTGAAAAAGCAGTAATATTTAAGTTTAGATTTTCTGCTAACTCATAGTTAGTAATTGCTGTGAGATTATAACGCTCGGATCCAACTTGAGCATTCGTCGTTGCAGCTAAATCTAGACCATCACCACCAGATGCCCAAACAGCATTTCCTGTCGGATTGCCTGGGTTATAATTAACTAAGCCACCATTTCCTGCAGGATCAAACTGCCAAAATTGTCCATCATTCCAAGCCCCAAGACCACGATTTGTAATCGCTAATGGACCAGGAGAGACAAGTCCACTGAATGATAAAATTCCAGCTCTTCCATTACGAATAGCTTTAACTTGGCCCTTATTTTGTGTGCCATCGGGATTAAGTACAACATCATCACCAACTGGAGTATAACTTGATACTGAATCAGCTAACGATGCAACATCTTTTGTTTTAATAGTATCAGTTTCATTATACTCAAGTGCGAATACCACATTACCTTTGCCTTGACCTATATTGGCACCAAATAGTGCTCTCACTGATTTCTCATCAGCCCCAGTATCACCAACTGTTTTATAGTCGGCTGCAAATTCAGCACCTTCATAATCTTTTTTAAGAATATAGTTAACAACACCAGCAACAGCATCGGCACCATATATAGCTGCTCCACCAGCCTTAACAACATCAACCCTATCAATTAATGCCATTGGAATATTATTAGTATCAACTTGAAGACCGCTTGCACCACCGCCAAGTGGAGAAACACTCGAAACAAAACGACTACCATTAATCAATGTTAATGTTCTTTGAGAGCCCAAACCATAAAGATTAATTGTTCTTTGACCTAAAGCTTGACTATTTCCTTCTTCTCCTGCGGTAGTCGGTGTCAAACCTCTAGCAACACCAGGAATATCTAAAACTGCATCAGCTGCGTTTGTAAAACCACGATTTTTAATAAAATCCGCATCAACAACAGTAATTGGCTGAGTCGGCTCAAGCTCTGCGCGAGTTATACGAGAACCGGTAACTTCAATACGCTCAACTTGTTCCACTGAATCTTCTTCGGCAGCAGTTGCAAACCCACTGGCTGTAAACGCTCCAGCAAACAAAGCAGTTTTTATACTGATTGCTAATAAATTTAATTTTTTCAAAATAATTTCCCTGAAATATATAAATATTGTTATTTTTGTTAGCGAATGTAAGTAATTGTATATAAATATTACTAACAATCATTTTGTACCACATTCAGGGAGATTAAAAAGGGCCGCTCATCACAATTTTTTAAAACAATAAATTTACAAAATAAATACAAAAAAAAGTCGATATTATCATTTCATTATCATTTTATTATTATTTAGTTATTATTTTCATAACGTTATATTCAAACTAAAAAAAACAAAACAATAAAACTCAAAGTTTACAAAATTGTTTTTATTTACAGTCATTTACAATCTTATTTAAACTTTGTGCTCACTTATCATCAGGACACTCTAAAAATTCGATTAATCATTCAAAAAATGCATAAACATGCAAACCTGTCTAAAAATGGCTCTAAAAAACACATTAAGATTACTAAAAATAAACACTTAAGTTACTTGGCGCGCATTTATTAACACAGATACATTTAGTGCGTTGCTCGTCAGAAAATAAAATGTCAATTGAAATACATTACTAGAAACTAAAATCACACATCTAATTTCGGTAACAGGAGGGGATAAATCGGCTTGTCGGAGCTAAATATAACGAGACTTAGCGAATGGCTTGAATATCAAAATAGGCAAAATAGATTCGGTTTTTAATAAAAATGCCGCTCAGGTGAGCGGCATTTGTGTTAGTTATAAATTAAAACTTAACGTTAACACCCGCTGTAATGCGACGACCAATCACATCATAATAAGCGCCATCGGTGAAAGCTGCTGGATGATATGGCGTTGTTCTATCGGCTAAATTTTGCACACCTAAACGTAAATTAACATTGTCATTTAAGTTATAAGTACTGCTTAAATCAAACGTAGTGTATGACGGAATATCGTTATAATCGTGATCTTCAATCGACCAATCATTACGATCCATCACTGTGCTGTGGCGATAGTTTGCAACTAAAACAATGCGTAAATCATCTAAAGTATAACTCGTATTAAAACGTGCTCTCCAACGAGGACGCGCTTCTTCACCAGTGTGAACACGGTTATCTTCTGCATTACCCGTCGGGTTACGCTCGCGGTTTTCTAAATATGTTGCAACTAATTTAAAACCAAATTGACCAAATGCTGTATCGAATTTATAAACCGATTCAATATCAACACCGCTTAATTTCTCAACCGCAGCATTAAGTGATGTTTCTAAATAATCAGTCACTTCGTGCGTATTTGGGTCACGGGTAAATTTGCCACAAAATGGATTAACTAAGCTTTCAGAGCGATAGCAGTTTTGCATTGCGCTTTCATAATCGTAGAAGCTAATTGCATCTTCAATTTCAAAGCTCCAATAATCTGCAGTAATTTCAAAGTTTTCAATAAAGCTTGGGGTATAAACAACACCAAATGTGATGTCTTTTGATACTTCATTACCAAGTCCAATGTTACCACCGGTACTGCCTTGTAATGAACCACCTGAGCGCCAATCTTCAGATGGCGTCCAACCGACAGGAATATTATCGGCAGCACAGTTACGTGTTACTTGCTCTTTATATTGATCTTCTTTGGCGATTGAGTCTGCGGCACATGATTCTGCACGGCTGGCAAACTGTGTTCCAACTGACGAATATAGTTCACCTACGTTAGGCGCACGAACCGATTGCGCTTTGGCTACACGGAAACGCACATCGTCATTTACTTGCCATGTCAGACCTAATTTATAAGCGCTATCTGTGCCTGTAGAGCTGTAATCCATGTAGCGGTAAGCAAACTCAACATTGACCTCTTGCGCTAAGAATTGGTCAGCAAATACCGGCACCAATACTTCAGTTGCGTATTCTTTTACTGTTAACTCACCTTCATAAGGTAAGCCTGAGTTACCAAAGACTAAACCACCTTGAATTTTATTATCGGGTGTTTCATAGGCACTTTCTTTACGCCAATCATAACTAAAGGCTGCTTGCACAAAACCAGCCGGTAGTTCAAATACATCACCTGTTACCGTTACACCGTAACTCGTTTGTTTATGACCTTGTTCGGCTGTTGCAACTGTTGAATGATAATCTAATTGTGCTTGGCTTAACGGGTATTTACCCAATACATTTAACGGCACACATCCTTCAACAGCACCAATCACATTACCTTTAGCATCACGCTCAGCACATACTACATTGCCTTCAAAGTTAACTGCATCAAACCCTTTGTTAACATTGGCCATTAACACTTCGCCGTACCAAGAAGTATCTTGTGTTAACTCACCATGTTGTAGGTATGCCGAATATGTCCAGTTATCAGTAATTGCACCATCAAGCCCAATTGATGCTCGAATAGTTTCACGCTTTTGATTATAAATACGCGGACCAAAATCATCGCTTAAGCGACGCATTGAAATACTTTTAACTCCAGCGTCATCCATTAATTTTGCTAAATCATTTTTGATGAATGCATTATCACGGTTAATTTTAATGCTTCTGAAAAAAATTGGCGTGCTTTGTCCAAACGCTTCATTTTTTGCATAGGTAAAATCAACACTCACATCGTGATCTTCTGCAAAAGTCTGGTGACCGGCAAAGTTAACAGTATGGCGCGTCAATGGTGTGCGAAAGAACTGATCGGCAGCATAGGCAATCCCATCACCAAATTCACCGGTGTAATACCAGTTTTTAGCAGCACCAGGTAATCCACCTTTTGGCAATAAACCATCACCATGATTAAACGGGCGTAAGTTACCCGCTTCATCAAATGTCCACTGATTAGCGCCTAATAAGAACTCACTCGACTCATCATATAAACCATAGTGTGTTTGTTGATTGATTATAATGTTACCAGGAATACCATCGCTACCACTGGTATCAGCAGGGTTAGCAATCGTTCTTAATGGGCTATCCATATACCAAGATTTATCAGAACGTGCCATTTGTTTTTGGTCAGCATAATCGTAGTTAATAATAAAACCACCACTACCATACTCTTTACCAAAAGTGATTGAACCAAATGTTTGTTCACCAGCCCCCTCTAAAGGATTCGTCGTTGATACATCAACTTCAACACCTTCAAATGATTTACGTGTAATGATGTTTACTACACCAGCTACTGCATCAGCGCCATACACAGCAGACGCACCACCAGTAGAGATTTCAATACGGTCAATAAACGAAGTCGCAATGTTGTTTAAATCAACTGAGTTACCACCTGCTTGGCCACCAATAAAACGACGACCATTAACCAGTACTAACGTTCTTGAACTACCTAAGCCACGCAAATCGGTAGTATTTAATCCGTTAGCATAAATTGTATTGTTTGAATTTTCAGGGCTCAAACCAACCTCAGCTGATGGCAACTCTGCTAAAAAGTCATTTACATTGCTCACACCCGCGTTTTCTAATTCAACTCGACCAATTACGACAACCGGTGTTGGAGCTTCAGAACTTAAACGCTTGATTTTTGAACCGGTAATCTCAATACGTTCAACTTTATCTTCTGTTGCCGCTTGATCTGTGGCCATAACGCCAAAGCTTCCAAAAGCTCCAACACACAATGCGGTTTTAACCCCCATTGCTAATAAACTAAATTTTTTCAAAATGATTTCCCTGAAGTAATTTGAACTCGTTGTTTTTTGTTTAGTAAATATGAATAAATATGCTCAAGGCTTACTAACGGCTCTTTTTTACCACATTTGTGAATATAAAAAAGAACAACATAAATCACTGTTTATAAACAAAAAAATAACAATCGGTCAAATTTTGACAGCATCAAAGCCAATAAACCTTAAATTCAATGAATTGAAAATGTAAACAAATAGAAAACATTCACACCAAGCATTAACAAACGACAATGTCGTTTACGTTCATTTACACAAGATTTGGAACCTTCTAAATTTGCCAAGGTAACGAACCCCTAACTTAAAAAAATCCTAAACAAACATTGCATAAACATGTGATTTACAAAAGCGCGAAATATCTGCAGTTAAGGGTGTAATTCGGTCAAGTGAATGAGTCATAATAGCAACCGAGTAAATCCAAAGAGCTAGCTATGAGTGTTTTTTCTATTGTTTTCCCATTGATTTTTATTGTGTTACTCGGTTATGGCGCTGCTAAAACCCAGTTTTTAGAACAAATACACATTGCGGGGTTAAGCAAATTCACTTTTTATATCAGCGTTCCTGCTTTTTTATTTTTAAATATGGCGCAAGCCGACTTAGCACATAGCTTTAATAGCGCTACGCTTTGGGCTTTTTATGTGCCGGTTATATCCATTTTTTTATTAGGGGCGGTGCTTGACCGATACTTATTTAAAAAACAGCATCACAGAGCATCATCCCATGCGGTTTACGCCTTAGGCTGTAGCTATTCCAATACTGTTTTAGTTGGCTTACCCATTATTATTGCAGCTATGGGCAATGCGATGATAGGCAGTGTCTTTATGATCATTACTTTTCATAGCGCACTCTTATTTGCTTTAACTTTTTTACTGAGCGCAAAAGGGCAAGAGCAGGCCTTTTCTTGGCGCCAATTTGCAAAAACCATGCTACTTAATCCTGTGGTGATGAGCATCACATCAGGATTAATCATAAATATTCTTGGTATTACATTATTTAACGACTTAGCTATTGGCATTGAATTGCTTGCACAACCTGCGATTGCGAGTGCACTTTTTGTACTTGGATCTAATTTAGCGTTTTACCGGATTGGTGAAGATTGGCAGCAAGCTTTGTTAGCCAGCGTGATTAAAACTGTTTTATTGCCTGCTTTCGTCTTTGCCTTTGGCCACTTTGTGATAGCGCTTCCTCAAGATCAGCTTGCAATAGTAGTACTACTAAGTGCTGCACCTTTAGGTGTGAATGCTTATTTGGTAGCAAACCAAATTGGCCAACATCAAGCGACGTTAGCAAGCACAGTAGTGCTTTCAACCTTGCTCTGTGTTATTAGTTTTAGTGTGTGGTTAAGTATCTTACTGCCAAACTAAATATTCAATAAAACAAAAAACGCGCTGTAATAGCGCGTTTTATTTACTTTACAAATTAGTCGGCTCTGAATTTTGCCGCATCAATAATTGACCACAAATGTGCAATCGCACCAATAATTGGCGGCACAATAAGAAACCATAATGCATAACCACCTACTACAATAATTGCAAACATTAGCGCGGCTAAAATGCGGCCTTGTACTAGCTGGCCAAGACCAGGGAAAAATACATTACAAATAGCTGCGATTACATTACCGCCTGAACCTTGTCCTGACATAGTGACCTCTTTTTTTAATCATTGTTTTTAACTCAGTGAGCCCAATGCTCAAATATTGCTAGATAATAAAGTAACTTGCTACTAAGTTAAATTTTGTTTTTCATAGTTAAACCTAACACATTTCATGCCAAAAAATTAACTGTTTAAAAACAAAGACTAACAAAAGCATACTTTCATTTAGCTTTTTATTTTAGTCAAAAATCCAATTTATTGGCTAATTCCATCATTACAAATGAATAATTATTGCGCAAAATCAATCCCGCTTAGCAAATAACCCGTTATGCTGTTAAAAACAGGAGCTATCTTCATGCAATTACGTTTCTTAGGTGCAGCAGGCACAGTGACAGGTTCAAAATATCTACTTAACATTAATAATAAAACCATTTTAGTCGATAGTGGGCTTTATCAAGGTGTTAAAAATTATCGTGAACGCAATTGGGCTAAGCTACCCATTGATGAAAGCCAAATAGATGCCATTGTCCTTACGCATGCGCATATCGATCATTCAGGTTATCTGCCTGTAATCTATAAAAACGGCTATCGCGGTGCTATTTTTTGCTCACACGGTACCTTTAAGTTATGTGAAATACTCTTGCCCGATGCCGGTTACTTACAAGAAGAAGATGCCAAATACGCCAACGATAATCGCTTTAGCAAACACCATCCTGCAGAGCCTTTGTACACTGTTGATGATGCTAAGGCCTGTTTAAATCTTTTTACTCCCGTTGATTTTCACCAACATACCGAAATAGCCGATGGGGTATTTTTAACACTGCGCCACGCTGGGCATATTCTAGGTGCTTCGACTGTTGAGCTCGGCAATCAGCAAGATAACATTATATTTAGCGGAGACTTAGGCCGCCATGATGACATCATTATGCGCGCACCCGAGGCTATCCCTGCCTGTAATACCTTGGTGGTTGAATCCACTTATGGCGACCGTCGCCACCACCCAATTGATAGCCTCGAGTTTTTAGCCAATGCGATTAACGCAACACTCAAACGTGGTGGTATTTTTTTAATGCCGGCTTTTGCAGTAGGCAGAGCGCAGCTGATGCTGCATTTAATTCAAGAATTAAAACAAGCAGCGCTTATTCCTAATATTCCTGTTTATCTCAATAGCCCCATGGCGATTAAAGCCACCAGCGTTTATAACCACTTTAATAAAGAACACAAACTAACCGCAGAGCAGTGTAAAGCGATTGATGATGGCACTGAATATGTTAAAACCATGGAGCAATCGACCCTACTGATCAGCAAAGTGATGCCTGCAATTATTATTTCAGCCAGTGGCATGGCAACCGGAGGCCGTGTTTTACATCACTTAAAAAATTTACTGCCTAACGATAAAAATACGATCGCATTTTTAGGCTTTCAAGCTGCGGGAACTCGTGGTGAAGCGCTAGTCAATGGCGCAACACGTATCAAGCTGCATGGCGAATATGTGCCGGTAAAAGCTGAAATTTTGGCCCTTGATAACTTTTCAGCTCATGGCGATTATCAAGATATTATTGATTGGCTCAAACAAGCTGAGCAATTACCTAAAAAAATATTCATTACCCATGGCGAGCCAACAGCGAGCGATGCCATGCGCTGCCATTTAAAAGAGCAGCTGGGGATTGAAGCTTGCGTGGCAGAATATCTGCAAGAGGTAGAATTATAACAACCCTAAAAACAACAACGCAGCCTAGGCTGCGTTGTAATCGAATGAATGAATCAAAAATATAATCTCATATACTTATCTTTTAATTCAAAATGTTGATAAATCTCTTAGCCAGCAATGAAGTTAACTAGACAAAATCTTCATCGGTAACGATAAAATAGCACTTTGTGAATCAGCAAAGTGATAAATAATCGCAATATGCCCCGCCACTACCACGCAATACCACACTGCAGAAAATACCCGACCATAAGTATCTAAAGGGACCAAATGTGAAAAATGACGTTGACGCCACTCAAATACAACTTCGAGAGCCCCTAAAAACAAAAAGAAGACTAGTAGCGTTAAGCCAAATACGTAAGATATCCAAAGTCCCAGTGCTACACCCGCTAAACATACCGATAACCCAATCCATGAGCGCATTGAAAAACTGATACTTTTAAGGACGTGACCCCCATCAAGCGGCAACATAGGCAACAAATTAAACAAATTGAGTAAAGCACTTAATACTGCAGCACCAGCAAAAAGCTCAAGCTCGGTGGCGTAATACAGCACCAAACACAATATCGACATAAACAAGCCAAATACCGGGCCCATAATTGAAATCACCACATCTTGCCAGCGGGTGGTAATTTTTTCGTCCGAAACCGCAAGCCCACCGACAAATGGGATCAGATAAATCCCTTTAGTTTTAATACCAAAATACTTCATCGCTCGCACATGGCCGTATTCATGTACCACTAAACACGCCACCAGCACTAACGCAAATTCAAGGGTAAATAACCAGGCATAACCCGCTATCGAGGCGCCAGCTAATGCTGCTTTAATCACTTTAGCACTTTTAAATAACTTAAAACCCAGCGCCGCAAGGCCAAACCAACCTCTTTTTGCTGTAGCAGAATCACCTGTGACATTAATCAGAGGATATTGCACCCCTTCAACATACTCACCATTAACCGATAACTGCATTTTAACTGTGTCATTGTCAAAATCAGGCTGCAATACCATAGCAACATCATGGCCTTGCCCTTGATGTTCAACAGAAAATTGATGCGTCACTAACGTATCGGGCGCAGCAACCACTTCACTTTTTAATTCACTATTGGCAAATATTTTTTGAGTCAAATCAGGATAAAATTCAATGCGTAGCGCTTGGCCAAACATCTCAAGTTGTAATTGTTTCATGATATACAGCACATTTTTGTTGGTGCGCTATTGTAACTGGATTATTGAGAGGAAGAGAAATGTTTTGCCGCCTGAAGGTGAGTATCGCTACTCACCTTAGCACTTTACGACGATATTATTTACTGATAACAAAAAGTGCAGAGCTGCCGATGATTGTTGCAGGTTGATTATTTGACGCTGTTTTCTGAGTTAATCTAATTTGAGCTCGTAAGGGGTGAGTAAATTCTTTCATTTTCGACTCATCATCTTCATTGAGGAATATCTTCCATTGCATGGTAGCTTGGCCGCTTGCTGCGTTAAACTCACACGCTTTTTGATAATACCCTTGCTTTTCGATTAATACTGTAAACCCAGTTTTTGTTAAATAATGCAATGTGCAGCCATATAAGTTTTCAACGTTTGAGAAATTATCAATCGCGTAATTGAACGATACATTAATTGATTTATCACCCGAGCGCTCATGTGAAACATAGTCTACTTGCGCGGTACTTTTTTCTATTTGGCTATAATCAACCGATGCGCAACCCACTAGAGCTAATGATAAAATAGCCGCTATATAATTCTTCACTGTTATCTTCGTCCTTAAATAAAAATAGTGGGCCATAATACTTTAGACCCCATTATGAATACAAGGTATTGTTCTATAATCAAATAAATAACACATCATTAGTTTTAGCCCAGCTTTCATTTTATGCTCATCTTGCCCAGCAAAACCCAACCTAAGGTGAGTTGGCTCATCAACTTTACCAAGCACAAACTCATCTTCGCTCTGTAAATACAGACCTTGTGCTGCAAGCGCCTCTTTTACTCCGACCACCGAACGATTAACCTTAATCCAAAGCGCCATACCACCATCGGGAATGGTAAATTCAATCGGATAGCCCAAAGCTTGATAGTGCTGAAGTTCAGCGACCATCGCATTTAAACGACAGTGATACAACTTAGTCATGCGCCTTAGGTGACGCTCAAACGCGCCATCTTTCATCCAAAAAGCCACCGCTTGCTGCATCACAATATCGTTTTTATGATTAATAATTTGCTTAAGACCACAGAGCTGGGCAATAACCTCTGACGCAGCATGAATATAACCAATGCGGGCACCAGCAAACATTAACTTCGAAAAGGTTGACAGGTAAATCACACGCAAAGCAGGATCATCGGCCGCCATTGGCACTAAGGGCTGGCAGGCATAATGAAATTCATGGTCGTAATCATCTTCAATAATTACCACACCATACTCACAAGCAAGCCGATACAGCTGCATCCTTCTTACAATTGATAAAGTTACCGTCGTTGGATATTGATGCAATGGCGTTAAATACACTAATTTAATCCCACCGAGCTTTAATTGCCGTTCAAAATCATCAATACATATTCCTTCACTGTCTTGGGCTATTGCAACAAGGTTGGCCCCGCACTCCTTAAAAGCAGCCCGTGCCGGCGGGTAACCTAACACTTCAACAGCGACCTTATCACCTGGGTTAATAAAGGCTTTGGCAATTAAAAACAACGCCTCTTGTGAGCCATTGCAGATCATCACTTGTTTATTAGCATGATACTTAATACCCCTTGCACGCCTTAAATATTCGCTGACTTGATGTTTTAATTCGCTTGCCCCATCCGTCTCGCCATAGTGAAACGACGCAAGTTCTGTTTGCTGGCTAGCCTTTACTAAGTAGCGCTGAAATTCTCGATAAGGAAACACCACTAAATCGGGCAGGCCACCAGCAAAACAATACGAATACTCGGTTATTTTTAGCCTTGCTTGATACGGTAAAGGGCGAGCAAATTCAAACTGATGTATTTTGTGCGCATGTGTCGGTGCTGCTGCACGACTTTGCTCAATTGGCAACGCATGATTAACTCGATAACCCGATCGCTGCTGTGAGACTAACCAGCCTTCAGCGACCAATTCCGCCAGTGCATTCATTACCGTATGGCGATTCATTTTAAGTGCCGAAGCAAATTCACGCGCCGAACTGAGCTTTTGATTGGGTTGTAATAAACCACTTTTAATTGCAACGCGCAGCGCCTCAGCCAATTGTAGGTATTTTGGTACTGATGATGGGATCAATGTGAGTTCAAGAGGGTGCATTTTGGTCTAGTTAAAAAACAAAAACTGGTTGTTAACTTTATACCAGACTAACTCAATAATCTCTCCTCTATTTATTAAGGAGTCGCGATATGCAATTTGAGAAATCTACCTTATACACTGACAAAGTGGCATTAATACCACTGGAAGCTAATCATTTACCCCAATTATTAATCGCAGGGCAAGACCCAAAAATTTGGCAATGGCTGTTTGAAAATTACTGCCAATCAGCCGAAACAATCGAAACTTGGTTTACCGACACAGCCCAGTTTAATGCCAAGCAACAGCTAGTATTTGCCACGTTTGATAAAGCCAGTCAAACCTTAGTCGGCACCACTCGATTCTTTCGCTTGGACCCAATCAATCGTAGCCTGGAAATTGGCCATACTTTTATTAACCCACAATGGCAACGAAGCCACATTAATACCCACGCTAAATACGCCATGTTGCGCTTTGCATTTGAGCAATTAGGCTGTGTGCGTGTATCGATTATCACTAATCAACATAATCAACAATCGCGCAGTGCCATTACTCGTTTAGGCGCTCACTTTGAAGGAGTGATCCGAAAGATACGATTATTACCCAATGGTGAATACCGCAGTAGCGCTCAATTTAGTATCACAGATGACGACTGGCCAGATGTAAAACAAACTCTTGAATATAAAATGAAGGAGTCTCAATGATGTATCCACCAGCGCATTACCAATCAGATAATACCGCCTTGTTGAATACCTTAGTGGCTGAATTTCCGTTAGCAACCGTGATGTTTCAACAAGATAACAGCGGTTGGCCACATATAAGTCATTTGCCGTTTATTTGGCATGACGGCAAATTACTTGGCCATCTTAGCCGCGCTCACCCTCTTGCCTTGGAGCTCAACCGACAAGAGACAACCATAAAATTAATTTTTAATGGTCCAGATGGTTATATTTCCCCAAATTACAGCCAGCAAGAGCAAAAAGTACCAACCTGGAACTACGCCAAACTGGTAGTCGATGGCAGCGCAAAAAGTGTGAGTGAACCACAAGAAAAAATAGCGCTGATGACGGTTATCAGTGATCACTTCGAGCATCAACTAGCACAACAATTTGCCACCCAACCTTGGTTAATGAGTGCTCTATCTACGCCAAACTTAAGCGCTATGTTAAACGCAATTAGTGTATTTACTATTGAAGTAACCGCATTACACGGCCATTTAAAATTAAGCCAAAATAAATCTGCGGTTACGGTCGGGAAGATATGCCAGCAATTGACGAAGCATCAGCAACCCGCTTTAGCCAGAATAATAAAAATGGCGCAGGCTTAACTGCGCCATTTTTATAGTTTGATCTAGAGACGTACTGATGATTATTGTGCGCTTAATTTACTCATATCATAAAGTTGCGCATACGACACATTCATAGTGTTGATGTTAACCTGCCCCTGATTTAATAAAGTATCTTGAGTGCCAGGACCTGATACTCGCCAATTAAAACTAGGTAATGCCGCATCAATAGTCTCGGTTGTAAAGCTTAAATCAATATCCAAATGCTCAATTTGCTTTTCTTCATTGATTGCGGTTTTATAAAGAGAAAAGGCATAACGAGTTCCCATCACATTGATATGGCCGTTAAATTGATGCTTATTTTCATGATAGATATACCGATAATCAACCTCTAGCTCTGGAGTTTGCTCCGCCACTAAAGATTTGTCGAAAATAAAGTTAAGCTGCGCTGTTGTAGCTGAGGTTAATTGAGCAAACTCAGTGCTTAAAATTGGTTTATCTAATGCGTGTAATGCGCCAATTTTACTTTTCACATCAACAATAAAACCAATGCCATCATTAGCTTTTTCAAGTGGCCAAGTTAACGCGCCTTGCTCTAGCTTATTTGACCCTGCACTATCAAATAACGATTGTAAAATGATCTGATTATCTTCTTGTTTTGCTAACTCAAGATTACCACCGAGCTTAAATTTCAACTCATCAGAAAAGTCATCATTCACCGCAGCAATTGAGGTCTGGCAAAAACCCGTCAGCGATAACTTACTAAACCGAGAAACCGCCAATTGATCTGTTGCTTGTTTACAATCGAGCGCCAAATTTTTCGCTAAATTGACCGACTTCAGTTCGTTTAAATCAGTCAGTGGGGTTAATGATGTGACATCATTATGGGTGAGCACTAAACTAGCAAGTGAAGTAAACGTCTCTAAACCATCAAGTTTAGTAATTGGCGATTCTTGTGTTCCCGGGCAATTGAGTGAGCTTATTTCATAGGTATATTCATACTGATTGTCTTCGACTAGCTTGTCTATACACGCTTTAATTTCTTTATCGGCAAAACTAACATCGGCTATTTTAATTGGGTCATCATCAGAGCATGCAGCTAACAACAACGAACTAATACCCACAGCGATGAGCTTTTTATTTCCAAACATTTTAAACATCCTTTTCTTTGTGGCTTCGCGAGACAAAATAACCCGATAAAATAGCGCACAGACAATAACCAACAAAATACCAAAACCCAGCACCAAGCTCAGCTTTCATAATCAACAATTCACCCATTTGACCGTCTGCATTCCCGGCCAAATAGGTCACAATCAGCGCTATAACAAAGACATCTGCCATACTCCACTTACTCACCAATTGCGTAAAACGCCCAACTAAACGCTTAAATTTACATGGGTGTAATAAGGAATACAGTAATTGTGATAACAGCTTAATTACCGGCACAATCACAGCAAAGAGCGCCACTAAACAGGCGACTAGCAGGTTATTGTTAGCTTTAAGCTCATTCACCGTACCCCAGATGCTGCGAGTTTTTTGATATACCAGAACCTGACCTTCTAATTGATCAAGCCCCAACATGCCCGATACCATTTGTAACATGCCGCGCGAACGGCTATTGCCATCTTCGGCCAGCATTTCAATGCCAGCTTGCGCTAGCTGTGATTTTTCAATATGACCCTCTAAAGTGAGCACAGGTAAAGTAATGCCAGGTATCAACAAGACAAGCGCCAGCACAATCATAAATAACGAAGCAATCTTTTGTTTCATACCCTAAACAGACTCTAAAAACGGTAATAACGAATGCTAACACTGTGTTTTTTCGCTGTCTGTGCTTTTTTGTAAACAAATTTAACAAGCACAATTAACGAATATTGAGCCATTATTTGATCTAGTTCCGATTTTTATTCTGGTATTTACTTATCATGATAATAATTAATTTGGAGGATGATATGAAAGCAGCTGTGACTTATGGTTATAAAGAACCCCTGGTAATTGAAGAGCGCCCGACCCCAACATTAAATCCAAAAGATATTTTAGTGAAAATTCACGCCTGTGGTGTCTGTCATACCGACTTACATGCATGCCATGGCGATTGGCCTGTTAAAGCCAAATTACCTTTAGTGCCAGGCCATGAAGGTGTAGGTGAAATTGTTGCACTCGGTGCCCAAATAACCCATTTAAAGATTGGCGACCGTGTCGGTATTCCATGGCTCTATAGTGCATGTGGTCATTGTGAGTATTGTTTAAGCGGTAACGAAAACCTGTGCTTAGCCCAACAAAATGCAGGCTATTCGGTTGATGGTAGCTATGCGCAATACTGTAAAGCGCACGGCGACTACGTAATTAAAATTCCTGACAATTTAACATATGTTGAAGCAGCACCTTTATTTTGTGCTGGCGTTACGACGTATAAAGCGCTCAAAGTTGCCAACATTAAACCTGGCGACTGGGTGGCTATTTTTGGCGTGGGTGGTTTGGGCCATCTTGCTGTGCAATATGCTGTTGCAATGGGTTTCAATGTTGTGGCGGTTGATACCGGAGCTGATAAATTAACTCTAGCCAAAGAGCTTGGGGCAGAAATCTGCCTTGATTTCAAAACCGATGACGTTATTGGCCAAATCCTCAAACAAACCCAAGGGGTGCATGCGACAATTTGCACTGCGGTCAGTAAAGCCGGATTTGAGCAAAGTTACCGGGCCATTCGCCGTGGCGGGAAATGTGTATTGGTCGGTCTACCACCAGAAGATATGCCGATTCCTATTTTTGATACTGTACTGAACGGCGTCAGTATCATCGGCTCAATTGTCGGCACTCGCCAAGATTTAGTTGAATGCCTAGATTTTGCCGCTCGCGGTAAAGTTAAAGCCATCACCATTGAAAAATCACTTGAAGATATCAATGACATCTTTAATGACATGATTGCAGGCGAAATTAACGGCCGCGTCGTGATGAAAATGTGCTAAGCAAAGCAAATTGGGTCAGTTCAACAACAAGGTTAAACTGACCTTACAATTTTTGATAACAAACTCCTTGTTCAGTTGTATTATTGTGCGAAATTGAACTAAAAAAGAAGCTTTATATGTCACGCCACATTTTATTATTAGCAGCTGGATTATCGTTAACCGCCTGCCAAACAACTGAATTTTTACCCTTAATGCCTCATTCACCAGAATTTGTCGGTTTAAGCAATCATTATCCCATTACACTCAACAAAGGTTTTTGGCTTGAAGATAAACTTAATGTCTCCGTCGGCCCTTTTTCTGTATCAAACATGGACATTAGTTGGCAAACCAGCACTGCATCTGGCACCTCAATTGGTATAGACAAGCTTGGCTATAATGATCAAAGCGTGAAAAATGAGCAATCTTTTAGCTACCAACTGAACAGCTCTGCAGGTAACAGTCAAAGTCGCTGTCGCCAAAGCATTCGTTCAAACGAGCAATCTTGGTCATTCAATGCTCATTTTTCGCTGCCACTCAACTTTGATGCCAGTTACAGCTACCATTGTCAATTTGGCGCAGCAAGCCAAACATGGCAACTGCTTATTTTGGCTGATAATTATGGTAAAGCGGAATTCCAACTTTATGATCAAAGCAATAATCACTATGAAATTAGGCCAGTAAATTACGATTTAATGCCCATACCACATCGCACGTTTATTGGTTTTGAATTATTAAAAGGGACTGAAAAACTCGCAGCTGTCGCGATGAATGAGCCAGGTGATATTTGGATTAATCAAGCATTACCACAAGCAGAACAAGACTTACTGGTGAATGCGCTGCTCAATTTATGGTTTTTTAAACATGCGCTTGATAAAAATATCAATTAAGCCGCTTTAATTTCAACAAAATAACCCAGCTCAATTATCACTATTACAAATAGGAGATATAATTAATGTCTATTTGTTTGATAAGGATAAAAAATGAAATCATCTATTTTATTACTCCCAAGTTTAAGCTTGGTTGCTTTATTAGCGACATCAACAAGCGCTGAAGCCAGCCCTGTCGGTGTCAGTTTAAAAGCGGGGACTTTAGGTGCTGGTGCAGAATTAGATTATCGTTTTAATGAAAACTTTAACTTACGCCTTCAAGCAAATACTTTTAATTACAAAGACGATTTTGAAGAAGATGACATTAATTACTCAGGTAAAATTGATTTATCAACTGCCGGTATTTTATTAGATTGGCGCCCATTTAGTGGCACGTTTAGACTTACTGGTGGTTATTACATTAATAATAATGAAATCAAAGCAAATGCTAAAGATGCAAGCAATGAAGGCTATGAGTTGGGGGATGTTACTTATTTTTCAGATACTGCCAACCCATTGTCACTTAATGCGAACATGGAGCTTGGTAATTCAAGCAGTGGCTATTTAGGTCTTGGTTGGGGTAATGCAACCGATGCAGGCTGGATGTTTTCGTTTGAGTTAGGTGTGTTATTTGCCGGCAGTCCAAAAATCGACCTCTCAGCCAGTGGTTCTGCTGTGGTCTATATTGATGGTGCCGCTAATTATTTTGATGTTTCAGATACCACAAACCCATTAGTACAAGAGTTTAATGCCAACTTAATTACTGAAAAAAATAATTTAGAAAAAGATATTTCTGATTTTGAGTTCTACCCCGTGATTACATTAGGTGTGGGTTACCGCTTTTAAGTTTTCAAATAATATATCAATATTTTTGCCGACAAAAATTTTATAAGTACTCTTAAAACAAAAAGCCGATGCATTATCGCATCGGCTTTTTTAAGCCTTTAATAAAATTAAACGGCTTGTTGAACAATCACTTTATCTGCCTTTTTAGTGTACTCAGGCATACGGTGGAAGTTCAAATAACGGTAGGTATCTGCTGCTGTAGCATTGATTTTTGCCGCATATTCTTGGTATTCAGCTGGTGTTGGTAATTTACCAATAATTGCAGCAACTGCCGCAAGCTCAGCTGATGCTAAGAATACATCTGCACCTGTACCTAAACGATTTGGGAAGTTTCGTGTTGAGGTCGACACAACCGTTGCTTTATCAGCAACGCGCGCTTGGTTACCCATACACAATGAACATCCTGGCGTTTCAATACGCGCACCAACACGACCGAAAATACCGTAGTAGCCTTCGTCCGTTAATTGGTCTTTATCCATTTTAGTTGGCGGTGCAACCCATAAACGTGTTGGTAATTGGCCTTTGAAATTATCCAGTAATTTACCTGCGGCACGGAAGTGACCGATATTTGTCATACATGAACCGATGAATACTTCATCAATACTTGCACCTTGCACATCAGATAATAAACGCGCATCGTCTGGATCGTTTGGCGCACAAAGAATTGGTTCTTTAATATCGGCTAAATCGATATCGATAACGTGTGCGTATTCTGCATCTGCATCAGCCTCCATTAACTCTGGATTAGCTAACCAATCTTGCATTGCATTAATACGACGCTCGATAGTACGTACATCACCGTAACCTTCAGAAATCATCCACTTAAGCATCACGATATTTGAGTTTAAGTACTCAGCAATTGACTCTTTAGATAGTTTAACTGTACAACCTGCTGCTGAACGCTCTGCAGATGCATCTGATAATTCAAACGCTTGCTCAACGGTTAAATGTTCAACACCTTCAATTTCTAAGATACGACCTGAGAACTCGTTGATTTTGCCTTTTTTCTCAACAGTTAATAAACCATTTTTAATCGCAAAATAAGGGATTGCATGCACTAAATCACGAAGCGTGATACCTGGTTGCATCTCACCTTTAAAACGAACCAAAATAGATTCTGGCATATCAAGAGGCATTACACCTGTTGCAGCAGCAAATGCAACCGCACCCGAACCTGCCGGGAACGAAATACCTAATGGGAAACGAGTATGTGAATCACCACCAGTACCCACTGTATCTGGTAATAACATACGGTTTAACCACGAGTGGATTACACCATCACCTGGACGAAGTGATACACCACCACGATTCATAATGAAATCAGGAAGTGTATGGTGAGTGTTTACATCAATTGGTTTTGGATATGCCGATGTATGACAGAAAGACTGCATAGTTAAATCTGCAGAGAAACCTAAACAAGCTAAATCTTTTAACTCATCACGGGTCATAGGACCTGTAGTATCTTGCGAGCCTACGGTTGTCATTTTTGGTTCACAGTATTGACCTGGGCGAATACCAACTACATCACACGCTTTACCAACCATTTTTTGCGCAAGCGTGAAGCCTTTAGTTGAGACTTCAGTGACTGCTGGTAAACGGAACGTATCTGCAGCAGACAAACCTAATGATTTACGTGCTTTGTCTGTTAAACCACGACCGATGATTAATGGAATACGGCCACCAGCGCGTACTTCATCAAGGATCACTTCTGATTTAAATTCAAATGTTGAAATAACATCATCAGTACCATGACGTTTAACCACACCTTCGTATGGATAAATATCAATTTGATCACCCATGTTGAATTCATCAACATTTAGCTCAATAGGTAACGCACCTGAATCTTCCATTGTATTGAAGAAGATTGGCGCAATTTTGTTACCTAAACAGACACCACCAACGCGCTTGTTTGGTACAAATGGAATGTCATCACCCATAAACCAAAGCACAGAGTTAGTTGCAGATTTACGTGAAGAACCAGTACCTACTACATCACCAACGTATGCAAGTGGTAAACCTTTGGTATTTAACTCTTCAAGTTGCTTGATAGGACCAACTTCGCCTGCTTTATCAGGGTTGATACCATCACGCTCATTTTTTAGCATCGCTAAAGCATGAAGTGGAATATCTGGGCGCGACCATGCATCTGGTGCAGGTGATAAATCATCAGTATTAGTTTCGCCAGTTACCTTAAATACTGTAACTGAAATTTTTTCAGCAACAGCAGGCTTACCAGTAAACCATTCTGCATTTGCCCAAGACTCAACAACTTGCTTAGCATGCGCATTACCTGCTTTTGCTTTTTCTTCTACATCGTAAAAAGCATCAAACATTAATAATGTATGTGATAAACCTTTAGCAACAATTGGAGCAAGCGCTTCGTCATCTAGTAATTCAATCATAGGGGCGATGTTATAGCCACCTAACATTGTACCTAACAACTCTGCTGCGTACTCTTTGCTCACTAATGGAGAGCTTGCTTCACCTTTAGCTACAGCCGCTAAAAAGCCAGCTTTGATATAAGCCGCATCATCCACACCTGGTGGTACACGATTAACTAATAAATCTAAAACGAATTCTTCTTCGCCTGCAGGTGGAGTTTTAATTAATTCAATAAGGTCTGCAGTTTGTTGCGCATCTAATGGCTTAGGTACGATACCTAGCGCGGCACGTTCTTCAACGTGTAAACGATATTCTTGAAGCACAGTATTGTCCTCTTGGTGACGTAATAATATCCCCTATTACTCTAGCATGAGTCGGGCATAATTATTGAGAAATGAGTGTTAAAAACATGCTAAGTATAAGGTTTTTCAAGTTAGATGAAAATTAACTGAGATAAGCGCCTATTTATATTCACTATAAATTTGGTGAATAGTACTATTCACTTAAGGCTATTTTGATGAATAATATTTAATTAAGAATTATTTAGATTTAATAATTCAGCACCTATTGTACTGTTAAGCCACAATCAGCTGAGCATAAAACACCACAAAAATCCCAATCACCATAAAAATAACGCCTATAAAAGGATTCCTTAAGGTGTGCATTTGGGCCCGGTTAGGTGCATTTGGATCGACCAAAAGATGACTCTCAATTTGTTCAAGATAATTGTTATAAAAGTGTTTATTATAATTCATCATCACACTTAAACGCTGTTGCTCAAACGAGTATTCAACCAGCATTTGCTGATTGACTGTCTGAGCAAAAGGCATTGCTTTATTACTTGAGACTAACGTAACCGCCTCAACTTTACATACTCGCCATGTGCGCTTTTTCATACTTTGCAACGCTTGGCGAATAAAGGGTTCCACCCCTAAAAATAAAATCACAACACCAAGCAGGGTTAACTCTAATTTCATATTTTCATCCTTTTATTATTGTTTTTAGGATTAAATGAAGTGCTTTAAAACATAGGCTTGTTCGAATTGAATTTGCGCACATCTCAAGCAAAAAACAGCGCCAAACTCACTAAAAACCGATGTCTATAGTTGATTAATCACTTTTTTATATACCGAATGGGCTGCCACTAAATCGCTCAAAGCGGTACCGACTGATTTAAATAACGTTATTTCGCTATCACTTTGGCGCGCATATTCTTTATTTGCGCATAATGAAGCAAGTTCAGCTTTAATATGTGCCTCCGTTATGACGCCTGCTGCAATTGGAATTAACAATTCACCCGCTTCATTCATCACATTGGCGATACTATCGAGATAAACACTCGACTTAAGCACTGTTGCGGTATCGCATTCTCGATATTCACTGTGGTGATTGCCAATTAAATCAATATGCACCCCAGCTTTTAGCCAAGCACCGTCAAATAAAGGCGTTTTTGAGCCAGTGGCGCAACTAATAATATCGGCGGCAGCAACAGCCGATTGCAATTGTTGGCATAAAGTGAATTCAACTTCTGGATATTGTGGCTGTAGTTGTTCTATTAACACCTGCGCTTTTTCGTGATTTCGTGCCGCTATAACTACTTTTGTTAGCGCCCGAACACTTAAATGCGCCTTGATCATAAAGCTTGCTAAGTTACCTGAACCAAAAAACAGTAAGCTTTTACTATTTTCTCGCGATAAATAACGCGACGCCAAAGCCGATACCGCAGCTGTGCGCCAATAAGTAACCGATGTACCATCAACCAGTGCTAGTGGCACACCATGTTTGCGGTCAAATAACATAATCTTTGAATAGAGCGATTCATAGCCTTGCGCTGCATTTTGTGGAAAATAAGTAAATGACTTCACCCCGATTACGTCATCATTCCAAGCTGGCAAAACTGCAAAGGCATTATGGGCTGCATCACCAGGGAGCAGCTCAAATACTTGACGCTTAGGCATCGAAAAATGACCGGCAAACCCTCGGTCGAGCGCATCAATTAAACTTGGAAAATCAAAAGCCTGCTCAACTTGTGTTTTATCAATTACTAGCATATCACTCTCTTAAATTTCAAAAGGTTTTGGGGCATGAGTTAATACTTGGCAGCCCGTATCTGTAATTAAAAAATCATCCTCTAAACGCACACCGCCAAAGCCTGGAATATAAATTCCCGGTTCAATGGTAACAACATTGCCCCGTTGTAATTGATACTCTGTTTTGGCGTTTAAAAATGGCTGCTCGTGTAAAAATAAGCCCACTCCATGACCTAACCCTTCGCCCTGCCATTTGGCATAAGGTGATGCATCAAGCACCGCTTTAGAAGCAAAATAGACCTGTGCACTAGTTACACCAGGTTTTAATGTGGCAATGGCAGCGTGTTGCGCTGCAGCAACCGTATCATAAATCGCTTTTTGCTCAGCACTGGCCGCGCCTAAAATATAACTGCGCGTCATATCAGAACGATAGCCATTTACTACCGCTCCAAAATCAAGAGTAATAAAGTCACCCGCTTGTAATTTTTGATCACCCGGCACCCCATGAGGTAATGAAGTACGCGCAGAAAATAACATGATGGTATGAAATGCCATACCTTGTGAGCCAAGCTTTTGCATGCGATATTCAAGTTCAAGTGCGACATCACGCTCGGTTGCTCCGGCCGTAAAATAAGGCATGGTTTCATTTAATGCTTGATCGGCAATCGCTGCGGCAAGGGCAATTTGTTTTATTTCCCACTCATCTTTAATCATTCGTTGTTGTTCGATCAGCCCAACTATCGGACTCAGCGTAATACCCGTTAAAGATTGAACGATATCTTGCCATGCCTGGACGTTAATAAACGCGGCATCAAAACCTAAATGCTCAATATTAAGCAGATGACGTTTGATACAAGCGCCCAAGCTTTCGTTATCACGGTCGCGGCAAATAACTTCAAAGCCCTGACACTCAGACTGGGCGCGCTCGAAATAGCGGTAATCTGTAATCAGAAACTGATGCTTTTCGGTCATAATCGCGTACGCAGCATTGCCAGTAAAACCGGTTATATACTGAATATTTTCATGGCCTAAAATCAGTAAACCATCTAATTTATTTACTGCTAAAGAGCACACAAGTGCATGCTGGCGCGTACTAAAAATACTATTCATATCAACCAAACCTATCGAGTCATGCTCGTGATATTAAACAAAGCAATACCATTCAATATTGCATACAATATTCCAAACCAGGAAAATTCGCAAGCGCTGAGTCAATCAAAATAAAAAAGCCCTCAATGGGTAAGGGCTAATCTTCGCTTGATTTTTTTAGAGCCTCTGGCGGCGCTTTAATAAGTAAAACCCTATGGGGATCAATAACATTGATACTAATGGACTCAATATCATCCCACCTAGCATAGGTGCAGCTATTTTTTGCATCACCTCATTACCAGTGCCTGCACCCAGCATAATGGGCAGCAAACCAGCAATAATAGTTAATACCGTCATTGCTTTAGGGCGTACGCGTTGTACCGCCCCTTGCTCAATGGCCAATACCAATTGTCCTGCGTTTTTTTGCCATGCTTGATTAAGGTAAATCAGCATCACGACACCAAACTCCGCTGCAACGCCCGCCAGCGCAATCATGCCCACAGCTAAAGCAACCGACAATTGATAATCAAGCCAATATACAAACCAAACTGAGCCAGCAAGTGCGACAGGTAATGTGAGCATCACCAGCAATGCTTGAGTAACAGAGCCAAAAGCTAAATGCAAAATCACAAAAATGATTAATAGTGTAATTGGAATAACATACAATAACTTCGCTTCAACTCGTTGCATATATTCATATTGACCGGCAAAACTTATGGTGTATTTAGCTGGCAATACCAACTGTTTATCAAGCGCCGTTTGAGCGGTGCTTATGTAATCACCTAAGCTGACATCAGATTTAATATCAATAAATGTCCAAGCAATGGTGCGGCCATTTTCACTTTTAATTAAAGCCGGACCATCTTTAATCACGATATCTGCAACTTGTTCAAGTGTTACCCATGCACCACTCGGTGTCACAAATGGTAAAGTCGCTAAACTTTCTATTTGATCGCGATAACGACGAGGGTAACGCAAGTTAATTGGGTAGCGCTCCGTACCCTGAATTGATTCACCAATATTAGCGCCGCCTAAAGCAAATTTTATTATTACCTGAATATCATTGATGCTCAGCCCATATTTAGCTGCATCAGCACGCCTTGGCACAATATCAATATACCGACCCGATTGTGCCCGCTCAGAATAAACCGAACTGGTAGCAGAAAGAGGCGCCAAAATCGCTTCAATTTGCTGACCGATTTGCTCAATGACCGCCAAATCAGCCCCCGATATTTTAATACCTACAGGGGTTTTAACGCCGGTTGACAGCATATCAATGCGCGTTTTAATCGGCTGCACCCAAGCATTGGTTAATCCGGGAAACTTAATTTTGCTATCAAGCTCGGCAATAATGTCATCAAGAGTGATGCCTTCGCGCCATTCTGATTTCGGCTTTAATGCAATTGTGGTTTCAAGCATAGTCAGCGGTGCAGGATCCGTTGCTGTTTCTGCACGGCCAACTTTACCAAATACCGAGGCCACCTCGGGCTGAGTTTTAATTAACCTATCGGTTTGCTGCAAAATTGCGCCAGCTTGTGCAATCGAGACTCCCGGTAATGTTGTTGGCATATAAAGTAAGTCCCCCTCATCAAGTTCGGGCATAAATTCAGCGCCCATTTTACTGAGTGGATAATAACTTGAGGCACCAATCAATAGTGCAATCACAACAACAGTCCAAGGTGCTTTTAAACAGACACGTAATATTGGTTTATAAATAGTAATTAATCCGCGATTTATCGGATTTGCTGATTCGGTTGGAATTTTCCCTTTCACTAAAAATCCCATTAATACCGGCACTAAAGTAATTGATAATAATGCTGCTGCCGCCATAACAAATGTTTTTGTATAAGCAAGTGGCGCAAAAAGCTTTCCTTCTTGTGCTTCAAGCGCAAACACAGGAATAAAACTTAACGTAATTAAGAGTAAAGATAAAAACAAAGCCGGTCCGACTTCAATGGAGGCAGTTTGAACCAACTGCCAATGCTCAGCCCCTTTAGCGCTTCGACCATGTTGTTGCTGAAACTCATCTAAATGCTTGTGTAAATTTTCAACCATGACTATAGCGGCATCTACAAGCGCACCTATCGCAATAGCGATACCACCTAAACTCATAATGTTGGCATTAATCCCCATGGCTTTCATGGCAATAAATCCCATCAAAACAGCAAGAGGTAAGCAAATCACAGCAACCAAAGTTGAGCGCACATGGAGCAAAAAGATAAAACAAACCAATACCACAACCAGCATTTCTTCAATGAGTTTAGTTTGTAGCGTTGTAACTGAGCGCTCAATCAAAAGGCTGCGGTCGTATACTTCGGTAATGACAACACCATCAGGCAGGCTGGCTTTAAGGCTATTTAACTTTGCTTTTACACCCGCAATAGTCGTTAAGGCATTTTCACCATGACGCATCACAACAATACCACCGACTACTTCGCCTTCACCATTTAGTTCAGCAATACCACGACGCATTTGTGGGCCAAGGCGAATTGTTGCAACGTGCTCCAATAAAAGTGGTGTACCTTGCTCACTGGTAATACCCAAAGGGATCGTTTTGAAATCAGTCAAGCTTTTTAAATAACCTTGACTGCGTACCATATATTCCGCCTCTGCCATTTCGAGCACTGAACCACCAACTTCTTGGTTTGCTTGCTCAATCGCTTGTTTTACTTGCTGTAAGGTCAAGCCATATTGCATTAAGCGAAGTGGCTCTAAAACAACTTGATAGGTTTGCTCCACGCCCCCCACTGTTGCGACTTCACTCACGCCTGCAACCGATTGCAATTCAAATTTTAAAAACCAATCTTGTAAGGATTTTAATTGCGCCAAATTATGCTGACCGCTCGGATCAGATAACGCATATTGATATATCCAACCAACCCCAGAAGCATCAGGGCCAAGTACTGGCTTAGCTTCTGGCGGTAATTGTGCTGCAACCTGACTCAAATACTCTAAAACGCGAGAACGCGCCCAATACAAATCAGTATTGTCTTCAAAAATAATATAAACATACGAATCGCCAAAAAAAGAAAAACCTCTCACCGTCTTCGCTTTTGGCACTGCCATTAAGCTGGTTGCCAATGGGAAAGTCACCTGCTGCTCAATGAGTTCAGCGGCCTGTCCGGGATAACTGGTTTTAACGATGACTTGAATATCCGATAAATCAGGAATTGCATCGAGCGGCGTTTCCTTAACCGCTTTAATACCCAAAACCACACAAAGTAATGCGATTAATATCACCATCATTTTGTGTTTTAAGCTCAGGCTTATAATTGCTTTTAACATTTTATAATCCCTATTAATGCTGATGCGTCGATGGCATAGGCGATGTGGCCGCGCCCATTTTCAAAATAGCTGAACGAATATTGGCTTCAGAATCAACCAAGAACTGACCAGACGTGACAACTATATCGCCTTCGGATAAACCAGAAATCACCTCGGCACGCCCTTGTGTGATCATGCCAATCGACACCTCTTTTGCCGCAAAGGCATTGTCTGAGGTTTTAATAATTACGCGATTTTGCTTTTCAGTTCGAATTAATGCTTCGACAGGAATATTAAGCGCACCTTCCTTAGGGCCACCATAAATGCGAACGTTCGCTATCATGGCTGGTTTAAATCGGTGGTCTTTATTATCTAATGCCAAGCGCACCTTGAGCGTTCTTGTTTTAGGATCTAGCGCAG
The DNA here is from genome assembly GCF_002310815.1 of Pseudoalteromonas tunicata. Taxonomy (NCBI): domain Bacteria; kingdom Pseudomonadati; phylum Pseudomonadota; class Gammaproteobacteria; order Alteromonadales; family Pseudoalteromonadaceae; genus Pseudoalteromonas; species Pseudoalteromonas tunicata. The sequence continues at coordinate 299,828 of NZ_CP011032.1, read as the reverse complement.
GATAAATGTACTCAATTTGCCCTTCTGCGGCATAAACTCCGAGCGCAGGTAAATCAAATTCAGCCCACTTACCTGTTTTTACCCAATCCATTTGATGCTCAAAAACATCAGCAAGCACCCAAACTCGGCTTAAATCAGATAACGTCATTAAACGGTTTTCAGGATTCACATACATGCCCTCACCAATAACAAGCTCGGTAACTACAGAATCAAAAGGAGCATAATAAGGAACTTGAAAAAACGACTGTTTCCGTGCTTCAAGCTCTTCAATAAGTGCATCTGTCATACCCAATAGCTTTAACCGAGTGCGACCACGTAATTTAAGGTAGTTGGGCGCTTTTTGGTTATCTCTGAACATCGATAAATAATCATCTTGCGCCACCACCAAATCTGGCGAATAAATCTCATAAAGTAACTGACCCTTTTTAATTTCTTCTCCCAAGGTTTTTACTTGTAGATTCTCAACCCAACCAGCAGCCCGCGGATGTACGTGATAAATACCATTTTGATCATAATTAATTGAACCAAAGGTTTCGATATAACGCCACAAGGTACTTTTTACAACTCTGGCCGTGGTTAATGCCATGCTTTGCTGCATATTGCCGGATACAATCACGCCATTATTGGCGTCAACCTGATGTTCCGCAGGCTCAACTAATACTAAATCCATACCACAAATAGGGCATTTACCAGGATGGTCTTTAACAATATGACTATGCATAGGACAAACGTAACGTTGCTGATTATTTTGCGAAAGTAAATCAGTGATCAGTTCTTTTTCTGAAGTCACTTTAGGCGTAGCTGCTTGAATTGGAAAAATAAAAATAAGGCTTAATAGCCACAAAAGACAAAAAGGGTTTTTCATAAAAAGTTACTCAATAAAATAAATGTATCTACCGCTAACAGTAGGCTTCTTTTAATTTATGAGTTAGGCAATAGGAGGTATTAACCAGCCTTCGGTAGGTTCTACATAATAAATAATGCGATAGTGGCTACTAGCCTCCTGATTGTTTAGATCTAAATTTGGAGAAATAATCGCTTGCAGCATCGCCATTCCAGAGCAATGAGACTGGCAATGCCCACAATCATCAGGACAACTTTGCATAGCCACATTGGTATCATCACAGCATGAATGGGATTGTTCAGAGTCTGAAGGTGCTAAGTCGCTATCTATATCATTCATGTGCTGGTGATGCATTGCGCAGCCTTGTTGCTCCGCATTTACAGCGGATGTAAAACCGATATTCAACAAAAAAACAACACAAAGAAGGAGATGAATAATTTTCATAAATGGAGTCTAATCGATTTAAAACTGGAACGCTAGATGAGGTAACTAATAAATCAAATCTTAAAAGATACCCGCCAGCTTGTACCTAACAAAAAATATCTTATTGAAACTAATAACATTTATAAAATTGTATATTGTTTTACTATCTTTAAATATTAAATATGGTATTTTTAGCGGCCTTTTTATACGTACAGAATTTAATCGCCCCATTATGGTTAAAAATCAACGCCACGCTCTGTTTTTTGGTCTTGCTGCCGTTTTATTATGGTCAACAGTCGCAACAGCATTTAAGTTGGCACTTGAACAACTTACATCTTTGCAACTACTGTTTTTTTCGTCGCTTATTAGCTGGCTTTTTTTAGCGGGATCTTTGGCTTACACAAAAGATTTTTCAAACGTAGTACCGTGCTTTAAGGCCCATCCTTGGCGCTATCTGAAGCTAGGTAGCATTAACCCTTTTCTTTATTATTTAATCTTGTTTAAAGCCTACGAATTGCTCCCCGCGCAACAAGCACAAGCTTTAAATTATACTTGGGCAATTAGCTTAAGTTTATTAGCGGTGCCATTACTCGGTCAAAAACTACGTAAAGCCGATCTCATATCATTAGGCCTAGCTTATTTTGGCGTATTAATTATTAGTACAAAAGGTCAAATTACCGAGCTCAACTTTGAAAGCCCTTTAGGTGTCGGATTAGCGCTACTCAGTACTTTGCTATGGTCGCTTTATTGGATTTTTAATACCAAAAATACCGACAAACCAGTTATTAGCCTCTTTATTTGTTTTAGCATTGCACTGCCACTTATTGCGCTGGTAATGACTTGGCAAGGTGCATGGCTTATCCCATCTATCAAGGCAAGTTTAGCTGCGATTTACGTTGGTTTATTTGAAATGGGGATTACTTTTGTACTTTGGCTATTTGCGATGAAAAAAGCCGAAAATACCTCTAAAATTAGTAACCTAATATTTATATCACCCTTTATTTCACTGGTTTTTATTTACACTTTATTAGGTGAAGAAATACACCCAACCACTCCAATTGGACTTGGGTTTATCATTGCAGGGCTATTTATACAAAAATTTGGTAGCAAAAAAGCACCTCAGTGAACTTTATTCCATAATCAAAATGCATCTGCGAATTCTATAAACGATAGCATTAATTGTCAGCAACAAACGCTATCGTTTTACCTCTAAAAGTTTCAAGTCTATCTTTATAAACAACTCAACGCTTATTGTTTGACGAACAGTAAATACCGCTAGCTAAAAAGTTAAGGTTGTATCTCAGGCACTGCTTTTATGCATAATTAACCTCAGTTCTGGATAAGAGATTTATCGACATCTTGAATTATAATGAAGACTGAGGTTGTTTATCTCTAGCAATAGGGTCTTCAACCATCAAGGCGGATAGATGCGTCAATAGCAAGATTGTTAACTCCTACAATAGCAGCCTGAGATGCTCCCTGAGATAGATTTATTATCCAGTATTTAGATTAAGTAAATAAGAAAGGTATAACTCAGGAATTAAGCCAGAGATGGGGTTCAAAGGGTGTTGATTGTTAAGAGTATCAGCATGCCCTCTCAAACTGGTTTCAGGTCCGTGCGCTTTAAGCAATTACCACAGCTCATAATAAGTGGTAATAGTGAGATGATAGAGTTACTAAAATTGAATGTTAGCGCCATTAAATGTGCTGTTTTTTAGTAGATCTAGCCACCCCAAATGAATTTTGCACATCCACACCTGCTATGAAAAAGTTTATAGGAAAGATAGAGTAATTGCTTAGCTATAGTGATCTAGTACTTACAGCGGATTAACTAAACGGATACAAATAAGGTCTAGATTTAGAAAGCAAAAAAGCCTCTGATTTCTCAGAGGCTTTCTTTAAATTAGGAGCCTGGCGATGTCCTACTCTCACATGGGTAACCCCACACTACCATCGGCGCTGTTTCGTTTCACTACTGAGTTCGGAATGGGATCAGGTGGGTCCAAAACGCTATTGTCACCAAGCAAATCTGGTTCGTTAATCGCCTTGGCAATTAACTAAAATTCGGAAGGCTGATATTCAAATTCGTCTACTTCAGTGCTATTTAACTTCTTGCTTGTTCTTCAGTGCTTCATACAAACCACTTTGGCGTTGTATGGTTAAGCCTCACGGGTAATTAGTATTGGTTAGCTTAACGCCTCACAGCGCTTCCACACCCAACCTATCAACGTTGTAGTCTCCAACGGCCCTTCAGAGAGCTTATAGCTCTAGTGAGAACTCATCTCGAGGCTCGCTTCGCGCTTAGATGCTTTCAGCGCTTATCGATTCCGAACGTAGCTACCGGGCAGTGCCATTGGCATGACAACCCGAACACCAGCGGTTCGTTCACTCCGGTCCTCTCGTACTAGGAGCAACCCCTCTCAATTCTCAAACGCCCACGGCAGATAGGGACCGAACTGTCTCACGACGTTCTAAACCCAGCTCGCGTACCACTTTAAATGGCGAACAGCCATACCCTTGGGACCGACTTCAGCCCCAGGATGTGATGAGCCGACATCGAGGTGCCAAACACCGCCGTCGATATGAACTCTTGGGCGGTATCAGCCTGTTATCCCCGGAGTACCTTTTATCCGTTGAGCGATGGCCCTTCCATTCAGAACCACCGGATCACTATGACCTACTTTCGTACCTGCTCGACTTGTCCGTCTCGCAGTTAAGCTTGCTTCTACCATTACACTAACCGTACGATGTCCGACCGTACTTAGCAAACCTTCGTGCTCCTCCGTTACTCTTTAGGAGGAGACCGCCCCAGTCAAACTACCCACCAGGCACTGTCCGCAATCCCGATTAGGGACCTACGTTAGAACATCAAAACTACAAGGGTGGTATTTCAAGGACGACTCCACAAGAACTAGCGTTCCTGCTTCAAAGTCTCCCACCTATCCTACACATGTAGGTTCAATGTTCAGTGCCAAGCTATAGTAAAGGTTCACGGGGTCTTTCCGTCTAGCCGCGGGTACACAGCATCTTCACTGCGATTTCAATTTCACTGAGTCTCGGGTGGAGACAGCGTGGCCATGATTACGCCATTCGTGCAGGTCGGAACTTACCCGACAAGGAATTTCGCTACCTTAGGACCGTTATAGTTACGGCCGCCGTTTACCGGGGCTTCGATCAAGAGCTTCGCGTTGCCGCTAACCCCATCAATTAACCTTCCGGCACCGGGCAGGCGTCACACCGTATACGTCATCTTGCGATTTTGCACAGTGCTGTGTTTTTAATAAACAGTTCCAGCCACCTGGTTACTGTGACTGCCAATAGCTCCGGGAGCAAGTCCCTTCACCATCAGCAGCGTACCTTCTCCCGAAGTTACGGTACTATTTTGCCTAGTTCCTTCACCCGAGTTCTCTCAAGCGCCTTAGTATTCTCTACCTGACCACCTGTGTCGGTTTGGGGTACGATTCTTCATGAACTGAAGCTTAGAGGATTTTCCTGGAAGTATGGCATCAACAACTTCACTACCGTAGTAGCTCGTCTCGTATCTCAGTCTTAAGGAAACCCGGATTTACCTAAGTCTCCAACCTACTTACTTTCACATGGACAACCAACGCCATGCCTGCCTAGCCTGCTCCGTCTCCCCATCGCATTCATGCCGAGTACGGGAATATTAACCCGTTTCCCATCGACTACGCGTTTCCGCCTCGCCTTAGGGGTCGACTCACCCTACCCTGATTAACATGGGATAGGAACCCTTGGTCTTCCGGCGTGGGAGTTTTTCACTCCCATTATCGTTACTTATGTCAGCATTCGCACTTCTGATACCTCCAGCAACCCTCTCGAATCACCTTCAACGGCTTACAGAACGCTCCCCTACCCCGCATACAAAGTACGCAGGCGCATCTTCGGTGGTATGTTTAGCCCCGTTACATCTTCCGCGCAGACCGACTCGACCAGTGAGCTATTACGCTTTCTTTAAAGGATGGCTGCTTCTAAGCCAACCTCCTGGCTGTCTGGGCCTTTCCACATCGTTTCCCACTTAACATACACTTTGGGACCTTAGATGGCGCTCTGGGTTGTTTCCCTCTTCACGACGGACGTTAGCACCCGCCGTGTGTCTCCCGGATAGTACTTTACGGTATTCGGAGTTTGCAAAGGGTTGGTAAGTCGGGATGACCCCCTAGCCTTAACAGTGCTCTACCCCCGTAAGTATTCGTCCGAGGCTCTACCTAAATAGATTTCGGGGAGAACCAGCTATCTCCCGGTTTGATTAGCCTTTCACTCCTAGCCACAAGTCATCCCCTAACTTTTCAACGTTAGTGGGTTCGGTCCTCCAGTTGATGTTACTCAACCTTCAACCTGCCCATGGCTAGATCACCGGGTTTCGGGTCTATACCTTGCAACTATACGCCCAGTTAAGACTCGGTTTCCCTACGGCTCCCCTAATTGGTTAACCTCGCTACAAAATATAAGTCGCTGACCCATTATACAAAAGGTACGCAGTCACACCACGAAGGTGCTCCTACTGCTTGTACGTACACGGTTTCAGGTTCTATTTCACTCCCCTCACAGGGGTTCTTTTCGCCTTTCCCTCACGGTACTGGTTCACTATCGGTCAGTTGGGAGTATTTAGCCTTGGAGGATGGTCCCCCCATATTCAGTCAAGATAACACGTGTCCCGACCTACTCGATTTCACTTACTATAGATTTTCGTGTACGGGGCTATCACCCTGTGCCGCTGTCCTTTCCAGAACATTCCACTAATCACAAATAAACTTAAGGGCTGCTCCGGTTTCGCTCGCCGCTACTTCCGGAATCTCGGTTGATTTCTTTTCCTACGGGTACTTAGATGTTTCAGTTCTCCGCGTTCGCCTCACATAGCTATGTATTCACTATATGATAGTGAGTAAACTCACTGGGTTTCCCCATTCGGAAATCCTAGTCTCAAGCGCCTTTTACTAGCTTGACTAGGCTTATCGCAAGTTAATACGTCCTTCATCGCCTCCAACTGCCAAGGCATCCACCGTGTACGCTTAGTCACTTAACCATACAACCCAAAATAGTTTGAGTTATACATAAAGGACTGATTTAAACTTCGCCAGAAGTTAAATATTGAATACTAAAGTAGACACCAATCACATCTTTCGATGCAAATGGCATAATTTTACTTTTGAAAACTCTTTCAAATCTTTCGATTCAAAGAATTTTTTCTATCAGCTTTCCAAATTTTTAAAGAGCAATATTAATTAAACAGCCTAAGCCATTTAACTAACAATCATCTGTGTGGACACTACGAACAAATCAGTTCTAAATCGTGATAAGGAGGTGATCCAGCCCCAGGTTCCCCTAGGGCTACCTTGTTACGACTTCACCCCAGTCATGAATCACACCGTGGTAACCGCCCTCCCGAAGGTTAAGCTAGCTACTTCTGGTGCAACCCACTCCCATGGTGTGACGGGCGGTGTGTACAAGGCCCGGGAACGTATTCACCGCAACATTCTGATTTGCGATTACTAGCGATTCCGACTTCATGGAGTCGAGTTGCAGACTCCAATCCGGACTACGACGAGCTTTAAGGGATTCGCTCACTATCGCTAGCTTGCTGCCCTCTGTACTCGCCATTGTAGCACGTGTGTAGCCCTACACGTAAGGGCCATGATGACTTGACGTCGTCCCCACCTTCCTCCGGTTTATCACCGGCAGTCTCCTTAGAGTTCCCGACATTACTCGCTGGCAACTAAGGATAGGGGTTGCGCTCGTTGCGGGACTTAACCCAACATCTCACAACACGAGCTGACGACAGCCATGCAGCACCTGTCTCAGAGTTCCCGAAGGCACAAAGCTATCTCTAGCGATTTCTCTGGATGTCAAGTGTAGGTAAGGTTCTTCGCGTTGCATCGAATTAAACCACATGCTCCACCGCTTGTGCGGGCCCCCGTCAATTCATTTGAGTTTTAACCTTGCGGCCGTACTCCCCAGGCGGTCTACTTAATGCGTTAGCTTTGAAAAAGTTGTCCGAGGACCCCAGCTTCTAGTAGACATCGTTTACGGCGTGGACTACCAGGGTATCTAATCCTGTTTGCTCCCCACGCTTTCGTACATGAGCGTCAGTGTTGACCCAGGTGGCTGCCTTCGCCATCGGTATTCCTTCAGATCTCTACGCATTTCACCGCTACACCTGAAATTCTACCACCCTCTATCACACTCTAGTTGACCAGTTCGAAATGCAGTTCCCAGGTTGAGCCCGGGGCTTTCACATCTCGCTTAATCAACCGCCTGCGTACGCTTTACGCCCAGTAATTCCGATTAACGCTCGCACCCTCCGTATTACCGCGGCTGCTGGCACGGAGTTAGCCGGTGCTTCTTCTGTCAGTAACGTCACAGCTACGTTCTATTAAAACGTAACCTTTCCTCCTGACTGAAAGTGCTTTACAACCCGAAGGCCTTCTTCACACACGCGGCATGGCTGCATCAGGCTTTCGCCCATTGTGCAATATTCCCCACTGCTGCCTCCCGTAGGAGTCTGGACCGTGTCTCAGTTCCAGTGTGGCTGATCATCCTCTCAAACCAGCTAGAGATCGTTGCCTTGGTGAGCCATTACCTCACCAACTAGCTAATCCCACTTGGGCCAATCTTTAGGCGTGAGGCCCGAAGGTCCCCCACTTTGGTCCGTAGACATCATGCGGTATTAGCAGTCGTTTCCAACTGTTGTCCCCCACCTAAAGGCATGTTCCCAAGCATTACTCACCCGTCCGCCGCTCGTCACCCAAGAAACAAGTTTCTCTGTGCTACCGCTCGACTTGCATGTGTTAGGCCTGCCGCCAGCGTTCAATCTGAGCCATGATCAAACTCTTCAATTAAAAGTTTTTAGTCTTTCGACTGCTCAATGAATTCTGTTTATGACTGTGTAGCCACTCACTTTACTAAATTGAGACTCTAAATTTTTTGCTTCATTCAAAACCGAAGTTTCGAACTAAGCTGTTAGAACTCAATCTGTACGAGTGCCCACACAGATGATTGCTTAAATTGTTAAAGAACGTTGCAGCGCCAACCCTAAGAGCTTGCTGCGAAGTGGAGCGCTATAATAAACGTTTCACTTTTCAAGTCAACACTTAATTTTAAATTCTTTCGAAGCAAACTAAGTTTTACTTAACTCTCTGACTCAACCTTCATACCCCGCTAAGCGTGGTGTGCTGCCGTGTCAGTGGGGTCGCATTATAGGGCGGCGAACTTTTTTGGCAAGCGTTATTTTGCATAAATTTACGATTTATTTCACTTAGTTAGTCATACAGACTTAACACCACCTTACCCTCACCTTATTCACAAAAACCTGTGGATAACTAAATGAAATAACCCATTTAAAATGGTCAGACCGTTATTTTATGATGCAATTCAAACTTTATAACACTTTTTATAGACTCTAGAATTTGCAAATAACAACAAGCTTCGTTGACTACCTCAAGTAATAGGTAAAATTGGTCAAACTTTAAGAGTTGCTAAGAATTGGATTACTAATAACGCTTAACTTAATAGTTTATTTCACATATATAGTTACAGGCCTATGACAGCTTCTATCGATATATGAATAAGTTTAAACTGAAATCTAAACTATAAAATAGTATTAGTGCTGGAAAAGAGATTTACCAATACATTGAATTAAGCTAAATATTTTAGTTTTGATCTCTAGCCAGAGATTCTCAAGGATGACTAAGCGGATTGACGCGTCAATAACGAGTGTATTGCAAGTTAGTACAACGCTGTTATCGTTGAAAATAACTACTTGAAATAGATTTATAATCCAATATTAAGGTTATATAGATAGGTTTATTAAAAATGATAAATAAGAACAAGTTAATAGTGTGGAGAGTTGTATTTTCTAAATAAAAAAGCCGAGCTATTGCTCGGCTTTTTTTGTCATATCAGACTTACTCTGCAGACTGTGCGTCTTCTTGAACTTCTTCAGTCGTTACTACACGACCTACTAGCTCAACATAAGCCATTGGAGCATTATCACCAGCACGGAAACCACACTTTAAAATACGAGTGTAGCCACCTGGACGGCCTTCGAAACGAGGACCAAGCTCAGTGAACAATTTACCAACTACTTCGCTATCACGCGTGCGTGCGAACGCTAAACGGCGATTAGCTACGCTATCAGTCTTAGCCAGTGTGATTAAAGGTTCAATTACACGACGCAACTCTTTAGCTTTTGGTAAAGTCGTTTTGATGATTTCGTGCTTCACCAAAGAACCTGCCATATTGCTAAACATCGCTTTACGATGGCTGCTATTGCGATTTAATTGACGACCACTCTTACGATGGCGCATTACCCTATCCTTCTAACTAAACTTAATTCAGTGAATTATATTATTCAGCAAGACTTGCAGGTGGCCAATTTTCTAAGCGCATGCCTAGAGAAAGACCACGTGAAGCTAGCACGTCTTTAATTTCTGTTAGAGACTTCTTACCTAAATTAGGCGTTTTAAGAAGCTCAACTTCTGTGCGCTGAACTAAATCACCGATATATTGAATTTGCTCGGCTTTCAAACAGTTCGCAGAACGTACAGTTAATTCAAGATCATCAACAGGACGAAGTAGAATCGGATCGAATTCTGGCTTCTCTTCTTTCGCTACAGGTTCAGTTACATCACGTAAATCTACGAATGCATCTAATTGCTCAGCTAAGATTGTTGAGGCACGGCGGATCGCTTCTTCAGGATCCAAAGTACCGTTAGTTTCCATATCGATAATTAACTTATCTAAATCTGTACGTTGCTCAACGCGAGCTGATTCAACCGAGTACGCAATACGCTCAACTGGGCTAAATGATGCATCTAGCAACAAACGGCCAATTGGGCGCTCATCGTCATCAGAGGATAAACGGTTAGATGCAGGAACATAACCACGACCACGTTCAACACGAATACGCATGCTGATACTGCTGTTAGCTGTCGTTAAATGACAGATAACGTGATCTGGGTTACAGATCGTAACATCACCATCATGCTGAATGTCTGCCGCAGTTACAGGGCCTACGCCTGATTTTGTCAGGGTAAGAAAAACTTCATCTTTGCCTTCTAAAGTAACCGCTAGTCCTTTAAGGTTTAACAGAATTTCAATGATGTCTTCTTGTACGCCTTCTTTCGCGCTGTACTCATGCAATACACCGTCAATTTCAACTTCAGTCACTGCACATCCTGGCATAGATGAAAGTAATATACGGCGTAAAGCATTACCAAGAGTGTGACCAAAGCCACGCTCTAACGGCTCTAAAACAACTTTAGAACGTGTTGGTGAGACTGCGTCGATTTCGACTAATCTTGGCTTTAGGAATTCGGTTACAGAACCCTGCATTTTATCCTCTCTTAACTCTTACTTTACTTAGAGTAAAGTTCGACGATTAGCTGTTCGTTAATATCTGCAGACAGATCAGAACGCTCTGGTAAACGTTTGAAAACGCCTTCCATTTTGCTACCGTCTACTTCAACCCAAGTTGGTTTCTCACGTTGTTCTGCTAACTCAAGAGCAGCAACGATACGTGCTTGCTTCTTAGCTTTCTCACGAATTACTACTACATCATCAGCAGTGATTCTGTAAGAAGGAATGTTAACAACAGAACCGTTAACCATAACCGACTTGTGGCTTACAAGTTGACGTGCTTCAGCACGAGTACTTGCAAAACCCATACGGTATACAACGTTATCTAGGCGTTGCTCTAGAAGTTGTAAAAGGTTTTCGCCTGTGTTGCCTTTAATACGAGCAGCATCTTTGTAGTAGTTACGGAATTGCTTTTCTAATACACCGTAGATACGACGTACTTTTTGCTTTTCACGTAACTGTAAACCGTAATCAGATAAACGACCTTTACGGGCGCCATGCTGACCAGGTGCTGTCTCTAATTTGCATTTAGAATCAATTGCTCTAACGCCGCTTTTAAGGAACAGGTCAGTACCTTCACGACGACTTAGCTTGAGCTTAGGGCCCAAATATCTAGCCATGTTCTTTCTCCACTAACCTATTGTTATACGCGACGTTTCTTCGGTGGACGACAACCGTTATGAGGAATTGGCGTCACGTCAGTGATGTTTGTAATACGGTAACCTACTGCATTAAGAGCACGAACTGCAGACTCACGGCCTGGGCCTGGTCCCTTAATGAATACTTCTAGGTTTTTCAAACCGTACTCTTGAGCTGCAGTACCTGCACGCTCAGCAGCAACCTGTGCAGCGAATGGAGTAGATTTACGTGAACCACGGAAACCAGAACCACCTGCAGTTGCCCAAGATAACGCGTTACCTTGGCGATCTGTAATCGTTACAATAGTGTTGTTGAAAGATGCATGAACATGAGCCATACCATCAGCAACTTGTTTTTTAACTTTCTTACGACGAATTGGTGCTTTTGCCATTGTCTTTACCCTTATCGCTTGATAGCCTTACGAGGACCCTTACGAGTACGCGCGTTAGTCTTAGTTCTTTGACCACGTAGTGGTAAAGAGCGACGATGACGAAGACCACGGTAGCAACCAAGGTCCATAAGACGCTTGATATTTAATGTGATTTCACGACGAAGATCACCTTCAACGGTGTACTTAAGCACTTCTTCACGAAGTACATCAAGAGTTTCATCGTTTAATTCGCCGATTTTAGTTGTTTCAGCGATTCCTGTCGCAGCTAAGATAGCCTTAGAGCGAGTTTTGCCAACACCATAAATTGCAGTTAAAGCGATAACAGCATGTTTATGATCAGGGACGTTAATGCCAGCTATACGGGCCACTAACACATCTCCTATAAAAGAATTTGACTATATTTTGTTGAAAAGCCCGTTAGGATACTCAACCAATAATCAAACTTCAACCAAGAACGCAGACCGAGTATCAAATACTCAGTCTGCACGACTTTTACTTAGCCTTGCCTTTGCTTGTGCTTTGGCTCACTACAAATTACACGTACAACACCGGCACGTTTAACAACTTTGCAGTTACGGCAAATTTTCTTAACGGAAGCACGTACTTTCATAACTCAACTCCGTAAACTTACCTTATCGGCCATAGCCTTTAAGGTTAGCTTTTTTCAGCACAGAATCATACTGATGAGACATCAGATGGGTCTGTACTTGTGCCATAAAGTCCATAATCACAACAACGATAATCAAAATTGATGTACCGCCGAAGTAGAATGGCGTTTGCCATGCCATTGTCATGAACTCGGGCACCAGACAGATAAAGGTAATATACAATGCACCTGCCAATGTCAGGCGTGTCATCACTTTATCAATGTATTTCGATGTCTGCTCACCTGGACGAATACCTGGTATAAATGCGCCAGACTTTTTCAGGTTGTCTGCTGTCTCACGCGGGTTAAAAACCAACGCAGTGTAGAAAAAGCAGAAGAAGATAATAGCAGCTGCTAAAACCATCGCATAAAGCGGTTGCCCTGGGGACAATGCTAATGAAATTGTTTGCAATGCATCTGCAATAGGACCTTCGCCCTGACCAAACCAGCTGGCAATTGTACCAGGGAACAGAATAATACTACTAGCGAAAATTGGTGGAATAACACCAGCCATATTAACTTTCAATGGTAAATGTGTACTTTGCGCAGCAAACACCTGACGGCCTTGCTGACGTTTAGCGTAGTTAACAACAATACGTCGTTGGCCACGTTCAAAAAACACTACCAAATAAGTTACAGCAAATACTATTACCGCTATCACTAACAGCATTAAAACATTCAAATCACCTTGGCGCGCCATTTCGGCTGTCGAACCAATAGCAGACGGCAGGTTAGCAACAATACCAACAAATATTAGAACTGAGATACCGTTACCGATACCGCGCTCTGTAATTTGCTCGCCCAACCACATCAGGAACATCGTACCTGTTACCAAGCTCACCACTGCGGTGAAATAAAATCCAAAACCTGGATTTACAACCAGACCTTGCATCATATTTGGTAAACCGGTTGCGATACCGATAGATTGTACAGTTGCTAGCACAAGCGTAGCATAACGAGTGTATTGGCTGATTTTCTTACGCCCTTGCTCACCTTCTTTTTTAAGCTCTATCATCGCAGGATGTATGTGCGTTAATAGTTGCATAATAATTGAAGCTGAAATGTAAGGCATAATACCTAGAGCCAATACCGATGCACGCTCAAGCGCACCACCACTGAACATGTTGAACATCTCAACAATGGTGCCCTTTTGTTGCTCGAAGAATTCGGCTAGTACAGCGGCGTCAATACCAGGGATTGGCACAAAAGAACCTAAACGGTAAATGATTATAGCTCCGAGTACGAACAGTAAGCGACGCTTCAATTCCGCTAGACCACTTTGGGCACTTTGCATATCTAGACCTGGTTTAGCCATGGTACTTTCCTTATTATTCTTCTACCTTGCCTCCGGCAGCTTCAATTGCTTCGCGAGCGCCTTTGGTCACTTTAAGACCCTTGACAGTCACAGCACGTGAAACTTCGCCAGATTTAACTACTTTAACGAACAGAACGTTCTTTTTAACCAGACCAGCTGCTTGTAGTGTGCTTAGCTCTACCACATCGCCTTCTACTTTAGCGATTTCATAAAGATTTACTTCTGCAGATACTAAAGATTTGCGTGAAGTAAAACCAAATTTTGGTAGACGGCGTTGAATTGGCATTTGACCGCCTTCAAAGCCTACGCGTACACCACCGCCAGAACGAGATTTTTGACCTTTGTGACCACGGCCACCAGTCTTACCAAGACCAGAACCGATACCACGACCAGGGCGTTTTTTCTCAGTTTTTGCACCAGCAGCAGGTGAAAGTGTATTCAGATGCATGAATTACCCCTCAACCTTAACCATGTATGAAACTTGGTTAATCATACCACGTACACATGCTGTGTCTTCTAACTCAACAGTGTGATTGATACGACGTAAACCAAGACCGCGTAATGTAGCTTTATGCTTCGGTAAACGACCGATAGAGCTCTTTACTTGTGTTACTTTTACAGTTTTCATGGTTTACCCCTTGATCTGTTCTACGCTAAGACCACGCTTAGCCGCAACTTTCGCTGGAGAAGTCATATTCTCTAGCGCTGAAATAGTTGCACGTACAACGTTAATCGGGTTAGTTGAACCGTAGCACTTTGATAATACGTTATGTACACCAGCAACTTCTAACACTGCGCGCATTGCGCCACCAGCGATGATACCAGTACCTTCAGAGGCTGGTTTCATGAATACTAATGAACCTGCGTGGCGACCTTTAACAGGATGCTGCAGTGTATTACCGTTAAGGTCTACATTAATCATGTTACGGCGCGCTTTTTCCATTGCTTTTTGAATAGCAGCTGGAACTTCAAGTGCTTTACCGTAACCAAAACCTACTTTACCTGCGCCATCGCCAACAACTGTTAGTGCTGTGAAGCTAAAGATACGACCACCTTTAACAACTTTAGACACACGGTTTACAGCAACTAGCTTCTCAGCTAAGTCTGACTGTTGTTGCTTTGCTTCTACGTTAGCCATCGTCTACTCCTAGAATTGCAAACCGGCTTCACGCGCTGCATCAGCAAGCGCCTTCACACGGCCGTGATATTTAAAGCCACTGCGATCAAAAGTAATCTTTTCGATACCTTTGTCAGTTGCACGTTGAGCAACAAATTTACCCACAGCTTGCGCTGCTTCGATGTTACCTGTGCCTTTAACTGTTTCGCTAATTGCTTTTTCAACAGTAGAAGCAGCAGCCACCACGATACCCTCAGCAGTTACTACTTGAGCGTAAATGTGACGTGGCGTGCGGTGGATAACAAGACGGGTGATGCCTTGTTCAATATAATTTCTGCGAGTGCGTTTAGCACGGCGCAGACGAGCTGTTTTCTTATCCATCGTCTTACCTTACTTCTTCTTGGCTTCTTTACGACGCACATTTTCATCAGCATAACGAACACCTTTGCCTTTATAAGGCTCTGGTTTACGGTATGCGCGAATGTTTGCAGCTACTTGTGAAACAAGTTGCTTATCTGCGCCTTTAACAAGAACTTCAGTTTGGCTTGGAGTTTCAATAGTAACTCCATCAGGAACATTGAAGTTCACTGGGTGTGAAAAACCAAGAGTTAAGTCTAATACTTTACCCTTAGCTGCCGCACGGTAACCAACACCTACTAACTGAAGTTTACGCTCGTAACCAGCATCTACACCAATAACCATGTTATTGATTAAAGCACGTGCAGTACCTGCTTGTGCCCATGCATTTGCTACGCCTTCACGAGGAAGAGTAGTGATTACGTTATCGTTAACAAAAACTTCAACAGCAGCGTTAATTGTACGGCTTAATTCACCGTTTTTGCCTTTGATTTTGATGTCCTGGCCGTTTAGTGTAACTTCTACACCGGCAGGAACATTGATTGGTGCCTTAGCAACACGAGACATAGTTCCCTCCGATTAAGCTACAAAGCCGATGATTTCACCACCAACGCCAGCACCACGTGCAGCACGGTCAGTCATCAAGCCTTTAGAAGTAGAAACGATAGCAATGCCTAAACCGCCCATTACTTTTGGTAAATCACCACGTTTCTTGTAAATACGTAAACCTGGACGGCTAACACGTTGAATAGTTTCGATAACAGCTTTGCCTTCGAAATATTTTAATTCAACAGCTAACTCTGGTTTAACGTCGCCACTTACTGAATAATCAGCAATATAGCCTTCGTCTTTAAGCACTTTTGCAACAGCGATTTTTAACTTTGAAGAAGGCATTGATACTGTTGCCTTTTTCGCTGTTTGGCCGTTACGAACACGTGTAAACATATCCGCGATTGGATCTTGCAAGCTCATAGTCTTACTCCCGTGATTCTATTACCAGCTAGCCTTTTTAAGGCCAGGAATTTCACCGCGCATGGCTGCTTCGCGAGTTTTAATACGGCTTAAGCCGAACTTACGAAGAAAACCGTGTGGGCGGCCCGTAATGTTACAACGATTACGTTGACGTGCAGGGCTAGAATCACGCGGAAGGCTTTGTAGCTTTAATACCGCGTCCCAACGTGCTTCATCAGAAGTTTCAACACTGCTGATGATAGCTTTAAGATCAGCACGCTTTTCAGCGAACTTTACAACTAATTTAGCACGTTTAGCTTCGCGCGCTTTCATTGAATTCTTTGCCATAACCCTACCCTTATTTCTTAAATGGGAAGTTAAACGCTGTTAACAACGCACGGGCTTCCTCATCATTCTTAGCAGAAGTAGTGATTGTGATATCCATACCGCGAACGCGATCTACTTTATCATAATCAATTTCTGGGAAGATAATTTGCTCACGTACACCCATGCTGTAGTTACCACGTCCATCAAAAGACTTAGCACTAACACCACGGAAATCGCGGATTCGAGGCATAGCGATTGTTACCAAACGCTCCAAGAATTCCCACATACGTTCGCCACGTAGGGTTACTTTACAACCGATCGGATAACCTTCACGAACTTTAAAACCAGCAACTGATTTACGAGCTTTAGTGATCAAGGCTTTCTGACCAGAAATCGCTTCTAGATCTTTAACAGCATTCTCTAGAATTTTTTTATCTGCAAGGGCTTCGCCCACACCCATATTCAGGGTGATTTTCTCTATTCGAGGGACTTGCATGACAGAGCTGAAACCAAACTGTTTTTGCAGTTCAGCTACTACTTTGTCGTTATATACTTCATGCAGTTTCGCCATCGTCTACTCCAATAACTAATTAAATAGCTTTACCAGTAGATTTGAAGATACGTAATTTCTTACCGTCTTCAATCTTGAAACCAACACGATCAACTTTACCAGTTTCCTGGTTGAAGATCGCAACGTTTGATACGTCGATAGACGCTTCTTTCTCAACAATGCCACCAGGCTGGTTCAATTGTGGAACCGGCTTTTGGTGCTTCTTGATAAGATTGATGCCTTCGACAAATACTCTGCCAGATTCAGAAACAACTGAAAGCACTTTGCCGCGCTTACCTTTGTCTTTACCAGCTAGTATGACTACTTCGTCATCACGACGGATTTTTGCGGCCATGATAAACTCCTTATAGTACTTCTGGGGCTAGTGAAACGATTTTCATGAACTTGTCTGTACGAAGTTCGCGAGTCACAGGACCAAAGATACGAGTACCTATAGGCTGTAGATTACTGTTTAACATTACAGCTGCATTACCATCGAAACGGATCAAAGAACCGTCTGGACGACGAACGCCTTTACGTGTACGCACAACAACTGCATTTAACACATCACCTTTCTTCACTTTAGCGCGAGGAATTGCTTCTTTAACAGAAACTTTAATGATGTCGCCAATTGCAGCATAACGACGGTGCGAACCACCTAAGACTTTAATACACTGCACTTTGCGAGCGCCGCTATTACAAGCAACGTCCAGCTGAGTTTGCATTTGGATCATCTAAATGTGCTCCTGTGTAGTTTAGGAAACGCCTTAACTTATTATTAAATAAAGGCATATTGTTCAATTTCCACTCAAGAATACCGTTTGGTCGTCTCAAGGGCGGGCAATTGTACCAGCAAACTTTAAGAAGTGGTAGGTTAAATTTTAATTAATTGGTTTATTAATGAATCAAAAATTAAACAGTGAAAAGCTTCTTGTTATTAGTCATGTGGTTATTAATTAAGCAGCAAGATAAATTCTTTTTGCTAAGGGTTATATGAGGGTAAGATTTAGCTTTTCAAGTAGCCAAAAGCACAAATTTGTACCCTTGGCTGCCTTTTAAAATGCAGCGATTAGCCAAATAATCCTTTTAGCTTATCTTTGACTTTGTCCTTCAATTTATTTTTAGTTTCTTCTTCAGCCGCCTTACTCAGATCAAGCTGCACTTTGACATCGTGGAAAGGTCCTTTAATTTTAACTGGTACTTTAAAGCCGGTACTTTTATCTGTAGTACCCTGCCCCTCTATAGAATCAACAATCCCAGTAACAAGTCGATAATTCACAGTGGTAAGGGGTAAGTTAACATCTCCCGAACCAGACACTCTAATTAGGGGACTCACTAGAGCCAAATCGGTATTAGTACCAACACCTTGCTTAAAAACAAAACTGCCGGTTAACGCTGAAAAGTCAGTTTGCTGAGATTTATCAAACCCAGTATTTAAACCCTCTTTTGCTGCTGATAAATCACCTTTAAGCATATCTTTTGCTTTACGCACTAATGCTGCAATGTTGGCGCCTTTGATCGCCCCATCATTAAAGCTAAACGCTGTTGTTCCGTTCAATCCATTTACAAACTGCTTTTGCGAGACACCTGAGGTCGTTAATTGCCATGCAAGATTTCCTTTCCCCATTAATTTATCAAAGCCTGCAGCATCGCTCAGTAACGGTTGCGCGGCAATTCCTGTCAATTTGAAATCAGTACTTAATTGATATGGTCTTTTAACTGCATTGATAAGTACTTTACCAATACCATTACCTTCATATAAACCAAACTTAGTTAAATCAAGTGTAGCGATGCCATCTTTTATATTCAGTGCTAAGGCATTTGCATCTAACTTGATTTCATTAAACAGCAATCTTGTAGAACGCACTTTAATATTTGCATTTAAACTGTTAATACCTGATAAATCGATAGGTGTATCGTCCCAAACTATCGGTTGTGATACTTGTTTTTTATCCTCTTGCGCTACCACTTGTTCTGGCTTTACTGGTAAATAAGGGTTTAAGTTCAACATTCCCAAATCAACATCTGCAGATATTGAGAGCTTTTTCGCTAAGTCGACTACAGCTTGTCCATTCACATCTAACTCATCTAACGCTAATTTTAGTTTAGTGAGAGTTAACTTTTGATTAGCGAAGTGCATAGTGGCTGCTAATTCAAACTGGTTAAATGCATCCTTTTTGGCATCCAAGGCTATTTTCTGCCAAGTTAGAATTTGTTTAACTGAATCACCTTTTAAATCCAAGCTACCCGAAAAATCCTGACCCGCCTTAGCAACTAGGCCATCAAATTTAAAATTAAAGAGCTTTGAATCAATTGCACTGCCAAGGGTAAAGTCATCACCTGCAATCACTTTGGCTAAGGTATTTAATTGTGTTACTAATTCAAATTTTTGCCCTTGATAAACTAACTCACCAGAGACTTCTAATGGTTGATAGAGTGAAGGTAATGCAACTGCTAACTCAACATCGCTCAACTGATACTGAGCCTTTGTTTGATGATCAATATAGCTAATGGTTGCATCATAAATCGCAACCTCACCCAGAGAAACATCAAACCCTTGGGGTAACTGAGTTGCGCCTTTAGCTGAAGTAGGTTGCTCTGTTGTAGCTGCGACTGCATCAAAAAGCTGCCAGTTAACTTTTCCGCTAGGCATTTTTTCTAAAATAATCTTTGGCTGACGAATAACAAATTTTTCTAATTGTATGTCACCCAATAAGGCTGATAAGTAAGGTATTTGAATTGCAAGTTGCGCCATGCTAACCATATCAGCATGTTCTGAGCCTTTAATATTGGCAAAATGCACATCATTTAATTCGAGTTTTAGAGAAGGAAAAACCGCAAGAGTCTTATCTCCTTTAATAACCAGTGTCCGACCTGTCGCTTTTTCAACCGACTCTGATACTTTATTTACTATATAATCCACGGGCACTAAAAAAGGCAACGCAACAATCAATAGCACTACGCCCAGAAGTAAACCCGCTAAAATCTTAAATAATGTTTTCATATCAATCCCTTTCAAGCCATTTCGCTTAGTGTATCTCTCAACGCAACTTAATAAAAGCAGTGCGGTCTTTTCGATAGCGTACCATCCAAAAACTTTATTATAGAGACCATTGCTAAGTCGGCTTGATTTTAATTTAAATAAAACCACACTTTATTTAGGTGAAAACACGACTATTTCCAGTGTCAAGATTGAATCGAAATAAGAACTAGGTATGATGCACGCCCCACGCTGTGCTGTGTGGTAATACTTTTAATTTTAGCCAGAGTTGAATTTACTTAATGAAAAAACTGCTTACCTCTCCTTCAAAAATGAAATTGTCTGATAGCGAAAACGTTAGCTATCAAAACATCCTTAAGTTGGTACCAGAAATTAGTTTGAATTTAATGGCAGTAAAAGTGGAGAACCACCCAAATGATTTCGCATCATGGTGTGAAGAATTATTAGATGTATGCCAAAATCGAATTAACTTCAGCTTACTTGAAGAAAAGCAACTGCCAACCGTGAAAAAAATGGTACTACAGCTGCAACAGGCAATTACCCTACAGCAATTAAAAATGCTACGCATTGCTCCTTGGCCAGTACTTTCTAGTTTTATTATTAATAAAGCCGAAACTTTAGCATTAAATGAACAACTTGCCTTAATGCAGTACATTGCTCAGATAAAACAGCAAACTCTAACGGCTATGATTGAAGAAGACCGTCTGGCGTTTGCTGGTAAACATGTACCAAATCATGATCCTGCAATTTATAAATTTGATGTTGAGTGGTTCTGCTCAACAAAAACAGCCAAAGGGTTTCACTGTGCATTAGAAGCCGCACCAGAGAAATTAGATGCTGCATTAAGCCATATTCCACTTGAAGGCGACGTAACCGAAGCGCAGTATTTAAGTTTTGTCAGCGACTATTTAGCTGCTTTTGTTGGCCTTGAGGATGATAAAGCCACTCTTGCTCCTGCAACTCGCTTATTGGCCATGCGCCGACCAGATATATTTACCGCACTTTCGCAACCTAAATTAGAGTTACTGAGCCAAGCGCTAGGATATACAAAGTTGCATAATCGCGATTTTAAACGCTATTGGTCAGATATAGTACAAACCATCAAAAACACTCCTTGGTTCAACAGCGCAATACCTGAAGATCCACAAGAGTTTGATTTATGGCAAATTCGCGCATTATTGCCAAGCATGTTCTTTTATAGTGATCAGCAACACGCCGATAACTCAAACTACATCAAGTCATTAAGCAAACCAAAATCAGCAAAAACCAAAGTGAATTTAGATAGAGGGCAAAAGCGCTCTCAAGAATCAGCCGAGATTTTAGTTGATCGCGCTTTAGCCGCCGACGATATTCCAGCACACATCAAAGCAATGCGAGATTCAATTACAGCCGAAGTTGTCAAAGGCCGAAGTGTTAATGAAACCATCGCCCTAATGCGAACTATTTTTGGTTAAAAACACACCTACTTTGTTGCATAATAAATGTGCAAAACTAACAAACAACGCACTTATTTAGTGCGTTTTTTGTTTTATCTTTTTAATCCCAATTTAAAAAATAAATAACCGACTGATATTATTGATAATTTACAGGTTAATTATTTGTTAGAATCATGGCTTATCTTTTGCAATTTCCTCAATGAAAAATTTATGCGCTATCATTAAAAGGAAATATCATGCAAAAACAAACACTCATAAGTTTAGCTCTCACCTCTTTATTAACACTTACTAGCATTAACTCGTATGCCGAAGTCACTGCAAATATGGCTGCAAATTCAAACTATTATTGGCGCGGTGTAACACAATCTGCAGATCAAGCTGCGATCTCTGGCGGAATTGATTATAGCAATGACACTGGTTTTTATGCTGGCGGCTGGGCTTCGAATATTGATTTTGGCCCAACGACTAGGGCAAGTTATGAACTTGACCTTTATGCTGGTTTTAGCCAATCGATTGGCGAGATCACCTATGATGTAGGTTACCTTTATTATGCCTATCCAGATGCAGATACATCTATAGACATGGGGGAGCTTTATGGTTCATTAAGCTGGCAATGGCTTACAGGCAAAGTTAGCTACCTTACTCACGCACAAAGTGACTCAAGCGCATCTGAAGACATGCTTTATCTCGAACTCAATGCCTCGTTTGAAATTTTAAATGCGACAGAACTCGCATTTCACTTAGGCCACTCAAGTGGTGACACTATTAACGATTGGTATGGTGAAAAGACCTACTTAGATTACAGTGTCAGCATCGCAAAAGACGGATTTTCTCTAGGGTTAGTTCAAACTAACTTAACAGATGATGATTTAAAAGTATTTGTCGGTTACAGCCTTGATTTTAAGTTATAACCAAAGTTTATTTCGCTCATTCAGATAAACAAAAGCAGCGTAATACGCTGCTTTTTTTATTTTATTTTGAAATTAACTTAAGGAACACTATGTCCTGTCGATGCTTGCCAAACACGGTACCATTGCTCACGCGACAGTGTTAATTTTTGCGCCTCTAATGCCGATGCAACCCGATTAATATTGCCAGTACCAAGCACAACCGAAGGTAAACTCGGATGCGCCAATAACCATGCGTAAACGACTTGATCAATACTGTTGGCACCTATTTCAGACGTTATTTCGTTTAAAGTGGCTTGTAAACGCAACGCTTTTGGATCTTGCTCAGAAAACAGTCGCCCGCCCGCTAATGGTGACCAACACATAGGCCGAATGTTCAACATTTGACACTGATCTAGGCTTCCATCATCGAGGGCCTTCATTTCATAAGGTGAAAATTCGATTTGATTTGTCAGCAGCGGCAACGATAAGCGCGATTGCAGCAAGGTAACTTGTGAGGAGGTAAAGTTAGACACACCAAAAGCCAGCACATCGCCATTTTTATACAATTGCATAAATGCTTCGGCTACTTCGTCAGCTTGCATTAAATAATCAGGGCGATGGATTAGTAATGCATCTAAACGATCAGTCTTAAAATGGCGCAACGATTGCTGCGCTGATGCAATAATATGCTGGGCACTTGAATCATAATGATTCACTCTACCGGCCTGAAGTTGCTCTTTCGACGCAGGACGAATACCACACTTAGTCACTATTTTAATTTGTTCGCGTACACTTGGTTTTAATTGCAATGCAGCACCAAACTGGGTTTCACATTGATAACCACCATATATATCAGCATGATCGGTCCAGGTAATCCCTAATTCAATACTCTGCTCTAAAAAGCTTAAGCACTGCTGCGGCGTTAATTGCCAAGCCAGTAAACGCCAAAAACCAAGTACTATCGGTGCAATTGGTTCAACTGAACTATTTTTAGAATCAATCATTAAAGTACAACCTCCACCGTTGATGAAACATATTTAGCATTGTTTAACGCTTGCTCAACGGTTGTAGCGCGGGCAAGGCCAACCCCCATTCGGCGTGTACCACTAACTTGTGGCTTACCAAATAAACGTAAATCGGTATTTTCTAACGCCAGTGCTTCGGCCAATTGCGTAAATTCCAGCCGTGCCGATTCTCCAGTCACTAAAATGACACTGGATGCCGAAGGCCCTCTAAAGTGAATATTAGGAATAGGTAAACCTAAAATAGCACGAGCATGCAGGGCAAATTCGCTCAAATCCTGCGATATGAGTGTCACCATACCGGTATCATGTGGTCGGGGTGAAACCTCACTAAAATAAACGTCATCACCTTTAACAAACAGCTCAACCCCAAACAGACCAAAACCTCCTAATGCTTCAGTCACTTTACTGGCCATCTCTTGAGATTTAAGTAAAGCAACCTCACTCATTGCTTGCGGCTGCCAACTTTGCTGATAATCACCATTAACTTGCACATGACCAATTGGTTGACAAAAACTTGTCCCTGCTCGGTGGCGAACCGTTAATAAAGTAATTTCATAATCAAAATCAACAAAGCCCTCAACAATCACACGCCCTTTACCTGCACGGCCACCCTCTTGGGCATAATGCCAAGCAAGACTTAAGTCAGCCTCGGTTCGAACCACACTTTGCCCTTTCCCTGAAGAACTCATAATTGGTTTAACCACACACGGCATACCAATGGCCTGCACTGCTTTGACAAAATCAGCTTCGCTATCAACAAATTGATACTGTGATGTCGGAATCGATAAATCCTCAGCCGCTAAACGGCGGATACCTTCACGGTTCATGGTTAACTGAGCAGCCTTCGCGCTTGGAACAACTGTAAAACCTTCTTGCTCTAAAGCAAGGAGCTCATCGGTAGCAATTGCCTCAATTTCAGGAACGATTAAATCAGGTTGCTCAAGCTCTATTATTGCTCTGAGTGCCGCACCATCAAGCATAGATAATACATGACTGCGGTCAGCAACTTGCATCGCTGGGGCATGCTCATAGCGATCAAGCACTATTACCTCACAGCCTAAACGTTTGAGCTCAATTACAACCTCTTTACCTAACTCACCACCCCCACACAATAAAACGCGTTTAGCGGTTGTTGAATAAGGTGTGCCAATTTTTATCATTTTAATTCCCTATTTGAGACTAAATTTATGCGATTAACCGTTCATGGATAAATTTTACCGTTTATCATAAATTTATACAGCAATTGTAATTAAATGTTAATTTATAACCAATTAGAACTAATAACGACAATAAGGGAAAAAACATGCAATCAACCAATCAATTTAATGCAATACTCGATATCTTTATCTCACCCACTAAAGTTTTTGCCGGTTTAAAAGACGCCAAAGGCTGGTTTCTAATGCCACTGATTTTAGTCTGCGGCTTAATGGCAGCTTCTCAATATACTTACTTCAGCAATGTCGATACCGAATTTCTACTCGACCAACAAGTTGCTCAAGCTGGAGCAGACTTAACTTCTGGCGAGCAAAAAATGATACGTAACCAAATGGCGAGCACTGTAGATATGCAGTATTTATTTGCCATGTTCGGTGGCATTATTGCCATTGTGGTTATGAACGCAATTATCGCTGGCTACTACAACTTTGTAGCTAAACAAGATATGACCACTGACTATAAATATGGTGACTGGTACAGTTTTGGCCTTTGGACCATGATGCCAACAACTATTTATGCTCTTGGTTTAATTGCCCTTGTATTAACTGCGCAAACCGACCAACTTCCTCTTAGCATGCACGCTTATGCATCTTTAAACCAACTGATATTTGGAATTGAAGCTGGCCAACCATTTGCAGCACTTCTCGACAGCCTAAATATCTTCTCATTTTGGAGTATTGCCATCGCTGCAATTGGCTTAAAAACTTGGACAAACTTCAGCATGAATAAAGCAATTGTATTTGCCGCCTTACCAACTGTAGTTATCTACGTTATTTGGGCAATTATTGCTGCACTTTAAGTGCAGCTTTTTGTGAGTGAATTATGAAAAAAATAGTTATTATTACACTAGCTGTAGCCGGTTTTGTTGCTTTGATTGTCTCAAAACAAATTAGCGGCAATAAAGAAGCGATAAAAGTCGATATCCAGTCAGCGCAAATTGGTAGAATTTCCGACTCAATTCTTGCTTCTGGGAATCTTGTTTTTAATACCCAAGTGCAATTGCGTTCAGAAGTAACCGGGCGCGTCGCCAAAGTCTTTGTAGAAGAAGGCCAAAGCGTGCAAGAAAATGACATTTTAATGCAGCTCGATACCCAAGCATTCGAATCAGAAGTAGAACGCATTCAAGCAATTGTGCGCGCTAGCGAAATCGAAATTAAACATGCAAAAACACGCTTAATTAATTTTGAACGCCAATTAAAGCGCCAACAAGAATTAAACGATGCGGGTTTATCGCAACAAGAAACATTAGATAACATCGAAAGCGCCCGTGATTTAGCCAAAATTGATATCGAAGCGCGTTATGAATCTCTTAATCAAGCCAAAGCTTCTTTATCGATCGCTGAAGATCGCTTAAGTAAAAGTGTCTTTCGTGCGCCAATGAGCGGGTTATTGGCATCGGTTAATATTAAAGAAGGTGAGACGGTTATTGCCGGTACTACTAACATTATTGGTTCTGATTTAATGCTTGTGGCCGACCCAAGCGCCATTTTAGCTGAACTTCGTGTTGATGAAACTGATATCGCCAGTATTAAAGAGGGGCAAGTAGCCGATATCTATGCCGCGGCTTACCCAAACCAACCTTTTAAAGGTAAAGTGATCAACATTGGTACATCAGCTAAAAATCAAGCGGGTTCTCAAGGCCTCTCTTTTCGAGTCAAAGTTTTACTCGACCCAACCGATCGCCAACTTTATGCAGGAATGAGCTGTCGCGCAGAAATTGCCTCTTTTATTGCTGAAGATACCTTAAAATTGCCAATTGAAGCGATCCAAAAAGAAGACGAAAAACACTTCGTTTGGGTTGTTGATAACAATAATAGTGTCAGTAAAAAGTTTATTGAGGTAGGTATCTCATCAGATGTTGAACAAGCGATCAAAAGTGGTTTAACCGAACAAGACAAAGTGGTCATTGGCCCGGCTCGCCCAGTTAGCAAACTAAAAGCGGGTGATATTATTAGCCAAGCAAAGGACGATGATAAAAAATCGACCAAGGATGCAGCATAATGGATGCCGTCATCAAACTTCACAATATTGAAAAACACTACAAAATGGGTGAGCAAACCTTCAAAGCGCTCGATGGTGTTAATATTGAAATTGAAGCCAACGACTACGTTGCCATTATTGGCCCTTCGGGTTCAGGCAAATCGACCTTGATGAATTTAATTGGTTGTTTAGATATCCCGACCAGTGGTGAATATTTTTTAAAAAACAAATTGGTTGAAAGCATGACCGAAACTGAACTTGCACATCAGCGCAACGAAAGTGTCGGGTTTATTTTTCAAAGCTTTAATTTACTCCCCAGAGCCACCGCACTTGAAAATGTAATGCAGCCCTTGGTTTATCGCTTTATTCCAGCCAAAGAGCGAAAATTAAAAGCGCTTGAAGCACTCAAGCGAGTGGGTTTAGCCGATAAAGTAAATCATTTATCGAATCAGCTTTCTGGGGGCCAACGCCAACGAGTTGCGATTGCTCGGGCGCTTGTTACCAAACCCCATATTTTGCTTGGTGATGAACCAACCGGTAACCTCGACAGCAAAACCACACAAGAGATCATGGCGCTGTTTGATGAGCTGCACCAAGAAGGCCATACCATCATTTTAGTCACTCATGAACAAGAAATTGCAGACCATTGCCAACGGGTTATTCGGTTAGTTGATGGTCAAGTGGTCGCCGATACACGCAATCATCATGGAGAAAAACTCAATGTTTAAATCTCTTATTGCCATTATGGAAGGGACTAAAGCAGCCCTGCAAGCTATTCGTGCTAACGCAATGCGCAGCGCTTTAACCTGTTTAGGTATTATCATTGGCGTTGCTGCGGTAATAACCGTGGTTGCGGTAATGCAAGGCTTTACTAAACAAATCAATAATATGATGGCCGACATGGCACCCGATGTCACCACTATTAAACCATTCACCAGCCCAGAGCAAGAAATGGTAGGTGTACGCAGTAAGCTCACCTACGAAGACTTTTTAGAACTTAAAGGTAAAATTAAAGAAGCAGAAACTATGACTGCACTGATGTTTACTTGGCGCTTTGCTGGCGGTGCACAATATGGTAATAAAACTCATAATTCTCGTGTGATGGGCACCGAGCAAGATTATCAAAAAGCGTACCGCACTTACCCTGATAAAGGTCGCTTTATTCGTGCCGAAGACGATGAAAAACGTCGCAGAGTTGCTTTTATTGGCCCAAGTTTAATTGAGAAACTTAACCTGCCTAAAAATCCAGTTGGTGAGTATATCAAGCTGGGTGGCGAATGGTTTCGCATTATTGGAGTTGCAGAATCGCAAGGTAGCCTCTTAGGTTTTGATCAAGATGATTATATTAACATTCCAATCAGTACCATGAGTGCGCTTGAAGGAGCCATGGGCTCAAGCAATGTACAAATTATGTTTAGGCTAAAACCCGAGGCGAATGAAGAGCAAATCACCGCTCAAATTACCCGAATCTTGCGCCAACGTCATAAAATCAAAGACGGCCAAGATAGTGACTTTGAATTTGAAACTGCTGAAAAAGCACGTGCTAACTTTGATAAATTTACCGGCAGCGCAACCGCTATTACGGCAGGCATTGTTGGTATTAGCTTAATTGTGGGCGGCATTGGCGTGATGAATATCATGCTTGTTTCTGTGACTGAACGCACCCGTGTTATAGGCACACTCAAAGCGCTGGGCGCAACACCGGGCTTTATCATGCTACAGTTTTTAGTTGAGGCCGTCGTATTATCGCTTTTTGGTGGTCTAATTGGCTTAGCGCTTGGTTATGGTATGGCAGCCATGATTTCAGCCATGGTGCCAAGTATGCCCGATGCGTTTATTCCTGGGTGGGCCATAATGCTATCGTTTGGTTTCACCTCTATGATAGGGATTGTTTTTGGTTTAGCTCCGGCAATCAAGGCTGCTCGACTCAACCCTATCGATGCTTTACGTTACGAATAATCAACCTTGGATGTTGATAACAAAAAGGCTGCAATTGCAGCCTTTTTACTTATAAAATTAATATTTTATTCAGATGCCATTGGCACTTGTGTCATTGCACAGCTGGTTTTTACAGTTTTTGGATACCAAATTGGCCCAAGAGAATTTACTGCCCCACCCGCTAAGCCATTAATAAATGACAATTGCGTTTCAACACTCTGCCATTGACCACCATTACAGTTAGTCTTTAAATCAACCGGAATTGAGCCTTCATATAATGCTAATGCAAAATTATGGTGCCATTGTTCATTTGTGGCAGGCACATTAACCCCTTGGCTACCATTATCAAAATGAATGCTTGTACAACCTGTTGCAACTAAGGTTAATGCTGCGATTAAAAGAATCTTAGTTTGCATGGTTTGTCTCCATTGGGATTGCTAGATTTGCTTGATTGTCACACCACACTTTTACAGTGTGCGGTGCATAAATACCGAAGGTAATACCTCCTAACAAAGCATCTGTAAATGTCGCTTGTGACTGCATTTGCAATACCCTGCTGTTACCACACACTTGCTTAACATCAACACGCTCTTCCCCAACTAATCCCCACAAAAAAAATGGACGGCTGTCTTGATAGGTTGGTTGCGTTGATAGCTTAGTTATTTTTTCTGGCTGAATTGTTACCGAAGAACATGCCGCCAATGATAATATTGCGACACCTAACACTAATTTTTTCATCTGAGAACCCTTAATTGCGTTTGTCCCAATTATAAAGGGAATGCCTTGGGTAAGTCGTAAAAAACTGTTAGTGAATTGTAAGGAATGCAACAATAAATCACAGATACAATCAGCATAAATGAATAATCTCAGGCTAATTTTTGAGCGCTTGTTTATACCAACAAAATTTGGCCTGAGGCCAATGTGTTTTTTTGCAACGTAACGACAAGTTGATCACCAGAGTTAAGCTTACCAACTCCTTTTGGTGTCCCGGTAAGTACGATATCACCAGGTTGAAGAGTAAAATATTGGCGAATCTCATCAAGTAATTGAACTATCGAAAAAACCATCTCAGAAGTGTGTCCAATCTGGCGTATTTCATTATTAATAGAGAGGTTAAATTCGAGATTGTTGAAATCTGTCTGCTCAGTGATTTGAATAAAAGGACTTACAATACAACTATTATCATAAGCTTTAGCTTTTTCCCACGGATGTCCTTTGCTTTTAAGTTCAGCCTGCACATTCCTTAAGGTTAAATCCATCGCAACTCCAATTCCTATAACTTGCTGCTGCAAATCTAATTCAGTTGAAGCACTAATAGTTTGACCAATTAACAATGCAAGCTCAGCTTCATAATGATGCTCACCCAAACGCTGCGCTAATGGTATTTGCCCTTTGAATGCAACAAAACTACTGCTTGGTTTGATGAATAACATCGGGCTATCGGGGACTGCATTATTTAATTCCGCAGCATGTTCACGGTAATTTCGCCCAATACAAACCGCTTTAGCAGGTACCAAGGCTATTTCGCCCGCATTTAACCATTCAAACTTTTCCATACGTCCCCCTGTTAACATCTCAAACCAATCTCATGATTTAGAAAAATAGAATCTTACTCAGATACAAAAAAGGCGCAATAGCGCCTTTTAAATAATAAAATTAGATTGTTAACTTAATGAACGACTTTGATTCGCTCAAGCAAATCTGATTGCTTACTTTCTTCAGACAATAAAAAATCCAACTGCACCAATAAGTTTTGAGCACCTTGTGTGGTAGCTTTGTATTGCCATTGTTCTAATGCCACAGTAGCATTCTTTTCAAAGACCTTTTCAGGCTGCGCACTGACAACTGACACATTTTTAACTTGCCCTGCAGGATTAATGTCATATTTTAAAACTACTGAACCTTCTATTTTTTGTGCCACAGCGTCAGCTGGATATTTTGGCTCAATACGCATTATAGGTGACACTTTACTATCAGCTTGAGCGCCTTCTTTAGTGGCATGATCACCCGCCACCGCAACACCACCTAACAATCCAGTGATTAAAGTCAGCATTGCAAACTGTACAAACGGCTTTTTACTGCTGCGATTTTTAATGAAATTTAAACGATTTAGCATGGTGCGTTTCTCCGTATAATGGGTATAGGCATAAAGCTGATGTTGGTTATTTTCAATGCTTAGTAGCATCGCCTTTCCATAAGCAAGACACTCTTCGACTGATTTGTTTTCTAACACAGTTTCATCACAAGCAAGCTCTTGTAAACGTCGATAACTTTGATAACCCAGCCAACTGAGCGGATTAAACCAAAAAAGACATAATAAACTCACAGCAAGTAAATTAAAAAAGGCATCTTTACGACGATAATGGCAAAGTTCATGCTCTATTATCATGCTCAATTGCTCAGTACTGTAGAGCTGCTGATAGTTCACAGGAAGCACTAATTTAGGACGTAAAAAACCAATCAAAATTGGGCTGGCAACGTGTGCACTACTCACTATTTTGACTGGCTTCAATTCATTATTTTTAATTGAAAAAGCGGGTTCATCATTAAAAGCAACATGCTGTTTGTGGGCAAAGACACACAACAATCCCGAACCAATACAACCAAACAACCATAACAAAACACTGAAATGGTAATTAAAACTCTCATCTGAATTAGCAGACAGCTGCACCACATAGCTTGGTATTTCAAAAGTGGTTTGAGGTTTTAGAGCAGAGGGTAAATTATTGGCCAGCAATACCAACGGTAGGAGCAACCAAAGTAAATAAGTCAGTCGCGCACTGAGCTGCCTAATCATGGTGCGCTCCAATAACAACATCAGTAAGATTGCGCTACTAAGCACAACTTGCTGACTAAAGATCCAATCAATCATTTTCTTTTTCCCACTGCGCGATAACCTGTTTAAGTTCATCGATATCAGTTTGACTAAGCTGTTCTGTTTTAGCAAAACCCGCGACTAAAGGAGCAATGCGGCCACTAAATAAGCGCTCGATCAAGCTTTGACTTTCTTTTAGGGTATAACTTTCGCGCTCTAGTAGTGGAGAATATAAATAACTGCGCTGCTGCTTTGAGAAATCAATAGCACCTTTTTTAACCATACGATTTAAAAGCGTTTTAACTGTTTTTTCATGCCAAGGTTTTTGCTGATTCAGCCTATCAATAATGTCATTGGCACTCGCTGGGTGAGCAAGCCAAATCGCTTCTAACACTTCAAATTCTGCTTTGCTAATTTCAATCACCGTCTTTTCACTTTTTTGATTACAGTTGTAATACTTATAAATTACACCCGTAATCAAAATTGCGCAAGTATATTTTTAATTCAATTATCCCGCTTAAACCGACTTAAACTTGTGCCCACTCAAAACTCTAAAATTTTCCTTAGCTAGTCCCATTTAACCTTTGAGAACAACAAAAAGACCGACAATCATTATTTATACCTTTGTGCCTGATAATTTGTTACTTTTTGTGTAACAAAACAAAGAGGAAGTTCACCATGATTAAAAACAATAACGAATTACCAGACTTAGCTAAGGTAGCCACAAAAACTAAGGGAGTGGTTATTTCT
The DNA here is from genome assembly GCF_002310815.1 of Pseudoalteromonas tunicata. NCBI lineage: Bacteria > Pseudomonadati > Pseudomonadota > Gammaproteobacteria > Alteromonadales > Pseudoalteromonadaceae > Pseudoalteromonas > Pseudoalteromonas tunicata. The sequence continues at coordinate 267,843 of NZ_CP011032.1, read as the reverse complement.
GGGATTCTCGGTATTACGGCATTAGTAGTTTTCTTTCAATCACTTTATACCGTTGATGAAGGCCATGTAGGTATTATCAAACGATTTGGTGAAGCGACTGAACAGGTAAATCCTGGCCTCCATACTAAAATCCCATTTGTCGATACCGTTGAAGTACTTGAAATTCGTACACGTAAAAATGTTGAAACATTAAATGCATCAACTCATGAGCAAATGCCAGTGACAGCAGAAGTGTCAATAAACTGGACAGTAATGCGCGAGCAGGCATTTGATTTATTTAAAAGTTATGGTGGTTTAACTCAGTTTGAAACGCGAATTTTAGACCCAAAACTTCGCTCAGCTACAAAAGATGCGCTCGCTCGTTATAAAGCAGAAGAGTTAATTCAAAATCGCTCGCAAGTAATTGCACAAATTGAAGAACTATTAGTAGAAGAAATGAAAGAGTATCCGGTAAAACTCGATTCAGCACAGTTAGAGAATCTAGGGTTGCCGCAAAAATACATTCAATCGATTGAAACAAAACAAACAGAGAAGAACTTAGCTGCAGCCGAAATGCACCGCTTAGAACGTCAAAAACTAGAAGCTCAGCAACAAGTTAATACTGCTTTCGCACAACGCGATGCGGCAAAAGCACAAGCTGATGGTAAAGCCTATTCTATTAAAGCCGAAGCTCAAGCAGAAGCTGAAGCAATTAAACTAAAAGGCTTAGCTGAAGCTGAGTCAATTCAGAAAAAAGTGGAAGCGCTAAAAGGCTCTAAAGAAATGGTCGAATATGTCAAAGCACAACAATGGAATGGTCAAATGCCAACCACGGTAATGGGCTCTGAACAAAGTGTTCTTTGGAATCTTGAGCAAAAACAAAAGTAATTACGGTAATGAACTACAACACTGTGAGGGGCATAGTCGCCCTTTCACAGCAACTTTAATAAATAAAAATGGAAGGGTTATTTATGGCTGAAAATATGTCGGTTTTAGTGCTACTTGGTTTAGCATTTATTGTAATTTTAACGGCGATTAAAATTGTGCCTCAAGGATATCATTACACAGTTGAACGTTTTGGTCGCTACACTCGCACTCTAACACCTGGCTTACACTTTATCGTGCCATTTGTTGATTCAGTTGGTCGTAAACAAAATATGATGGAGCAAGTATTAGATGTTGACCCGCAAGTAGTTATTTCATCGGACAATGCTCAAGTAACGACTGACGCAGTGTGTTTTTTCCAAGTACTTGATCCGGTTAAATCATCATATGAAGTTAATGATTTAGAACGTGCAATGCAAAACCTAGTGATGACCAATATCCGCTCGGTATTAGGTTCGATGGAATTAGATGAAATGCTTTCAAACCGTGATCGTATTAATGGTGCACTACTGCTTAAGATTGATGAAGCGACCGATCCTTGGGGCGTTAAAGTCACCCGTATCGAGATTAAAGATATTGCCCCACCACAAGATTTAGTGGATTCAATGGCGCGCCAAATGAAAGCCGAACGTGAAAAACGTGCCATTATTTTAGAGGCCGAAGGTGAGCGAGAAGCCGCAATTAAAGTGGCTGAAGGTGAAAAGCAAGCTGCTATTTTAAAAGCAGAAGGTCAATTAGAAGCGGCAAAACGTGAAGCTGAAGCACGAGAGCGTTTAGCGGGCGCTGAAGCTGAAGCCACTCGTTTAGTCTCTGAATCAATTAAAAATGGCGATCAGCGCGCAATAAATTACTTCGTTGCGCAAAAGTATATGGATGCACTGGGTCAACTTGCAGCATCGGATAACAATAAGATCATGATGATCCCATTAGACGCAAGTAGCATGTTAGGTTCAATTGCCGGCATTGCTGAAATAGCAAAAGATGCGTTTGGTAACAAACAATAAGCCAAGGTTAGTTATGTAGGAGGTTAAAATGCTTGAACTTTTTACTCAAATTGAAGCGTGGCACTGGTTAATATTAGGGCTATTGTTACTCGGTGCTGAAGCATTAGGCACCGCAGGCTTTTTACTCGGTGCCGCCATCGCTGCATTTTGTATTATGCTTGTTAAGTTTGCCTTACCTGAGCTGAGCTGGCAGTGGCAAATGAGTTTATTTGCTGTTCTTTCAGTCATATTATCGATTTTGTACTGGAAGTTCTTTAAGCGCTTTAATCAACAAAGTGACCATAAAGAGCTTAATCAACGCAGCCATCATTTAATCGGCAAAGAGTGGGTATTGAGCGAAACAATTACAATAGGTGAAAACCACGTGCAGATCGGTGATACTTATTGGAAAGTATTTAGTGATCAAGATATTAAAGCTGGCAGCAGAGTAAAAGTAATCAGTGCTGACCCAATGTCTTTAACCATCGGCACTGTTTAACCGTGCAACCATTAACCCAGTTAGAGGGAGCCAGCTTAAATGCTGGCTTTTTATGTCATGAAAGCCAGTGAATTTAAACAACTCGATTTAAGTAGCGACGAAACCCGCGAAATTATCACCCCATACGCTTTTAAAATTAATGAAGCATTATTAGGCCTGCCTCTTGCTCACCCTCATCGTCGAGGGTTTGCGATGCTAATCGATGTTGCGCTTATTTTTTTAGCTGCAAAACTAAGCGCAGCTATAATTGCGTTTGTTGCTGCTATGGCTTTTTATAAAGGCACCGCAGAGCAATATTTACCAACTATGAGTGGCTGGGTAAGGCGAAGTTTAAAAATTATTGCCGCCTCTTTTTTGTTTGTCGCATCCCTTTCCTTACTCAGTGAAGGGATTGACTATTTTGAAGACTCACCAAAGCCCATAGTGAGCGGGCTCAATGGCGATATCAATTTTACTGCCGCACAAAAAAAAGCGCTGGAACACTACTTAGCCACAACCGAAGACGAAAACTGCAACCCAGAGTGCCAACAACAAGCCCAGGAAACTCTAATTAAAGCAGCGCCGAATTTTGAGGATTTAGTGGATGATGAAACAAAACAATTAAATCACTTCATTTTAAACATGCTAACCCATATTGATACTCCAGCAGTACAACAAGCCACTAGCATCGCAGAGCAAAGTAAACTCGCTCCTTTGACCGAAAAAATAAACACCGATAAACCAGAAGCTAATCCCACAAAAAGCAACCAACCGCCTTACAGCCTAATTGAATGGGCAAAAGGTATTTTATCAGATTTAGGGTTAGGTTTTGGCTGGGCTGCGGTGTACTTCACCTTATTTCCGTTATTATGGCGCGGGCAAACGCCGGGGAAAAAACTACTTAATATCCGAGTCGTTTCGTTATCAGGCGAATATTTATCGCTTTGGGAGGCGTTTGGTCGTTATGGTGGTTATGGCGCTGGGTTTGCCACCGGTTTATTGGGCTTTTTACAAATCTATTGGGATCCAAACCGCCAAGCAATTCAAGATAAAATCAGCGCGACTGTGGTTATTAAAGGCTCGCTCAAACAAGCAATTAAATTAGATGAACTAAAACATCATGAATGACGGCATTCGTTTAGCAAAATACATTGCCAATGCTGGACTGTGCTCACGTCGCCAAGCATCACGTTTAATTGATCAAGGTTTGGTGACTGTAAATGGCGGTATCGCCGATCACATCTGTTTTGTGGGTACCGATGATGTGATTACCGTTAATGATGAGTTGCTAGTCTATCAAACAGAGCAAGTCTATTACCTGTTTAACAAACCGGTGGGGATTGATAGCCGTTTATTACCAAACGACTCGGCAAGCTTAATTCATTTACTCCCCTCTGAAATACGTATTTACCCAATTGGCCGCTTGGATAAAGATTCTTATGGACTGATGATATTGACCAATGATGGTGAGCTATACCATCAAATGAACCACCCCGATCACCATCAAGAAAAAGAGTACAGAGTATCGGTTGAGCGCCCTATTGATGCTAATTTTTGCAATAAAATGGCGCAAGGTATCCCAGTTGATGGTCAACTCACACAACCTTGCAGTGTTTGGCAAACCGCAGAAAACGAATTTCATATTGTGCTAACCCAAGGCCTTAACCGGCAAATTCGAAAAATGGCCAAGCATTGTGGTTATAAGGTGGTTGATTTAGAGCGCATTCGCATTGCGAACTTAGCTATTGGCGACTTATCTGCTGGTGAATTCAAAACTCTGACAAAAGCCGACATTCTATTACAGCGTTAACATGGTGTATCTTTGCCTTTAAACACAGAAATAAAAAAGCCCTAACACGTTAGGGCAATTGCAAAAATAAGTTGTAACATCACAATAAGCATAACAAGCAGCTGTTTAATTGGCATGTGGCATTTTGTCGCAGTTTGCTAATTAATCCCTATCATTGCTACTCAACACTAGCTTTAGCCATAGACTGATCGGTAACAGCGATAGCATCATCATATCGAGTTAATTTATTTTGTTTTATCATTCTCACTACTTTTGCGATGTATTGATCTTTCATCTGCGAGTAGTCAAGTAAACCATGTATTAATACCAATCCAGTTACAGCTTGTTGTTGGGTTCGCTGAGCCAAGCGAATTTGACGCATTGGCGTATAAGGATGGTAAGCATTTAAATTCCGCATGTACTTGCGTACGGCTTCATTTACTGTTTTGAATTTAGCCACTTCATGATATTTGTTGTCATCGCGACCAAGTGGTACAAAACCGCAGCCTTTACTAAAACACCAATGGCCAAACAAATTATTCCCCTCTTTTGCAAAGCGAGAACTGCCCCACCCCGATTCAATCGCAGCTTGCGCGAGTGCAAGAGAAGGAGGGATCACATCAACGCGGCGTAGCAACACAGCAAAAAAGTCTGCCTCAAAAGGTTGTTCGTCAAGATCATAAGCCTCAGCATATGCCTGTAATACCTCAAGATCTTGTTCACTAAAAGTGTTGCCTTGTTTAAATTGCTCTGCGTACTGGCTGACCTGAACTCGTTGCGCACGAATAAAGTCATTTTGTTCTTTAATAATGGGGCGTAAAAAATCAAAAAAAGCCTGTTTTTTCGCTTTTACATCTTGATACTGCTCAAAATCTGGCAAGCTGGTAACGGGCGCTTTACTGGTCGCATTTAATACCGCGAGCGGCTCTGTCATTGTCATCCGATAAAACAAAGCTCCGACAACTAACATCAACAGAGCCAAGCCAATTAATAATCGCTTTTGTGATACCGCCATAAGTGCTCCTTAGGGTAAAAAATATCACTTAAGTTAAGTTTTTATCTCATAACTATCAGCTTAGCCAACTATTTTTTCATTAGTCAGGTAAACTGAAGATAAAAATAGCGCTCAAAAAGAACTAAAGGTGAAGTGATGATAGAGTACCCAATTGATAAATTACCTGAGCTTATTAATGAGTTAATTCTGTGCGATACCACCACACGAAAAAATAAATTACTCCTAGATGCCCAACAAAATCTTTCAACCGAACATCTTTCTCTTTTATTTGAAGCTATTCCAAAAGATTTACGGATGGATATTTGGGAGCTGCTCGATGATGATACCCAGCACGAAATATTCGTTAATTTAGGCGATGATAGCTGTCGATGGCTATTACATACCCTTGAAGATGAAGCCTGCTTTAAGCTACTCGAAGAAGTTAATGTTGCTGAACTATTAGAACTTGAAGAAGTCATCCCACAGCGTTTTATTGATTATGCTAAAAAGCAACTTGATGAAGCACAAACTAAACAATATGAATTAGCTCAACAATATAGCCAAGATAAACTCGGCCACTGGCTAGGATTTGATTTTTTAAAAGTCTCAGAAAAGCTCACCATTGCCGGAGCAAAAAAATTACTGTTAAAAGGGCTGCCACAATTTACAGAAGTCATTTATCTCGTCACCCGTCAAGGCCGTTTAATGGGAGAAGTGGCTGTTAATGACTTACTAAAAGCTCAAGATCAAGACTCTCTATTAGCGCTTGCTAACCACGATATCGTCAGCCTTGCGGCAGAAGATGACCTGTATGAGGCTGCCGAAGTAGTCATCCATAGTGGCAATATGGCGACACCTATTGTTAATGCCGACAATCGCTTAATTGGCCGCTTAACGATTGCAGCCGCGTATGAATTACGCCAAGAGAATATTGATTCTGCCGCAGTGAATGCCGGTGGTTTAAGTAAAGACGAAGATTTATTTGCTAGTGTTCGTAAAAGTGCTAAAAACCGAGGCATTTGGCTTGGTATTAATTTAGTCACTGCATTTTTAGCATCATGGTTTATTGGTTTGTTTGGCGCAACGATTGAGCAAGTTGTTGCACTTGCAGTATTAATGCCGGTTGTCGCGTCAATGGGCGGCATTGCCGGTAGCCAAACTTTAACTGTTATTGTTAGAGGTTTGGCACTTGGTCAAGTCACCGATGCTAACCGCAATGCATTACTCAAAAAAGAGCTGCGAGTCGGTGCGCTCAATGGCTTGGTATGGTCATTAGTCATTGGTGCTATAACTTACTTATGGTTTAACGATGGTATGTTAAGCCTTACCATCACAGTAGCGATTTTATTAAACTTAGTGGCAGCGTCTCTTTCAGGTGTTTGGATCCCTTGGGTACTAGATAGATTAAAAATCGACCCTGCACTTTCAGGCTCTGTGATTTTAACCACAGTAACAGACATTGTTGGATTCGTTACCTTTTTAGGTTTAGGTAGCTTACTGCTGCTTTAACAGGACGCTGTTATGATGTGGATTGCATTTACTCTTTTTGCTGCTTTTATGCAGGCGTTTCGTAACGCCTTGCAAAGTAAGCTCAGTGCTAATGTCAGCGTTTTAGGTGTAACTTTAGCTCGCTTTATTTTAGCAGGCCCCATCGCTTTACTTTATTTACTGCTACTTTATTGGTTTATACCCACTACCATCCCGGATTTTAGCTGGATATTTCTTAGTTACATCTGCGCCGCAGCACTGATGCAAATTATTGCAACCGCATTAATGGTTAAGCTATTTAAATTACAAAACTATGCTGTGGGCGCAGGCCTTGCAAAAAGTGAAGCTGTTATGGCCGCATTAATTGGTAGCTGGTTTTTTGGCAGCACCTTAGCACCGTTGGGTTGGTTAGGTGTGTTACTCGGCACCATTGCAGTATTCATTTTAAGCGGCGTAAAAAGTATTAGACAACTTAATTTACCTACAGTGCTCTTAGGTTTAGCGTGTGGTACGGCCTTTGCGCTAACCTCTTTATGGGTTCGTGAAGCCAGCATTACTCTTTTGTTACCATTTCCTCATAGTGCCGCTTGGGTCTTACTATTGGTGATAAGCTTACAAACAATTTTGCTAAGTCTGTATGTATTTTGTTATCAAAAGTCGACATTTAGCCACTTATGGCATCATCGTAAAACCACTTCTGCAGTGAGTTTAACCAGTTGTTTTGGTTCTATTGGCTGGTTTAGCGCTATGAGTTTGCAACATGTCGCATTTGTTAAAACGGTCGGCCAAATAGAAGTATTTTTTACCTTACTTATTGCAGTATTGTTTTTAAAACAACCGCCTAAAAAACAAGATACTATCGGATTAATCTTAATAGCGGGTGCCGCAATATTGGTGATGCTACCTCAGTAACACAACTTAAAATTGAGCGAAACCAACCCGAGGTTCGCTCAATGACTATTGCCAGCGTTAGTATTATTGCGCTTTTAGCGGAATAAACTCTGTTTGCTTTCCCTGCATGTCAGCGCGCATAAACCGCTGCTTTTGCCACAATAACAGCTCTCCTTTTTTACCATTTTTAATTGAGCTATCAATGGCGATAATACGATTATCAAAGCGTGTTTCTAGCTGCTCAAATGAAGTATGACCAACGATAATATATTGAGCTTCGAGCTCTTTGAGTATGCTATCAACTTGAGCTTGTGTTAGGTACTCATCACGAAAATAACCGCGATACCAAACTGGGCCTGTTGAACCATGTAAAGTGAAGTAAATCGGATTATCAACCATTTGCGCTTTAACTAGGCCAATGCTATCGCGGAAATGTTGATTTGCTTGTGTTAAATTAAGCTTAAGATCGAGGTAATCTTGATGAATCCCACCATGTAAAAACACCATATCGTTAATTTTAATAATAGTTGATTTGCTGCGTAACCAACGACCCAAAATGGTGTCAGCCCCTAAGAGGCTTTTTAAATCTCGCTGCATTAGTACCAAAGTTTGTCGATACTTATCATGTAAATAACGCTCATCGCCGCGCAGCACCATGTATTCATGATTGCCCAATAAATAATGTACTTTGCCACCCGCTTTTTCAGCTTGTTGTTCAAGCTTATAAACTAGCCACAGCGCCTCAGTTACCGTATCACCTCGGTCAAAAATATCACCAGTAATAACTAAGTGCCCATTACCAAATTGCCAATTATGAGCTGAATCAATCACTCCATTTTTTTTAAGTAGTTGAATAAAAATATCAACTTGCCCATGGATATCACTAATGGCTGCAATTTTATCGACATTTTGGTAAATGTCAGAGCTACTGATAGGAAATTGAGCCGGAAAATGTTCCGCGCCCTGATAATTGGTAATCTTTAATTTATTTTTTTCTATAGAGTATTGCTGGAGTGCATTTTTTCCATCAATTAAATAAGGGCCGTCGTTATAAAGCACTTTCGTAGGTTCAGCTTCACTTTGAGCATTTACCATTGTACTAAGGCAAACACTGGCAATAAGGCTGATTAATTTAATTTTTTTGCTGAGCAACATCTATCAATTTCCATTTACGATTATGTCGCTCATCAGAACAAATCAGTATGTAAAATACAACTTACGCTATCTCTATTTTCTCTCTATTTAACCTCAGCTATGGATAAGATATTTACCAATACATTGAATTAAAAGCAAATATATAAATTACTTATCTCTAACCAGAGGTTTTCGATGCGGATAGTATTGAAAATAGCAGCCAGATATAGATTGATTATCCTAACTTGAGGTTTTTTACACTCGAATAGGTCGTTTATTACAACATGCTGCGCACATGCTTAAGATATTGCGCTAAGCTTTGCTGCCATATTTCAATGGCCTCAGTAAATTCTAACGGTGTTTTTTTGTCGAGTAAGCGACGCTCTAATTTTTTGAGCTCTAAACCATAGAGATTAAAACCTAACTGTAATGCGGTGCTCGCTTGGCGATGTAAAATTTTAATGCACTGATCTTGATCTGTTGCCTCAATCTCTTGGCACCGATTCAGCTTACTTCGCGCCGATAAAACAAACTCGTTATAAACAGATGACAATTCATCTTCATTAAATGAAGTCGCAAGTGAGTGCGCTGCGACCACATCGTACAGCAGAGGTTTAAGCTCTACAGTACTAATTGGTAAATACCCTTTTTGCGAGTTGGTGATGGCTTGGCGTAATTTTTCTTGTTTGATTGGTTTTGCAACCACATCTTTTATACCAAGTGATTCGTACTCATCGGTTTCTGATTTACTTAAACTGGCCGTAAAAGCCAAAATTGGCGTGCTACTATTTAAATGCGATATAGTTTGCAGCTCACGTAAAACCGTTTGACCGCTAATGTCAGGCAAATTCATATCGAGTAAAATAACGTCGAATTTATGCTGTTGCAGCAACTCAATCGCGTTTTTTCCTGTGTCGGCTAATTTCACTTTGTGCTCATCCATAGCCATTAGTTCAATGGCAATCTTTTGATTCAGCGGCAAGTCTTCCACCAATAAGATATTTAACCCTGTTAAATATTGCTTCGATTTATGGCGTTGCTCAACTAAGCTGAGTTCACCAAGACCAATCGTTAAATTAAAACTAAAAGTACTACCCTTACCGATTTCACTTTCAATTTCAAGCACGCTGCCAAGCTTAGCTAAAATACGGCTACTAATTGCCAAACCAAGTCCTGTACCGCCTTTTTTCTTACCACTGCTTGTTTGCACATAAGGTTCGGTTAAATATTCAATGTCATCATCTTCGATTCCTGGCCCACTGTCTTGCACCGAAAAGCGCAACGTATGCTCTAACGTTTTTGAATGTAATAAATCTACTTGAATTTTGACCGAACCTTGGTCGGTGAACTTAATCGCATTGTTAATTAAGTTACTCAATACTTGGCGCAAACGCTCTTGGTCAAAGTAATAGCAAGACTTGTCTGGTAAATTAACATTAAGCTCAAACTTTAATCGCTTTTGCTCGGCTATAGGGCTTGATAATAAACAAATATTTTTTAGCCAAGGTTCTAATTCAACATCTTCTTCGTACAAGGCACTGGTGCTCTGATCGACCGTGGCATAGTTGAGCACTTGGGTCACTAAGAAATTAAGCGATTCAGCTGAGTGAATAATCGCCTCGCAGTAAGGCTTACCTTTTGGATCAGAAAGCTGATTCATAATCAATTGCGCACTGCCTAAAATACCATTAAGAGGCGTGCGAATTTCATGACTCATGGTTGATAAAAACAATCCTCGAAGCTCGGCATCTTTTTGCGCCTTTTCAGTTAAACTTTTTAAATTTTCAGAGCGGCGTTCATTACATAATACCGCCAAACCTGTGGCATAAAACATGGGAGTTAAAATGCCAATAAATAAAACTGCTGCACTAAACCAACCATCCTTTATGATTTCCTCCCCGCTTAAATCTTTAAGTAAAAAAGTACGAAGACTAAAGACCCCCATCAATAAACAGCAGTGGATTAAATAAATAATACTGGCATTAGGGTAACGCTTGAGCGCCACTCGAATGAATAAATAGCTTAAAAATACCCCTTCAATAATGCGCTGTAAGTCGTAAATTAAAATGCGAGCATGCAGGTTATTATCACCAAATAAAAACCAGTTAAAAGTTACACTAAGCCAAGTCGTAGCAATTAAGAATAGGGTCAAACTAATATGTTGAAACTTAAAAAAACGACACAATGCTACAGCTTGAATAACCGAGGCTGAAAAGAGCAGTAAATAACCTAAGCTTAATGCGTAATTTTCATAACCATGCTCATGGTTGTGAAATTTAAACAAAGCTAAAGCAAGTAATATAAATATCGGATAAAAGACTAAGGGTAATGTACCGGGTGTATTTTTGTTGGCGCGCCAAGTGAGGAAGTTAAGTAAACACATCACCATGACGATGCAAAAACTGGTGACAAAAAGCGTTTTTAATTCAAGCATTATGATTACCCTACCAATGTTAGGTTTATCATAACAAAATTGCTGTGCTATAAAAGCATAACTTAAGTTTATAAAGCATTGATGTATCTGCCCAATTTCTAACGGACATTTCATCATCCAAGAGGATGTTCATGCTCATTTTTTCACACCTTAATTGGCGCTCTCTTTTTGTCTATTTTTTGCTCTGCAAGCTGCTTTTTTCTGGCTCATTCGCTGTACAAGCAGAAACACAACTGCACGTTGTAACCGAAGAATGGCCACCTTTTAATTACACTGATAAAAATGGTCAGATTGTTGGCCGCTCCACTATGGTGGTGGAGCAACTGCTACGTTCAGCCAATATCAGTTATCAAATTCATAGTTATCCTTGGGTAAGAGCTCTACAGCGGGCAAAAAAAGTGCCCAACACCATGATTTATTCTATTTTTCAAACTCCAGAACGAGTCGACCAATTTAAATGGTTATGCCCACTAATAGAGAGTCCAAAAATATTTTTGTTCCGCTTAGCTAGCCGCAATGATTTAGCCGACTTAACGCTTACACAGCTTAGTGAACATACGGTTGCGGTTATTAAAAATGATGTTGCAGATGATTTTTTACGTCACAATACTCAAGTGCACGTTGATAGCAGCAGCCTTGGAGTGACAAACTTTCGTAAATTGATTGCTGGCCGTGTTGATTATATGGCTTCCACAGAATTTACCATGATTGAAAATATCAAGGCTCAAGGTTTAAACGACAAAATAGTCGTACCTGAGATAGCAATTGCAGCGGCAACACCAAAACCGCTTTGCATGGCATTCAATCTAGAAACTGATGACACTTTAATTGCAAAAATCGCAACACAAATGACAAAACTAAAACACCAATAAGAAAAAAGGCACCACAATGAGCGCCTTTTTAACTGTTGGGAATGTCATTTAAACCATAGCATGCCCAAAACAAAATACAATAACAATTATTTAACATATCACAAAGCACTATATAATTCTGTTTTTTGCTCATAACGTTTAAGATTATTCGCAATTTTGATTGCGGAATGCTTTTGTGCAAAATCGCCTAGAGTTAACTCATTACAACGTACTTTTTTTACCGCTGTTTTCATGGTCATTTGATTATCTTTTAACACTTTAAGCAAATTAATTGGTTTATTAGAAGCCACCGCCATACAAATTTGAGTTGCTGGCGACTGATCAGTAGCTTCAAGTTTAACCTGTGGATGCGCCATAGTATTGGCACTGATTAGTAATGTAGTTGTAGCTAAAATGGTAGTAAATAGTTTCATGATAAAATCCCTCTTGCTGCGCTAGTTAAGTAATAAATACGTGACCATTTGAAGGTAATACAATGCGCGTAAGAATGTGTATCAAAAGAATTTTGTGAGGTAACAAGGTGTGTCTGGGATCACAAAAAAGTGTTGTATAGTTGTTAACCAATTAACAACCAAATATCACTAGCTGTAACCACTGACACATTTGCTTGCATTCGCATTATAAAAAATAACCAACGAACCTGTTTATTGGTTTTACCCCTTACTTTTTAGTCAAAAATACCACCCTTTGTTAACTATTTGTCGCAAACAGCTTTTGATGTGATAAAAGTATTTTGTAACATTCCACTTTAAAAAATAGCCATTTATTTATCTTGTCTTCAATCCATAGACAGCGCTAGAGTAGAACAAAGTTAAAAGGAAAGGGTTAAACTGCATTTGCAGTTTAGAGTTTTGATATTTTAATCAAGGTGTGATTTATGATTATCCAACGTGCCTATTTACCCGACATTAGTGAATTGGCAATTTTATTTGATCAATATAGACAATTTTACCTCCAGCCAAGTGATCATAATTTAGCTAAAGCATTTTTGACTGAGCGTATTGCAGCAAATGAGTCTGTCATATTTGTCGCAAAAGAGGATGACAACAAAATCTGTGGCTTTGTCCAGTTATACCCTTCTTTTTCATCAATTTCGGCAAAACGCAGTTGGATTTTAAACGACTTATTTGTGTTAGAGTCATGTCGCGGTAAAGGCGTAGGTAAGGCTCTATTAGATAAAGCCAAAGCCATGGCTATCGAAACCGCGGCTACCAGCTTAACCTTAGAAACTCATCACACCAATACTGAAGCGCAAAAACTTTACCTCTCTTTGGGGTATAAGCTAGAAGACCAATTTAAAAGTTATTACCTAAAGTTAACCGATCACTAATCAAAAACACCCAATAAAAAAGCAACAATCAATAGTAAAAAACTGCTGATTGTTGCTTTAACTAAACAAGTTTATCTATGGTTATAACTTTTTGATGTTATCTCCACTGTCGCGATCAACGAGCTTAATAAAGGGATCGACTCCTGCATAAAGCGGTTTTTCTTTGACTTTTATACTAATAACATTGGTACCGCTTTTAATGGTATGTTTTTCTAAATACAAGACATTGCTACCGACGGTTAAATCATCCGGATCGGCATTAAATAAACCAATATCCACTTTATCCGAAAAGGCAACTTCGGTTTCTTTACCTTGGCCATTAGCACGTTGTAATTTGGCCTCAACGGTTAAAGTGACATCATAAAAACCGTTAGCATCAACTTGCTCTGCTATTGCCACATCCGTAGTTTTTAAATCATATAACGTTATGTATTCAAATAAGTTACTAACAAACTGTTTTTCACTTTCTGTTGTATCTTGATTGATATACGCCATTAAGTCTAACGTCGTTGGATAAGGTGAACTTTGATATTGATAATGTGCTAAAAACGCTTTTAATGCATGATTTAATCGCGTTTCACCTAAGCGGTCTTTAAGCGACATCATCACCACTGAGCCTTTGCGGTAATGAATATATTGCTGATCTTCGCTACGCATAAGTGGCATTTCTTCAAGTAATTCTACCGTACGGCCGCGTAAATAACGGTCTAGCTCATATTTTAAAAACTTACGGATTTTATCTTCACCGTATTTTTTCTCCATAATCATTAACGCACTATATTGCGACAAACTTTCAGAAATAATGGCACTGCCTTGCACATTCGCAGCCCCGACTTGATGCCCCCACCATTGGTGAGCTACTTCATGAGCGGTCACATAATACACAGGATCAATATTTTCAGGGTCTCGTAAATCGGTGATAAAACCAATTTTTTCAGAGTAAGGCACAGTATTAGCAAAACTTTGTGCAAATGATTGATAACCTGGAAACTCGATGATACGCATTTGTTTATGCTGATACGGCCCAAAATTAGCCGTGAAGTAGTCGATTGAATCACGTACCGACTCAATCATTCTATCGACATTCATGCCATGATCTTTGTGGTAATACACTTCAATATCAATGTCTTTGTATTGCTCGTGTTTACGTTCAAGCTTTGCCGACATCACCGAATAAAAGTTCACCATAGGGGCATCCATTTTATAATGGAATGTACGACGACCATTGGCTACCGATTCAGACTGCAAATAACCAGGCGCAATCGCAAATTGATCTTCGGCTGTAGTGATGGTTGCTTCAAAGTCGATAAAACCAACCCCTTTACCAAAAAAGCTCTCATTGTAATAGGCTGAATCTTCTAACTTATTTGCACGCTGTAGCGGCTCTAAATCGTGTTGACGACGTTTGTGACGATCTCGTAGCTGAAAGTTTTCGCTGTAACCAAAGTTAGGAAATAACTCGTAGTTATTTAAAAACGTTCCGTTTTGAACCAATTTAACGTCTTCATTTCCATCGGTAAAACCATGGCTTTCACGCGATACGCTTAACTGGCCAGAACGGGTTTCACCGGGCTGTAATGGCTGCTCAAACTCAAACCACCCAGTATTAAACTGTGTATCATGTTTAACAATGTTGCCGCCATCAATTTTTACATCCCATTGGCGAACATAGTCACTCGGGCGTGATACCAAAAAGCGCTCAATAACTTGATCTGAAGTATTTTTGACCACAATATCCGCTTGCGCAGTAAGCCTGCGTTGATATGGATAAATATCGACATTTACTTTGGTAGAAGTAATTGTTGGGATTTGTGCGTCTTTATATTGCACATATTTTTTCTCATAATCAGCTTGTAGCTGTTCGCGGTCATCTTGCACCATAAACTCATTGAGCACTCGCGTGTTGTAATAAATGTAACTGCCTGATGTAACAAAAACGACTAAGCCGGCCGCGACCGCCACTTTACCCGCAGGCGCTAATTGATAACCCAAATGACTTAAGCGCACTTTTAAAGACTGCGCCGGACCACGATGCCAAAGGCCATAGCCTAAAGCGGCCAATACCACAGTAAAAGCCCCCCAATAGACTAAATACCACGAATGCGCGGTTAAATAAGTGCCATAACCATTAATATCTGAATATAAAACAGCAGGTGCTTGACTAAAGTGGAACATATTATGGCTAAAACCAAAATTGCTGAGCACTATGGTGCTGATGATATATAAAACAAACAGCATCATACCGACATATTTATTCGGGCTAACAACTTGTAGGAAAAACGCAAGTACAGCCGTCATAAACAAAGGCACTAAGTTTACGTATCCCAAACTTATAACATACTGGCTAAGTTCAAAATTGCTATAACCTTGAACAAACTGATTACTGATGGTGACTAACAAGCCAAACACATACAGTAGCGTCATCACCAAACAAATCGCAATTAGTTTTGATAACCAAAAAGTGATGTTTTTAACAGGCATAGAATCAATAATGTCACCCATGCCCGAACCACGCTCACGCCACACAATTTCTGCGCTGTAATAAGCCAGTACAATCAGCATCAACATCCCGGTTGAGTCTGCTATTAGTTCAACCATGATTTGAGTTAATGGCCAATTAGGTGTACCAAACATGCCTTGTGGGTCAATTAAAGGGGCAACCAATAAAAAGATAGTTAACGCACCTAAAATCAAAAATGGCGCACTGAATACCACTTGTTTAATTTCAAACTTAGTGCGATGAATGAGTTGACTCACGTTATCAATTGGCCCACTACGATGACTAACATTACTACCTAGTAGCTGCGAAAAATCGCTTTGAGTTTGCTTAGCTTGTTTAACTTTTTTGCCTTTAGGTAAACGTTCAAGATTTCTAAATCCACCAAACAGCGCCATGATGACAATGCCAATTACCGCCCATAATGCGCGGTTTTCTAGCAAGACTCCTGACATCTCAATAGCAGTATTATTTTTATCGAACATGGTCCAGTAACGAGTCACTTCAGCCAAGGTATTAAAAGCAAAAGGGTCTACCAATGCAGCTAAGGTACGGTATTCTGGTTCAGATAAAAACTGCCCCGAAATGGTATAAAGAATAAACAGCGCAACGGCCGATAAATACACCGCCATCATTGAGCGAAAGCGTATTGCTACCGCATAAAAGAAACACGATAAAACAAACAATGTTGGCACAGATAAATAAAAGAATGCAGTGAAATAATAACTTAAGTGTGTTTCACCTAAGCGCTCAACATCTACCCAGCCAGTTGCTCCGCCAATGAGCGTACCGAGTAAAATACCAAGTGGCACAAAACTAAATACGGTTAATACCACAGCAAAAGAACCAAAAAAACGGCCTAATTGATAGGTGAAAGGATTAATTGGTTTGCTGTAAAGTAACTCGGACATCTTACTGGTATCGTTGCGCGTAGCGGTGCTCGCAACAAAATTGACCACCAAAAACATGGCAAACAAACTCATGATCACTAAGGTTTGCGCAATCGAAAATGGCCCGTTGTATAAAACATTGCCGCCACCACCAATACGCACATTGTCACTGACTGTAGCAAAAAAGGTCAGTAAGAAAAAAATCAAACTGGTGACATAAAATGAAGGCTGGCGCACAAAATAGCGCCATTCAAACATAAACATTTTAGCTAACATAACGCCCCCTTATGCCACACGTCTGTGTTTATGTAACGTAGAGAAATAGACATCTTCAAGATTTGCAGGCGCAGTTTCAAACCCTTGTGGTGGCACATCTGCCATCACATGGACAATCGTTTGACCGGCAAATAAACGCTTTGAAATAATCGGCATCGCCGCTTCAATTTCTTGCGCTTCTTGTTGTGACACGGCTTTTCGCCATATTTTGCCTTGCAGCTCATTGGTGAGGCTAACAGGGTTACCTTCAAGAATAATTTGCCCTGATGCTAATACTGCCATTTTTGGGCACAGCTCAGTCACATCTTCCACAATGTGAGTAGAAAGAATAATCACTTTTTCTTCACCTAAACTAACTAACAGGTTGTGAAAACGATTACGCTCTTCAGGGTCAAGCCCTGCGGTTGGTTCATCAACAATCAATAAATCGGGATTACCTAATAAAGCTTGGGCAATGCCAAAACGCTGGCGCATGCCACCTGAAAATCCACTCACGGCATTTTTACGATGTTGATATAAGTTGGTATGCGCTAACAACCCCTCAACGGCTTCTTTACGCTCAGCTTTGTTGTTCAATCCTTTTAAAATAGCCATATGTTCAAGTAATTCATAAGCACTAATACGAGGATAAACACCAAAGTCTTGTGGTAAATAACCTAGTCGCTGGCGCAATGCTTGCGGATCGTTTAAGACATCAACCTCAGCAAATTTAATACTGCCCGCATCCGCTTGCTGTAACGTTGCAATGGTGCGCATTAAAGATGATTTTCCTGCACCATTTGGCCCGAGCAAACCAAACATTCCTTTAGGTATTGTTAAGTTAACATTATTAAGCGCCTTAACTCCGTTATCATAGGTTTTTGATAAGCCTTCAATTTTCAACATTCGTAGCTACCTCTCATTGTAATTTTTATAGAGTGAATTTCGCTCAAGAGCTTAAACCCGGTAAAAAGATAAAACCTTAGCTAGATGATTAACGGTTAATAAAAGTGATAAATGGTATTGCTAAAGTGTATTGAACGTTGCGGTTTTTAGAGTGTTTAACCTAGATTTTGTACTTGTCAGTTGTCACTAAGCTAGGTATAAAATCAACATCATCTTGACTAATGAGAAGCGAAAAGCCCATGCAAACACATCAAAACCAGCCACTTAATGATTATATTGAATACCCGACAACCGAAATGCTCGAACGAGCCGAGTCATTTTTAGCTAACAGCCAACGCCGTCATTCAATCCGCTCGTTTTCAGACAAGCCTGTGCCAAAAGAAATTATCGCAGCCTGTATAAAAGCAGCTGGCACAGCGCCAAGTGGTGCAAATCATCAACCGTGGCACTTTGTGGCTATTAATAGCCAAGAAACTAAACAAAAAATTCGCCACGCAGCCGAAGACCTCGAACGCTCATTTTATCAAGGTCGTGCTGGTGATGAATGGCTAGATGCACTTAAACCTTTAGGTACAGATGCAAATAAACCCTACCTTGAACACGCCCCTTGGCTGATTGCGATTTTTAGTCAGAAAAAAGGCGGTATCCATGCTGAAGATAAAAACACCAACTACTATGTCCATGAAAGTGTTGGCATTGCGACTGGTTTTTTAATTCAAGCTCTGCACCACGCAGGCCTTGTAACCTTAACGCATACACCTAAACCAATGAGTTTTTTAAGTGATATTTGTGGCCGTGATAAAGATAACGAACGCCCGTATATGTTATTGATTGCAGGTTATCCAGCTGAAAACGCGACTATTCCTGAGCATGCTTTAGTGAAAA
Organism: Pseudoalteromonas tunicata; assembly: GCF_002310815.1. NCBI lineage: Bacteria > Pseudomonadati > Pseudomonadota > Gammaproteobacteria > Alteromonadales > Pseudoalteromonadaceae > Pseudoalteromonas > Pseudoalteromonas tunicata. The sequence goes on along the minus strand of NZ_CP011032.1, from coordinate 249,153 downwards.
AAGATCTCGATGAAATAGCAACTTTTTTATAATAGTAAAAGAGCCTGCAAAGCAGGCTCTTTTGTTGTATATACATTTTAATATATTGATTTTTAAATTTTTTACTCTTCAAGTACGAGAAGTTCACCAGCGTTTAAACCCGATAAAACAACCACTTTATTTTCTCCAAGCACGATCCCTGTACGAATAAATCGACGCTCAACCTGATTATTATTTAATACTTTAACCATATTAAGTTGCCCAAATTGCGTAATGAGCTGAGGGTTTATCACAACTAGAGTTTCGCTACTGCTCGGTAAACTAACTCTGGCATACATACCAGGCATTAACCTTACATCATTAGCAAATTCAAGTTTCACTAAAAAGCTACGTGCACTACTATCAGCGACAGGTACAATTTCAGCAACCCTTGCTTGCCCCTTAATGTTAAGCGAGGCGACTTCTACAGCTAACGACTGGCCGAGTTTTAAACTCACCGCTTTTTGCTCACGCACCGCAGCTTCAATTTGTAATGACTGTGGGTTATAAATCGATAACAACACCTGCCCAGGACTTACGGTATCACCAGGTTCAGCCATACGATCAACCACCTTACCCGCAATTGGGGCACGTATTTGGCTGTAAGATAGCCCCACCTGTGCTTGCTCTAGTTGCTCTGCTGCACTATTTCGACTCGCTTGAAGCTCGGCAAAATTAGTTTTAGCAACATCTAAATCGTTAATTGCGGTTAAACCCTGCTCACGCAGCGTGATCGCGCGATTAAGCTGTAATTGCGCTTGAGCGAGTTGACTATTGACTGCGTCTAAGCGTGCTTTAGCCTGCGCAACTTGCGCTTTTAATTGACCATCCTCAAGCTCAATCAGTAAATCACCCTGCTCTACAACTTGCCCGGCACGTACCGCAAACGTTTTGATTGGCGCCAAAATTCGACTCGAAATCACAGTATTTTGCTTGGCGATCACCGTGGCCGGAACATATTCTGTTTGCTCAACCGCTTGCACTGTTACAACTTGTGTTTTACCCGTAAAGGATACCTGAGCAACGGTATTGTCTGGCGATACTTTGTCGCTAAATAAATCCGCCATCATAGCAATCAACACCAATAATAACCCGATCGCAACAACAGGCATTAACCACTTATTTTTAACTTGTATAGACATGATTAAGACTCCTCTGATTGAGCAAGTTCACGAGCAGGCTCAACAAATACTAAAAAATAAACTAACGGCACAACAAATAACGAAAATAAGGTCGAGGCGATAATGCCAAACATAATCGCGAGCGCAAGCCCACTAAATACAGGGTCGAGTGTGATTATTAAATTCCCCAATAATGTTGTGCCTGCGGTTAATAATACTGGGCGCATACGTACAGCCCCAGCCTGAATTAAAGCCTCTTTAATCGCCATGCCCTGATTCCGTGAAAGAGTAATGAATTCAACCAAAATCAAGGAGTTTCGTACCACAATCCCCGCAAGTGCAATCATGCCTATCATGGCTGTCGCAGTGAATAAAACTGGCTCCGGGCTGCCCGCAATTAAGCGTTCGCCAAACTGATTCATAAGCCAAAAGCCCGGCATAATTCCTATTATGGTTAATGGGATTGCAGACATAATAATGAGTGATAACGCAACCGATTGAGTTTGAATGCGCAACAAAACAAATATCGCCGCTAACGCAAAGGCAAATGCAATGCCCATATCACGAAACACCCGAATGGTAATGCGCCATTCACCTTCGCCACTCCAACTTAAAGAGGTGCCGCTAGGTAACTGCCACCAATCATCGGCGCCTGCATTTAAATAATGACGGTCTTGCCATGCTGTGAGTTCTGAGCGCACTATTTCCTGCTCGCTATCAACTAAATCATGACTTAAGTCGCTTATCACCTCAGCTGGGGTGCGGCCATTAAGCTCAGCAAAAACATAAATAACATTATTTAAATCTTTACGAGTAATAATCTGCTCAACCATATGATCACTAAATTGCCCAAGCTCTGACAAAGCAACCAAAGGTTGCGGCGCGCTTTCAAGGCCTAACCCTTGCTGAGTTTGGCTCATTCCGGCACGGCCTTTTACTTGCAGACTTAATAAACTTTCAAGTTGATTACGCTGCTCGTACGGTAGTTTTAATGCAATATCAAGTGGCTCAATTTCGCTTGGTTCATGAATAATGCCCGCAATCGCCTCACCACTTGCCAAGGCTAATGTTTGTTTAATATCTTGATTTGCAATGCCAGAAAGAGCAGCTTTTTCTTGATTAGTAACAAAGCGCTGTAGTTTTTGTGGACTCATCAAGCTTGAATCTATTTCAACAATATGCGCTTCTCTGCTAAGCCTTGCCATCACAGCATGCGCTGCTGCTTGGTGGGTTTCATCACTTACAAAAGGAAGCGCTGAAACCTCGGCAACTAAAGTACTGAGCACTGGCGGACCAGGTGGTACTTCAACCACTTTAATGCGAATACCATTTTTATTTAAGGGCGCTAATAACTCACGCATCCGCAATACTACGGCATGGGATTGATGTTCACGCTCGGTTTTATCCAATAATAGAATGCGAATATCAGCTAAATTTGGTGCCACTCGCTGATAGTAACGACGCACCATGCCATTAAAATCAATCGCTGATGGCTCACCAACATAAGCGGCAAAAGTCGTCACTTCAGGTAACTGTTTTAAGGTGCTGATGATTTGCTGGCTAAGCGCCGCAGTTTGTTCAAGCGTTGCGGCTTCAGGCATATCGATTAATATTTGCACCTCGTTTTTATTGTCATATGGCAATAACTTTAGCGGCACAGTTCTAAAAATAGGTAATGCAGCACTTATCACAAACAATACTAATACCAGCCATAAGGTGTATTTAGCGCGCTGACGATTAGCAAGTAATGGGCTAAGTATTCGGCCATACCAGCCGCCATTTTCGACTAATTCATCACTGCTAAGGGCTTCATTAGGTTTAAGTAATTTAAGGGCCAACCAAGGGGTTACAAAAAATGCCACCGCAGTTGATACCATTACACTCACTGGCACATTAAATGCCATTGGTGCCATGTATGGGCCCATCATGCCAGTAATATAAGCAAGCGGAATAAACGCTAGCATAATAGTGATGGTGGACATTACTAGCGCACCACGAATTTCAGCCATTGCCAGTACAATGTTATTGGTTTTATCACCACTGCGTTTTAAAAAGCGACTAATGTTATCAATACCAGTGATCGGGTCATCCACCAATAAACCAAGCGATAAAATTAAGGCAAACAAAGTCACGCGATTAATGGTGTAACCCATGCTCATATCTAAAAATAAGGTTATGCCATAACAAATAGGCACAGCAAGACCAACAACAATTGCAGGGCGCCAGCCTAAAAATACGCCAACAAAAATCACAACGGTAAAAACGGCAAATGCCAAACTTGAGGTGAGATTATTTACTTTTTCATCCGCCGTAGCGCCATAATCTCGAAGGACCTGATAATGCACTTCTTTTGGTAATATTTGCTGACTCAGCAATGCCGTTTGTTCTAGTACTTGCTCAGTTAACACAACGGCATTACTGCCGACTTGTTTTGCAATGCTAATAGTAACAAGCGGATAATCGGCTTGGTATTGTGCACTATTTGGGTGGGAGGAGGCATAACTGAGCCATTGATAACTATTGGGCTCGCTTGGTCCGTCGGTGATAGTAGCAACTTCTTTTAAATAAACAGCTTTGCCATTAATGACATTAACCACAAGGTTATTTAATTCACTACTGTGGCGCAGCACATCGCCAGCTTCAATAATAATCTGCTGACCTTGCGCAGTTCGGCTACCTACTTGCTGTAATTGATTTGAAACCGATATCGCATTAAGTACATCAATCATGGTGGTATTACGTGCAGCCATTGCTGTTGCATCAAGCATCACTTGTACTTGGCGTTTACGCCCACCTATCACCTTTACTTCGCTGCTTTGGGCGATTTTTTGTAATTGAATGGTGATTTCATCGGCAAAACGACGTAACTCATAATCATTATAAAGTTGAGGCTGATCACTCCATAACCCCAACATCATAATCGGCACATCATCAACTTCAATCGGCTTAATTTGCCAGCTTTTTACTATGCTAGGCATTTGATCTTGATTAGCATTAAGTTTGTTGTAAGTATTTAAAATAGCGTCTTCGCGATTTTCACCGACATGAAAACGCAAAGTAACAGCAGCTTGCCCTTGGCGGGTGGTCGAATAAACGTGCTCAACCCCCGGAATTTGCGCCAGTAACTTTTCAAGTGGCGTAGTAACTTGCCGTGCAACTTGGCTTGCTGCAATATCTGGTACATCAACCATAATATCAAGCATAGGCACAACGATTTGCGGCTCTTCTTCACGCGCCGTAAAATTAAGAGCTAACATGCCCAATAATACAGCAAGGATAAAAATAAACATTGGCATCGCCCCAGAGAGCGAGCGGGCAATCAGCTTATCAACTGGATGTGTTAAGCCACTCATGATTCGCCTCCTTGGCAAAAAATTTGATACAACTGCGTTAAAATAGCGGCAACACGAGGATCATCAACTCGGTAATAAATTGTTTGCGCCTCTCGTCGAGTGCTCACTAAACCCGATTTACGCAGCCCCGCCAAGTGTTGCGATAATGCAGACTGAGCCAGCGGCACTAAATTATTGAGCTCGCCGACACTCAACTCACCTTGTAACAAGGTACATAAAATCATCAGCCTATTTTTATTTGCTAATAATTTCAAAAAGCTTTCAGCTTGTTCGGCATTGTTGGTTAATTGTTTTATATCAAGTTGCATATCACTAGCCTCTTCATTGTTAGCGCTAGTATAGCAATTACATTAGAATTGTCTAATATTAGAAGTTGCTAATTTAATATTTTCTAATATACTAATTTTAGTCAACCGTTTTAACTCACGCACTTAAGGACTCACCATGAATGTAAATGATGCACTTCGCCTAATAGCCGGCTTTATGATCATTGTATCGGTTTTATTAAGTTACTTTGTTCACCCATATTGGACCTTTTTCACTCTATTTATTGCTTTAAATCTAATCCAATCGGCATTTTCTAAATGGTGCCCTATGATTAGTTTATTACGCTCACTTGGTTTAAAGGACTAATTATGTTGATGTCAATTCCCGATCTTATTACTGAAGTTTCAGCCCATATTCGCAAAATAAGCGCTGTAGATGCTAAAGCTGAAATGCTTGAAAATCATGGTTTATTAATTGATGTGCGTGAGCCTGCTGAGCACGCTGCAATGCCCGCGTATGGTGCAATTAATATTCCTCGCGGTTTATTAGAAATGAAATTGATCGAGATAGAAAAAGATGAAACTCGGCCAATTTATTTACACTGCGCAACATCTGCCCGTGCCTGTTTAAGCGCAGAGCAACTTAAACGAGTTGGCTACGAAAATGTCACGGTAATTTCGTGTAAAGCACCAGATATTCAGGCAGCCTATCAGCCCTAACATTCAAAATTTTGCCATAAAAAAAGCCAAAGCTAAGCTTTGGCTTTTTACTGTAGTTATCTACAAAATTATGCTTTATTAGGCACAATTTGAATCTCTACACGACGGTTTAATGCACGTCCAGAACTTGTTTCGTTGCTCGCAATAGGTCGTGATTCACCCCAACCTTGAGTACTAATACGCACATCTAAAATTTGCTTGTTTAATAAATAATTTTTTACACTTAAAGCACGTTGCTCTGATAAATTCTGATTATATTCTGTTTTACCTGTGCTATCGGTGTGGCCTTCAATACTTAAAAATGTTTTTTCGTATTTATTCATCACTTTAGCGATTGCATCTAACGTATCGTGAAAACCCGTTGAAATATACGATTGATCGGTCGCAAAGGTAATATTTGAAGGCATAACCAAACGTAAATTATCACCTTCACGGACAACTTCTACACCAGAACCAGCCAGCTCATCACGAAACGCTTGCTCTTGCTTATCCATATAACTACCTACTGCAGCACCCGCAATTGCACCAATAGCAGCTCCATAAATCAAACGCTTGTCTTTATGATTACTGGTTGATTTACCAAGTACAGCGCCTGCAACAGCACCAATTGCGGCACCTTTTTCAGCATTAGTTGCCGCACAACCAGATAAAAATAAAGGAATAATAACACTGGGAATGATAATTTTTTTTAATGTATGAAGACGAAGAGCCATAGTTAGAGACCTAATGTTGCATTATTAAATGTAAACTTTACCGCAAATGCCGATAAGTTAATGTTTTGAGTGTACCAACAAAAACTGAATGGAAAATGAAGCGATACCCAAAGATTATATCTTATTTAGCTGCTAAACGAATGGGAGGTAAATGATAACTTTTTAAAATGTCATCAAATTTCCCCTGTTCAGCTAACTTTTTGTACGTTGCCTGAAACTTATCAGCAAGAGGAGTGGCTGCAAACTGCTTAGAAATTACCACATGTCCCATGATTTCATCGGTATAGCGGTATTCTAATTTTTTTAACAGGCCAGATGGTTGATTTAAAATCCCCATGCGCTGATCGGCTGTCACCTCCACTGAAATAGCCAAATCTACCCGCCCTTTTAATAGCATTTCCACCACAATACGTTCAGTATCGACTTCGACTTTTTGCAACATTGGGTCATTATCAAACTTTGAAAAATAAGCAGCACCGCGCATTACAGCAATACGTTTATCGGCTAGTTCAGCATAGTTTTGTACTGTGAGATTACTATTATTGAGGGCGTAAAATACAAAAGATGAATGTAAAACCATATAAGCGGGTCGCAAAAAATCAAAATCCTTTGCTCGTTCTGGGGTATAAATAAGCTCCCCTAATACATCCACTTTGCCTTCTTTAACCATTTTTAAGCAGCGAGTAAAAGGACATGGAATAATCTGCAAAGAGAAATTTAGCTCTTCAGCCATCATATCGAGTACTTCAATCAATAAGCCGCTGGGACGACTGGTATTATCGACATAGGAATAAGGAGGTGAATGGAATATTCCTAAAGTGACTCGTTGGGGTGGGTTTATATTAGTATTACAGCTTGCAGAAAACGCATAAAAACCAAGCATTGCACTTAATAAAAACTGTACATGTTTGATTAATTTATTCACTCATACCACCTAAAAATTTAGCTGAGCAAAAAATCCATATTTTGCAAAAATGCGTCTGTTTGATTCTAATATAATAAATCAACTTTGTCTTGATGAGTAAAACAAGATAAAAGCTAACTTTTTGATAACAAATTAAACAGATTGAATTATCATATTAGCGTTTTTAATTTCATCAGACCATCTTATGACTTATTTCACTCTATTTATGACTTTTTTAAAATTAGGTTGCACCAGTTTTGGTGGCCCTGCAGCTCACTTGGGTTATTTTCAAAAAGTATTTGTTGAACAAAAACGATGGTTAAAACCTGATGAATACGCCCAACTAATTGCTTTTAGCCAATTTTTACCTGGACCAAGTTCAAGCCAAGTCGGCTTTGCAATTGGCTACGAACGAGCCGGTATTGGGGGGGCTCTTGCGGCATTTTTTGGTTTTACATTGCCTTCTTTTATCTTGCTGTATTTATTAGCGGTTATTCCAAGCGATACCAACCCTTACCTACAGGCTGCGACCTTGGGGTTAAAATTATTTGCCGTGGTAATCGTGCTTGATGCAGTCATTTCAATGGCTAAAAGTTTTTGTACCAAGCAATTAACGGCTATTGCATGCTTAAGCAGCGCAACCCTTGTATTGCTCGCACCTTATATTTATACCCAATTAATCATTATTATCGGCGCGGCAATTGTTGGTTTAATCATCAGTAAAAAAGAACATTCATCAACAATTAAGATTAAAAGACCAAAAGTAATACCCGCATTTATTTTTCTACTTGCTGTATTAATTGCTATTTTTGCTCAAGGTGACATTGCCAATACTTTTAGCGCTTTTTTCTACGCGGGTTCGCTAGTTTTTGGCGGTGGCCATGTGGTTCTAAGCTTACTGCAAAGCATGCTACCGAACTTTAACCAAGACCAATTTTTATTAGGTTATGCCGCTGCCCAGTCAGTGCCCGGTCCAATGTTCACCCTCGCAACCTATTTAGGGGCCGTTGCTCACCCCGCAAACCCACTACTTTTTGCTACGATAGCGACATTTGCGATCTTTTTACCCGGCTTTTTATTGTTATTAACGTTTAAAGATAGCTGGAAGGCATTAGCCAATCACTCACAATTTAGCCAAGCACTTGCACTCATTAATGCCTCTGTAGTTGGCTTTTTACTTGCGGCACTTTACCAACCAATATTCACCAGCTCAGTGCATCAAGCTTCTGATCTTGCAGTTGTTTTAATTGGTTTTATTTGTTTACGATTTTTAAAAATGAAAATACTGTTTTTGGTACTGGCCTTTGTTACACTAAGTGTTCTATTGCACTAAATACCAACAATAAAGCAGTAAATCTCTAGGAATCAATGTGTTTAAATTATTACGCCAGCATCGGGTGTTAATCTGCGTACAAGTGTCTTTAACACTCTTATTGGCGCTTAGCACAATTGGTATTCCAGATTCATTAAAGGATGTAGATAGCAACGCGTGCTTGAGCTTTATGCACCAGTTTATTCAAGTCGTTGTACTTCCTTGTACCTTCATCTACTTTCCACTGAACTACCTACTATATAAAAAAAATAACAGTCGTAAGCGCATTTATTTACTTTCTTTAGCATTTGGTTTTTTAACCGGGCTAGCAAGTGCTACTTATACACATACGATTAGCTCCCCGGGTTCTTTTTTACTTAAACTTGAGGCCGAAAAAACCTCAGCGACTGAGCCTAAACCAAGTAAGCAAATAACCGATAAAGACGCCCAACAAGCAAAAAAGGATAAGAATGACGATGACAACTCGGTTTCGTTTGGTATTCATTTAGGAAATTCAACGGAGGGATATAAAAACTCTACTGGAGTTGGGATCTTTTTTGCAGAAATGTTTATCCATGGCTTATTTTACTGTTTATTAGCGTTAATTTTGCTTCAGTATCAGGCGCTTGCTCACAAACGAAAACTTAAAAAACAATTGAAGCAACAACAGCTCGATATTCTAACTTACCAGCTTAACCCGCATTTTCTATTTAACTCTCTTAACAGTATTCGAGGCATGCTCTACGAAGATGCTAATGAAGCAAAAACACTCTTGCAACAGTTTAGAGCGTTATTTAAACATCACTTTGAAAATAAACAGCATTTGCAGACTCTAGAAAAAGAAATAGAACTTTGCCAACTTTATTTAGAGCTTGAAAAAGTACGTTTTGAAGAGCGTTTAGAGCTTGTTTGGTTGGTCGATCAGAAAGCGCTCGCAGCCATTTTGCCCAGTATGAGTTTATTTACCTTTGTCGAAAATGCGATAAAACATGGCATTACTCCACTGATCTATGGTGGAAAAATCACCATTCGTGCCCGGGTTTATCGCGCAAAATTTACTCTTGAAGTCACAAATCCAATAAAACCAAATCACCAAGCTGATGGCACCAAAACAGGGCTTGCTAATTTATCACAGCGGCTCGACCTGATTTATGGTAAACACAGCCAACTCACATCGCATATTATCGATGGTTCCAGTTACCAAGTAACATTAGTGATCCCCTTTACGGTGAAAAAACATGACTAAAATGACAGACTACTGGCTAGCACAAGCTGTGATCTTTTTGCTGGTGTGTACTTTTCCATTGATTAGTTTGGCTGTCGTTGAACCAAGTAAAATTTTTATTTATACCCATGACTGGGTTCTGTTTGTTTGTATCTCTTTAGCTTGCTGGCATTTTATTACTCGCACTATTATTAAAAAAATAGCCCATCGCCATGTTATTTCATTTTTTGTTGCTGTTACGCTAACAAGCCTAGCCGCATTCTTCCCCATCAATTTATTAACCATGATTTGGGAAGCCGAGAGCGGAGCAAGAGATGAGCTTTTTTATTCTTTATTTAGCTTTAATTTGCTGCTTAATATCATCTGGGCGATTGGTTATCGTTTAGCCTTAAGTGCTCGAGAGCGCAGTCACCTTGAATCCGAATACCAACAGCTGAGTTTGAAGTTACTTACCCAACAAATTCAACCTGAGTTACTTTATCAAAGCCTTGATAACATTGAAGCACTGATAGATAAAGACCGAGATGCAGCGTGTGATTCAATTACAGACTTGGCAGAACTCCTTCGCTACAAATTAAAAGCCAGTAAACAAGAAACAACCTTGTTAAAAGATGAACTTAAAGCTATTCATTTTATGCAGCACCTTGCAAATGCAGGAGAAATTATCATTGACGATATCGCAGAAGAGTTACTCGAAGATATAGAAGTACCGCCTTTATGTGTTTATCATTTAAGTTATTTGCTTAATCGTAAAGTTGATCAACCAATTACGATTACATTCGAACGCAGCGAAGCGCATTGGTGCTTAAAAGTAAGTGGTGTATACAACTACCCAAGAGTCATTAAACGTAAGTTAATCAAGCAATACCCTGTTTATTTTACTCAAGGTGCCACTTTAGAGTATGCCGATCAGACCGTATTCCTTACTGCCCCGATTGCGTACTCAAAGCCCCACTAATATGCTGATACGGATATAGTTTAAATAACGGCAATACCGCTAAAAAATGGTCCGTAATATCCGCTTGTAAATGCTCATAAGGGATCCAGCGCTGATCTTCACTAAAACAGTAAAACTCTATTGGCAATCCCGTAGCTGTCGGTTGTAGCTCACGCACCATAAGCGTCATGCCATGATTTAACTGGGGATGCACTTTCAGATAAAACTCCGCATAACGACGAAATACACTAATATTGGTGAAACTACTTAAGTCTTCGGTATTTTTATCGAAATAGCTTTTTAGCACAGGATGTTGCTGTAAGCTCTGTACGGTTTCAGCCTCGAGTAACCGTACACTGTGCATATCAATATTTAGCGCTCTTTTTATGCGACGCCCACCTGACTCTTGCATTCCTCGCCAGTTTTTAAACGACTGTGCAATTAACGCGTAAGTTGGAATGCTAGTAATCGTTTTATCCCAATTGCGGACTTTAACTATGTTTAAGCCTAAATCTTCAACCTCACCATCAGCACCATATTGATCCATTTGGATCCAATCACCATGGGTGACCAATCGATTAGCGGCGATTTGAATACTGGCCACAAATCCTAAAATAGTGTCTTTAAACACTAATAACAGCACAGCAGCCAACGCACCAAAACCCGACAAAATGTAAGCTGGCGACTTATCAAGCATTAAGCTAACCAGCAATACGCAGATAACTATAAAAGTGACCAGCTTAACTAATTGAATAAGCCCTTGAATTGGCACATCTTTAGCAAAAGAAAGTTGATTGTATATACCACCAGAAATACTAATGATTGAGCTAAAAATCAACCCGCCATAAATCAACATAGCACATTGACCAAAGGTTCTTAGCACACTCAATATTAAATTATTAAAAGGGTAAATGAGCTCTAGAGTGCCGATAAACACAATACAACAGAGCATGATTGCAAGTCTGCCGTTAAATTTATCTAGCAACTTACTTAATCGACCAGCTGTGGTTGGAGAGAAATAAATAACTAATTTTTGGATTGAAGGTAAAAATAACTGCTTTGCAAACAAATACAGCATCAATAAAGACACAATGCCAATTGAAGTCGCGCTAATTTGAGCAAACAACAGAGCCTGCTTTAACGGTGTAAACCATTCAAGTAGTATGGTTGTTAACTGGCTCATCGTGATTCCTTATTAAGTTGTACTTTCATCCATACAGGCATTAAATGACGGGCTGCGTTGTTTTTTCATGACATCTAGTTGCTGATCTTTTGCCTGCCAAATTTGATTTAACTGTTGCTGAAAACTAAAACGAAAAGCTCTATCTGTTTGGTAATCGCCAATCAGTTCAGGTGCAATGGCCATTACATCAATTTCAATAGCGATATGAGTTAATTGTCCGGTAAAAAAATCTTTAAGAATAGATTCAGAATTACCTGTATATACAATTGATGCATTGAGCATAGCATCAAATTGTTGCCCTAATACTTCAAGGGCAAATGCTATACCACCCGCCTTTGGTTTTAATAAGTGCTGGTATTCACTTTGCTGACTTTGGTGTTTAGCTTTACTAAAGCGCGAGCCTTCAACAAAGTTAATAATAGTGGTTGGATGATTACGAAAATGAGCGCAACTCTTTTTAGTTCGCGCAACATCCATGCCTTTTAGTTTTGGATTTTTTGCCAGCTTAGCTTTACTCACCCGTTTCATAAACGGCATATCCATCGCCCAAGCGCCCATTCCTACAAATGGAACAAACTTAAGCTCATCTTTTAAAAAAAACTTTGGAGCAGGCAGTTGCCCAAGTGCTGTTAATAAAACAATATCCAAACTCGACTGGTGGTTTGCAATTAACAAGTACCAACCATCTGATTTTAAATGACCATTAATACTCAACTTTAAGTTTGCACACGCTAATCGAATGGCTAAACGGTTACCCAAACACCATCCTTTGTAAGCCAAATGCAAAACTTGACCAACATACTGAATAGGCAAAACAAGCTTAATTAAACCTAAGGTAAAAACAATCAGGCCCCAAAAAATAAGATTACTCACTAATACCGCAAGTACAATGGGAGCAATTAGCCAACCGGGCAGCATTCGGCTTAGCATTATGCTTGTTTCCTTGCTGCAAACCCTTCTAATTGCTGATCTTTTTCTACCCAGATTTGATTTAGCTCATTTTGGAATTGAACGCGAAATTCATTATCGTTGGTATAGTCACCAATAAAATGCTTGGATACTGGCATTACTTTTACTGCCACTTGCACCGCTTTAACTCTACCTGCTAAAAAGTCAACAAAGGTCGGGATCCCTTGCGGATAATGAATCGTAATGTTCACCACTTGAGCTAATTGCTCCCCCATCGCCTGCATTACAAACGCCACACCACCTGCTTTAGGTTTTAATAAGTGATTAAAAGGACTATTTTGCCTTTGGTGTTTTTGCGGGGTAAAACGAGTTCCCTCGACAAAATTAACGATGCTAACCGGCATTTCTTTAAATTTTTCGCAAGCTTTACGAGTTGTTTCCATATCTTTACCACGTAAAGCAGGGTTCTTTTTCAGCTGTGCTTTATTGGTGCGCTTCATAAATGGAAAATCAAGCGCCCACCACGCCAACCCTAGGAATGGCACATAAATGAGTTCTTGTTTTAAAAAGAAGTTCAAAAAAGGAATTCGCTTATTTAATAAGCGCTGCATTACAAGAATATCCACCCAACTTTGATGATTAGCAATCACCAAATACCAATCTTTCTTTTTAAGCGTTTCGAGCCCTGTTACATCAAGTGAGAACGGAGTGAATACATTTTGAATTGCGGTATTACAGCTAACCCAACAACCAGCACAGCTTTTTGCAAACCAGCTCATGGCTTTTTGCCACGGTTTTAATGGAATTAATTTTAATACACCACACAAAAATATTGGGCCTACCCAAATTAATGTATTTAACGCGTATAAGCTTCCGGCAAGGATAATTCTAAAAATGGAGACCACACCAGCCACGATTCACTCCTTCGTAAGACAACACTATTTTAGCGGGATTAAAAAACAGCCCATTATACTCAGATTAAGGCAAAATGCGAGTTAGAACACGCTGCCAAATAGATGACCCTAGTTATGGCGTTAAAATTTAAATCACTCTCAAATTCATAGAATTAAATCACTTTTTGTATCCGATTGAACCGATGTTTTAGATGATAAATAGATATAAACTGGCCATAATAATTTATCTCTTTTTAATCATAAAAATATCAAGGCAATGTAGTTAATCTGATTATTTGCTAACAATAGGTTGAGCTCACCGCCTAGCACTGGCAAAATTGCGGCAATTTTTACCTTTATCATAGTGAAAATCATATGACTAACTTAGATCAAACAACCTGGTTTACTGAAGTAAGTGACCGTGATGGTAGTGCGTTTTCTTTACGCATCAATAAAAAACTTGAAGAAAAACAATCACCATTTCAAAAAGTTGAAATGTATGAAACCACAGATTTTGGTAATTTAATGATTATTGATGGTTGTACTATGGTGACAACCCGTGAAAACTTTTTTTATCACGAAATGATCAGCCACCCAGCCCTTTACAGTCATACTAACCCCAAAAACGTGGTGATTATTGGTGGCGGTGATTGCGGTACGTTACGTGAGGTTTTAAAACATCCTGCAGTTGAAACTGTACATCAAATTGATATTGATGCTGTTGTCACTGAAATGGCACTTAAATACTTCCCAGAATTATGCGAATCAAATAACGACCCACGTGCAACAGTCATGTTTGACGATGGCATTAAATTTATGGCCGATGCAGCCCCAGAATCAATTGATATCATTATCGTTGATGGTACTGATCCTGTAGGTCCTGGTGAAGGTTTATTTAACCATGCGTTTTACACTAGCTGTTTAAAAGCCCTACGTTCTGGCGGTATTTTAGTGCAACAAAGTGAATCACCATTAATGCATATGCCATTACTGGTTGAAATGCGTGACGCCATGCAAGATGTCGGTTTTGCTGATTTACAAACGTTACCTTTTCCACAACCAATTTATCCATCGGGTTTATGGTCTGTCACTCTTGCTCGTAAAGATGAAAATTTTGCAGGGTTTCGCGAGCATGATGCCAATAGTGCAAACTTTGACACTGAGTACTACAACACAGGTATTCACCTAGGTGCGCTGGCAACACCAAATTTTATGAAACGCGCATTTAATAAATGACGAATACTCATAATTAATACACAATAAAAATGCAGCTCAGGCTGCATTTTTTATTACCTTCAGAGCTCATTTTCGAACAGAGTCAGATTTTTTGATTATTAAAACCGATATTGAAGATTAGCCAAAGACTGGCGTTGACGCTCATTTTGTGACCATTGCCATAAATCTCGGTTAGCTGCAAAACTATTAGCCACACTGTATTCTAAGCCCACTTGCCACTGCGCTGTAAGGTCAAAGCGCCACGCAATTGTTAAACCCTCGCCATGACTATCATTTGGATCCCATAACCAGTTATCGCGTTCAATCACGTTAAAATGATCGTAACGCAGGCTCCACCTATGGGCAAAATGCTGATAAGAGACCAAAGCAAAATAGGCATTAAAATCAACATCAACACCTCGCGATTTCCCCATAGCGGTATTGCCATGCATTGCTTGAGTTATTAAACGCCACTGCGAGTCAAATTTATATTGCCATGCTAACGACACAAATTTGGTATCCCATGCATATTGGCCTGTAGACTTATTTAAAACACTTGGGTCACCGTTATTATCATAAACATAAAAACGCAATTGCGACTGTTTATAATAATCCCAATGCAATCCAAAATAGTAACCAAAGCGACCATCAATTTCTTCGAATGGTCTAACATTCGAGGCTTGAAAACGCAGCGCTGTGTCTGTAAAGCTGGGTAAATTAGCAAACGGTACTAATTCATTTAAACTGGTTTGGCGGTCATGCAATGCAAATCCCCGCCAAGCGAGCAAAGTACCAGCAGGATCATTCGCTTTGAATACTGATGCAACGGCATTAAAACTGTGCGGTGAATTAAAAAAACGTCCGGGACGATTAACAGAAAGTTCTAAGCCTATGGTTTTAATTTCTTCACCCAACCATGAGTTAATTGCCGAGTTTGTATAGGTATAAGGTGAAGTCCAACCCAAATCAGGAT
The DNA here is from genome assembly GCF_002310815.1 of Pseudoalteromonas tunicata. NCBI lineage: Bacteria > Pseudomonadati > Pseudomonadota > Gammaproteobacteria > Alteromonadales > Pseudoalteromonadaceae > Pseudoalteromonas > Pseudoalteromonas tunicata. The sequence goes on along the minus strand of NZ_CP011032.1, from coordinate 233,411 downwards.
TTTCCAATGACATACGAGGGTAAAATAGCCCCGCTTGAATTTGCCATTTGTAGGCACTTGGCACTATAGGTTTGTACTTAAAATACCCTTGGGTTAAGCCAATACTTTGCGCTGGTCGTTGGTTATAATTTATCACGGCCGAAAAACTCAATTCATCGGCTAAATCTTGCTCCATAGCCAATAAACCTTGTGCAACATTAAGTCCATCATTACCACTGTCGTATTGGTAAATACCGGTACCTTTGTTAAGCCAAGAATCTGGTTGATGTGCTTGCACCCAGTGTATTTGCGCCACACCTTTAATTTCAACAGCGACACTTAGAGCGGGCATTAAGCAGCAAAATAGTAAGATTACTCGTTTAATCATGCAAAGCTCCATGCGAGATTAATTGTTGAAGACGAACAGGATCCCACCAAGCGATAAAATTCTCTGCGGTCATAGGTTTGGCGATAAAATAGCCTTGAGCAATATCACAACCGAACCCTTTGAGCTTATTTAAGGTCAGTAAATCCTCAACCCCTTCTGCAACAACACTTAAACCAAGGTTATGCGCCAACTCAACCGTTGATTTAACAATCACTTCATCATCCTCATCATTGTTTAAATCTAGCACAAACGATTTATCAATTTTAAGTTCATCTAATGGCATTTTTTTCAATTGCGCCATCGATGAAAATCCAGTACCAAAATCATCAATCGATAATTTTATCCCCATCTGATTGAGCATACATAAGGCTTGTAGTGCCTGATCCGGTTCTGCCATCACCGCGCTTTCGGTTACTTCTAACTTTAAAGAGTGAGGAGACAAACCATGAGAGCTCATCAACTGCGCAACAAGAGCTGGTAGCTTCAAATCAATTAAGTCGACCGCAGAAATATTGACCGCCATTTGCAGTTCAATTCCTTGTTTTAGCCAACTCTTATGCTGCGCTAATGCCGTTTTTATTGCCCACTCAGTTAACGCCCTAATATGACCACTTTGTTCAGCTAAAGGTATAAATTCATCGGGTTGAATAAAGCCATGCTCTGGATGATGCCAACGTACTAAACATTCAACACTGACTATTTTTTGCTGCTCAATATCGAGTTTTGGCTGATAAAATAACTCAAGTTGGTTATCTAAAATTGCCGCTCTTAACTCTGACATTAAACTCAAACGCAATAACGAGTGTTTATTTAAACTTGGCTGATAACACAAATAATGCACATGCTTATCTTTACAGGTATGCATTGCAATATCGCTGCATTGTAATAATTTAGCCGCGTTTTCAGCATCTTGAGGGTAAACGGCCACACCAACACTTGCATCAATATCAAGTGCAATATCATCAACTACAAAGGCCAATGAAAATAGCTTTTCGAACTGCTGCAAAATACTTTCAAGCTGCAATGGATCAATATCCGGTAAAATAAGGCCAAATTCATCGGCAGTGAAATGTGCCAAAAACACTTGAGGGTACACAAAGGTTTTTAACCGCTGGGCAAGTGTTTTCAGCAAATTATCGCCAAACTCATGACCTAAGGTATCGTTAACCTCTTTAAAACGGTCTAAATCCAGTTGCAATATAGCCAGCGAGGCGGCCCTTTTTTTATGCTCATGTAACCGACTTTCAAGTGTTGAATAAAACTGATTTCGGTTAGGTAACTTGGTTAATGTATCAAAATACGCTAATTGATTAATTTGTGCCTCACGTTCTTGAATACTGTGCTGCATGGTATTAAGTGCTTGTGATAATGATTCAACTTCAATGGTCGATGAATGAGGAATATCGTTCACATAGTTGCCTAAACGAATATTCTCAGCAATTTTAGCCAGTGAACGAAGTGGTTTTGTAACTCCTTTGGATACAAAAAAAGCGGCCAAAAAAGCCACGATCACCGACAGCACAATAATTCCCATCAATTGCACAATTAAAGCATTAAAAGATAAAAACGCCTTTTTCTTATCGGTCGATAACAAAACAAATAACTGAGTTTGATTTACAAAACCAAGAGGAAAAACCCCAGCAACTAGCGCATGTTCAGCTAAGTCAATTTCGTGCATACTCGCACCAAAAATATGACCGCTCTGCGCTAGCAGTTGAAAATCATTTAGCACCAATGTCGAGGCAATAAACTCTGGCTGCGAAGGGCTAACAAGCAAACTGACATTAAAACCCGATAACTCAGCTAAACTCTGATCAATCAAATGATTAATGTTTATTCCCATCACTAACCAAGCATTGGCAGCATTGGTACTTTCAACATATTTAACCGGTGCAACCTTGATTAAGTAATAGCCATCGGAAAATGCCATCAGTCGAATATCATGATCACTAAAAGGTGTTAAATCAAAATCAAATACCACCTGTTGGGATAATTCTGTGGTACCGGCAATGATTTGTTGGTCGGCATTTAATACCAAAGCAAAATCACTTTTTAAGCGCCGCTTATGATTTAACAGCGCAGATTCCAAAGAGTCTGGATCTTGCTCTCCACTGGCAATGAGTTGTTTTACTGAAAAATCTTTTGCTAGCGTGGTTAACGAGCGCAGTAATACATCGGCATCAGCAACCAATTTGAATCGCACCACTTTGGCTGAGGTGGCCATACGTTGTTCAAGTTGCTGGCGTGAATGTTGGTAATTTTGGCTCAGCACCGTACTCATGGCTAATAGCAATACCGCAATTAATAAACTGACAAACAAAAAAAGTATTTTGCTTTGTAAAGAACGTATTGGACTAATCATATTCATCAAACTTATCAGTATTACCAAAACCTTTTAAATCAGGGAGTAAGGGTTGGTTGATAATAATTTCGACTGGCTGCTCTTGATTAATAATGTACTGTTGAGGTTGGTTTTTTTGTTTAAATCTTGGGTGCCAAATATATAAAATACCAGCGGCATCGGGCAATAAGAGCGAGGTTTGACCAAGGGAGTTGGTTTTTGCTATCACAGAGCTATCTGCAACCAAAATATAACCCAGCATCCAATCATGAATATTACAACCGAGCTCAACTACCCCTGGCTTATCAAACACTAATGGTTGGTGGCTCGCTCCTTGATATAATTTTAACTCAAATGGTTTAGCAGCCGAGAATGAATAAACATGATGCTTAATAGAGTCGGAATTCGGAAAAGTGACCTTGCCCCCCCTTGGCACAGCTAAAACATAAGGAGCAAATTGCTTATTTTGCTGATCCATAATATATATTGTTTCATTATTATAATTAGGCTGGGTTTTACTTTTATCGTTACTGATATACCAAACGATTGCACTTGACAGAGGCTTTAGATCGGGACTCTTAACTTGTATAGACAAGGTGCCCGCAACACAAACAAAACTCATAAAACAATACGATACAATCAAAAATGAAAGCTTAAACATAGAGATCCTTGTTTCACTGATTCAAAAGCAATAAACGCTTTGCTACTTTATTAAGCCTTTTAATTAATAGTTCAAAATAATGGAATAACCAATTGGTGACGTTAAAACCAATTAATAAGAAAGGAGAAACAATCAAATAATTTCAATTTAAAACAATAAACTAGAACTTGTTGACCTTGATTGATGACTTTTTAGATTAAAGGTGTTCAATATAAGAGGTAGTTTGGTTTATGTGAATGACAAATGGTGGTGCAGGGTAGCCTTTGGTTGTGTGAAATGAATGGTTGAAGGAATGATTGACCCTTGATGTGGCGCGAGTTTTTTAACCCCAAAAAAAGCCCGCGTTAATTTACGCAGGCCTTGTTAATTCAAAAGCAACCGGTTTATTTTTTAGAGCTTATTTCACTAACCATTTCAATACCTTGGTCAGTAAAATCAGTATCAAAATAAAGCTGCATATTTAAATCTTTTAATGCCGCAAACTCAGGTGGAATTTCCTCTCCCGACTCTTCAATTAAAGTGAAAACAGCACCAAATAGCGCTTGGTAATCCATCGCAAAGTTATTAAAGCCATTGGCGGTTAAATCTTGTTTACTTAAACTATCAGCCAACTTCTCTGCTTTTTCGCCTTTAAATAATACTAAATGCTCACCTTTAGCAGCCAATTGGATTGATTTAGCTAAACCAAATGGCAAATCAAGGTATTCACCCAGCATGATGCTTGAGCCATCTGCAGGTAACGAGACTTCCATTAAAGGTGCGTAAAAACCTTTAACACTGTTAAACAATGCAATTGGGTTATTTGCCGACACAGTCACCAGCGCATCAAGCTTGTCAAATTGTGGTTCACCCTGTTGCTGACTTAATTGTAAATCAAGTAATGATGCACTAACCCCTTTAACGCCCGTTGCCATACTTGTCATCATGGTGAGCATCATTGGATTATTTTGTTTAGCCTCTTGCTGCATATCAACTAAAGGCTGGCACGAGTATTTCGCTTCGGTAAATTCAGTCCAAATATTAGTAAGTGCAGGTGATACTTTGGCAACATCGACCCCTAATGCAAAGCTCAACATTTTTTGCTCTGCTGATTGAGTGAAATCAGGTAAAAAACCACGAATGCTTGCCAGTGATTTTAGAACCGAACTTTGGCTTTCAACCACCATTTTAGTTCTCATCACAATTTCGTCTGCTTCAATAACTAATTTTTCCGAACCAAAAACAGTACGCGGCCAATTACTAGCAATAGTTGCAAAATCAGCTTGGCAAGCTGGGCTTCTCATTTGTGCCATTTCAGTATCTAACTGATTCTGACTTACTCGATTGAGCATTTGGCTAAATAAATTATTTTCTTTACCAGTCAAGCCATTAATTAACGCTTCATGGTTAAAAAATCCCACGCTTTTACCATCTAATTGATGGCGACTAGTGATTGCTTGTAATGTATCTGTTTGTGCCAATGAAGACTTAGGTTTTTCAAGCGCAAGTGCTTGTAAAAGATCTGCAGGCTCATTAAAGCTGCTATTAAAAGTAATCGTAGCCCAACCATGTTGCACTGCAACGACTAACTCTAATGATTGGCCATCTTGATTAACTAACTCATACTTTACAACTTCAAGCCCTTGGATTGTTTCTTTTTTACCCACCAATCCAGATTCTTTCTCAGCAGTAGCAAGCATTTGCCACAGCGCTTCAGGCTTAGCAATTTCGTAACGAATTACTGGTAACAAACCAACGGTATAAAATAAACCTTTTACTTCGTCGTTTAAGCCAAATGTCTGAGTAAATAACTCAGGGCTTGCCACTGCTTGAGAATATTGCTGCATTAAGTTTGCAAAAAAGATCCCCGAAGGCTCTTCTGTTTCAAGTAAATCATATTCAAGCGCTGCGCGTTGTGACTCCGTTTGACCAAAATTGAAGTAGGTCAAATAGTTTTTAATGGGAAATGCCTGTAGCTGACCAAAAAATAATAATGTATCAGCAGGAACAAACGCTAATTCATTCATTGTTGGCAATTGCACATTATGTTGTGGTTCAGATTGCTGTTGATAAAGATAGGTGGTAACGCCTGCGGTAATGATTGCTATCGCAATGAGTGCTTTTTTCATTATAAGTTCAAACTCCATTTAACATGTGCATGAACTATAAACAAATTTAAAGTCTATGTCCCATATTCTCAGACTGTGAGGGCGAACTTTTTTGTAAAAAAAAGCCAGCAATGCTGGCTTAAATACTTAAGGGGTTATTCAGGGATATCTGCAAACTGAGTTAGCTAAATAAATACTGTACTGACTCTGTTTAACTAAATATAACGTCATACTATGAAAAATTTATGACAAAAAGGTCGTATACCTATCTTTGCTATCAAAATAAATAAACGCGAAAGTATTCAATCTTTAGAAACTAAGAATATCCCACGCCAATTAAACTGATAGGAAAGAAAGTATTAGTCGAAAAGCTCAAATCATGAACAGGATCTAACTCAAAATCGAAGTTAAAATCCATTTTTAAATTAAAAATCAAAAATATAAAAACAAATTTTTTATTCAATTTCTCAAAGTGAGAAAACAATCAGATCTAAATGATAATTATTATCAAAAAAGTATTGACGAACAATTAAATCTACTTGATAATCAATCTCAACAAGACGAAAGAACTGCTTATTTCGACCCTGGTTACCCATCTTTCTCGACCCTGAAAGACGTCCAACAGTACGTTAACTGATTTGGCCACTGCAGCCTTTGCCTCTATCGCCCCAGAGTCATAAATTGTGGTGGCCAACCTTACCAATTTACTTGCTACATTGCTCATATCGGTGACGGTAGATATGAAACCAAAAAGCCCTTACGGGCTTTTTTTATGGCAGTTAATCAGTAATGACTCTTTGATTTTATTAAAATTATTGCAGTGGTTTTAGTTCATTCAAAGCTAGTTGCGCTTTTTTCAACCAAGCATTGTGAATATTTTTTAATACACTTGCAGCAGCATGCCCTTGTGTTGCAGGGCCATGCATAGTTGCAATAAGTTGCACGGGCAGATGAGCTAAACGTTCGGTGATCTGGCTTATGCCTGCACCATGGGTAATAAAATTTCCTTGCTCCATAAAAGCAAGCATCTGTTGGCTTAAATCTTCTTGCACCGTAGGTGGGTGAATGCCACCTAAGCTACAATAATCAGAGCTAAATAAACACGCTAGCTCTTGGCAATACCATAAATGGCCATCCCAGTTATGAGGAAAATGCGCAGTATCAAGCAAGGTTAATTGATACTGGCCAAGTGATAAAGACTCACCGTCTTTGAGTACTCTTGGCGGATTTTGCAACATCTCATTTAATGAAATAGCCGCAACCTTATTACAAACAACTTGGCAATTTGGGAATTGAGTAAATAAAGTAGCCAGCGCCCCACATTCATCGGCTTCAACATGCGAAAACAGCACATAATCAAGCGTTTGACCAGCAAGCGCTTGCTCTAATAATTTAAGCATCTGATTAAATTGTGATGGTTTTCCAGTATGAATTAATGCTGTTTTATCACCTACTATCAGGTAACAATTAAAAGCAAAATGGGAATTTGTTGCTGTTGTGAACTGCCATAAATTAGCAGCAATTTGTGTACTTCTTGCTAATAACATAGATGTTCCGTTTTATACTAATAAATGCTAACAGCCTAATTCTTTGATTTTATTGCGTAATAACTCAAGCAACTTGGCATCAGCCGATTGACTCACTTTATTGACCTCAGCCTTAATTGCCGCACATTGTTTTTTTGGGTCAAATTGAGGAGCTTTACTAACCTCTTGGGCTAAATTACTACCTTCATCTGTAGAGTCGCCGGCAGATTCTGAGGCTTCATCAAACACAGTTATGGATACAGGATCGGACACATTACCTTTTTTTAACGTTACTTTTTGCGCTGTTTGATTATGAGGCCTATCGGAGTAGTGCACCACACCTTTAGCATCAACCCATTTATAAATATCAGCCGCCACAGCAGCAGCGCTACAAAGCATCATTACACACATAAACATCACAACTTGAGCTGCTCTGATCATGTTTTTTTCCTTAAAAAGAAGACTGCATAAAATTAAATTTGAGCTATTAAGATTCAATGCAACAACTTAATAGCTCATTAGATTAACGCCTGTTTTTTCGTGCACGGGCACGACGATCTTTTTTCTCTTGTTCTTTAGCTGCCAGTTTTAGCTGTGCATCAATACGTAATTGTTCAACTACAAGCTCTTCGGCATCACGCATTGCTGGCGTTTCCATCGTAATGCGCCCAATTACACCATCACGAAGCTCATTGATCAAAATTTCTGACATTTTATGAGTATCGATTTGATTACCTTGACGAATACAACCACGTTTTTTACCTGCAAGCTCAATAAATTGCCAATCTTGCTCAGGTAACTCATCGATTTTATAACGCTGTTGTAAAAGTTTAGGGTAGCTCTGTAATAAATACTCTGCGGTATAACTTGCGACATCTTCGTATTCAATCGCAGTATCACGAATAGCGCCTGTCGCAGCTAAACGATAACCTGAGTTTTCATTTTCTACTTTTGGCCACAACATGCCCGGCGTATCGTAAAGCATAATGCCATCTTCAAGTTTGATACGTTGCTGCGCTTTGGTGACCGCTGGTTCATTACCAGTTTTGGCTACAATACGACCCGCAAGCGTATTAATCAAGGTCGATTTTCCTACATTAGGGATCCCCATGATCATGGCTTTAATTTGTTTATCAGGTCCAACCTTGTGAGGCACTAGCTTTTTACATAACTCATTAATTTTATGTACTTCAGCCGCTTTATCATTACCAAAGGCAATCGCTTTTACACCATTTTCTTGCTCAAAGTAACTCATCCAAGCAGAAGTCATCACGGGATCGGCTAAATCTGCTTTGTTCAAAATTTTTATAACTGGTTTATCAGCACGTAATGCCGTAACCATTGGATTTTCACTACTGTAAGGAATACGCGCATCCAATACTTCGATAATCACGTCCATTTGTGGCATGACTTCTTTTATTTCGTTACGGGCCTTGTTCATGTGGCCTGGGAACCATTGGATCGCCATTTTTTACTCCTCACTATCATTAAGCCGGTTATTTTAGCTGCCCTAAGCGCGCCGAGTCACCAATATTCAGATATACTTGGCAAAATTTTTTAGTTAGTACTCAATATGGCCCTTAAAGCAACCATAATCAAAGCGCTTGTCACTGTAAGCGACATGGATAGACACATTTATCAAGACTTAAACTTAACCATAGCCCAGCACCCGTCAGAAACCGAACAGCGGTTAATGATTCGAGTTTTAGCTTATGCTCTCAATACGTGTGAACATTTAGAGTTTACCAAAGGCTTATGTGCAGATGATGAGCCTGAAATTTGGGCTAAAAATTACAGTGGTGAAATTGAGTTGTGGGTAGAACTGGGCCTACCTGAAGAAAAACGCTTGAAAAAAGCAGTCGGACGAGCAAAAAAGGTTCGCCTTTATACCTATGGCGAAGGTGCGCAAGATATTTGGTGGCAAAAAAATGCAAGCAAACTATCACATTTGAAAAACTTAGAGATTTTTTCGCTACCTTCACATGCTACCCAACAAATTGCAGCGCTTGCCGCGCGTAGCATGCAACTCAATATTACCATTCAGGATGGTGATGTATGGCTTTCAGATGCCAATAACAGTGTGGAAATAAAACCAATCCAACTGCTGTAACTGATAAAATGGTACCAGCTTAATTTGGATAAGAAGCGCTTCTTATCCAAAATTTAAAGTAAACCGAAAATTAGCTAATAGCCAAAATAGGCGAAACGACAGGCCAACCGTAATAAGGGGCGCTATTACTCAACTGAAAAATGCCATAGCATGCCAATGCAATTGCCAGAACATTCCCAACCATCAACAAAACAAATTTTACCAAACCAAATCGTGCTTTAAGCTGGCGATGTTTTAACTGACGATAATAACTACCCATCACTAAATAAATCGCAAAACTAAATCCAAGACTTGCTAACAACAATAACCACATCAAACCACTGGCTTCGCCATAATGTAAGTAGCGCATTAAATCAGCCAACCAAGCTAACCCTACAACATGTTCTGGTTTAATGTGGTGTAATAATTGGCCTGTAAACGCATTAAAATGCAGTTGCTCAGCTCGGTAATAAACCAAGGCTTGCTCACTTTGCAGCAAAACTGAAAAAGTACCGGTACCACTTGAAGGGTAACTCACAGAGCGAATCATTCTTTGCGGTGCAGCTTTTTGCACTTGTAACATTAACTGACTTAACGGCAGCGCCATCTCTCGCACTTGACCATCGGATTTTGGTAAATTTGGATAAACCGATATTTTGTTTTGCCACAATACACTTTCAATAAAAAACCAACTGGCACTTAGCGCAATTAATAGCGTCATCGGCACGCACCACGCCATCAGCCATTGATGTAACACCCGTTTCGAATTGCTTTTACGCTGCCATAAACTCACAAAACGATGACGATACTGATAAAAACTTAAACAAATAACCAGCAGCATCAAAGGGCCTATTGCCAACAACCAAATATTCAAAGCTCTCATTTGACTTAGATTACGATGAAAACGCCCTACTTTATGTAGCCAATCAGCTTGATGTTGCTCTGCAACTAACTCTTGAGTATTGCGGTCGAAATAAACCTCTATTTTATGGGCTGGGCTATCGGGGGTTTTAGCCTGCATCAGGCTGACCTTACCCACCAAATAATTTTCTGGTTCAACAGCCACATTGTAAATTTGCATCCCTGAATACTGCGCAGCTAAGTTTGTCTCAAGCTTTTGCCAATCTATGTTTGCAGTTTTGAGAGTTGGCTGATATTGCCCACTTAACAATGCGCGCAGCGGTGCATCGATTAAACAAATCACCCCACTTAAGCTGAATAACAACAAGAAAATACTCAGTTGAAATCCCAACCACTGATGTAAAGCAAGCGGCTTGCAATACTTAACTGCTGAAGCGCAAAAAGAATTAAGAGGCATCTGAGACAAAACTATTCCATTGATTTTTAGCAAAAAACAATTGTAACAATTTCAGAGACAGTAAATCACACAATTTTTAACAACTGAACTTGGCGTAACTGAACAACATTCAGTAATGATTCAGTCAAATAAGGCTTTTATAACATAAACCCTAACTGGCGGATGAATCACTATGCAACGACCAATTATGCTTATTTTAGCCTTTGCAAGCTCACTTTTTATCACAAACGCAAATGCGACCAATGCCTTAAACGATACCAGCAAAATAAAAGCGAACCAGACTCGCAGCATCTCAAGCCTCAATAAGATTGCGCCCAATAAACCTGCGGTAATCAAACCAACGAGCAACGCAACCAGTTCGGTTTGGATTTATGAACTTCAAAGCAGTATCTATCAAGATATTGATAACGATGGCTATTATCAAAATTTAGCCCTTACACTCGACTTAGATACGCAGCAAAATCAAAGCCATGAAGTTGCAGCGACCTTTTACCTGCAAGGCAGTAATGGTCAAATCCACCATTTATTCTCTAGCGATTTTTTTACCATAAACAGCAATAGCACCCAAGATAGTCAGCAGTTTGAATTTCAACTTTTATCTGACTTTACCAGCGACTATTACCAAATCATTATAGAAATCCAAGACAGTGATCAGCAGCGCTTACTTCATGCTGACAATCATGATTTTAGCGCATTGCAGGATATCGCCTTAGAAGGTCAACGCTTTGACCAAGACAACCAATTATCAATTTATTCATTACGATTAGAATTAGATCAAGATGCAGATAACGATGGCTACTTTGAAGGATTCACGCTGCATTTAGATGCCGATAGCCACTTTCAAAAACAAACAGTTGTTGCCGATTTAATTATTGATAAACAAGTTGTATATACCAGCAGACCATTTACACTTTACGGTAATTCAAGTTCAGATCAGCAGCATTTTGACGTACTACTTGCCAATGGGTTTAGACCGAGCCATTACGACCTTTCGATTGAAATTCGCGATGCATCAGATGGTTACCAACTGCACTATTTACAAGCCTCAGCGTGGACCTCTTTAGGTCATGTCGCTTTAGAATCAAGAGATTATATTCAACAAAATAATTATCTTGAAATTGAAGTGATACAAAGTGCAGGTGCTTTGCAGTGGTTATTAATTGGGTTATTACCGTTGATATGGTTAAAACGAAAAAAGTCGTAGCCATAAATTTGCAATGACAGTCAGCAAAACTGTCGCTAGACTTAGCTCAACTCATTCTCGGGGTTTATATGACGACAATAAAACGCATCATAGTATTACACGGTTTATACATGTCTGGCTTTGTTATGCGTCCGTTATGTCATCAACTCAAAAAGGCGGGGTTTGAAATTTTGAACCTCACTTACAACAGCTTGTCACCTGATAAAGAAACTATTTTTCAGCAAATGGATTCATTTATTGGCGACCAACATACAGCTTTAGTGTGCCATTCACTCGGTGGCCTAATTGCCCGCGCTTATTTAGAATCAAACAGTGTAAATACCCAATTTATTACCAAAGTTATCACTTTAGGCACGCCTCATAAAGGCAGCCAAATTGCCAAGCACATGCAAGAAAAAGGGTTTGATAGTTTGCTTAAAAATAGCGTTGAATTTTTACTCTCAAATAATGCCGATTGGCCGTTTAACGCCAAGCTGTACAGTATTGCAGGTGATTTACCCATTGGTTTAATGCCATTACTAGAAAAAGGCAGCCAATCTGATGGCACAGTATTACTCGACGAAACCAAGTTGCACGGCATGGCCGAGCATAAGATCTTTCACTTAAGCCATACGACAATGATTTATTCTCGCCAAGTGATGCAATATATTTTAGCGACGCTAAAGGCCGACAAGCCTCTTTAAATTGTACTTATTAGAGATAAAACAACAAGACAGCATTTCAACTGCCTTGCTCATCCATACCTAACTTAGATGGCTGTAATTACAGCTCAAAGTGAATAACTTATTATTAATTTTAAAAATTTTAGTGATCACTGGGGTTGTTACGCTCAGCAGCTTCTGCATATTTATAAGCAATAAATGCAATCAAACCAACAATTAACGGTGTAGGTGCGGCAATATAACCAAATGCATCGGAGTTTGCATAACTTGCTCCAGCCAAATGCCCAACGACACCAACAACAAATGCCAAAATAGCAATCACAACTACGACGATTTCACTTTTTTTAACTGTATGCATGATAATCCCTCACTGTATTTTTGTTTCAACACAGCCAGTATTAATGATCTTCACGAATAAAAATTGACCTAAATCAAGTTCGTTAATTACTCAAATTCAAAGCAATAAAAACTTTGTTTTAGAACAAGTTTTAAGCTAAACAAACCAAAAGCCATAAAAAATGGCGCGATTTATGCGCGCCACTTAACTCTTTGCAACTGCTTGTTATTGCTTATGACAAAGCCCATTTCACCATTTGTTTAACGCTTGGCTCTTTGCCGTACATCACCATGCCCATTTTAAACATGCGACCCGCTAGGCGGCGCGCATACCAACAGGTCAAAACTATTAAGACGATAGACAAAATGGGTTGCCAAATACTGACTTCAACTAAAGCCATTTTTACTGGCATTGCAGCAAAAGAGGTCAGCGGAAAATAACTCAACATCGTCAACGCCCAACCACTAGGGCTATCCATAACAATAAATGTTAAAATCATTGGCACCAAAGGCAACATCATAAATGATGATTTACCACTGTGGTTTGGGTCATCAATGGCGGCCGCAACCGCCGCCATAAATGCCGTTGCCAAATACAAACCTAAACTGGCAAATATCAGCAACCAAGGCAGTAAGGGCCAATCAATAAAAGATAAATCCAGCCCTTGACCACGAATAATCACCTGCATAAAACTAAATCCCAATACCATTGAAATTAAGGTACCGGCCATCGCTTTTAATGCTAATAACATTTGCCCTAAAATTTTACCGTCAATCCAAGTTTGGGCATCCATACACGCATATAATTGCTCTGTAACACGTTGTTGCTTTTCTCCGGTAATCGAAACAAATATTTGGGCAAAAGAGACAAATATTCCTATCGCCATCAAGATTAACACTCCGATTGCCGTGAAGCTTGATGCTTTATCTTCAGTTTTCACTTGGCTGTCTAAATACTGATTATGAATAAAAACAGGATGTTGCAATTGTGCCAACTGAGATTCGCTTAAACCTAATTGCTTAGTGACCTGCGCTGCATAATGACGTTCAAGTACATCCGCCAAATCACCTTGCCAGCCATGCTTACCTTGACTATACAAGTCAAATGTTGCCACTTCTGATTTTGTCTGTTGCGCGATAAGTAATGCATCAATTTCACCGGATTTAAGCTGCGCTAACAATTGCTCTTTTGGCAAGCTTGACTGAGTAAAAACAAAATCATCAATTTCACCATTAGGGGCATGCTCTGCAATAACAGCAACTTGATATTGCGTCGCCACAAACTCTTGGCTGCTATGCCAAAAAAACACCACAGCAGCAATCCCAAGCATCACTAACTTACTAATAATCTCCTGCTTCCATTTAAAAAAGTGCATGAACTCCCATTTTGCAACTAGTAATGTTTTATTAAGCTGCGACATTTTTGATTTCTCCTTGATGCTCTGAAATTGCTTTGAGGTAGAGCTGATGCAAATCCATTTTCTTACTGTCTAATTTGGTAATATGCCCCAAAGTCAGTAGTTGCGTTAAAGCGTCATTAACCTCACTGGTACTGGCTAGGCTCACCACCACAGCATTGTGTTCATTTAAGCTAAAATTAAAATGCCTAAGTGCTGCGCTAATTGCTTCAAGAGTGGGTAATTGAGAAAACTCTACTACCAACTCAGCACCGACACCAATTTGCTGCTGAATATCAGTCAAACTCCCATACAGCACCACTTCACCATGATTCATTAACAACATACGATCGGCCAACTTTTCCACCATCGACATCTGGTGCGCACTTAAAATCACCGTCATACCCTGTTGTTTTAGCTCAGCTAAAAATAGCACTACTTTTTCTTGGTTGATGGGATCTAAGCCTGAAAATGGTTCATCTAAAATCACAATTTTAGGCTGGTGTAATACCGCATTCACTAACTGAACTTTTTGCTGATTGCCTTTAGAAAGCGACTTAAGTGGCTGCTCTTTTCTATCTAACAAGTCAAAGCGCTCTAGCCAATAATCCATACGCTCTTTGGCTGTTACTTTATCTAAACCATGCAGCGCGGCAAAATAAAGTAAGTTTTGAGCCACGGTTTTTTCGGCGTAAAGTCCTCTATCTTCTGGTAGGTAACCTAATTGGTCATTTGGAATAGCTGCGTAGCTTTGATTGTTAACATTAACCCTAATTTGCCCTTCATCTGGATGAGTAAATCCCACCAACATTCTCACTAAAGAGGATTTTCCCGCACCATTAGGGCCTAATAAAGCAAATATTTCACCTTGCTGGACGGCAAAACTAATTCCTTTTACCGCTATAACCGTTGCGTAACCTTTAACGACACCCTCAACTGAAATCTGCATCATCGCTCCTTTTTATTTTTTGAATAAAGCGATTCTAACCTTTTGTATTAACATAGTTTCACCATCAATCATTTTATATTGCCGTTTATCACTTTCTTTTATTTAAAAAACACAACACAATAGCGGCACGATATCTCGTGGCTTTATTTATGAACGATTTAAAAGACTTATTAGCGAATTCAGACTTACTGCTCAATGCTGTAGCTGAAGGAATTTACGGCTTTGACCTTGAAGGTAATGCAGTTTTTATTAATCCTGCGGCCGAGCGGATGACTGGCTGGCAAAACAATGAGTTACTTGGTAAAAAAATCCATCAGTACCATCATCATAGCCATGCTGATGGTCGCTGTTATCCAGCGGACGAGTGTCATATTTATGCAACCGTAAAAGACGGTAAAACAAGGCATGTCGATAACGAAGTTTTTTGGCGTAAAGATGGCAGCCGATTTGATGTTGAATACACATCAACAGCGGTTTATCACCAAGGTGAAATAGTTGGTGCTGTGGCATTATTTCGAGATATTAGCCAGCAAAAACAAACTGATTTAGATCTGCGTAACGCACTGAGTGAAATCCGGCAGTTAAGTGAGAAACTACTAGCTGAAAACGTCTATTTACAAAGTGAGTTATCTGAAAGCTGGGCTGGTTCTGGCTTAGTGGGACAAAGCGCAATTTATCAGTCGATGCTCAGCCAAATCGAATTAGTTAGTAAAACCGACAGTACTGTGCTCATTTTAGGTGAAAATGGCACAGGTAAAGAGCTGGTTGCACGAAATATTCATCAACTAAGTCAGCGCAAAAATGCCCCTTTAGTCAAAGTAAACTGCGCCGCTTTTAGTGAGAACTTACTCGAGTCTGAGCTCTTTGGCCACGAAAAAGGCTCATTTACCGGAGCTAACGAGCGCCGCAAAGGTCGCTTTGAACTTGCTGATAAAGGCACCCTATTTTTAGATGAAATTGGTGAGTTATCACTTGCAGCGCAAAGTAAGCTGCTTCGGGTATTACAAGAACAAGAGTTTGAGCGTGTCGGTGGAAATCAAACCATCAAAGTCAATATTCGAATTATTGCAGCAACTAATCGTGATTTACGTGCAATGGTTGAAAAAGGTACTTTTAGGATGGACTTATTCTATCGCTTAAATGTATTTCCTATTGCGGTGCCAGCCTTACGCGAACGATTAGAAGACATTCCATTGTTGTGCATCAATATTTTAGGGCATTTGAATAAAAAGCTCGGTAAACAAATAAAAAGCATTAACCAACAAAGTTTAGCGGCTCTAATGAAATATGATTGGCCTGGAAATATCAGAGAGCTCCAAAATATTCTTGAGCGTGAAGTCATTTTATCGCATTCCAACACCTTAAAATTGCAACAAAAATTGGTTCCTAATCAAGTAACTCAGAGTCATTCTTTAGCCAGCCTCGCTGAGGCAGAAAAAGACCACATTCTGCAAGTATTAAAACATTGCCACTGGGTGATTGGTGGAGAGCAAGGAGCAGCTAAAATTTTAGCCTTACCGGCCAGTACCTTACGCTCTCGAATGCAAAAGTTAGGCATAAAACGCCAACGCTAAATGGTGTATTATATAAAAAGTGACATTTGGACAAAAAGTCGGAATTTTGTCCGAATTGACCATATTTATTGTCATAAAATTGCGATACTGTATTGCTTCTTTTTAAAGAGAACAAAGGATAGGCTTTTGATTTCTGTTGTGATCCCTGCAAAAGATGAAGTAGGCAATATAGGCCCATTAATGATTGAAATTTGTCATGCCTTACAAGGTTTGACCGAATTTGAAATTGTTGTTGTTGATGATGGCAGCTCAGACAATACCTTTGATGAAATCATCACAACAGGTCAGCAAATGAACTGTAATGCGCATGCAATTCGTCATAACGCAAGTACAGGTCAAAGCACCGCGATTTACACCGCTGTGCATCATGCAAAAGGGCAATATATCGTAACGCTTGATGCCGATGGCCAAAATGATCCTGCTGATATTCCTGCTATGCTCGCTTTATTACCTAACATTAACTCACCACATTTTTGCATAGCGGGTTATCGCAAAAATCGAAAGGATACTGCTTGGAAACGCTTTCAATCTCGCTTTGCCAATAAGGTCCGCGATGCATTACTGCACGATGGTGTGCCCGATACCGGCTGTGGTTTAAAGCTATTTCCCCGCGAGACCTTTTTACGTTTCCCTTATTTTAATCATATGCATCGCTATATTCCCGCGCTGGTTCGTCGTATGGGTGGTGAAATTTTAATTTCCGAGGTTAATCATCGCGACCGTACCGTTGGGGTATCAAAATACACAGCTTGGAACCGAGCTTGGGTTGGAATTGTTGATATTTTAGGGGTTATGTGGCTAATTCGACGCTCTAAAATCGTTAATATCAGTAAAGCGACTCAAACTAATAAAGCCGAAGAATGAAACGCATTTTAAAAACATTATTTATTATCAGCGTCTTGCTAATTCTAATGATAGCAACTCAGCAAGGCATGTTTGAGCATCTTACCGACAGCAATTGGGTTGCGCAGTTTGTTGCCAAACAAGGTGCGTTAGGGCTGTTTATTTTGCTTGGTATTGGCGCACTTTTTACCGCCATTGGCGGACCTCGCCAAGTCATTGCGTTTGTGTTTGGTTTTGCTTTAGGTGGCTTAAATGGCGCATTGTTTTCAACCTTAGCTACGCTACTTGGTTGTATCATTGCATTTTATGTCGCCCGCCTCACCGTTCGCAGTAGTTTACAAAAACGCTTTGGCCAGCGATTGCAAAAGTTTGAAAATCTCATTGGCACACAAACTTGGCTTAAAGTATTAATGATCCGCTTATTGCCTGTAGGCAGTAACTTATTGACCAACCTTTTTGCTGGCGCCACTCACGTTCCGGCTCATGGCTTTTTTATTGGCAGCACAATTGGTTATTTACCCCAAATGCTGATTTTTAGTTTTGCCGGTGCAGGCATTGGTTTATCCGATCATTATCAGCTGGCTATCAGCATTAGTTTGTTTGTGATTTCAAGCATTATA
Organism: Pseudoalteromonas tunicata; assembly: GCF_002310815.1. Taxonomy (NCBI): domain Bacteria; kingdom Pseudomonadati; phylum Pseudomonadota; class Gammaproteobacteria; order Alteromonadales; family Pseudoalteromonadaceae; genus Pseudoalteromonas; species Pseudoalteromonas tunicata. Next base: position 215,437 of record NZ_CP011032.1, on the reverse strand, counting down.
GGTACTTATCTTTATCGCTCACGTTTGCGTAAACAAGTGTCTGAGCTGGTCACCGAATAATAAGGAGAGAAAATGCAATCGTTTCGTGATCGCTTTAATAGTGATGACTATTACCAGGTTTTATGGCCTCTTTTATTCATCAGCTTAGGATTGTTATTAGTTGGTATTGGTTTTCGCTCTCCGTGGCCTGCCGATGAACCTCGATTTGTTGAAGTTGCCAGAGAAATGGTGGCGGCCAATCAATGGCTCTTTCCGATGCGTGGAGGTGAATACTACCCCGATAAACCACCGGTGTTTATGTGGGCAATTGCAGCATGTTATAAACTAATTGGCGACTTAAAACTGGCGTTTTTAATTCCCAATGCCTTGTGTGGTTTACTGACTGTTTTTCTTGTTTATGATTTAGGCGCAAGGCTTTGGAATGTGCGCATTGCTCGTAATGCGGCCTTGTTATTGCTATTAGTGCCTCAGTTTTTAATTCAAGCTAAAGCAGCACAAATCGATGCTATGGTGATGTGCTGGATCACGCTTGGTTGTTACGGTTTGGTGCGCCATTTCATGCTTGGTGATGGCTGGCGCTGGTATTTTCTTGGTTGGGCCTTTATGGGCCTAGGTGTGATCACCAAAGGTGTAGGATTTTTACCTTTGTTAATGATGATCCCAATTATCATTTATGGCTTAAAAGACAAACAATTGTTTGCTGGTCGTTTAACTTGGCGCTGTTTACTTGGCCCTGTTGCGTTGCTCAGTGTAATTGCATGCTGGCTTATTCCTATGGTACTGACCGTGCAATCGCTTAATACGCCTGAATTAGTCGCTTATCAAAATAATATTTTATTTAAGCAAACTGGCGAGCGCTATGTGAATTCATGGCACCACATTAAACCTTGGTATTTTTTTATGGTAAGCGTTATTCCTTGGTTGTGGTTTCCAATCCCATTTTTATTGATTACTTATTGGCGAACCGTAGTCAATAAAGTAAAGGCCGACCCTATTATCGCTATTTTGCTTATTTGGGTTGCCCTAGTTATTTTGTTTTTTAGCCTTAGCCCTGGTAAACGTAATGTGTATATTTTACCTGCATTACCTATGCTCGCCTTAGCATGCTCTGCAATGTTAACCGGCCAAACAATTAATCGCTGGTTTGAGCGATTAGTGAGCGCATTACTATGGCTATTAGCGATGATTTTATTGGTAGTGGGAATATTTGCGTTTATACACCACCCTAAAATTTTGAAAAAACTAGCCGACTACACCAATGATTTAACTCACTTTAGTTATTTAATTTTAACTTTAAGTACACTTTGGATTGTTGGTTTAATCGCACTACGTAAACAAGTGGCATTAATTCGTATTGCATTTGTTAGCGCTTTGTCATGGTCGCTCATTAGCACTTGGGGATACAGTTTACTTGAAGATATTCGCACCCCAAAAAGCTTAATGCATGATGTCGCAGCGCATATTGGCGAAGATGCTGAGTTAGGTTTAATAAAGTTCAAAGAACAGTTTATTTTATTTTCACCAATGAGTGTGACTCACTTTAGTTACCTAGCACCAGTTGAAGAGCAAGAGCGCAATGCCTATCAATGGCTACAAGAAGGAACTAACCGTTATTTGTTGGTACCCAGCAGCACAGAACTAAGTTGTTTTGACTTATCAGGCGGGAAAAACATGGGCACAGCCCATCGTGAAGATTGGATTTTGCTCTCGGTAGCAAACGAGTTGCAAACCTGCCAAACACCTAAACGTCAATATCGTTATTTTACAGAACATCCAGGATATTGGATGCACGAGTAACCCAAAAAGCTAGGGCGTATTGACCTTTTTTAATGCTGATTTAAAACAATCAGCACTGTGATCGTTTATTAAGCCGCAGGCTTGTAAGTGTGCATAACAAATGGTTGAACCAAAAAACTTAAAACCGCGCTTTTTCAAATCTTTACTAATGCTATCAGAAATATCTGAGGTCGCTTGATAATCGCTTTTACATTTAGGCAGGTTTACTATGGGTTGGTAGTTAAAGTAAGCCCATAAATAATCTGAAAAACTACCAAATTCTTGCTGAATTTTTATAAATGCTTGAGCGTTTGAAATGGTGGCATTAATTTTCGCACGATTGCGGATAATGCCGCTGTCTTGCATTAATGACTCCACTTTTTGCTGATCAAAACAAGCAACTTGCTCAACATCAAATTGCGCAAAGGCTGCACGGTAGTTTGCTCTGCGTTTTAAAATAGTGTACCAGCTAAGCCCTGCTTGCGCAGATTCTAATACCACAAATTCAAACATTTTTTTATCGTCGTAGACCGGCTCTCCCCATTCTTCATCGTGGTATTGCACATAATCTGCCTTTGTTAAATCAACCCAATGTCAACGGTTAAAGGTAATTTCACTCATTATTTGGCTCTTTGATTCAAAACTGACGACATAAAAACAATTTATAACTACAAAATAGATTTGTTTTTATAACAGGTGTATCGCATTACTTCAAATTGATATCTTAGGTACGTTAAAAACTTAACCTTTAAAATCTACGCCCCCTAACTACTTGCTAGTTAATGGTATTTTCTTCATAAAAAGTAATGGTATTTCAAAGAAAGATTGCTTAACCTCGAGCGAGACAACACTTTTTTAGGCAACTTTTCTTTATGAACGATTTAAAACACGCCGCTCAGCAAGCCATAAATTTTATGGATTTAACCAGTTTAAATACGAATGACAGCGCAGAAAAAATCATCGCTTTATGTCACCAAGCATCGTCAGTTGCCGGTCATACTGCTGCCATTTGTATTTACCCCAAATTTATTGGCTTAGCACGCCAAACATTAACGCAACTAGGTGCTAACGATATCAAAATAGCCACAGTGACAAACTTTCCCGCTGGCGATGCGGATATTGAACTTGCTGTTAAAGAAACGGTTGCAGCAATCGAAGCGGGGGCTGATGAAGTTGATGTCGTTTTTCCTTATCGCGCACTGATGGGTGGTGATGAACAAATTGGTTTTGACTTAGTTAAAGGCTGTAAAGCGATATGCAACAATAAAGCTATTTTAAAAGTCATCATTGAATCGGGTGAATTAAACCAGCCTGCTTTGATAAAAAAGGCGTCTGAAATCGCCATTGCTGCTGGTGCTGACTTTATCAAAACATCAACCGGAAAAGTCGCTATCAACGCAACCTTAGATGCGGCAAAAATAATGCTTGAAGCAATTAAAGAACACAACCCAAAGTGTGGTTTTAAAGCTGCTGGAGGAGTAAAAGATGCCACACAAGCGGCGCAATATTTACAGCTAGCAACTCGTATTTTAGGTGATGAATGGCTCAGCCAAAACACATTTCGCTTTGGAGCCTCAAGCCTGTTAAATAATTTACTTGTTACCTTAGGCCATGATGAGATCTCGTCGCAATCATCACAATACTAATCACTTTGACGGCGGATAACCAAGCCTTTTCTAGGCGCTATTTATAGCGCTTATACCAATGAGTTTATTTGCAAAGTTTTACATCTAAACCTTTGGTTAATTACCACTATTACACACGTTGTTTTACTGATATCAAAGTGCCTTTTTATATCAAGTTAGGGCACTTAAATGATATTTGCATTTAGGTTCCACAAATAAGCAAATACTGACTATCAAGTTATTTATGTCTTTATTTTAAAAAAAAAATATCAATAATTTCCAAATAAACAAATCACACATTCATATTGAGTTTGGCTTTTATTCTGCAATACTTTAGATAATTTCAAAGGATTGGAGTGAAAAACTTTTCATATGGATATAAAAAATAGATTCACTTTAAAATTAAAGTTACTAGGCGCAGTTATTTTAGGGCTAATTTGTATCGCAGCTGTCGCTTTATTTGGCTTAAAGCTTTGGCAACAAGCAAAATATTCTGAAGATATATTAGTCCAATTTTCAACTCCAGAAATTAAGCGGTCTCATTTTCTCCAAGATCTTATCTATGGCTTTGGTTATGGCGGTTTTATTCATAACTTTAAAAATTATGTGCTACGCAAAGATGTTAATTACTACTACAAAGCTATCGATAAAGCACAAATTACACTTGATGCCATTGACGCTTATCTCAAACTCGACTTAAACGAAGATCAAATAACCAACATCAATCTTTTACGTGATACGGTTGTGCTTTACCAAGAAAAACTTTCGATTGCTCATCAACTTATTTCAAATAATTTAGATATCGAACAAATAGATTTAAAGGTAAGGGTTGATGATACACATGCCATCCAAGCACTAGGAAATATAATCGCCCAAACCCGCTCATCTGTCGCATCAACCAAACAAAAAGCCGAAGAAAACTTACAAGAATTTGAAAACTTATTAGTTTATTTTTTTACAATTATCATTGGCTTGTTGGTGCTTTGTTTTGGTTACTTGGTTTTTACCTTATCTTTATTGGTCAGTAAATATAACGAAATTGAAGCGCTTTTTAACGCCTCTCCATACGCTATTATCAACGCCAACGAAAAGGGATTAATTATTAGAGCAAATAAAAAAGCATGTGAACTTTTTGACTATCAATTATCTTCATTAAAAAAACTATGCATTGATGAGTTAGTACCCGATAGATATCGCGCCACACATCATAAAAAACGCACTGAGTTTATTCAATCATATCAACATTTAGCTATGCAGAATCGAAAGTCTCAGCTATTTGCCAAAAACAAACATGGTCAAAATATTCCAGTCAGCATCTCAGTGGCCTCTTATTGGCAAAACAACGAAAAAAGGTCGATAGCCATCATTAAAGATGACTCAAAAGAAATAAAATTACGAAGCGAAAGTCGTACCGATACGCTTACGCAGGTGGGAAACCGGATAGCGTGTAATGAAAAACTAGAAAGTAACATAGCCCATAGCGAACGTTATAGTACTGAACTTTCTATTATTTTAATTGATATTGACCACTTTAAAAATGTAAACGATAAATATGGACACTTAACAGGCGATCAAGTTTTGATTCAAGTTGCACAATTGCTCAAAGCGCATATTCGTGAATCAGACAGCCTATTTCGTTGGGGTGGTGAAGAGTTTTTAATTATTACTCCTAATACTGGCCAGCAACAAGCAGCTGAGCTCGCCGAAAAACTACGTAGACTCACGCAGGTACATTCGTTCCATGATGAATTTAACATTACCATCAGTTTAGGTATCACTAGTTATTTACATGCGCGCGATACCAGCAAAAGTCTATTTCACCGCATTGATAAAGCGTTATACCAAGCTAAAAATAGTGGTCGAAATACCTGCTGTACGCTATAGAAATCTCAATTGAATAAACATATCAAATTTAGCTAATACTTTTATATTATCACTCGGTAATAACAATCAACAATTTGGTAAAATATCATGCGTTAATGATCACACTACCAAAAAGCACGATATACCGTGCACCCCACGATATATCACACACAAAAAAGCCAACCTAAAATTTAAATCATTTAAAATCAATAAATTAAACATGTTAAAACATGGCATACTCCTTGAGTTAAGTGGTTATTACCGTTATCGAGAAAACCACTATGAAGTTTGATATTAAAGAAGAAGATTTGATCATTAAGCCCTACAAGCAAGATCAAAGTATTTATGTGCGAGAGCAAAAAGGGAGATTTCAGCAATATCGCAGAGTCCTTAACTGGCTCTTAATGCTTGGATTCATTTTAATTCCTTTTATCCCCTATCAAGGCCAGCAAGCCATTTTGTTTGATGTAGCCAATCAACAATTTAAAATTTTTGCTCTCACTCTTTGGCCGCAAGACTTTATGTTGGTTGCAGGGTTATTTATGGCAGGGGCGTTTGCCTTATTTTTTGTCACTAACTGGCTTGGCCGCGTATGGTGTGGTTATGTTTGTCCACAAACGGTATGGATGCTGATGTTTATTTGGGTTGAGCATAAAATTGAAGGAACCCGCAATCAAAGAATAAAACTCGACAAATCAACCATTACACGAGAAAAGATCCTAAAAAAAGCAGCAAAACACACCGTCTGGATTGCCATGTCGGTGCTCACTGCCACCACATTTATGAGCTACTTTATTCCTGTTTATGATTTGTACGCTGACCTTGCAACTTGGCAGGCCAGTGGTTTAGTGGTGTTTTGGGTGTTTTTATTTGCATTGTGTACTTATGGCAACGCAGGTTGGCTTCGAGAAAAAATGTGTATTTACATGTGCCCTTATTCTCGTTTTCAATCCGTTATGTTTGATAAAGACACCTTGTTGGTAACTTACGATAACGAACGCGGCGAAAACCGTGGCCCACGTAAACGCAAAGAAGACCCAAAAAGCAAAAACCTTGGCGACTGTGTCGACTGTAATTTATGTGTTGAAGTCTGCCCTGCGGGTATCGATATTCGTAATGGTTTGCAATATGAATGCATTAACTGTGGCTTATGTATTGATGCTTGTAACCAAACCATGGAAAAATTTGGCTATGAAAAAGACCTCATTAAATACACCAGTGAAAATAATATGGCTGGTAAACCTACCAACCCTTGGCGCTTAAAATTAGTCGGTTATGCTGTGTTTACCGTCGCTATTTTTGCGATTATGGCAATTTGGCTGGCGGTGCGTGTACCACTGGAGGTATCTGTACTGCGCGATCGCAACGTATTGTATCGCATGAATTTTGAGGGCTTAATTGAAAATCCTTATACCTTAACAATCAGCAATAAAACTCAAAAAGTACAGCACTTTACTATCAAAGTGGCAGGTATTGAACATGCTGTACTCAACGCACCGAACACTATTACGGTGCTGCCTGGCCTGATGCAAAAAGTCCCTGTAACCTTAATTGCTGATGGCTACGATTTAAGCCAGAAAGTCACCGATGTTGCTTTCACCGTAACAGGCATTGATGACCCGCAACTCATCTTAACCAAAGACTCAAAATTTTATAAAAACTAACTGATTCAATCAATTAAAACCAACCAATTTGCAGGTTACTCTTGTCTATACAAGTTTAACCTGCTTTTTATTGGTTATTAATCCATTCACTCAGTACCACATGGGTTTTAATTTTAATAATATCAGGATGCGAATCTAGCTCTTCGCGAATTTGGTGCAAACGCTGCATCGATGGCGCTTTAATATAAACCAATAAATCCATATCTCCAGTTATACCCCGACACGTTACCACCTCAGGAATGGCCTGAAAAACATGCACCACATCAGCGCAACGCGCACATTGATGCTGAATTTCAAAATACGCTGTAACCCCTGCTTTTTGTGACTCACTCAGTAAGACTTGATAACCGCGTATTAAGCCATTTTGCTCTAGTTTTTTGATCCGTTCCGATACTGCAGAACGCGATAAACTCACGGTTTCAGCAATAGCAGAAACACTGATCCGAGCATTCTTTTTTAACTGCTCAATAATTTGCTGATCGAATTTATCCATGATGCCACTTTTTCCTTATACCATCTGGCATTTAAACCGACAAAATGACGGTATAAAATAAAATTTCCGTCAAAAAGGCGGTTTGATTGTGCAATTAGCCTGTTAATTAAGCGCTAGAATATCAGCAAAATAACCTGATAGAACAGAACGATGACAATAAAAAATCACGGAATTGGTCGCTGGCAAGGTGCAGGGCTAATGGCCACGACATTGCTTGGCACCAGTATTTTTATTTTACCGCAAATGACCATCAATATTGCCCAGCAAGGTGCCTTAATTGCTTGGTTATTACTCACAATTGCGATTATTCCGGTAACGTTAGTATTTGCTCGTTTAAGCGCCCTTCACCCTCATGCTGCAGGGCCTGCCTATTTTGCCGAACAAGCCTTTGGCCGACTGACGGGTAGAGTGATAGGTGTTATTTTTTTGTTTGTCGTACCAATTGGCGCACCAGCAGCTATTTTAATGACATTTCAGTTTGTAAACGCCTTAGTTAACCTCACTCCTTTGGCGCAACTTCTAATGGAACTTGGAACACTGCTCTTGTTATTTTTGCTTAACTATCGGGGTATTCATGTATCCGCTAAGTTGCAGTTTTTATTGACACTAATGATTGTAATTGTGGTGCTTTTACTACTAGGCGCCGCAACATTAACCCTTTCAGTCCCTGTGCCTAAAACCACATTTGTTGAGTTTGATTTAATTATGCTAGCTGCAGGTTTGGCTTTTTGGAGCTTTTTAGGAGTCGAAGCCATGACTCATCTTGCCGATGACTTTAAGCACCCAAAACGCGATATGATCCCAGCTATGATGATAGGTACATTGCTCGTCGGCGCGTTATACTTAGCTTGCACTTGGTTGCTGTTAGAAGTGCCTAATAATGAACCCTTGGCAATGGCAGCAGCATTTAATCAACTTTTAGGCGGTTATGGCACGATCATTATTGGTGCTTTAGGGATTGCAGGCGGCCTAGCAACTGTCAATGTTTACACTGCTAGTGTTGCGCGTTTACTGTGTAGTTTTAGCCAAGATGGCATAATGCCGCGCTATTTTAGCCAAAAAAATCAATTTCAAGTGCCTACTCGCGCACTGGCGAGCATTTTGCTTCTAATGGCCTGCGTGCTTATTTTTACTTACGTGGCCAAACAAAATATTGAAGACTTAATAGCATGGGTCAATGGCGTTTTTGTGGTGATTTATCTAGTGAGTATGCTCAGCGCATGGCGCTTATTACCAAGCAATTCTCGCCCGCTTATTTTTCTCGGTATTTTATTGTGCTTAGGTTTAGTTTACGGCCTTGCTGCTCACATGCTTTATGCGGTGATATTAATTACAAGTGTTACACCACCACTTTATTGGCAGCTTCAGTACCAAATGGGTAAACAAATCGAAATCGCATCACTAAAAGAAGCGATCATGTCTGAACCAAACATATAATTTAAGAACGAGTAATAAAAACGACAAAACTTTTTTATTACTCGCCTTGCTATCTAATGAAATCTAACGTCTCTAGTTGATTTCAGGTAGTGCTTGCGAACCTTAAGCACCAAAGATTACAAGAGTATTTGGCTCAAATTATTAACCCACCATAAAGCTAACCAATTGAAATATATAAAATCCCAAAAATAAGATTGCAAATTACCTTACAAAATAGGTAGTTTAATAAACATTAGCTTTGCAATTTCAATTAAGGTTTAGGCATGACAACCAGCGCGATAAAAAAATACGTTGTGGCATTAGATCAAGGAACAACCAGCTCTCGGACCTTAATTTTTGATCAATCCGCTCATTTAATTGCCTCAATTCAGCAAGAATTTAAACAATATTATCCCGCAGCGGGTTGGGTTGAACATGACGCCGAAGAAATTTGGCAATCGCAGTTATCAACCCTTAAACAAGCGCTTAAACATGCTGAAATTGATCTGTCACACATTGCTGCAATCGGTATCACTAATCAGCGCGAAACCACGGTAATTTGGGATAAAAACACAGGTAAACCGGTTTATAACGCGATTGTGTGGCAATGTCGCCGAAGTAACGAGCTGTGCCAAGCTTTAAAGCATGCAGGTCATGAAAATGAGATTAAAACACGCACCGGATTAGTGCTTGATCCTTATTTTTCTGCCTCAAAAATTAAGTGGATCTTAGATAATGTAGACGGCATAAGAGCAAGAGCTGAGCGTGGCGAACTATTATTTGGCACCATAGATACTTGGCTACTTTGGCAATTAACCGAAGGCAAAGTGCATGTCACCGACCCGACAAACGCCTCTCGCACTATGCTTTACAACATCCACCAGCAATGCTGGGATAAAACACTGTTAGCGTTATTTGATATTCCAGCCAGTTTATTACCAACCGTACAACCTTCTTCAGCAATTTACGGTGTCACCTGCTTGCTTAACCCCGAGCAGCCAATTCCCATTGCAGGTATGGCAGGCGACCAACAAGCCGCTTTATTCGGTCAACAATGCACTGATGCTGGCAGTGTAAAAAACACCTATGGAACCGGCTGTTTTATGTTAATGAATACCGGCAAACAGGCAATTAACTCAACCAAAGGGCTCATTACCACTTTGGCCATTGGCCCTGATGGCGGCGTCTGCTATGCACTTGAAGGTTCAGTTTTTATGGGCGGTGCGGTAGTGCAATGGCTAAGAGATGAACTGGGTTTAATTCAACATGCAAATGAAACAGCACAAGCGGCTAAAAGTGTCAGCGATAATAACGGGGTATATTTAGTGCCCGCTTTTACAGGACTCGGTGCACCCTATTGGCAACCAGATGCTCGCGGTACTTTGGTGGGTTTATCAAGAGGGGCCAATCGGAATCATATAATTCGCGCCGCACTTGAAGCGATTGCATATCAAAGCCATGAAATTTTGACCTTGATGTCGCAAGAAAGCGGTATCAATTTGCTCGAATTAAAAGTTGATGGCGGCGCCGCATCAAATGACTTTTTACTACAATTTCAATCCGATATTAGCGATATCACAGTACTAAGACCCAATCAAACCGAAAGTACAGCGTTAGGAGCTGCTTTTTTAGCTGGTTTAGCGGTTGGCTTTTGGCCCAATAGTACAGCACTGAAACATACCCTCACCATCGCGCAGCAATTTCGGCCCAATATCAGCGGCTCTCAACGCCAAACACTGTTACGCGGTTGGCGGCGAGCAATAGAACAAACATTAGCGGCAATTTAAACTTATCTTAGTACTCTTAATACCGAGATTTAAAAATTTCGGTATTTTGTACTTCCAAAAAGATACGTTACAATATAACATAATGATATATTATCACATAACATAAGTTCTGCTTCTGATGTATCTAAAACGATTTAAACTAACAAGCCTTGTCTGCACTTTAACTTTATTAACCGCGTGTAATAGTGAAATTGATAAAATGGCCGCTGAACAAGCTAAACAAAAAGACAACGACCATAAACACGAAACCATATCATCAAAAGGCCGTTTAGCAATTAGTCATGCTGAACACGCAACCCTGTCGATGTTTGAGTTAGATAAAAACCAGTTATTAGACACTTTTAATACCACTCATATTATTGACGGTTTATATGCAAGCCCAGGACTGCGCTATGCTGTTGCAGTGCAACGTGCTAATGATTTAGTTGAATTTATTGATGGCGGTTTATATCAAGAAGACCATGGTGATCACGATCATAGCTATCAAACAGATCCAAGCATGATTAGTTTTAACATTAGCCAAGCTAAACCAACTCATTTTGATGTAAATGAAGACCGCGCTAGTTTATTTATTGATGGTGACAATAGCCTAAATATTCCAGCTGGTTTTTTAATTCTTGATGATCATGCAATTGAACAAGGTAAAATTGTGGCAGAGCACACCTTCGAGAATGCAATGCACGGCACAGCACAATTGCGCGAAGATTTTGTCTTAACCACCCATCGCAGCGAAGCAGCAACCAATACATTACCTGACTTTGTTGACTTATATCATCAACATGGCGACCACTTTCATCAAGAGCAGCGCTTTGAACTCAATTGCCCAAGTTTACATGGCAGTGCGCAAAATCAAGACCATATTGCTTTTGGCTGTAGTGACGGTGTGCTAGTTGTAACGCAGTCGGGCGAAAACTTCACCAATAGCAAAATTGCAAACCTGACAAATATGCCTGCGGGAGCCCGAATTGGCTCGCTAAAATCAAGCCATGATAGCCCACTGTTTATTGGTAATGCACAGCGCAATTACTTTTACTTTATTGATCCAGAAAATCAGCAAATGAGTGAAATTACATGGCGTGAGAATGACAGTATTTCGGTGATTGCCTCCATCGCAGAGCAAGAAGAAGGTCACCTATATGTAATCGATAGCGAAGGCTACTTATCGATATTTGCTGCTGAAGAAAAGTGGCAAGTAACGGCGCGCTTTAAAGTATTAAGCCAAACTGACGATACTTTTAATCTTGCATATTCGCATGCCGATGAAACCTTATTTATTGCGGCTAAACAACAGCAAAAGATTATTGCTGTTGATTTACACGACCAAAAAGCAAGCACCTTGTTAGAGCTTGATTTCGAGCCAAATAAAATAACATGGTTAGGGATAGCCCAAGAGCACGATCACTAACCAAACCTGAGTTCACTTAATTTCTGCCCCCGATGTTAAGTAACAACCCTGACAAATGTAGTTGTTGTTCCCGAAGCCTACTTTAAGTTTACTTATTGTGGGCTTTTTTTATTGCTAAGCAAGAGCTGATAGCGTCTAATGAATTGAAACTATTAGTACTTTCTGGAACATTCTGTGGCCATTACCCAACAGCAAATCAGCACCTGTTTAACTGAGCTTCAATGTCGCTCAAACTTCAACATTAAAAACCTGACCGAGTACATGTTACCTAATAGCAAAGAAGCCTTTTATTTACATATTGATAGCAGTATTCCCCAACTTATTATTCGCCCTGCGTATGAAGTATTTGTTGCCGACTTAAGTGCACTTGAAGGGGTAAAACATAAAGAAGGTTATTTTCATAGCGCCGAAATGACCCGCTTCCCTACGCGTATTTTTAAAAGCAGCAAACCAATCCATTACGGTCTCGCATTTAAATTTAACGACGAAACAGCTGTAAAATTGTTTGTAAATAAACTCATTAAGATCATTAGCGGCAACTAAACGTCTGTACCAATTTCGATTTTCTTTTTATATACTTGCTCATTCATTAACAAGGATATAACAATGATAACTCGATTATTTATGAACGTTGTGCTGATACTGTGCACATTAACCAGTCCCCTTTCACTCGCAGTTGAGTTTAAAAATTTATTTAACGCCATGCAGTATAATGATGTACAAATTTCACCAAGTGGTGATTACATCTCTATGCGAATTAACCATCAGGGTAAGCAAGCCCTTGCAATAACCGACCGTAAAACACTTAAATTTGTTGGCCTAATTAGCCTTGAAGGCAATAGCGAAGTTGGTCCTTATATCTGGGCGAATGACGAACGTTTAGTGATTGAAGTCGTACAAAAAGCAGCTTGGCTTGAATATACCGAATCTTATGGTGAGCTATTAGCGGTTGATTACGATGGTAAAAATTCCAATTTAATTTATGGTTATCGCTCAGGCGAAGACCAAACCGGCACACGCCTTGCTCGTAAACAACAAGATTTTGGCTGGGCCACTATCGTCGATACCTTACCTGACGATAAGCGTCATATTTTAATCTTGTCCACTGCAATGAGCGATAAAGAAGATCGTTTAGGTGAATTGCGTAAAATCAATATCTACCGTGGTAATCAAAAAGACTTAGGCCGTGCACCTGCACCTAATGTTAAAATTGTGACGGATCAAGAAGGCGAGCCAAAACTTGCGATTGGCCTAAGCCAAGAAAATGAAAAAATTGTTTATTTTAATGTCGATGGCCAATGGCAAAAAGTAAATAATAGCCTATTTGGTTCTGCTTTTTACCCGCTTACAATTACCAATGATAACAGTGGCTTTTATGCGTTAGATAACTTAAACCAAGATTTAACCGGACTGTTTAAATACTCATTTGCCGATGGCAGCTACAAAGCCGTATTCACTGATAAAAAAGTAGATGTTTCATCTGTAAATCTTACTCATGATGGTAAAAATATCTACGCTTTACGGCTAGATGATGGCTTTCCGGTCTACATTTTACTCAATAAAAATATCCCAGAGGCAAAGGCATTTAAAGATATTTTAGCGACCTTTACCGGCAACGCAGTGAGTGTTGAAAGCCAAACCAAAGATGGTGTGCTCTCGATTGTAAAAGTATCGTCAGATATTAATCCTGGTGAATATTATATTTATAATAAAAAGAAAAATGAGCTCAAGGGGCTGTTTCCAAATAGTTTAAACATAGCAAAAGACCAATTAGCATTCACAGAGCCTGTCAACTTTAAAAGTGGTGATTTCACTGTGGCCGGTTATTTTACCAAAGCAAAACAACAAGCCCAAAGTAAAACAATTGCACCATTAGTATTGTTAGTTCACGGGGGCCCGCACGGAGTCAGAGATACTTGGGGCTTTGATCCTGAGGTCCAATTTTTAGCCCTCAACGGCTACTCAGTATTACAAGTTAATTATCGTGGTTCATCAGGTTACGGTCAGCAGTTTTTAAGTGCAGGTTATAAAAATTGGGGTTCGTTAATTCAAACAGATCTCAAAAATGCGGTTGACTGGGCGGTACAACAAGGTTTAGCTAACGCCAATAAAGTTTGTATTATGGGGGCAAGTTTCGGTGCATATTCAGCTGTACAAAGTACCGTTCTTTATCCTGATACCTACCAATGCGCTATCGCTAATGCTGGTATTTACGATTTAGCCTTGTTATACACCAAAGGTGATTTACAAAAACGCAGCAATACATATGACTACTTAAGTAAAGTAATTGGTACTGATGAAAATATTCTAAAACAAAATTCACCAGTTTATGCCGTCGATAAAATTAAAGTGCCTTTATTTTTAGCCCATGGCGAACGTGATGAGCGTGCGCCGGTTGAGCATATAAATAAACTCAAAGAAGCACTTAATCTTCATAAAAAGGCTTACACCTCTTTTTTAATTGAAAAAGAAGGTCATGGATTTTGGAATTTAGATAACCAAATGAGTTATTTAAATGAAGTGAAAACCTTTTTAGATAAAAACTTACTTTAAGCTCATTGGGCTGAGACATATGTTTCAGCCTTAACTTTTAGCGCTCGACGTTTTTTATTTGAGTGCTCAACAAAGCTTTGCGCAATACCTGCGGCAATAATTAATCCGCAGCCCACTTGCTGTAATATGCCTAACTGCTCGTTAAAAATTAACCATGCCATTATGACCACCGCGACAGGTTCTATATAAGCTAAAGTAGAAAAAGTCATTGCGGGTAATTCACGCAACGCTTTAACCGCAAATAGCATCGCTAAAAATCCAGGAATGATGCCAATTGCAAGCAGCCATAAACCTTGATTAAACGTTATAGCAACAGGATGTGTGAGGACAAAAGGTAATACACACAAGGAGCCAACCAAAAGCTGTATCAAGGTACTTTGATAAGGAGAATGAATGGTCTTTTTACGATTAAGTAAAATAAAAGTACCGTAGCTGAGCATACTTAATACCCCATAAAATAGCCCAACCTGCTCTTGCTCGGCATGTGTAAAAGACCATTTAAAATTCATCATCATGGCAAAGCCAAATAATGCCAGCATAATTGCGACAACACTGGCAATACCTAATCGCTCTTGATAAAGAAAGTGCGCAACAACTGCGGCAAATAAAGGTGCGAGGTAAATCAACATAATCGCATTAGCCATACTGGTGTAATGCATTGCTTCGATGTAACACACCATAAAACTTGCCAACATCACACCATTGAGCACAGTGCTCCAAGCTGGTTTATGCCAAATAGCGCGTTGCTGTCGGCTAACAACCAAATAGAGCAGCACGCAACTGGCACCAATGGCTAAACGATAGAAGGTAATATGTTCGGCGGGCAAGGCTGCAAAACGGGCGAAAATACCAATGGTCGCCATAAAAATGGCTGAGACAAGGACGTAAAAGATAGGCCATAACGACGCAGGCATTAAGTCAGCTCCTCAAGGTTAATTTTGAGAATCTAACCTGATGCCTAGATCAACGCAATCAATACTCTTTAGTGATGGTGACTACCTTCAATCTGAGTGCCATCAGCATTATAAAATCCCGAAGCACCATGAGAAATAAACCCCAATTTAATCATCTTAGCGAGCATTGGGTCTGACTCATTATCACCCACATCGGCATAATCTGTGGTTTGATATTGATCCCATACTGCAAACTTCTGTTTTATTTCACTTTGGGCTGTAATGACATGCTTAAGCTGCCACTCTTCGCTCGCATCTTTTTTTATCGCTTTTAAAGATTGCACTAACTTTTGCGCAGGTAACCATTTAACCGTTAACGCGACCACCTTATTATTAAGTGTATAGGTCTGTAATTGCTCACAGCCCTCACCACTTTGCTCTATTAAGGTCATTTTATTAAACTGCTGTTCGGTAATAAGTTGATATTTATCATGCCAAGCAGGGACGGCTGTGGTGCCGATTAAATCGACAGATTGATATTCGATACCATGTTTATAATCTTCAAAGTAACGAATAGGGCGAATTTGGCCATTACTCAAATGCTGCCAAATTTCACTCATGCGCTGATTAGGTTGGTAATGCGCTACTAAATTGCCATTACGCCATAACTCAAAAGGTTGATTAACAACCTGCTCGCCCTTTTGCGTAATAATGTCGTATTGTGCTGCAATCACTGATGGGTCTAGTTTACATGCAGACAAGTCGGCACTGGCATAACTGCTGATACACAAAGCTAAAGTCGATAGTAAATATTTCATAGATAACTTCTTAAAAAAAGGGGCTAAAGAGCCCCTAATTTAATACATATATTTGACAGTTTTATGAGTCGATCATGTCAACGCAAAAACATTTATTTGACTGCTTTTTCGGCATTTTTGACCAAGTCAGCGGCATAATCCATCACATGGAATATATAGCTTTGCTCATTTGTACCCGTCACTAAATGCGCACCTGGGCCTGAGGCATAAATACCCACATCTTCACCCGCATGCGTTTCAGACGATAATGGCACTAACGCTTCTTGGAAAAATCCTGGCGCTTGCGTATCAACATCGGTTAAATCAACTCGACCAGTCACAATTGGATGGTTATAACCTTGGTCAGCATCGGTTTGTGAACCTAAGTTTTTATAACCGATACCATTGGTATAACCCACTGTAGTATATGGCATGCCATCATCGGCTAAACTTGGTGTATCGCTACCAATACCCACTACTTTGCCCAATATTGGATTACCACGCTTTGGATAACCCGCGATGGTAAATACATGGCTATGGTCTGCAGTAACAATAATTAAAGTATCGTCTGAGTCTGTGGCATCAACCGCAGCTTGAACAGCTTTAGCAAATTCAACCGTATCATTAAGCGCGGCATAAGCATTGCCAGCATGATGACCATGGTCAATACGACCCGCTTCAACTGTTAAGAAAAAGCCTTTTTCGTTATTATCAAGAATATCAATAGCTTTAGCCGTCATTTCACTCAGTGATGGCTCGCCAGCGATATCGTTTTTACGATCTGTCTCATACTGCATATGTGATTCGTTAAATAAACCAAACACTTTTGACGTAGCTGCAGGATTAATCGCATTAAAGCCTGCTTGATCCATCACATATTGACCCGCTGGATATTGCGCTTTCCATTCAGCTGTTAAGTCACGACCATCAGTACGGTCACCTTCAACAGTACTCATTGCATCGGTTGAATTAAACGCGATATCTTTTGGTAAAAAGTGACGACGACCACCGCCCATCACCACATCTAAACCATCAACATCGACACCAGGAAAGCGTGCTTCTAAGTTCTTTTCAAAGTTAACAAGTTGCGAGGCGATATCTTCACAATTAGCCGCTTCATTTGCAGGCATATCAGACACATCTTCCCAATCACGATCAGCCGATTTTGCATAAGCAGAAGCGGGTGTTGCATGAGTAATACGTGCAGTTGAAACAATACCAGTGGATTTACCAGCAAGCTCAGCAAGTTCAGCCGCAGTTACCAGCTCTTGGCCTTTTGTTGATATACAATTACCGCGCGTAACGCCTTCAGCGACACCAATGACACCCATATCGGTTTTAACACCTGCGATCATTGCTGTCATCGTACCCGCTGAATCAGGTGTTTGTGCATCAACATTATAGGTTTTAGAAAAACCAGAAAAAGGCAGTTTCTCAAAGCTTAATTGGTTTTCTTCACCCATCATGCCTTTGTTTTGGCCCTCTAAAATGCGCGCTGCGGTTACGGTTGAGATACCCATACCATCACCAACAAACAAAATTACATTTTTAGCTTTACCTGATTCTTTAGCGATTTTTGCAGCCATGGCTTTAGCTTGTAAAACACGGTCTTCACTTTCGCTATACCACTGATTTGACGTAGTTGTTGCAACATCTGATGCAGTTAAACTGGTAATAGTCGGTGCACAAACGTGCTCAGTGCCCGTTACTTCGCTAGCTGCTAATACACCATTGCCATCACTATCGAGGCCAGAATCAATTTTAACACCGCCGTTACGACAAACGTCATCACCAATCGGTAACTGAGTTTGCATAATTAAACTTGTTAAACCATTACTGCCATTGGCACCATTTGCGCCGTTAGCACCTGCAGAGCCATTTGTACCATCTTTACCATCATCACCTGAACAACCAGCTAAAGCGACCGCAATGGCGACTGAAAGAAGCGTTAATTTTTTCATTGTTTTATCCATTATTCTTTAATTAAACCAAGCGACTGATTGATAAGGTGAAAAACTACACTTTGCTCGATAACACCTTGTACTAAATGTGCACCAGGACCAGTTGCATGGAGCGAAATGTCTTCACCTGCATGAGTTTCAGAGTCAAGTGGCACTGTCACTTCTTGGTGAAATCCTGGCGTTGACGTATCAACATTGGTTAAATCTTGTCGGCCAGCTAAAGCAGGTTCGTTATATGACACTTCAGCATCGGTTTGTGCACCTAAATCGCGAAAGCCTAAACCATTAGCATAACCAAGTGTGGTGTATGGCATACCATCAGCAGCTAAAGATGGAGTGGTTTTACCAACAGTGACTACCTTGCCAAAAATTGGATTACCGCGTTTTGGATAACCCGCAATAGTAAATACATGACTGTGATCGGCTGTGACTAAAATTAAGGTTTCTTCTGGGTTCGTTGCATCTATCGCAGCTTGAACAGCTTTACTTAGCTCAACAGCATCAGTGAGGGCGTTATAAGCATTACCCGCATGGTGACCATGATCGATACGACCAGATTCAACGGTTAAAAAGTAACCTTTGTCGTTATTATCTAAAATATCAATCGCTTTAGTTGTCATCTCGGTGAGCGAAGGCTCCCCCGCAATATCGTTAGCACGGTCGGCCTCGTATTGCATATGTGATTCATTAAATAAACCAAATAACTGCGAAGTTGTTGCAGGGTCAACGGCATCAAAGCCTGTTTGATCCATCACATATTTACCTGTTGGATAGTGAGCTTGCCATTCAGCCGTTAAATCACGACCATCTGTCCGATCACCTTCCACTGCACTCACTGCATCCGTACTGTTAAAAGCAGCATCTTTAGGTAAAAAATGACGACGACCACCCCCCATGACCACATCAATACCATCAACATCAACACCTAAATATCGTGCCTCAAGGTTTTTCTCAAAATTTACTAATTGTGATGCAATATCTTCACAACCCGCGCTCACCGCAGCAGCTGGCATATCTGAGACATCTTCCCAGTTACGATCGGCTGATTTTGCATATGTTGCACCCGGCGTAGCATGTGTAATTCGTGCTGTTGATATCAAACCTGTAGAAAGGCCTTTAACCTCAGCCAACTCTAAAGCTGTAACCAATTCATTACCCACAACTGTAGAGCAATCACCCCGTTTAATATCAGCATTTACACCTAAAACGCCGGCATCAGTTTTTACACCTGAAATCATAGCTGTCATAGTGCCAGCTGAATCTGGTGTTTGCGCATCAACATTGTAGGTTTTAACTTGCGCTGAATACGGGAATTTCTCAAAACTCAAAAACCCTTCTTCACCTGATTGGCCTTTATTTTGACCATCAAGAATTCGTGCCGCAGTAAGAGTTGAAATACCCATACCATCACCAACAAATAAAATGACATTTTTTGCTTTAGTTAATTTTGTTAAATGTTGTTTATGGTCAATTTTACTTTGAGCGGTGCTGTACCAAGCTGAGTTTTTTTGAACATCTGGTAATACCCCAGCCAAAGCGCTCCCCGATACGACCGAAGCAGCTGCTATAGCAAGCGCAAGCTTTTTAACTTTCATGATTAATTTCCCGTGTTTTTTTTAATATGCAGAGTTGTGCAAAAGCGGGACTAATGTAGTTCTTCTATGTTGCTGTTTTATAAAATTTCGATGACTGAGCGGTTACTCTAAAAGTGTTTTTTTATGACAAAGCCCTTCTTGAGTCAGTTTTTTATCAACAAGCTATTACATCAAGCAGCTAAGTGCGGTATAAGTGCGCTATGAAAACACCAAAACGAATTTTACCGTTAGTTGAAGACGGTTTGGTTGATGAAGTCATCAGCCAATTAATGAGTGGCAAAGAAGCAACAGTGTATGTAGTACGCTGCGGCGACGCTATTCGCTGTGCGAAAGTTTATAAAGAAGCTGCTCAGCGCAGTTTCAAACAAGCTGTTCAATATCAAGAAGGCCGAAAAGTACGCAATAGTCGCCGAGCAAGAGCTATGGAAAAAGGTTCTAAATTTGGCCGCAAAGAACAAGAAAACGCATGGCAACACCACGAAGTTGATGCGCTTTTTACTCTAGCAAAAGCCGGGGTACGCGTGCCTGAACCTTTTGGTTGCTACGACGGCGTGTTATTGATGGAGCTTGTCACTGACGAGAACGATGATGTGGCACCACGCTTAAACGATGTTGCAATGTCAGCAGAACAAGCAATTGAAGACCATGCTGTAATGATGCACTACATTCGCCTTATGTTATGTGCGGGTATTATCCACGGTGACTTATCAGAATTTAATGTCTTAGTAGATGAATATGGCCCAGTTATCATAGATTTACCACAAGCGGTAAATGCTTCAGCTAATAATAATGCAGAACGTATGCTGTTACGTGATGTGCGAAATATGAACCTTTATTATGGTCAATATGCGCCGGAACTGATTGAGACCCAATTTGGTGAAGAAATGTGGGGATTATACCAAGCCGGTGAGCTCACTCCTGAAACAGAACTTTTTGGAGTAGTAGAAGCTATTGAGCAAAGTGCCGATGTTGATGCGGTACTTGATGAAATTAAAGCTGCTTTTGAGCAAATGCAAGAGAACCAAGCGCGAATTCAAGCTGCTGAAGAAGATTAAAAATAAGCCCATCAGATGGGCTTATTGATTTTTTACTTAAACAAAACTTTTAATTAATGCGGATGATCAACCGACAGCATTACTTCATGAAAACCAGAAGCTATTGGGCTTATATGAAGAGGGATATTCAAGCGACGTGATATTTCACGGGCTGAAATTAAGCCACAAATCTGATTATCTGCTGTTGATAATACCAATAAAAACATCACACCTCGTTTTTCCATCGTATGCAATGTATCACCAATACTCGCATGATCCATATAATGTTGGCTCACACCATGCGCCTTACTAATAGGCGTCATCATATCTTCAACGGTTAAATCTTTACGACTAAGCCCTTGTTGATGCGCCAAACTCAATACTTTAGCCGACTGCAAATCAGCAGCACTGATAATACCAGCTAGCTGGTCTTTATCATTCATTACTAGGCTAAACGAAGTCGCAGCATTCTTTATTGCGCCAAGCGCATCATCAATACCCACCATGGCTTTTAAACGAAGTGGATTGTACGAACCAAAATCAGTAACAATATTTTTAACTGGATCAGCCAAAGTTAATTCGACTTTCGCCACTGGTTGACGTACTTCACAGTTATTTAATAACTGAGTATTTAATTCTTTAAACGTATTCATAATTTACTACCTCAAATCGATTTATTATTTTTTTGCACTAAAAATCAAATCAATAACTGAGGTGGAGCGCGCTGTAAGGCAATAAGATGAGAACTAGGTTGGATTTCAAACTGAGGGATGGTTGCACTGTCGCAACATGAACAACAACAAGGTAAATCAAATTGCTGATCTGTAAAAAAGTAAACTAACTTATCATCATCTGAATCGAGATTTATCGGATTATTATCAAGATTACTAATTAGTTCAAATGACGTTTGATTGAAAGATGTGTTCGCTTGCCCAAACCAAGCAGATAAACACACAAAACTCATCGCAAAAATAAGCGAAACAAGATATTTAATGTGTGTAATACGGTTTGGCATCATAACAACCTTTTACTAAGCGCCTTACTTTATAAATAAGGCAAAACTACGACTTTTACAATAGAAAAAAGCATAAAATTAATACTTTTTATTTATTTACATTATGTTTACATTAATGATTAATATGCTTTTGTTGTAAAAACGAACAAATTTTATAATTTTAAAAACAAGACTTATACTGACTTATGCTTGAGCACATAGCTCTAATTTTTAAGGAAATTTATTATCGTATTGATGTATAAAGGGATCACTTATGGCTTGTTTTGCTTGTTATGTCATGCAAGCTTTGCAGCTACGATTAAAGTCGTTGCTGAGCACCTACCTCCTTATCAAATCAAAAATAATGATCGTATTGATGGCTTCGCTATTGATGTGCTAAATGAATTAACCTTAATAACTGGCATTAAATCAGATCTCGAAATTGTGCCTTGGGCTCGGGCTTATCATATCGCCTCAACTGAAAAAAACACTTTGATTTTGTCTATTTCGCGCACCGATACCAGAGAGAAGTTTTTTCATTGGATAGGAACTTTAAGTAACGAGCCCGTTTTTGTCTGGGCACTAACAGAAACTCCTACGCAGCATATTCTCTCTTTTTCTCAACTTAAAAATGAGCCTATCGCAGTTTCACAAGAGTCTTATATTGAGCAATCACTAACCTATCAACACTTTACAAAACTAGAACGCTTAGCGAGCTCTGAGCAATATATTGGGATGCTTTTTAAGAAGAGGGCTAAGTTTATTATCAGCACCGAAACAGCTTTGCGCTTGCAATTGAATGCCCTTGACCTCAGCTATGATAAGGTTAAAAAAGTACTTAAAGCTGATTCATTTACCGAAAATCTGAGCCTAGCGTTTAATTTACAGAGTGATGCTGAACTAGTGAAGCGTTACCAAGAAGCATATGCCATCTTGCAAGCATCGGGGAAAATAACCGAGCTAAAAACAAAATGGCATCTGGATTTAGAATAGTTCCTTAATCACTTTGCAATGCAGTAATTGGGTCTAATTGCGAGGCTTTAATTGCAGGATACACCCCAAAAATTAAGCCTATAGCTGCGCAAATACTAAACGATAATAAAATTGCACTGATGGACCACATTACCGCCCACTGCGAATAAATAGCAATCAGTTCTGACAGCAAAATACCAAATACCACACCAAGCAAACCACCAAGTATCGAAATCGTAAAACTTTCGGCGATAAACTGAATGCGAATATCTTTTTCAGTTGCACCAATGGCTCGCAGTAAGCCTATTTCTTTAGTCCGCTCAAGTACTGTCGCAAGCATAATATTCATGATCCCAATGCCACCAACCAATAATGAAATACCAGCCACACACGACATCACAATATTAAAAATTTGCTGGGTTTGCTTTTGCTGCGCCAACAACGCTGCGGGGATCACAAGCTCATAATCTTCAATTTCATTATGACGGCGTTTAAATAGTTGCTCTATTGCTTGTGCTGCCACCACCGAATCAACGGTTTTATTCAGCGCTAAAGTTAGGCTACTAATTTCGCTCGCCATTTCGGTTGAAGCGAAGCGATGCATCGCGGTTTTTAATGGAATAAATACCTGATCTTGTTCAGTACCAAGCTTAATTCCCTGAAATTCATTTTTACCTAAGTAAGGATCAGCCAATACACCGACAACCTCAAACCATAAATGATTGATTTTAATCGTTTGCGTTAATGCATCACCCAAAGGAAAAAGCTGCTTGGCTGTATTAGCACCTAACAATACCACTTGTTTAAAGCTGGCATTATCACTGGCTTGTAGCAGCCGACCTTGCGCCAATTGAAAATGTGCTAATTGAAAGTAATTAGGGCTGACACCCACAGCTTTACCATCACTACTGCCAAACTCACTAAAGATATGATACGTCTCTACTTTCTTTTGAGCGCTAAAGTCCGTGACAAAGGGCAATGCCGCTACACTCACCTCACCATCTCGAATCGCAAGCCCAGCAGAATGTTTTCGTTGTTCAACCAGCTCTTTTTTATCGAACTCTTTGGCATTGATGATTACGTTGTATAACCCCATCGAATCAATCATTTTTAACGCTTCTTGCTCAGCCCCTTTGCCAATATTGAGCATCGCGATTACGGCACCGACACCAAAAATCATCCCAAGCAAAGTTAAAAAAGTACGTAACTTATGCTGCGCAAGTTCTGCGGCAGTATCATAAAATAAAGTTATAAAATTCATCTTAAACTCCCGCTTGGTCAACTAACGAAACAATGTTTTGCTCAGTTAAACCGCTAATTACTTCAACATGACTAATGCTACGTTTACCCAATACTACCGGTGTTTTTTGATATTTCCCTTGTTGATAAACATAAACAAAATCTGCATTTTGCTCTTTAAAAACCGCTTGAATTGGGATTGCCAACAATGGTTGGCTGTTATGCACTGCAATACTCGCGGTAAGTTTGAGCCCAGGTAAAAATGCAGCATCGTTATGCGCAACAGAGGCTTTAAGTTGATAAAACTTTTGCGGATCACCTCGCTTAATACTTTGCGGAAAAGGCGCAACGTCGCTGATAACGCCACTAAATTGCTGCTCTGCATTGGCATTAAGCTTAAAAGTCACCGTTTGTCCAACGGCTAAGTCAATCGCCTCTCGCTCAGAAACAAATAAC
Organism: Pseudoalteromonas tunicata; assembly: GCF_002310815.1. Taxonomy (NCBI): domain Bacteria; kingdom Pseudomonadati; phylum Pseudomonadota; class Gammaproteobacteria; order Alteromonadales; family Pseudoalteromonadaceae; genus Pseudoalteromonas; species Pseudoalteromonas tunicata. The sequence goes on along the minus strand of NZ_CP011032.1, from coordinate 190,914 downwards.
TTTAACTCCATGACACTGGTATCGGGTAATTCGGCAATTTTTTCACCAGGCCACAACGTTTGCCCCGCCTTTGGTTTTTCGCCGCGCCAATCCGCCTGATAAGTTAATAAACCATCATGAGGTGCTGTCACTTCAAGTTGAGACAAGTTATTGGTTACTAGACCGATTTTTTGTTGCTGTTGCTGCTCTTGCATATTTAATAGCGCCATTTCACCTGCAGATGAATTAGAGAAGCGCTCATTTTTCCAACCTAAAAACTGCTCTTTTGCGATTAAAAACTCAGTATTTTGGGCTGAATCTATAATGTCTAATTTTGAGCGAATACGCTCATCATCGATATTATAGTTTTGCGAAAACTCTTTTTCTTGTGCAACTGACGAAAGATCGTAACCAAGTACTGCTTTTTCGGCGGTTAAATCAGTTTTTTTACCTAAAATATCTTCATTAGTGATTGCCAATTGGTTATTAAGATCTTGACGCTCCCGCTCTAAACGCTCGCCTTCAAATCGCACAATCACATCACCTTTTTTTACCACTGAATATTCAGGTGCAAGCCATGCTAATGTTTGTGGGCCGCGACTACCTACCGGACTATTAACTGCTGTTGCAGTCGCTGCCGCTAAGTAGCCTTTGGCAGGCACTAAGGTCTCAAAATCCATGGTTTTAACCTGATAATTTAATGGATTTTCAATTGTTGATTCTGAGCTACAACCAGCTAAGAGTAACGGGCAAAGTAAAATGAGTGATCTCATAGTGTGCGCTCCTCTGTTTTTGCTGCAATAACAGGGGTTGCAATATCAACCTCAATCCGCGCCGACATTCCAGGGCGCATTACAGCAGTGTCAACCGTATCAAGAGAAATCATTGCATCGATAATTCGGCGTTTATCTTGCCAAGATTTTTCTCGAAAAACGCCCCCTAAGCTTTGTATTTTGCCATTTACCACCTGAGCGCTGCTACCATCGAGAGTCACTTTCACTGCTTGGCCAATTTTAATTTTACCACTGTCTGGTTCATCAATTTGTGCCAAGACATGCATTTGATCGAGCACTGCTACAGCAAGTACAGCCTGGCCAAATTGTACTGATTCACCCACTGAGGATTTTTCACCTTCGTAATTGGTTTGATAAATGACGACGCCATCTATTGGCGCTTTCACTTTTAGTTTTTCAACGTCAGCTTCTAAATCAGCGACTTCATTTTGCAATCGCGCGACCTTGCCTTGGCTCATTTTTAAATTCAATTCACGGGTTTCTAGTTGAAACGTTAATTTCTGTTTTGCTAAAAACAAGTCATTTTGTGCAATGGTAAAGTCAATTTGTGCTTTTTTACGGTCATTTTCTGAACGTGATTGATCAATAATTTCAGCTTTTCGTTTGGTTTTATCAAACTGCATTTGTTTTTCAGCAACAGCTAAAATCAGTTCTTGTTCAGTTTTTTGCTCTTGCTGCTGTAAGTTTTCGAGCGATTTTTGGGCGCGTTCAAGTTCACCTTGCTTATCAATTAAGGAGTCTTGAATTTGTTTATCATCAAACTTAATCACCACTTGACCCGCTTTGACTTGGCTGTTTTCTGGCACCATAAACTTAATTGGGTATTGCCACATGCGCCGAATTGAAGGCGGAGCAATTAAGTGACTTTCAGCTGATTTAAGCTCACCACTTGCCAATACTTGGTTTTTACTGGCAGTTACTGGTGCTTTTTCTAATACAGTTTCTTGGCAAGCAGTTAAAAATACCAGTCCAGTTAATAATAAAATTGGCTTAATCATGCGGTCCTCCTTGCAACGCTAATTGTGCACTCATTCCCGGAATAAGCTTTAAACTTTCGCTATTAGCAAACTTAAATTCAGTGCGAAAATACGCATCTTCACCCCAAGGTTTTCGCTCTTCCGGTTGAGTAGAAATATTCACTAACTCAGCTTTAAAACTTTGCGAAGGAAAGGCATCAAATTTAAGGTCTGCCACTTGGCCGAGCTTAAGTTGATGAAAATCAACCTCATGGATCCACGCTTCTATGTACAGTCCGCTTAATGAAGGGATGTTGGCTATTTTCCAACCCGGTTGAGCTGTCATGCCAACAAATACTTTTTCGCCATTCCAAGGGTGCTGGCCATAAATCACCGGACCTGCACGCTCGGCTTTTAAACTCATTAAATCTAACTGTCGCTCACTGCGCTCAAGTTCATTACCGGTTTGCTCAATTAATAGCTGCTGCTTTTTTAAAGCAACGTCATTATTAGTAATGATTTTTTCTAAATTTTGTTTTGCCTTATTAAGCTCTATCGCTGCTTTTTCCAGTTCTAATTGGTACTTTTCATAGTCATAAGCACTTAATTGCTTTTTAGGAACTGAAGCGTCAATCCGTGCTTTTTCGAGTAATAGCTCATTACGCTTAACGGCATATTCGCCTTCTAACGCACTTTGACCATTGTTATTTTTAATACGCTGTAATTCTTCTTGCGCAGTAAATAAAGTGACTTTGGTTTGCTCTATTTGGCTGGCAATGTTGCCGCTATCAAATACCACCACCACATCATTTGGCGCTACCACTTCACCTTCAGGTTTCATCCATTTAACTTCAACACGCCAAGTGTCGGTTTTAGGTGAATAAAAGTTTTGGTTATCACTGGCTTTAATTTCTCCACTCACCAATAATGTTGCCTCGGCTGTAAAAACTTGGCAAAGCGCACCAATCAGTAGCAGTTTTATTGTTGTGTGCATTGGCTATCCTCCACAACAACACCATCTTTCATTCGAATTACGCGCTGGGCATACGCAGCAATATCTTCTTCATGAGTAACCATCACTATGGTTTGCCCTTGTTGATGAAGCTCACTTAATAACAACATGATTTCATGAGAAGTTTTACTATCTAAATTCCCGGTTGGTTCATCAGCAAAAATAACCGCTGGGCGATTAATTAACGCTCGCGCAATGGCAACACGCTGGCGCTGACCGCCCGACATTTCATTGGGTCGATGATCTGCGCGATGTGTTAAACCCACTTTTGCTAACATGTTAAGGCCTCGCTCTTTGGCTTCATCATCGGGCACATGGCTATAACGCAGAGGTAAAGTTACGTTTTGAAGGGCAGTTAAACGGCTTAATAAATGAAAGGTTTGAAAAACAAAGCCGATTTTTTGATTGCGGATTTTAGACAGTGACTCATCATCAATTTGTTTAATACTTTGGTTAGATAAAAAATATTCACCTGAATTGGGAGTATCAAGGCAACCCAAAATATTCATTAACGTTGATTTTCCTGAGCCGGAAGACCCCATTATCGCGACGAATTCATTTTCTTTAATCTCAAGTGATACATTATTTAATGCCATCACTTGCGATTCTCCTTCCCCATAACTGCGTTTTAGATTCTCAACCCTAATCATCTAAATTCCTTATTATTTTTTTGATTTGCTACCCTATATCAAGAAGGTTTTTTATGCAATTAATCTGTTTGTAACAAAATAATATTGTTACATTCCATTAATTTTTATTAGTTAACTGACTGAGGAGTAAAAAGCTAAGGAGCAGGTTTTGCTCCTCATTTTAGGGGGAATAAAATAGGTTTATTGTCTTTTATACAACTGTAGAGATTTGTAAATGAGGGAAGTAGTGATTCGGCCGATGCAAATGCGCCCTAATCTGATACACCGACTGTAATATATCTGGCTGCAATACCTCTGCCGGGGCACCTTGTGCAACCACTCGACCTTGCTGCATCACGTAAATAACATCAGCAAAACTAGCAGCTAACGATAAGTCATGTAATACCACAACTACGCCAGCACCTTTGCTAGCCATTTTTTTTGCCACTTTCATCACTTGATATTGATGAAATAAATCAAGACTGGCTGTTGGTTCATCAATCAGTAAATACGGTGCTGCTGCAGCTCTTTCCCGCACCAGTTCTAGCGCGGGAAAGAGCTGCAGTAATACTCGAGCCAATTGAACCCGCTGTTGTTCACCACCCGATAAGTGAGTGAAATTTCGTTTTAATAACGCACTGACATCAAGCAGGTCTGTGACTTCTTTAAACATCGCCTGATGCTGGTATTGACTCAGCTGATTGGCAAAAGCAAAGGCGCCCATTTCTATCACTTCATGGACACTAAAAGGAAAGTTCATTTCGTAACTCTGACTCATAACTGCGCGCAATTGCGCAAGCTCAGCGAAGCTAAACTGCTTTAAAGGCCGATTATTTAGACTCACTCGACCAAAATCAGGTTTGTAGTCGCCAGTCATCGCTTTGAGTGCGCTCGACTTACCCGCCCCATTTGGGCCAATAATCACCACTACTTGCCCTGCAGATACTGCCATAGTGACATGGTCGAGTATTTTTTTTGTGCCTTTTTTAATACTGACATTATCAAGCTCAAGCATACTAACCTCGTTGCGCAGCAAATGTTTTAAACAACATAATTAAAAAGAACGGCCCACCAATGGCACTTGTTAATAAGCCAATTGGCAGCTCCGCAGGTAAAATCAGCGTACGTGCCAGTAAGTCTGCCATACTCAGTAAAATTGCGCCTAATAACATGCTAGCGGGCATTAAATAGCGATGATCTGGCCCCATCAGTAAACGCACCAAATGCGGCACTATAAAACCGACAAAACCAATTACACCCGTTATAGATACTGCCGCACCTAGGCATAATGCAGTACAGAAAAAGACCTGCTTTTTCAGTTTGACCACATCTAAACCTAAATGCTTGGCCTGAGCCTCACCAAGAAGATATACGTTGAGTGATAAAGAACACTTTATTAAAGCGCAGCACGATAAAATAATAATCACAGCGACCGGTGCAATCATTTGCCAACTATTGCCAGCCAATGAGCCCATACTCCAAAAGGTCAGATCTCGAAGTTGCTGATCATTACTAATCAGCGTGAGCAAACCAATTAAAGAACCAACAATCGCATTGACAGCAATACCGGCTAATAGCAGGCTCACTATAGTGAATTCACCACTATGGCTACTGAGGCGATAAATAAAGCCACAGACTATTAAAGCGCCTAAAAAAGCCCCCATCGGCACTGCGTAAATCGCAAAAACCTCACTAAAACCAACCAGAAAACTGGACCCTAGCACAATAATACTCACCGCACCTAACGCGGCTCCACCAGCAACTCCAATTAAACCAGGATCTGCCAAGGGATTTCTAAAAATAGCTTGCATCGCGGCACCACTGGCACCAAGACTCGCCCCCACCAGTATGCACAGCACTAATCGGGGTAAACGGATATGCCAAATCACGGCATCGGCTAAATTAGGTGCCTCCCCCTTACTCAATACTGTAACAAGCTCACTCCATGGCATTGAAATCGCGCCAACTTTAAGCCCGATAACACTAATAAATAACGCTAAACACACTAAAAAAGGGATAAATAACTGACGCTGCTTGCTGCCACTGCCCAATAAAGATTGCTCAATCCACATTGTTATAAACTCGCAGATTGTGCTGTTTTGGCATGACTAAATTGATAACCTTGCGGTAATTGACCATTGAGATAAAACAAACTTGCCAATTCAACCACAGCCTGAGGCGTACGTGGCCCCATACCAAGTAAATAAGCACCATCAAAGGTAAATACTTGTTGGTTTTTTATAGCATTAGAAAACTGAAAGTGCGGCAACTTAGCTAAATTATCACTATTATTGCTGCCATGATTGCCCATCATCACGATAATATCTGGGTTAAGTTCTGCGGCAGATTCAACAGATAATGGCTTCCAACCAGCAAAATTAGCCGTGACATTAAGACCACCTGCGGCGGTAATGACTTGGTCGGCACTGGTGCCCGTTCCTGCGGCCAAAGGTTGGCCACTGCGGGCTGATAAAACAAATAGCACTTTTGGCGCAGGTTTATCACGTGTGGCCAAAATACCGTCCAAAACTGTACGTTGATGTTTTATATCCACTAAAATTGGTGCAGCTTGTTGCTGGGCGCCTAGTAATTTAGCTACTTTTATTACTTTTTCTTCAATGTGCTCAAAATTATCTTCTGCTGATAAGATAACTGTTTTCACCCCCATATCTTGCAACTGTTTTAGGGATTTTTCAGGCCCAGTATCGGCTTCGCCGATGAGCAAATCAGGCTGCAACGCCAAAACACCCTCAACACCAATCCGCCTTACATAACCAATTTGAGGCTTAGTTGTTGCGCTTGCAGGAAAGACACTGGTGCTGTCTAAACCAACTATCTTATCTTGCTGACCTAATGCATACACAATCTCAGTGATTGACCCACCCGATACCACAATGCGCTCGGCATCGGCAAAAATAGGGTGGCTCAATAAGCCCAAAATACTGAACAAGAATATTTTTATTATCATCATTTCACCTTTCGTTTTATCACCAGATTCAACCGACACAACTAATCTTGCCCCGATTTTGATGGGTAAATTGTATCAACTCTTAAAATAATGTAAATGATAATACTTCTCATTACGAATTTAATTTGTTAGCGTATAAAAAGACTTCTAGCAAACAACTCGTTTTATTTAATCTTTCGGAGAGTGTTATGTTGCGTTCGAAACTCGCAATTTGTATTTCCTTGTCGCTACTTCCCGCACTGCAAAATGTCTATGCCAGCAGTGCAATCACAACCCTAGACAAAACAACTGTCACCGCAACGCGCACCGAAAAAGCGACCCTTGCGACATCACACGCTATTAACGTGCTTGATGCGACCGATATTGAGCGCAAACTCAGCGGATCAATTTTTGAATCGCTCGATTTAATTCCTAATGCTTCGGGTGATGGCGGCCCATTCGACAATGGTTACAAGTTTAATATTCGTGGCTTTAGTGATGCAGAAGATGTGATGGTAACACTCGACGGTGCCGTTCAAACCTTTGAAAAGTACCGAATGGGCAGTGTTTTTCTCGATGCCGAATTATATCGCAGTGTTAGCATTAAACGCGGCCCAAGCACTGTATTACACGGCGGTGGCGCACTAGGTGGTTTAGTACAATTTGAACTAAAAAACGCCAATGATTTTTTACGTGATAACCAAACTATTGGAGCCAAAGTAACCCTTGGCCACCACAGCAATAATAATCAGCAAAATGCCTCTGTGTTTGCTTATGCCAAACCCATTGAGGAACTCGATTTACTCTTTGCCTACATTGACCGTAACTCAGACGATTTTAAGCTTTCAAACGATACAACATTAGACAATTCAGCCGTTAAAAGTAACTCGTGGCTTGCCAAAGCAAGCTATAAATTGAACGATAATCAGGCTCTTTCTTTTAATGCCAGCCAAAGTCAAGACGCACAGCGGGCTGAATTTAACACTACAGATACAGGCGCTTGGGGCACGGTTTATCGAGATGTCATACAAAAAACCTTTAACCTTGAGTTTACTCAACATAATTCAACAAACCCTTGGGTTGATTTGAGCGTAAAACTCGGCCAAAGCCAAAGCCATGTTACCGAAAGCGATGCCGACCCAGCGCTTGCTGACTTTATTGGCTTAGAGTCAGATTATCAATACAACCTCAATACGCTTGATATCAGCAATACTTCACGCTTTTTACACCATGCATTGACGTACGGTTTGCAATATACCAACCAAGAAAGAATCGGTAATAAAACGGCTTTTCCGTGCTTAAAATTAAACCGAGCGACTTATCAATGTGAACAATACGGCGAATCAGCTACTACCGCACAAATGAGCTCACAACCTGCGGGCGAACAAAACCGTTTTGCATTGTATATACAAGATGAATTTCAGTGGCGAGCTTTTACTTTAACGGCAGGCATTCGTTATGAAAAATACCATTCAACCCCGACTACTGAGTTATTAGCAACGCTTGCCAGTAATACCTATGGGGAAGTAAAGCAAGACCATGTCGTACCAGCGGCTTCAATCAATTATCAAGCCAGCGACAACCTTAACTTTTTCTATACTTACCAAGAAGGTTTTCGTGCTCCATTGATTGACGAGTTGTACGACAGATACAACGGTCGTCTGCCAAATTTCAACCTTGCTATAGAAACCAGTCAAAGTCATGAAGTCGGTGCAACAGCAAGTTTTGATGATCTATTGATAAATAGCGACAGCTTGCGCGCACGAATCGTGTATTTTGATACCGCTGTTGATGATGAAATTTTGAGTCAAACCAGTCCTATTTCAAATCCTGCGCCTGCACCCCGATACAGCAATCTAGGTAGTAATGATCGCCACGGTTATGAATTTGAACTGAGCTACGCAAACCGTTTTATGTACAGCAATATCGTTTATAGTGAAGTTGCAGGAAACGATCACAATAACGAACCTTTATGGCAATTACCCGCCGATACCTTGGTGTTCGACACCGGCTTACTCTTTAGTGAAGCCTCCATAGGTATGACCTTTAAACATCTACAAAACCGCCAAGTTAAAGCGTTTAACATGCATACCGGTCAAAGTGAAGTTACCCAACATGATGGTTACAGCCTTATTAATGTCTACGCTAACTGGCAAATAAATCAACAAATTAATCTTAAACTAGCGCTCGATAACCTCCTAGATTCTCAGTATCAGCTCGTGGCTGGCACTGGCGGCGCTATTGGCAATTATGGTGTTGGTCGTAATGCCAAAGTACAAATCAGTTATCAATTTTAAGGAAACGCTATGAACTCACTTCTCAGTCAATATCACGTTTTACAAACAGAAAACCCACAAGTTAGGGCACGTGATGCAGCAAAAAAACTTGGTATTTCAGAGGCGCAACTGCTCGATATTCAAACTGGCGACACTGTATTTCGCTTACAACATCGCTTTGCCGATTTGCTGAAAAAATTAAAAAACATAGGCCCTGTGATGGCACTCACTCGCAATCATGCTGTAGTGCATGAGCTAACAGGTTTGTACGAAAAACTATATGTGAATACGCATGGTGATAAAGAAATTGCGATAGCCATTAATCCTGGAGGCATTGATCTGCGCCTATTTTTATACCAATGGCATAGCGGTTATGCACAAATTACCGATAAACACATGAGCCTGCAATTTTTTGACCGCTTTGGTAACGCAGTACAAAAGATTTTTAGCACAAAAGATACCAATCTTGATGCGTTCCACCAGCTAATTAATGATTTTAAAGTTACCTCAGCTGAACCGTTACAACTTGATACTAAACCCGAAATAATAGCCAAGACATTGGTCGATGAAGAGGTTGATATCGATGCGTTTAAAACCGATTGGCAACAATTGCAAGATGTACATGACTTTCCAAAAATGCTCGAAAAATATCAGATCTCACGTTTACAGGCGCTCAATTTAGCTGGCAATCAATGGGCAAAAGCTTTATCGACCAACGCACTTGAAGTATTGCTGAACCAAGTGCGCGATAAGCAAATTGAAATTATGGTGTTTGTTGGAAATTTGGGAGCAGTGCAAATCTTCTCTGGCTTAATCAAAAACCTAAAATGGTTTAATGATTGGTTTAACGTGCTTGATAGTGATTTCAACTTACATGTTGATACCACAAAACTCTCCCAAGCGTGGTTGGTACATAAACCAACCGATAAAGGGCAAAATATTATTAGCTCGGTTGAATTTTTTGACGCGCAAGGCGATACCATTCTGACTTTATTTGGTCGCCGAGATGAAGGTAACAGCGTTAACCAAGATTGGCAGCACTTAGTGCTAAATGTTGCAGCCCAAAACTCACTCAACAGCGCCCAATCGCAAGTTGCATAATTCCTACAACCTCAGACAAAGCCAACTTATTTTTCAATAAGTTGGCTTTTTGTATTTAGGTCTTTTGTATTGGTAACTGCGCGGCTTGCGCTTTTAGCCACTCACTAAATTCACTATCATATTGCGTACCCCATTGTTTCACTAAGGCTTGATAGCGACTGTAAAACCCTTTACGCGTCAGGTTCAGCATGATATCAATTTGATCACGGTGTTGCTCCATCATAAATCGCACCGCTAAATATCCCCAATCATATACCCGATCTGAACCGCCATTTTGCTCATAACTGGTATTAAAAAGCTCACTCAATTTATAGCTTTGTTTTGCACCATTTTTAATGGCTCGCGGGTTATTTTGTTGATGAGCAATGTACTCTGCAATACCTTCATTCCACCACACTAAATGCGGTAATAACGGCGCAGGCTGCGGGCAATATTCAGGCGCTGAGTGGGAATCATGTAACGAGGCACAAAAATCACCATACATATTAAAACGGCCATCCAAATAATGAATGTATTCGTGGCGTAAATTCCAAATACCACCGTTACGCTCATAGGCAACAAACTCAGCATGGTTACCGGCTAAATGGGGCAAACCTTCAAGGTACATGCCACCATTGTCACTTGGTACATCAAAATGTTCGGTCACATATTTTACGTACGAATCACGATCGGCATAAATATTGGCGCGCATATTGTCGTTATTATCGTTCGCTACCGGTTTACCTAACGTATTAAAGGTACGATGAAATAAGGCCTCTTGCTCAGCAAGCATCACACAGGCTTGCTCAATTTGTACTAGTTCAAGTGCTTGCGAACGAAGCGTAATAGTCGGACTACAATCATGAACTTGACTCAGTACCGCCGCTAAGCTGCCAGCCTGAGGAGCGACTACTTGTGGCGCAACTTTAGTTTGGCTACACGCTACAAGCCCTGCAAGCGAAAGGCATAACCCAATCTTTTTTAATCTCATGTTAAATAACTTAAATTGCATACAATATTCACATTTAATCATTGGCTAATTACAAAGTAAAGCCTCACGATTGTTTTGACATTGCAAGGCGTAGCAGTAAGCTCAGGTTTCAATAATAAAAATACAAGGCCACATTATGAGTTTAACTGTTGTGATCACCGGGGCATCTAAAGGAGTTGGCGCAGCTTGTGCAAAAATTTACGCCGCACAAGGTGCCAATTTAGTGCTGGTCGCCCGAGGGTTATCTGCACTTGAGCAACTCGCTCATGATTTAAAACAGCAATACCCAAACAGCCAAATTCTGACTCTTGGTGCCGATATTGCCAAACTTGATGACTGCCAAACTATAATCAGTGCTGCCGTAAAGCGCTTTGGTAAAATAAATGTTTTGATTAACAACGCAGGTCTTCATCATCGCGGTGAATTTAGTGCACAATCAGCAGATCAAATGGCGGCGATGGTCGATGTGAACTTACGTGCTCCTATTTATTTGTGTGCTTTAGCTTTGCCTCACATGCCAAAGCCCACTACAGCCGATCATCAAAACGCCATTGTGATGGTTGGCTCACTTGCTGGGCGCGCACCCCTGCAAGGTGCTGCTACTTACAGTGCTACCAAAGCGGGTTTACGTGCTTTTACTTACGCGTTGCATGATGAGTTAATTCAAAAAAATATTAATGTCGCGGTCGTTTCGCCAGGGCCTATCGATACCGCTTTTATTATGGAAGAAATCGATGTAGTTGAAGACATTGTGTATTCACAGCCGATGTCGACACCCGAGCAAGTGGCCGAGAATGTATTAACGCTTAGTAAAAGCATACGCACCGAAATCGCCATGCCTTGGTTTAGCGGCAAACTCACCACATTAGGATATTTACTGCCGAGCTTTCGCCGTGCCACGCGGGGCTTGCTTTATAAAATAGGCAAGAAAAACAAACAAAAATACCGTAATCGCATCGATTAACGCTCGGTCAATTCCTAAATTTAACGGTACAATCGACGTATTATTGATTTATCAAGCGAATAAAATGAAAAGCCCCAATACCCTGATGGTGCAAGGCACCACTTCAGATGCAGGTAAAAGCGTACTTGTTGCTGCACTTTGTCGCATTTTAGTGCGCCACGGCGTTCAAGTTGCCCCTTTTAAGCCTCAAAATATGGCGCTTAATAGCGCGGTGACCGCACAAGGAGGTGAAATTGGCCGTGCACAGGCAGTGCAAGCAGAGGCTGCAAAGATTCCACCTCATGTTGATATGAATCCGGTATTACTTAAACCCAACTCTGACATTGGCGCGCAAGTTATTTTACTTGGTAAATCAATTGGAAATATCGATGCCTTTGATTACCACCAATACAAACCTAAAATGCTGGGCCATGTTTTGGCTGCCCACCAGCGCTTAACAGAGCAATATCAAGCGGTGATTGTTGAAGGCGCAGGCAGCCCTGCCGAAATCAATCTGCGCGATCGCGATATTGCCAATATGGGTTTTGCCGAAGAAGCCGATTGCCCAGTGATTATTGTGGCCGATATCGACAAAGGCGGTGTATTCGCCCACTTAGTTGGCACCTATGACTTGCTGAGCCCCACGGAACAAAAAAGAGTAAAAGGATTTATTATCAATAAGTTTCGTGGTGACATCAGCTTATTACAACCTGGTATTGATTGGCTTGAGGCACGTCTGGGTATTCCGGTACTGGCAACCATTCCATATATTCAAAATTTACACATTGAAGCAGAAGATGCCATTGATTTTAGCCAAACACTCGACCAAAAAAATCATATTAAAGTGACGGTGATCGTTTACCCTCGAATTTCAAACCACACCGATTTTGACGTGCTACGCTTACATCCCAATGTAGAACTCACGTTTGCCCGTACACCAAACGAAGCACCACACAGCGACTTAATTATTTTACCGGGCAGTAAAAATGTACAAGCCGATTTAGCGTGGCTAAAACAACAAGGCTGGCAAAGTGTCATTCATCAACATTTGCGCTATGGCGGTAAAGTACTTGGTATTTGTGGTGGTTATCAAATGCTAGGTCAAAGTATTAGCGACCCTCATGCGCTCGAATCGGCACAAGCCACCCAATCTCAAGGGTTAGGTTTACTGGCTATGACCACGGAGCTTCAGAGCGAGAAAACCCTCACGAATGTCAGCGGTATTTGCCAAAGTTCTAAAGCACCTATTAAAGGCTACGAAATTCATTTAGGCGTTTCACTAGGCGAGGCTTTATCGCGCCCACTTTTTACACTTAATGACGATATTGCCGAAGGTGCGCAAAGTGATGACGGCCAAATAAAAGGCACCTATTTACATGGTATTTTAGACAATCAGGCTTTACTCGAAAGCTGGCTCTCATGGGCAGGCCTTAAACAAATCACTCCGTTTGACTATCCCGCTTTTCGCGATCAGCAACTCGACTACTTAGCCGATGAAGTCGAAAAAGTTTGGCCAATCGAACAGATTAAGAGATTGTTGAAATTAGACAGCACTCAATAACAATCAGCTGAACAATCTGCACATACAAAAAAGCACTGACCTTTGGGGTTCAGTGCTTTTTTATTCACGCTTTGGGGTTAACTGCATAGGCAGCCTCCTTGTTTATTTCAGAAATTTTATCGTGTTGCTAAAATATAACCACCGGCTAATACTGTTCCCGCGACCACTGCTGACGCCATACCAATTGTGGTTAAAAATACAATGCCTGCTACTGCTAAAACTGATGTAGTTACTGATTCAACCATTGACGATGTGTTCATTTTTTTGCTCCTTTTTAACGTTTAAATTTAACTGAATTAACGAGTTGCTAAGATATAACCGCCTGCAATAACAGAACCAGTTACAACCGCTGATGCCATACCTGCTGTGGCTAAAAACGCGATACCTGCTAAAGCGAAGACTGATGTTGTTGCAAATTCGATAATGTTTGAAGAAGTCATGATAATTACCTTTTAAGTTTTTAATTAAGTGGCTGTTTGCCGTTTCGTTGAGGTAATAGTAGACAACATTCTTAGGCATGTTTGTGACTTTGTGATGAGTGGTAAAGAAAGGGGATAAAGGGTCTATTTAGGGTATGGCGATAATAAATAACGTACTAATATCAAATAACTCTATTGTTAGATTAATTGCAATTATGCTGGTTTATTCAACTTCTATTCAGTTTAACTTTCTATAGTCAATGGCTACAGATTCAAAGGGGTAGTTCAAATGAAAATACAATCTATAGCAATCAGCTGCGCTTTATCACTCTCACTTTTCGGATGTGGGGGATCATCAAACGAAGGAGGTCCTATACAACCTGATACCACAAAGTTATCAACCTTTAGTTTAGGTATATCAGATGCACCTGTTAATGGCTTAAAAGAAGTCAATGTTGTTTTTAACAACATCACATTAAAATCAGACACCCAACAATACAGCTTCGATATTCGCTCTGCGAATAATAACCTACCGACAATGGTTAATTTGCTCGACTATACGGGTAGCAATATATTTCCAATTTTAGGTGAACAAGTGGTCGCAGCTGGTCAATATCAATGGCTTAGAGCGACCGTTGTTAACGGTGATAATAATAATTTATCGATGACATCCCATGTGGTTTATCAAGATGACACTCTTGCTCCACTGATTGTTAAACGCAAAGGAAACGATGGCATTGGTGAGATTCAAGTGAATGGTTTTACCCTAAATCAAACAAGTAATAACTTTGTTCTCGAATTTGATCTGAAAAAATCACTTGTTAATCCGAACAATAGCGATGTAGTGATGTTAAAGCCTCGTGGTGTTCGCTTAGAAAACATTGTCGAATCGCACAGTATCAAAGGCACTATTAGTGATGCACTAATAGCAAACTGCGAAACTGATAACATTAGTTTAGCAGCAGACGATAGCTCGTTTGGCCACGCTATCTACCTCTATAGCGCCGATGTTGAAGCGGTTAAAGATATATATGAAGATAATGAAGATTCATTACCTGTAAATGCTCCAAAAGCAACAGCTAATGTCATCTTTAATAACGATGATAAAATATCTGAATTTGAAGTTCCATTTATATCATCGGGCAATTATCAACTGGCTTATACATGCACCGCACATATTGATGATCCCGAAATAATGGATGACGCTTTTAAAATCCATCAAATAAAAATGATTACTGTCAACAACGCAGATTTGAGTGTGGCTTTTGATATTAGTAATTAGTTGCCTTCACTCAACAAAAAAGCACTGACCGTTGGGTTCAGTGCTTTTTTATTCGCGCTTGGGGGTTAACTGCATAGGCAGCCTCCTTGTTTATTTCATTGCTATTTATCGTGTTGCCAAAATATAACCACCTGCTAATACGGTTCCCGCGACCACTGCTGACGCCATGCCAATTGTGGTTAAAAATACAATGCCTGCTACTGCTAAAACTGATGTTGCGATTGATTCAACCATTGATGATGTATTCATTTTTTTGCTCTTTTTTAACGTTTAAATTTAACTGAATTAACGAGTTGCTAAGATATAACCGCCTGCTAAAACAGAACCAGTTACAACCGCTGATGCCATACCTGCTGTCGCTAAAAACGCGATACCTGCTAAAGCGAAGGCTGATGTTGTTGCAAATTCGATGAAGTTTGATGAAGTCATGATAATTACCTTTTAAGTTTTAATTAAGTGGCTGTTTGCCGTTTCGTTGAGGTAATAGTAGGCAACATTCTTTGCCCTGTTTGTGACTATGTGATGAGTGGTAAAGAAAGGGGATTAACGGCTAAATACGCCAACATAGTGTTTGTTGGAGTATGAAAGAGCTCAATGCAGCAACTAGCAATGGATTTTTAGCCTTGCGTAACAGACAAACCAGTGGCTTGAAAGTGAAAAAATAGCATCATAAAACGATGGTAATTCGATTGCTGCGATAAATGGGCAACTTTATAATGCCGCGCCCTGATGATGGGTTCACTTTTTATCCTTTGGAGTAATTATCTTGCAACAACAATTGGCAAACCCCGCCCCTCTTGGCTTGATGGGTTTTGGCATGACTACCGTTTTACTTAATATTCATAATGCTGGCTTTTTCCCTATCAGCGCCATGATCCTCGCTATGGGGCTTTGTTATGGTGGGCTTGCTCAAATTATTGCGGGAATTATGGAATACCGCCGTAATAATACCTTTGGCATGACGGCATTTTTATCCTATGGATTATTTTGGTGGAGTTTAGTTTTACTGTTAATTCTGCCAAAGTTTGAGGTAGCTGAAGCAACACCTGCGGCTTACATGGGTTGCTATTTATTTATGTGGGGTGTGTTTACACTTTTTATGACCTTTGCAACTGTCCATTTTAATCGGGTGAAACAAGCTATTTTTGCAGGACTTACTTTGTTGTTTTTTTTATTAGCAGCGCGCGATTTTACTGGAAGTGAGTTAATTGGAGTAATTGCAGCTTACGAAGGTATTGTGGTTGGAAGCTTAGCAATTTATCTTGCAATGGCAACGGTAATTAATGAACAGTTTGGTCGCACAGTGTTGCCAATTGGTGAAAAAGCAGTACTAAATACAACCGTTAATTTAAAGGTTGCGGCATAACCTAAACAGCACCGAACTCCAAGTCGGTTTGGTGCTTTTTCTTTATTTCATTATGACTATCTAGCTCAACAAGAAGCATTAGTTAAGGTATTTTTTATGCTGCTGATTAATTTTCATCCTGTCGTAAGGGAGTAAATTAAACTATAATCACGCCGTCTAACACATCAATATAAAACTTCACTTTTTGATCTTATTAACTTTAATCTCAGGCTTGCAGTGAATCGATTCTTAACGCATATAATCACGCTATGTTTACTTGTTGTTAGCCCAACGCTAATGGCTGATAAATACCAAACAGTGACATTTGGGTTGTATGATTTTCCTCCGGACATCATTATTAATGCAAAAGGCCAATGTGATGGACCTGCTGTTAAACAACTAAAAAAACTGTTTATGTTTACTTCGCTTTCGCTAAATATTAACTGTGTTGACCCAGCTCGCCTTTATAAACTCTTTGCTAAAGGCGAAGTCGATATGCTGTTAAACATAGCTTCAACCAAAGCATTAATCGGTCAATCAACCGTTATTCAACCACAATTTCACTATATTAACTTAGCTATTGCATCCAATAAAAACTTACCTGATTCACGTACCATTTCAGCCATTCGCAGTTACGACTACGAAGGACATCGCATTTTATTGAGCGACCAAGGATTTAAGTTTGTTGATTTAAAAAATGGCCCTGATGCGTTAGAGCTTTTTGCGCTAGGTCGAGTTGCCCATCACATAGGCTACATAAAAGAGCGTGAAATGCTCGATTTTCATGATGAAAAACACCTGAAACCCGCAGATATTGAGTTTAAATCGCTTGAAAAGCTGCCAACCTATATTCATGTTTCAAATCAATCAGTTCATAAAGAACTTATTATTGAGCAACTCAATAAACTCATTAGCAGCCGGGCCTGCAGCAACCTGTATGATTGTTAGGCACCTCATTACTACTGATTAAAACGTGCAAACAACAAGTCATTACACCAGCGCCCAGCAATTTGGTAGTTATCAACTAAGCGCCCCTCTAAATTAAACCCAGCCTTTTGTAATAAGGCGACTGATGCTGTGTTTCCCTCGGTTACTGTTGCTGTCATTTTATGAAAGCCACACTTTAAAAAAGCATACTCTAGCACTGCCTTTAAAGATTCGTAGCCATACCCTACCCCTTGAAATTGCGGCGCAAATAAAAAACCAACTTCTGCTTTTTTATAATCACTCCAACGAGACAAAAACCCCGAAAAACCAACAAGCTGACCACTTTCTTTTTCTACAATACTCAGGGTTAACCAGCTATTATCTTCTTTAGACCAAGGTTGGCTGCGTGTATTAAAGCGAGCCATAATTTTTTCTTCACTTTCTAAATCAGCCACAAACTGCATAACTTGTGGCTGAGTATGTAATAGATAAAAGAATGACCAATCACTAGGCTGCATCGGCCGAAGTTGCAATCTACTTGTTTCCAGTAACATCAAATTTCACTCCCTGTTTTTAATCAATATAATAATTTAATCACTTGTAGACTATCATGCTACATAAAATTGATTACAATCATTGATTTACAATAATCAAATTAAGCGATTTATGGATCAACACATTGCCAACATCAGTTTATTAGTAACTGATTACGATGAAGCAATTGACTTTTATACTAAAAAAGTTGGTTTTTCACTAATAGAAGACACCGATTTAGGTGCGGGTAAACGCTGGGTGCAAGTTGCTCCTAGCACTCAACAAGGCAGTGCATTGCTATTAGCTAAAGCATCAACTCCAGAGCAAATAGCAGCAATTGGCCAGCAGGCAGGCGGACGCGTGTTTTTATTTTTGCAAACAGATGATTTTTGGCGTGATTACCACGCCATGACATTAGCAGGAGTGACTTTTTTAGAGCAACCCCGTGAAGAAAGTTACGCAACTGTGGTTGTTTTTAGCGATTTATATGGCAATAAATGGGATTTGATCGAACGAAAATAATTAGTAGTAATACGCAATAGATTGTCTGAAATAAAGCACCATCATAGCAATGCAATAATGCTAAAAAGCATATCTCATAACCAAACACTCTAGGTCTTGATGAATGGGTTTTTTAATGCAAAATATCGCCGCAAGACCTTATAATCAGGTTCTTAAACCAAAAGGGAAGTTGATATATAACTTTTAGGAATATAGCCGCATTTTAAGTTATTTTTTTCTTGTTATCGGCCAGCATATTCTGCCATGGTGATAGTCAAACAAGTGGCTATGTCAGCGTTTATTGAGGAAGGTTGTCGTGCAGTATTTACCCATTTTTACCAAATTAGATAATAAACCGGTGCTCGTCATCGGTGGTGGTGAAGTTGCACTGCGAAAATGTCGCGCACTTTTACAAGCGCGAGGCAAAGTCACTCTAGTTGCACCAGATTTTTGCCAAGAGCTCCTCGAACTGGCCGAACAAAATATTGTCACACTGGTCCACGATTATTTTGCCCCTGCACAGCTTGATGGGCAAATGCTGGTTATTGCTGCGACAGACATTAACGCCGTGAATGAAGCGGTGTTTGATGCGGCCAATGAACGCAATATTTTTGTTAATGTGGTTGATGATCAACCAAAATGCACCTTTATATTTCCATCTATTGTTGATCGCAACCCCATTACTATTGCGATTTCAAGCGCTGGCACCGCCCCCGTACTGGCACGCCGCTTGCGCGAAAAACTCGAAACGCTCATTCCACAGCATATCGGGCCATTAGCTGAGTTAGTTGGCAGTTTTCGCACTCAAGTGAAACAACGCTTTAAACAGTTTTCTGACCGTCGCCAATTTTGGGAAAAAGTATTTGATTCCAATGTAGTGAGTAAAGTGCAAACCGGTGATATTGCCGCAGCGAAACAGCAACTTCATATCATGCTGGACGATACAGCAGCTCCAAAAGGTGAAGTGTATGTTATAGGTGCAGGCCCCGGTGATCCAGAATTACTTACTCTTAAAGCCCTGCAACTGATGCAACAAGCTGATGTAGTGGTATATGACTACTTGGTTTCTGATGAAATTATGGAGCTAGTGCGCCGTGATGCTGATTTGATTTGTGTTGGTAAACGCATGGGCGACCATAGTGTTGAGCAACACGATACCAACCAAATGCTGGTGCGTTTAGCTAAAGAAGGCAAAAAAGTGTGCCGAATTAAAGGCGGTGACCCATTTATTTATGGCCGTGGTGGTGAAGAAGTACAAGTTTTAGCTGAGTACCAAGTGGCTTATCAAATAGTACCAGGGATCACGGCGGCGGCAGGTTGTGCTGCGTATGCTGGCATTCCGCTTACTCATCGCGATCATGCTCAAGCAATTCAGTTTGTAACTGGTCATTGTAAAAAAGACGGCCAAGACCTTGATTGGCGTTCATTAGCGCAGCCACATCAAACGTTAGCTGTGTACATGGGCGTGGTAAAATCGCCGTATATACAAGCAAAGCTAATTGAGCATGGTAGAGCACACAATACACCCGTTGCCATTATTGAAAATGGTACTCGTAAAAATCAGCGTGTTGTCACAGGCCACTTAGGTCAGTTGTCACAACTGATTGACCAACATGCCATTGTATCACCGGCATTATTAATTATTGGTGAAGTAGCCCAGCTACATTCGCAGCTCGCTTGGTTTGGTCAACAAGCGCAAACGAGCAGTTTTGCTCAACCACTAACAGATGTGGTGTAACAAATTAATTTTAACTATTGGTAGGAAAATCAACCATGGCTTTAACACACCTTCAGCTGTTAGAGGCTGAAAGCATTAAGATTATGCGTGAAGTCGCTGCTGAGTTTGAAAACCCAGTAATGCTTTATTCAATTGGTAAAGATTCTTCAGTGTTATTACATTTAGCACGCAAAGCGTTTTTCCCAGCTAAAATCCCTTTTCCACTTTTACATGTTGATACCGATTGGAAATTTCGCGAAATGATTGAGTTTCGTGACCGTTTAGCAAAAGAATACGATTTTGACCTTATTGTGCACAAAAACCCTGAAGGGTTAGCAATGGGTGTCGGTCCATTTACTCATGGTTCGGCCAAACATACTGACATCATGAAAACCCAAGGCTTAAAACAAGCGTTAAATAAATATGGTTTTGATGCAGCCTTTGGTGGCGCTCGTCGGGACGAAGAAAAATCGCGCGCTAAAGAACGAATCTATTCATTTCGTGACAAAAATCATAGCTGGGATCCAAAAAACCAACGCCCAGAACTATGGAGCACCTACAACAGCCAGGTGAATCAAGGCGAAAGCATTCGTGTTTTCCCATTATCAAACTGGACTGAGCTCGATATTTGGCAATATATCTACCAAGAAAATATCGACATGGTGCCTTTATACCTTGCAAAAGAACGCCCAGTTGTTGAGCGTAATGGCACATTAATTATGGTTGATGATGACCGTATGCCGCTTGAAGAAGGTGAAGTACCACAAATGAAATCGGTTCGTTTCAGAACCCTTGGCTGCTACCCACTGACTGGTGCGGTTGAATCTACAGCCGATACACTGGCTGGAATTATTGAAGAAATGTTGCTTTCAACCTCATCAGAGCGTGAAGGCCGAGTGATTGACCACGATTCTGCGGGTTCAATGGAAAAGAAAAAGCGTGAGGGTTATTTCTAATGTCTAAAACCAACGACACTATCAACGAAGTTAAAGAATTAGGCGTTGAAGCATATTTGGCGCGCCAACAAGATAAAAGCTTACTTCGTTTATTAACCTGTGGCAGCGTAGATGACGGTAAATCAACCTTAATTGGTCGCTTACTGCACGATAGTCACCAAATTTATGAAGACCAACTTGCAGCGCTGCATAAAGATAATGAAAAAGTAGGTAATGCAGGCGCTGAGCTTGATTTAGCATTATTAGTGGATGGCCTTCAAGCTGAGCGTGAACAAGGCATCACAATTGATGTGGCGTATCGTTATTTCTCAACTGCAAAGCGTAAGTTCATCATCGCTGATACACCTGGCCATGAGCAATATACTCGCAACATGGTAACTGGCGCATCAAACAGTGATTTAGCCATTATTTTGGTTGATGCCCGTTATGGCGTGCAAGTTCAAACCAAACGTCACAGTTTTATTTGTGACTCGTTAGGCATTAAACAGTTTGTAGTTGCGATTAACAAAATGGATATCGTTAACTTTGACGAAGCGGTATTTGAGCGCATCAAAGCTGAATATTTAAAATTTGCAGAACAACTTAACGTTAAAAGCATTAAGTTTGTGCCAATGTCAGCATTAAAAGGCGACAACGTGGTAACGCGTTCAGCCCATACTCCGTATTACACTGACTTACCGCTATTGGCATTGCTAGAAGAATCGCCAGCAACACTTGCAAATGTGGTTTCAGAGCCTCGTTTACCGGTGCAATATGTTATTCGTCCAAATTTAGATTTCCGCGGTTTTCAAGGAACTATCACCTCAGGCGAGTTTAATGTTGGCGATGCAATTAAAGTTTTACCGTCAGGCAAGCAATCAACGATTAAAGAGATTGTGACTTTCGATGGTAACTTAACACGCGCAGAAGTGGGCCAAGCTGTTACATTAACGTTGAGCTCAGAAATTGATATCAGCCGCGGCGATGTGATTGTACCTGCAAATTCGGCAGCAACGGTTAGTAACCGCATCCAAGCAAAATTGGTGTGGATGCACGAAGCGCCATTAGTATTAGGTAAAAGCTACAACATTAAATTAAGTAGCAAAAAAACGACCGCTGTTGTTAAACAAATCGAACATACCATTGATGTAAATACCTTACAGCAAGGCCATGCCGATTCGTTACAACTAAACGAAATTGCGATTGTGATGTTAGAGCTCACGGGCAACGTCTTGGCTGATGAATATAAAGTAAACCAAGAAACGGGTTCGTTTATCCTGATCGACCGCTTAAGCAATTTAACGGTTGCAGCAGGTATGATTGAGCACGTTTTAGCGCCAGAAACACGTAATGATCGTTTTAGTGAGCAAGAAATTGAACTCAATGCGTTCATTCGTAAACACTATCCGCACTGGCAAGCCATTGACATTGCTAAGCTTTAATAGTCAACTGGGCTTCGGCCCAGCCTGGAACACGCCATGATGTATCAGCAACTTGTATTAACCGGCATAATGCTCACGCTTGTTGGGTGTTTATTCGGCACGAAAATCAAGCCAGCATGGCTGTTCGCAGCAGCAATTGGAGCCTGTTTTTTAACAGGCTTAATTGAACTTGAACAAATGCTGCTTAATTTTGCCAATCCATCTTTAATCACATTAATTTTATTGGTGATTGTTTCAATTGGCATCGAAAAAACGACTTTAGTGCAAAAGTTGTCTCATGTATTAGCAAAAGGCAACTTGTTAAGCACCGTAGCTAAACTTGGGATCTCTACTGGGTTTTTATCTTCCTTTACCAACAATACTGCGGTTGTAGCAACGCTTATTTCAGCAGTAAAAGATAATCCAACCCATTCACCATCTAAGCTATTACTCCCGCTCAGTTATACCGCTATTTTAGGTGGTACATTAACCCTGATCGGTACTTCAACAAATTTAATCGTTAATGGTTTTGCCATTGAGGCAGGCATGGCACCGCTTGGTTTTTTTGATTTTACCATTGTCGGTTTAGCTGTTTTTACCGTTGGTTTAATCAGTTTGCTATTTTTAGTTCGCTTTTTGCCCGACAACGGCCGTAATGACCAAGAAGTCGTGCCTTTTTATGTTGAAGGTAAAATTCAAGCGGGCTCAAAACTGATTGGTAAAAGTGTTGAGCAAAATGGCTTACGTGACTTAAAAGACTTGTTTTTAGCCGAAATATTACGGGCAGAGCAACGTATTGTCGCGGTATCACCTAAAGAGGTACTGCAACAAGGCGATGTTTTACTGTTTGTCGGTGATATTAAGTCGGTGCCGCTATTGACCCAATTTGATGGTTTAAAAGTGGTGCACGATAAACACGAGATGACCATTGAACATTTAGTTGAAGTGGTGGTGAGCCATTCGTCGAAAAACATTGGGAAAACCCTTAAAGAAGCACGCTTTCGTGAACAATTTAATGCGGCTGTCATTGCAATTCGCCGTGGTCATGACCGCCTGCAAGGTGGTTTAGGTAAAATTCGTTTGCAAGCTGGTGATTCACTGATCTTAGCACCAAGCCCTAGCTTTTATGACGTACCTGACTTAAAACGTGAGTTTGTTTATATTTCAGGTCTCGATTTGCAATCTCATCTCAACGATAAAAAATCGTTTGCTGTGCTTGCCAGTTTTGTAGTGACTCTCGGCCTTGGTATCGCAGGCATAGTGCCATTAGTCAAAGGTTTGTTGGTTTTACTGATTGCCTACTTACTTTGCGGTATTGTTCGAGTCAACGAAGTAAAACGTCGTTTTCCGCTAGAACTTTTAGTGGTAGTCGGCAGCGCTATTGGCCTTGCTAAATTGATGATAGGCACAGGTGTAGCATCTGAAATATCTAATGCCATGCTGTATGTTTTAGGTGACTTTGGCCCTTATGGCGCTTTTATCGCGATTTTCTTAATGACCGTTATGTTTACCGAACTCATTACTAATAATGCCGCCGCCGCACTTTCCTTTCCTGTCGCTTATTCGCTAGCGATTGGTTTTGGTGTTGACCCATTACCTTATGTAATGGCGGTAGCATTTGGCGCTTCGGCCAGTTTTATTTCACCATTTGGCTATCAAACAAACTTAATGGTGTACAGCGCGGGTAATTATCGCCTTAAAGATTATTTTACTATTGGTGTGCCAATGTCGCTGGTTTACTCTATTACAGTGCTGACATTAATCCCGATAGTCTTTCCATTTAAATAAGGTTTTATGATGGATAACAATATTGTATGGCAGCATTATGCTGTTTCGAAACAAGACCGCAGTGAACAAAAGCAACATCGCCCTTGCATCATTTGGTTTACTGGCTTTTCTGGCTCAGGCAAAAGCACTGTTGCAGGTGCCCTTGAGCATGCGCTACATCAAGCCGGTGTGCATACCTATTTGCTTGATGGTGACAATGTGCGCCACGGTTTATGTAAAGATTTAGCTTTTAGCGATAGCGACCGCCAAGAAAATATTCGTCGCGTCGGTGAAGTTGCAAAACTGATGCTCGATGCTGGTTTAGTGGTGCTAACTGCTTTTATCTCTCCTTTTGCGGCAGAACGCAAAATGGTGCGGGATCTAGTGGCTGAGGGTGAGTTTATAGAAGTATTTTTAGATACGCCTTTAGCTGTTTGTGAGCAGCGCGATCCTAAAGGGCTTTATGTCAAAGCGCGTGCAGGTGAAATTAAACATTTCACCGGTATAGATTCAGAATACCAAATACCGGCAAATCCTGAAATTGTATTAGATACCAGTAAAAATCAATTAAGTGACTCAGTTGCTCAGTTAGTTAGTTATTTAAAACAACAACACATTATTGGATAAGCAAATGAACCAACACCACTTGCTCGACCAAGTCGTCGCGATTGCCAAAGCTGCCGGTGAAGCAGCAATGATCATTTATCAAAAAGATTTTAATATCGAATATAAAGGTGATGACAGCCCAGTTACCGACGCTGATTTAGCAGCCCACGCGGTGATTGTTAAAGGATTGAAAGCATTAACACCACACCTACCCATCCTCAGTGAAGAAAGTGCCGATATTAGCTGGGAAGAGCGCCGAACGTGGGAGGAATATTGGTTGGTTGACCCAATTGATGGCACGAAAGAGTTCATCAAAAAAAATGGCGAATTCACGGTTAATATTGCTTTGATCAAACAAGGTAAACCGGTTTTAGGGGTTGTTGATGCACCGGCGTTAAATGAAACCTATTTTGCCGAAGCAAGTCTTGGAGCATTTAAACAAGACAGCCAAGGCATTCATTCGCTTAAAGTCACTAAAAAAGCCAATAAAGGTTTAATTCGTGTGGTGGGCAGCCGCTCACATCCATCGCCAGATTTAGCCGCTTATTTAGAGCAATTTGAAGCGGTTGACATGGTACCAAAAGGCAGCTCACTTAAGCTGTGCCTAGTTGCAGAAGGCAAAGCCGATATCTATCCTCGATTGGGCCTTACTTCTGAATGGGATACCGGAGCGGGCCATGCAGTTGCCGAAATTGCTGGTGCAAGCATTACACAAATTGATGGCAGCCCCCTGACCTATAACCAAAAAGCACAGTACCTCAATCCTTATTTTATTGTGTCTGCTTTATTGGACTAACGCCTTGCAAAAAAACGCAGTAACTCTGTAAGGCTCAATTAATGTATTGAGCCTTATTTAATAAAATCACAATTTTTCAAGCCTGCTCATTTTATAAACAAATCTATAATTTCAATATCTTATAACTCATCCCAGCAGCAAAAAACTACGCCAAAACTCTCATTTTTGATGATTCACATCAAATAATATCGGTTCTTAGCTTGTGTTTTAGTCAAGTTACCCCAAACTTAGATAGTGAAGTAACAATAAAAAGGAAAAGCTATGAAAATAAATGTTTCTGGTCATCATGTCGACGTTACTGCTTCAGTTAGAGAACATGTCGGAGAAAAGTTTTCGAAAATCGCTACACACTTTCCATCTTTGATTGCATTAGACATTATTATTTCGAAGGAACACAATCAACACCAGGTTGAAATCAGTACCATTTATGAAGGCGTTCGCATCTCAGCAACTGGCGAAAATGATGTTATGTATCCTGCGATTGCCTCTGCAGCCAAAAAGTTAGACGCTGCACTTAAACACCGCAAAGGCCAATTAAAGGCTAACCTTCATGAAAAGCCTGTCAGTACCACACCTGAAATTGCGCACGAAATTATTCAAGAGATGGAATTAACCTAATCCATCCGTCTCTTTCTAAGGGCCTAAAAGGCCCTTTTTTATTTTAAGCATGGTCTATTTTTACATTTTAGCGGTTTAAAAAACGCTTGCTAGCCAACAATACGCCACCAACTAAAGCCAGCAAATAAGAAAGCACTAAAATAACCCGATTCTCAAACCGACTCACTCTTCGCTCACCCACAATCTCATAAATCACATCACCCTCGACGAATCTCTCTCCACGATAAAACTGTGTCACATTCACTACCCAAAACTGAGCTTGTTTAGCTTGGTAGGTAAAATAAGTCTCAGGATAAAAAAGCTCAAACTGTGCACACAACCACAAAAGCAAAGCCAGTAACAGCACAAAAGCAGACACTTTAGTGAAACGGTCTAGCGGATTTACAGCTTGAACTGTCTGTGGAATAAACTCTGTTAACGCGACACCATAACAAAGCGATAGTTTATCAATCACTTCCTCAGAGGGTAAGAATTGGCCATTTTCAAGTTTAGATAAATACGACTGCTGAATCCCTATCTCTCTGGCCGCAAACGCTTGGGTCCACTTTCTTTCGACGCGCAGTCGCTTCAGTTCTATTCCTAATGGCGGCATATGACGATTGCCCTCGTTATTATTATTTGGTGTATTATCGCTAAAAAGCGACGCCAGACCTAGCCTAAAACGAGTGATTCATTACTGTGAATAACAAGAATATCATGAATATTAGAAGGTTATGATTTATTCGAAACCACTAACGGTTATGCTTGTCACCTCAAAAACTGATGGAAAACACCAATATGAAGATCAAAATACAATACCTACTCGCTATGGTCACAACGCTCACTTTCGCCGGTACTATGGCGCAGGCTGAACCTGTTTTTGCGGTTAAAGCCGATATTTATCAGCTAGAAAGCGAGATCACCATCGACAGTAAAATAGAGGAAACCCTGAAATCTAAAGCGCCTATTCACCAACCAAGGCTACTCGCAGCGCTAGGAAAAACAGCCTTAATAGAAATGGGCAGCACCGAAAGGTTAACCGCACTTGAAGTGCTAACCACACCTGACGGCGCCCATTATAATGCGGCGATGAAACTGAAAGATAAAGTCGATGGCAAGTGGGAATCCATTACCTCGTTTATGCCTAACATCCCAAATGGTCAAACAGTCTATTTTAGTCGTAATGTTGCTGATAGCATTTGGCTGATTAAGCTCTCAGGCAAACGTTATGAGTCAGTACAATTGGGGCAAGATAGTTTTAAAAACTAAAAGTAACAAGCGCAGTATTTATTTATGCTGCGCTTGCTCATTTTGCATCAGCAAAATTGTTAGATAAATTTTGGTCGGCAAAGACATAATTAGTCCTAATGCGATACACGCCGCAATAATGATAATGCCTTTTACCCCCATAGTTTCATTAATTGCCAAACCCGTTAGCAAATAATGTCCCAACAAAATCAAACCAATACCACAAAACATGATGATTTTTAAATTACGGATTAATGGTGCAGTTTTCATTTACAAGCTCAGTAGTTGGCTATATTGCTAAGCTTAGTCAATACCACCACAAAGCCTTTGACCTAAATCAGCTTCTATTGCAATTATCGCAACTTCTTTATCTTTATTTATTGCAGCTAATTCCAATTAATTAAGCAAAAATGCATTCGTATAAATTAAAAAGAAACTTATCGGCCAGTAGTTACTGAGCCGCAAAGCTCAGTAAGCAATCGAGTGAAAGCTAGTTTACATTCCTTGGTGGGGTCCAAAAACCTCGTAATGAATTTGCTCAGCTACAACGCCAAGCGCAATCAATTGCCTGAAGATAGCTTGCATAAATCCAATTGGACCACACAAATAAAAGTGCCCATCATGTAATGGTAAATTACTAGCTAATGGCGCTAACTCCATCTGCCCACTAAAAATGGGGAGCTGCGTGACACCTTCGCGATACCAAGTGAACCGCTGAGCATTTAGCCGCTGACACAACGCCTCACTTTGGCTGGCAAAACTATGCTGCGCTTGATTTTCACAAGCGTGTAAAAAACTGACTTCATAACCATAACCTTGCTTGGCTAATGTTTCGAGCATGGCAAACATAGGGGTAATCCCGACTCCTGCTGAAATTAATACCACAGGAGATGCACGGTCTTGCCAATAAAAATCCCCCGCAGGCGGATATAAACTCACTTCGTCGCCTAGGTTGACTTCATCATGCAAATAATTTGAAACCACACCAACAAACGGGCTTTGTTCACGCTTAACCGAAATACGATAATTTTTGCCATTACTCGCTTGTGAAAGTGAATATTGGCGAATTTCATTGTACTCACTGTGCGTTGGCCGCACTTGTAGGCCAATGTATTGGCCTGGCAAATAAGCTAATACAGCTCGCTCATCTTTGGCTGTGAAAACAAAACTTGTTACTAGTTCAGATTCAACGATTTTTTCAGCCACAACAAATTGTCGCGTAGCTTGCCAGCCACCGTTTGCATCGGCACGCTCTTGGTATAATTGTGCTTCGCGAGCAATAAAAATATCTGCCAATATTTGATAAGCTGCCGCCCACGCAGCTAACACTTCTGTATTAAACACCTCTGGCGCCAGCTCTTCGAGAGTTGCCAGCAAATGCATGCCCACTACGGCATAATGTGCCGCTTGAATATTCATTGATGTATGCTTTTGAGCTATTCGTTCAACGGCATTCACTAATACCGCGACATTTTCAATATTTTTGGCATAAGCGGCAATGGCTTCAAAGAGTGCAACTTGCTGGCGGCCAGACTTTTGGTTACTCATATTAAAAATATGCTGTAACTCTGGGTGATGATGAAACAATCGCTGATAAAAATGAGCGGTTAATTTTGGCCCTGCACTTTCAAGCACACCTAAAGTGCTTTTAATCAATTGTAACTGCATGTCGTTTAACATAGTTTTCCTCAAAAATTAAACACAACTAAGCCCCATCAACTATGACGAGGCGCAAATAAAATAGGTAAATACACTTTTATAAAGAGTAGAAATGCCACAATCCAAAGCGCAGCACTCACACTCCAAGCCCACCAATAAAGCTGCAGCAAAACCAAAGTAAAACGAGCGAAAGTAGCCAAAATCAAACAAGCAAATGCTAAAACCATGAAACGAGATACCACAAGGGCACGACCGGTATGACCTAATGAAACACGGCTCATCATGGTGAGGATCATCAAACCAACCGCGCCAATAGTGATAATGTGTAATGCATTACTAAAATTAAGTGCAGGTAAAAAGTAGCTTAAACCAAGTAAGATTAGGCCCAACGCTAAGATGAAATACGACAGATGCAACGACCATAACAAGGCCACTTTTATGCTCTGAAAAGAATGCCAGTAAGTCATTCGCATCAAATGCAAACAGCCAGACCCCAGCATTAAATAACCAGGGCTAAAATAGAGTTCGATAAAATAACTGACAAAAAACCCCAAAACACCAAGTAATGAACTTAATAACAAAGTGACTTCGAGTATTTTTGGCGTCAGTCGAGGCGTCAATATCATACCAATACGAGCTAAGCCCGATTGCGTAAAAAATGGAATAACTCGCCCACCGAGCAAGCCTATCAATAGTGTAAAGAGCAGAATATTGGTTCTAACAAGATGAAGTGCTAACTGAGCATTTTGAGCAATTAAATCACTGTACAACACAGCTAAATTAAGCAGCATCATCATACTTAGCAGCACAACAAACACGTAATTACGACGATTACGGCTTTGCCAAATAGGTTTAGCTAAGTGATAAAGCACCAATAACCACCAGCTACCTTGCAACAGTAAAATAAACCAGCCAAGCTCTTTTTCGAGCAGCCAAAATGAAACTCGCACACTCAACCAAAGTGCAATTAAACACAACATAGCAGCAGGAGGTAAGGTTGAGCGCTTGGTCCAAGTTTGCACTGCGGTCAATAAAAATCCCACCGCTACCGTTGCAGCAAACCCATACACCATTTCATGGCTATGCCACACTACAGCCGTTAAATTTGGCCCAACAGTTAGTAAAGCCCCACTTAACAACCCAAGCCACATAAGTAAAACACACACACTCACAATACTGGCTAGTAAAAAGAGCGGTCTAAAAGCCATACTCAGTAGCGAGTGAGATAAAAATAAGCGGCTTGGCGATCTCTTGCTATCCTCTGGGCTGCTCGCTACTTGCCCACTTGGCATTATTAATTTATTCATTTTAAAACGCCGTGCTACCTAGGTTATATAAAGCAAAGCAACGCAATACATACGCAAGCTTAAAAACACCAGCAAAAATAATAGTCGCTAAATGTGCTGCAATTTGCAGGTACAAACTGAGATAGTCTGCAATGGCGTAACTCATGAATAAACAAATACCAAACAAGCAGAGATTTAATACCATGCTCCAGTTGGCAATGGTGAGCCAACGCCTAAGTTGCGCTTCGCTCGGTGCGGTGTGCCCTTCTATAAACACCATTATTAAAACCTTAAATTGTTCTGAGTCTATGCCCTGCTATAGCAATCAGAATGCCAACAATTTAACCGTTAAAAATCAGATGCTTAAATTTAAACAAAAATAAAAAGAGTCTTAATGACTCATTTTTTATTAAGTCATTAAATTAACAACGTGTCTTTTTGACTCAAAACTAAGCTACACTATAAAAAAATCGTTTGGATCAGATAATGACCATTTCCAATAGTGCACTGGTTGAATTAGCGCTCGATTTAACTAAAAGCTTAAATAACCAAGATCGCTTTGAACGATTGCTCGATACCATTCGTAAAACAATCCTCTGCGATGCTATAGCCTTGTTAATTTTACAGGGCAATCATTTAAAACCGGTTGCGATGCAAGGGCTTAGTCGGGATACATTAGGCCGTCGCTTTGTAATAAATGAACATCCAAGATTTGCCATTATCACGCAAGCCGAGCGTATTGTGCGCTTTGAACACAACAGCCCACTGCCTGATCCTTATGATGGGTTGTTACTTGATCGCGACGACGACTTACCCATGCACTCATGCATGGGATTCCCCTTAATTGCTCAAAATAAGCTGATAGGGGTACTCACCCTCGATAGCTTGGCACCCCATGTTTTTAGCAATATCAATGAGCGCACCCTCGATATTATTGCTGCAATGGCTGCGGCAACGCTTAATACCGCTATGAATCTTGAGCAACTCGAACTGTTGGCGAAACACAACCAAGAGGTGGTCGCCGAACTCACTCAAGAGGCGTGGCAAAAAGATGGCGGTGAAATCATCGGACAAAGCCCGGCGGTGCAGAATTTAAAAAATAATATTCAGATCGCGGCGGGATCAGATTTAACGATTCTAGTTTATGGTGAAACAGGTGTGGGTAAAGAGCTAGTCGCGCGAACGCTGCATCAATCGTCGCTACGCAATCACCAACCTTTG
This sequence comes from Pseudoalteromonas tunicata, assembly GCF_002310815.1. NCBI lineage: Bacteria > Pseudomonadati > Pseudomonadota > Gammaproteobacteria > Alteromonadales > Pseudoalteromonadaceae > Pseudoalteromonas > Pseudoalteromonas tunicata. The sequence continues at coordinate 159,485 of NZ_CP011032.1, read as the reverse complement.
GTTTATGTTAACTGTGCCGCATTACCAGAAACACTGATCGAAAGTGAATTGTTTGGCCATGTAAAGGGCGCATTTACCGGTGCACTAAACAATCGAGCAGGTAAATTTGCCCTAGCGCACGGTGGCACAATCTTCCTTGATGAAATAGGCGAGCTGCCATTAATTGCACAAAGTAAATTATTAAGAGTGCTGCAAAATAATGAAATCCAGCCTGTTGGCCAAGACCAAGTACAACTAATTGATGTGCGAGTTGTTGCTGCCACTAATCGCGACCTTAAAACGGAGGTGGCTGAAGGCCGTTTTCGGGCCGACTTATTCCATCGTTTAAGTGCCTACCCCATTGAAGTTCCTGCGCTGCGCAATCGCGAAGGTGACGTCCATTTGTTAATTGGCTTTTTTTTAGAACAAGCCCGTCGCAAATTTGGCTTAACCCAATTAAAAATGAGTGCAGGACTGCAACTACAATTAACCCACTATAACTGGCCCGGTAATGTGCGCGAGCTAGAGCATTTAATTAACCGAGCAACTTTGCGCGCCAAAGCTCGCAACCAAAGCAACTATTTAGTGACCCTTGAACAGCAAGATTGTTTAGATACATTATTGCAAGATACTAAAGCTGTATTGTTGCAAAAACAGCCCGCTGACTTATTAAACATTGAGGGTACTCCAAACTGCTCACTCAAGGATGCAACACTTACTTTTCAACGAAAAATGATAATCACAGCCCTACATAAACACCAAGGTAAAATGAGCGCCGCAGCGCTTGAGCTACAACTTGACCGAGCAAATCTGGCTAGGTTATGTAAACGATTAAGTATTGTAATCACAAAAAATATTTCAGGTTAAATGCTGTGTGAGCGGGTTCACCCGCTCTTTTATTTAATAACAATCCATCTAAAAACAAAACAATCACTCCTATATATAAGATAATATTTGCTCTCTATTCGACAAATAAGAATAAAACATCCTGAATTTTAACTTCGGTAATCTTACTAATTTAATTGTTCCTCATATTGCGCAAATTGTAATGAAAATGTAACTTAGGGTTTTTACACTGGCTTTCCATTTATGGGGCTTTCTTTCACGCAATCAACATATGTTGTCTAACAACAGGAAAATAATAATGTCAAAACTAAAACTGGCACCGCTTGCTGCTTTTATTGCAGCTACTGTGGCTCCACTTCATGCTGAAATATTCATCTCTGAATATGTCGAAGGTAGCAGTAATAACAAAGCTATTGAGTTATACAACTCAGGTGACAGCGCAATTAGCTTGGCTGATTACCAGCTAAAATATTTTTTTAATGGTGCAACCACAGCTGGCCGCACCATTACGTTATCGGGTGACATTGCAGCAAAAGGTACTTTTGTGATCGCTCACTCAAGCGGTGTATCTGAGTTATTAGCACTGGCGAATATGACCGAGGGTGGCAGCTGGTTTAATGGTGATGATGCCATTACGCTCGAAAAAGCAGGTGTAATAGTCGATAGTTTTGGCCAAATAGGTTTCGACCCTGGTTCAAACTGGAATAATAATGGTGTTGCAAGTAGTGATCGCTCGCTACGTCGTAAAGATTCAATCAGCTCAGGCCGTCCTGATGCAAGTACTGAGTTTGTTATTGATGCCGAATGGGAAAATTTTGCTAAAGATGATTTCTCAGGTTTAGGACAACATGCGGGCGGCAATGGCGGCACAGATCCAGTAGACCCAGTTGAACCTCTCACATGTGGTAATGATGTGAGCCGTATTCATGCCATTCAAGGCGCAGGAAACGACAGTCCATTAGTAGGCCAAGTGGTTGAAGTGGAAGCAGTAGTCACTGCTGATTTTCAAGGTGCTGATCAGCTTAAAGGCTTTTTCATTCAAGAAACAGTAAATAATACCGACCTTGACCCACTGACATCAGAAGGGATTTTTGTAGCTTATACCGCAGATGACGTTAATGTAGGCGACCTTGTTCGTATTCGCGCGACCGTCAAAGAAACGTATAACGAGACCCAATTAAATACCGTCACGGCTTTAGCTCTTTGTGGTACAGCCGAAGTACCTGCTGCAACACAAATCTCACTACCGGTAAATTCACTTACTGACCTCGAAGCATTTGAAGGTATGAGTGTTGCTTTAAATCAGCCATTGTTTGTGGCTGATAATTATGGCCTTGGTCGCTTTGGTGAATTAAAACTGGCCACTGAGCGCTTGTATCAATCAACTCAAATTGCCACTCCAGGTGATGCAGCAAAAGCAGTTCAAGCGGCAAATCTATTAAAAGTAATCACGCTTGATGATGCATCAAATGTGCAAAACAGCGACCCTATTGCCTACCCAAGCCCTGCACTTGATGCCTACAACTCACTTCGTGCCGGTGATCAGGTTACAGGTTTAGCGGGGATTTTATCGTATAGCTTTAGCCAATACCGCATTCAACCTACTGTGACGCCTACTTTTGTTGCTAGCAATCCACGCCCTGAAATCATTGATTTACCAGAAGTAGGTGATTTACGGATCGCGAGCTTTAACGTACTCAATTATTTTAATGGTGATGGCCAAGGTGCAGGTTTCCCAACTAGCCGAGGTGCAGATTCACTTGCTGAGTTCGAGCGCCAACGCGACAAAATAATCACCGCGATTTTAGCACTTGATGCCGATGTGATTGGCTTGATGGAAATGGAAAATGACGGCTTTGGTCCCCAAAGCGCAGTGCAAGATTTAGTAAATGGCCTTAATGCCGTAGCAGGTGAAAATCAATTTGCTTTTGTTGATTTTAATGCTGAGCAAGTCGGCACTGACCAAATTATGTCTGCAATGATATATCGCACGAATCGGGTTGAACAAGTTGGCCAAGCGGCATTTACTACTGCTGAACCGTTTGATTATGGCAATCGCCCACCTATGATGCAAAGCTTCAAAGATTTATCACATGATGAAGTTTTTTCAGTTGTTGTTGCCCATTTACGTTCAAAAGGAAGTTGTAGCAAAGCAACTGATGGCGATGTGGACTCAGGTGATGGCCAAGGCTGTTGGAATGCCACCCGTGTTAATGCGGTAAACCAATTAACACAATGGATTGCAACAACACCCACCAATGTAGCTGATAGTGACGTGGTTATTTTAGGTGATATGAATGCCTACGCCATGGAAGACCCTATCACAACTTATGAAGCAAACGGCTTTATTAACCTTAAAAAAGCCATACATGGTAATACCTATGATTACTCATATATTTACCAAGGCTTAATGGGTAGCTTAGATCATGCGCTTGCAAGTAGCACTATGGCTGAAAAAGTGACTGGTATTACAGATTGGCATATCAATGCTGATGAACCTATCATTCTTGACTACAACCTTGAATATAAAACTGAACAGCAAAAAACGAGTTTATATGCCAGCAATGCTTATAGAGCATCTGACCATGATCCAATCATCATTGAAGTTAAAACTAAAGCTGAACCAACAGTTTTTGAAGGTGAAATTACTGGTTTAACGGGTTGGTTTTGGTGGAATAACTATCAAATTGACTTACCTGCAGGTTTTGACAACTTAACCATTAGTATCAGTGGCGGTCGAGGCGAAGCAGATTTATATGTACGCCAAGGTCAGCAACCAGGCTTTTTCAAATATGATTGCCGCCCGTATGTTTGGGGTACCAATGAAAGCTGCCACTTTGATGCACCTGCTGAAGGTAAATGGTTTGTCCGTACTCGTGGTTTCTTACCATATGCTGATGTTAAGTTAAGCTACAAAGCGACTAAAAACTAACATTGCGCCATATCAAAAAGGCTTCCTAGTGAAGCCTTTTTACTAATGCGTGTTGAATTAAGTTTACTACCTAAGCCATTAATTTATCGGCAAATATTTTCATAGCTAACAGGGCGAATTAACGCATAAACGTTACGCGTTTAATTAGGCCATCAACAATTTCATAAGCTGCAATGACTTTAATGCTTTGGTCTACTTCTCCAGCTTTTTTACTGCAAGACTGTGCAAGTTCATGATCAACTAAAAATCGCCCTTGCACCATACGCGTTAACGAACTGGCATTAAGGCATTTTAATTCGGCAAACTTTTTACCATAATGCTTAATTAACTCGTCTTTACCCTGATATTGCAATCCGCCGGGAAAGGCATGAATTTCAACATCATCATGATATGTGGCTGCAAAAGCGGTAATATTCTGATTGTTATAAGCCTGTAGTTGCAAATCAACAATTTGCACTGTTACTTGTTCTTCTTCGCTCAATTGTGGCATTTCGACTCCTTGCACATACGATACCAAACCAAGGCTCATACAAATCATAACGCGCGATATTAATTTTGTTACGTACTTTTTAGCGATAAATACATGCTTAGATAACATTAATACTCCTCTTTTATTCACCATAAATAATTACTAATTCACAATTTAAAAATAACTTATCACTTTGTAACTGAGGAGTAAAAATATCAGCAGGTCGCATACCAAAAAAAGTGTCGCGCTCAGCGTGACTCAATAAATAACGCTGTATTGTTTGCAGCTCACTTTTAAGTTGTAATTGCCCATTATTTGCAAACGACCACTCACCTTCAAGCTTTTGCAAGTCAAAGTCATCTTCTTTGTTCTTATCGCTTTTTTTGCTTTGGTTTATTAATTCGTACTCAAATACAAATTGACCATTTGGCAAAAAAGCGGCCGTTGCATCGGCCCAGTTACAGTATTGTGTTCGAAGATAACGTGGCATTTTATAATAATTTGTTAACGCGGGATTACGCAAATACACACCAACACTCGATTGATTATAAAAGTGTAAACCTTTAGCAAAAGGGTAATAATCCGGCATAGTAAATTGAGCTTCTAGCAAAGCGCGTTCAATTTGAGCCAGTAATACAGGATCGTGCGACACGGGATGCATTAAAATTGCAGTATCTGAAAACTCCTCAGGTACGCTTAAATCAGTCACTGTGATATCAGCATCAAGTTTATTAATACTATCGAGCAATCGGTTAACCTGCTCATCGCTATAGCCTTGATTAGTGATATAAATATGAGGTCGTTGTTGGCAGGCAGTTAATAATAAAGTAGCTACAAGCAATAATTGCAATTTCATTGAAGGCTCCAAACTTAGATTACAGGTGTAATCTAAGTTAAAAATACCAAAATAGCTACTTGAAAAAGCAAAAAAGGAGCTAAGCTCCTTTTTATTAGTAATTTATAAAAATTATAGTGAAATATCGCCACCATTATTTTGCACCCAAGATTGCATGTGCTCTTTTGAATACATCAACTCATTAAATAAACGATGCTTTTGTGCAATGAGCTCTGGCTCACAAGGGGTTTGCTGATACTGTAATTTGGCATGATTGTCGTTAAAACGTGACATCAACTCAAAGTTAATTCGACTCAGAGCAGGTTCAACTTTCATGGCTAATGATAATCCTTGTCGGATATCTTCGGCGGTAACTTGACCTTGGGCATTACCCATCAACTCTTTTTTAAGTGAAAGTCGGATCCCCATAATTCACTCCTTATTCGCAATATTTAGTGATAATGATTGGTTGATTCTGCATTTGAATACTTAAGCCTAAACTCAACAAAGCAAACTTCATTCCAACTATTAAATTTTATTTTTATACATGCTTGACCATATTTTTACGCCTTTTGCCTTAGCATGTAAAGGTACACAAATGTAACAATTGATAACTTGAACTAACTCAGTGCAATCAAGATCTAAGACGGTGCACTTTACGCCCTTAAAGTGATCGCTTAATGACAATCACTCGCGAGAAAAAGAAAACCAAGCATTTGTGCGTAAGTTATTTTTAACTCAGGTATAATTAGCACTACTTTTGATACCAACCTTACAAATGAGCACCTAATGTCCACTGCAAATATCATCATCGAACTAGAAGAAGAGCCAATTGAGCTGTGTAAACTCCTTAAAATATTGGATCTAGTTGAAGGTGGTGGCCAGGCAAAAATGCTTATCACCAATGGCTTTATTAGTCTCAATGACGAAGTCTGTGTTCAAAAACGTAAAAAAATTTATGGCGGCGATATTTTACAGTTTGATGGTGAGCTATTTGAAATAACTCTAGCTGAAGGCATTATTCCTGCTGAGCGTTCTGTTGCAAGCCCAAGAGAAGAAGAGCAGATAAGCGAGCCTCAACAAGCAGCTAATAAACCAACAAAAAGCAAACAGCCAACAAAGGCTAAAAATAACAAACAAGCACAAAATCAAAAAAATAATCAGCCAAAAGCACCCAGTAATGGCACTGGCAGAAAACCTATTTCCTTTGGTTAAATCGACTCCATTTGTTCATACTTTTCTCAAAAAGAACTTGATTGTCTGACTTCTCACCAGGGCAGAGCCTAGGCCCTCCCTGAGGCATACCCGCTTGACCAAATACACTTGTCAAGTCAATGTCATAACACTTCCCTCTCCACTTTTCTACCCGTTTTGTCCCGCCACCGCTAGTAGAAATAATTTCTGCTCTTTCATCATTCAAATGCTCTTTTGGCACCGTAATTCGATCATTGCTTGTTATTTCTTCAACTGCTTGTTGCTTTACATGTTCAAACATCACAATATCTTGATTTGAAACGTTTCCGGCTGATTTTTTTGGTAAAAGTGCATAAGGATTTAGCTTTTTAAAACCAGCTTTCTTGTTTTCAAATGCTACCGCTGGCGATGCCACAAGCGCAGGTTCTTTTTTTAATGATGCCTCACTTGGCTTTGCTACTGCTAACTGTTCTGAATGCTTTGATTGATTGTCGCTTTGCTTGACCTCGCTCAATTGGTTATCTTTTGCTGAGCTGTTTATTAATGCTTGATCTTTTTTAACCGTATGCTTGGTCTTGGAATTAACTTCTTGTGTAGCGATTGTAAGTGGTGAGGGTGTGATAGCGGGCAAAGAAGCAAGATTAACAATTACATAAGCTTTCATAATCGTTACAGCATCTGAATTTGGAGCAGGAAGTGACTGCTTTGCGATTACAATTATGAGAACAACATGGAGTCCTATTGAGATAATCCATGAACTATAATTTCCTTTAAACACACCAATTCCTTCTCATTTAGTTACTTTATGAGTATGAAAGTATTGGTTTAGTTCCATATTTTAGCTATTAAAAAGCCCTGCCAGATGGCAGGACTTTTTCAGTTAAACGTTAATTTAAAAATTAACCTTTAGCTGTTTCAACAACGCTAACTAAAGTCCAAGATTTTGTCTTAGAAATTGGTGCACATTCGCGGATTGTAACCACGTCACCAGTTTTAGCTACGTTTGCTTCGTCATGTACGTGTAACTTAGTTGTACGTTTGATGAATTTACCATAGATTGGGTGCTTCACTTGACGTTCAATAGCAACAACGAAAGATTTCTCCATCTTGTCACTGATTACACGGCCTTGAAGAGTACGAATTGTATCGCTCATTATTGACCTGCCTTCTGGTTAATAACTGTTTTAACACGCGCGATATCGCGACGTACTGTTCTTAGCAAATGAGTTTGAGCTAATTGACCAGTGCTTGACTGCATGCGCAAGTTGAATTGCTCACGAAGTAAAGCTAAAAGTTCAGTATTTAACTCTTCAACATTTTTGTCTTTAAGTTCACTAGCTTTCATTACATCACCGTCCGAGTTACGAAAGTTGTCTTGAATGGTAATTTACGAGAAGCAAGGTCGAATGCTTCACGAGCGATTTGCTCAGAAACACCTTCCATTTCATAAAGTACACGGCCTGGCTGAATTTCAGCAACCCAGTACTCAACGCTACCCTTACCTTTACCCATACGAACTTCAAGCGGTTTTTCTGTGATTGGTTTATCAGGAAAAACACGGATCCAAATTTTACCTTGGCGCTTAACGTGACGTGTCATAGCACGACGAGCTGCTTCAATTTGACGAGCAGTCATACGACCACGACCAGTAGCTTTCAAACCGAAACTACCGAAGCTTACTTTGTTACCGTTTTGCGCTAGACCACGGTTGCGGCCTTTGTGCATTTTACGGAATTTTGTACGTTTTGGCTGTAACATTACTCGCTACCTCTACTTAGCACTTTTTTTGGCTTTCTTCGGTGCACGTGGTTTGGCCGGCTTCTCTTGCTCTTGTTGTTTCAGTGGTAAACCACCGATCACTTCGCCTTTGAAGATCCAAACTTTTACACCGATGATGCCATAAGTGGTTAAAGCTTCAGAAGTTGAATAATCAATATCTGCACGAAGAGTATGTAAAGGTACACGACCTTCACGATACCATTCAGAACGTGCGATTTCAGCGCCGCCTAGACGACCGCTAACTTCAACTTTGATACCTTTAGCGCCAATGCGCATTGCATTTTGAACCGCACGCTTCATAGCGCGACGGAACATAACGCGACGCTCAAGCTGAGATGCGATGCTGTCAGCAACTAATTTTGCATCTAATTCTGGTTTACGGATTTCAGAAATGTTGATCTGAGCCGGTACACCTGCAATTTTAGATACTACAAGACGTAATTTCTCTACGTCTTCGCCTTTTTTACCGATAACAATACCAGGGCGAGCCGTGTGAATTGTTACTCGGATTGATTTAGCTGGACGCTCGATGATGATTTTAGACACAGAAGCCGCTTTCAATTCCTTAGTAAGGAATGTACGTACTTTGTGATCACCAAAAAGCATTTCAGGAAAATCTTTAGTATTCGCGTACCAAGTAGACACCCAAGGTTTAGAAATACCTAGGCGAATACCAGTAGGATGAACTTTTTGTCCCATGTTAAACTCCTAGTTATCAGAAACCACTACAGTGATGTGACTTGTACGCTTAAGGATGCGATCAGCGCGTCCTTTAGCACGTGGTAGAATACGTTTCATTGATGGACCTTCATCCACAAAAATCGTAGCTACACGTAGCTCATCAATGTCGGCACCTTCGTTGTGCTCCGCGTTTGCGATAGCTGACTCTAGCACTTTCTTAACTAATACAGCCGCTTTTTTAGGGCTGAAAGCTAGGATTTGTAGCGCTTTGTCTACTGGAAGTCCACGGACTTGATCAGCAACTAAACGCGCTTTTTGCGCCGAACCGGAGGCGAATTTATGTTTAGCTAATGCTTGCATTTATCAACTCCTTATCGTTTCTTCGCTTTCTTATCTGCAGCATGGCCGCGATAAGTGCGAGTAGGTGCAAATTCACCTAGTTTATGACCGATCATTTCGTCACTTACGAACACAGGTACGTGTTGACGACCATTATGGACAGCAATGGTCAATCCGATCATTGTAGGGATGATCATTGAACGACGGCTCCAAGTTTTAATTGGCTTCTTGTCACCGCTTTCCAAAGCTTTCTCTACCTTCTTCAGCAAGTGTAGGTCTATAAAAGGACCCTTCTTGAGAGAGCGTGGCATGGCTATTCCTCAATATTACTTAGTACGACGACGTACTATAAATTTATCAGTACGCTTGTTCTTACGAGTCTTAGCACCCTTAGTCGGTTTACCCCATGGAGACACAGGATGACGACCACCAGATGTACGACCTTCACCACCACCGTGTGGGTGATCTACCGGGTTCATGGCAACACCACGAACTGTCGGACGGATACCACGCCAGCGATTAGCACCAGCTTTACCTAGCGAACGAAGCATATGTTCTGCATTACCCACTTCACCAAGTGTCGCGCGGCAATCAGACTCAACTTTACGTACTTCGCCTGAACGAAGACGTAATGTTACGTATTGACCTTCACGAGCAAGGATCTGTACGTAAGAACCTGCTGAACGTGCAATTTGAGCACCTTTACCAGGTTTTAACTCTACGTTATGAACCGTAGCACCGATAGGCATGTTACGCATTGGCATCGTATTACCAGCTTTGATTGGTGAATCAACACCAGACTGGATTTGATCACCAGCTTTTAAGCCTTTTGGTGCAATGATGTAACGACGCTCACCGTCTGCATATAATACAAGTGCGATGTTCGCTGTACGGTTTGGATCATATTCTAAACGCTCAACAACAGCTGGAATACCATCTTTGTTACGTTTAAAGTCTACTAAACGATAATGATGCTTATGACCACCACCGATGTGACGAACCGTGATACGACCGTTGTTATTGCGACCACCTGATTTAGAGTTTTTCTCTAGTAGTGGTGCAAATGGCTTACCTTTATGTAAATCTTGGTTAACCACTTTAACTACGTGACGACGACCCGCAGAAGTAGGTTTACACTTTTGAAGTGCCATAATTCTAACTCCCCTTAATTACTCGGCGCCGCCGACAAAGTCTAGCTCGCTGCCTTCTTTAAGAGTAACGTAGGCTTTTTTCCAGTCTGAACGACGACCGAAACGAGCACCAGTACGTTTAGTTTTACCCTTAACGTTCAGAGTGCGCACACCTGTTACTTCAACTTCAAAAAGCTTTGCTACTGCAGCTTGAATTTCAGCTTTAGTTGCATCTTTAACAACTTTGAAAACGATCGTATTTGTCGTTTCAGCATTGTTAGTGCTTTTCTCAGAAATGTGTGGTGCTAGAATAACCTTTAATAAACGTTCTTCACGGATCATGCTAACGACTCCTCAAGTTGCTTAACTGCAGCAGCAGTAATAAGAACCTTATCGAATGCAATTAGACTTACTGGATCAATGCCAGCTACGTCACGTACGTCAACCTTATAAAGGTTACGAGAAGATAAGAATAAGTTCTCATCAACTTCTTCCGTTACGATTAGTACGTCTTTAAGCTCAAGCTCTTTCAACTTAGCTACAAGTTGCTTTGTTTTAGGCGCTTCGATACCAAAGCTCTCAACAACAACTAAACGATCTTGACGAACTAGTTCAGACAAGATGCTTTTGATCGCACCGCGATACATTTTACGATTTACTTTTTGGCTGTGATCTTGCGGCTTAGCTGCAAACGTCACACCACCCGAGCGCCAAATTGGGCTACGGATTGTACCAGCACGTGCACGGCCAGTACCTTTTTGATTCCACGGCTTTTTACCGCCACCGCTTACTTCAGAACGTGTCTTCTGAGCACGAGTACCTTGACGAGCACCAGCTGCAAAAGCAACTACTACTTGGTGTACTAGAGCTTCGTTAAACTCACGTCCAAAAGTAGCTTCGGAAACTTCAAGAGCGCCTGACGCGTCTTTCAATGTTAATTCCATCACTAATCTCCGACTTAAGCTTTAACAGCAGGTTTAACGATCACGTCGCCGTTGATAGAACCAGGAACTGCACCTTTAACAAGTAACAAGTTACGTTCTACGTCAACACGAACAACTTCAAGGTTTTGAGTCGTAACACGCTCAGCACCCATGTGACCAGCCATTTTCTTACCTTTAAATACTTTACCAGGTGATTGGTTTTGACCAATTGAACCTGGAGCACGGTGAGAAAGTGAATTACCGTGAGTAGCATCTTGCGTTCTGAAATTCCAGCGCTTAACACCACCTTGGAAGCCTTTACCTTTAGAAGTACCAGTAACGTCAACTTTAGTTACGTCATTGAATAATTCTACTGTGATTTCGCTACCAACTTCGAAGCTGCCTTCGTCGCCAGATAGACGGAATTCCCACAGACCGCGACCCGCTTCAACGCCAGCTTTAGCGAAGTGACCCGCTTGAGCTTTGTTTACGCGGCTTGCTTTTTTAGTGCCTGCGGTAACTTGAAGCGCGTTATAACCATCATTTGCATCAGTTTTGATTTGTGCAATGCGGTTAGGAGTTGCTTCGATTACGGTTACTGGGATAGATACGCCATCTTCAGTGAAGATACGAGTCATGCCCACTTTACGACCGACTAGACCTAATGCCATTTTCCTAAAACCTCTCTAATCTTACGATTAACCCAGGCTGATCTGAACATCAACACCAGCAGCAAGGTCTAGGCGCATTAGAGCGTCTACAGTCTTGTCAGTTGGTTCTACGATGTCGATCAGACGTTTATGGGTGCGGATCTCATACTGATCACGCGCATCTTTGTTTACGTGCGGTGATGTAAGTACAGTAAAACGCTCGAAACGTGTAGGTAATGGGATTGGACCACGTACCTGAGCACCAGTGCGTTTCGCAGTTTCCACAATTTCCAACGTTGATTGGTCAATCAAACGATGGTCAAAAGCTTTTAGGCGAATACGAATGCGTTGATTTGACATTCTATTTAAACCTCAAAAAATAAAGAGCATTTTAAAAAGAGCATAAAAAAACACCCGAAACTTACTAAATAGATTTAGAAGTCGGTTATTTAATTATTTCTTACCGTTGAACTCCAAATCGGAGCTCCTGTTTATTAGCTTGAAATCCAAGCTACATAGTTCCTTTCAATTAATTCAGAGACTGATATTAATGAAAGCCTGCGTATTATAATGACACTGGTGATAAATGCAACAGATATTATAAAAATAATTATTGGAATAGGTTAAGGTGGGTTTGTTTAAATTCGAACTTTACTTTGCTTGAAGAGGGAAAAGTGAGGGGGGATAAGTCCCTCACTTGGTCCAAAGAAAAAACGAATATTAAAAATAAGATTCGATTTAGGATAAACATATCAGTACAAGTTTTCATTTACATCCTCAGTGTGACCAACCGCCAGATTTAATCTATGAGTAGCGCTCACTATGAGTTGTATAACTCACCTGAAACATTATGGATAAAAAAATAGAGCCTTCAGGGCTCTATTTAAAAATATTTAACTTTATAAATTAAAATGAATATTTAATTCCTAATGTATAAACACGACCATCTAATGAATACAACGCACGTGAAACCGATGCCTGTTCAGCTTGCCATCCACCTACAGTATCAATTGAAGGATCTTCGTCAGTAAGATTTCGTACCCCAAATGTCAAATCTAAACCATCAATAGCTGTATAGATCATATTAATTGAGTGAATATCCCATGCTTCAAATTTTCCACCAGTATCTGATTCAGTTTCATCAATCCACTGGTATGCATAGTTTACTTTGAAGTTACCCGCTTCATAGAGGAAGTTGAAATTAGCTCTATTTGCTGGATATCCTTGTTTTCCTGGCTGCTCAAATAGCACACCTGCAATCTCTTCTTCATAAGTTTTAATATGTGACCACTGGAGATCAGGTCTAAAATCACCAATACTTGTTTCTAATAAGTATTGAACTTTAAAGTCTAAGCCTTCTACTTTGCGTGTCGCTAAATTGGCTGAAGGATTAATCAAACCACAGTCAGGATAGCTTTTAGCTATACAGCGCGTAATTGAACCAGGAACGCCATCCACTGTAGGTCCTCGATTAACTACCACGCCTGCAGGTAGATTATTCTGTTGTTCAAGTTCAAACACATCCCGGAATTCAAGCTGTGTCACAACATTCTCTAATTCAACACTATAATAATCAGCTGTAATTAAGAAGTTATCAACAGGCTCAAGAATAATACCGACATTGTAAGATTCTGATGTTTCGGCTTTTAAATCTTTATTACCAGCATTGTAAGTTTCTTGCTGACCTGATGGACAATCTTTATCGGCAATGCCTTGAGCTCTGCATCGCGTTGTATCAACAACACCTTCAAAGCTTTGTTGTGGCTTAGCATATAAATTAGTCAAGTTAGGCGCTTTAAAACCTTGACCATAAGACGCTCTTAATTTCAACCATTCAGTGGCCACAAAAGAAGTTGAAATTGAAGGTGAAACTTCAGAACCAAAATCATTGTAGTCATCATAACGAACAGCCATATTAATATCCCAGCCATCTAAGACTGGAACTAATAACTCACCAAATAAAGCTTTTCGTTTTCGGTCTCCACTTGCCGAGTTACCGGCGGAGCCAAGTACATTTTGCGCTGCACGGAATGCATCGTAAATATCTTGATACTCTTCTTCGGAGTACTCTATCCCTGCTGACCATAATATATCAGCTGCACCAAAGCCTAATTCAATACCTGTTCCGCCATTAAGTGCAAAAAGAAATGAGCTAGTATCATTTGCTAAATCTCGTGATACAGTAGCATTACTCTGTGCTATAGCAGCCAAATGGCCAGGCTCCTGAGAAAGAGGATCTATATAATTATACGCACCACTTTTAACCAGCGCTTCAATGTTTGATTTAAGTACATAGTTTTCGCCTCGGCTATTAGCATCATACTTGTATTTACGGAAGCTAAGATCATACTCAATATCAGTACCGGAGAAAGCACCATTAAAGCCAAGCACAGCATCTATCTCTACTGCGTCACTAGTATCATTTCTAGGTCCATGCGCAACAAAGCGATGATATAATAAGAATTCTTCACCTACAGGGTTAATCGGTGCATCAGCAGCAACCCCAAATCCTCCGATAGCTGGGGCAAAGCGTCCTGAAGATTCAACTTTCGAGATTCGACTTTCAAAATAAATTTCATGGTCATCACTAAGCTGTCTGCGGGCATCAACAAATGTTGATAATCGCTCCATGTCCATCGTATTATAAGAAACATCACTAAAAATATAACCACAACCAGTACCTGGTACACGTCGACCATTAATTAAAACAGCAGTTTTATCTTCACCGATACCACGTAAATTAACTAAAGCTGTACCACCAAAACTACTCCCTGACTGCTCACGATAAGAATCTAGCGTATTAAATGAAGTATTACGCAAAACATCGGCAACACTATCGAATCCTTACAGCTTCATATCATCGGCCGTAATGACTGTAACAGGGGCTGCTTCTAAATCAGATCGTTTAATACGTGAACCTGTGACCTCAATACGCTCAACAGCCTCAATACCTTCTTCAGCAGCATTAACGTTAAACACCAAGCATGATAAAAGTATTGAGCCTACAGCTAGATGTAACGCTGACTGTTTAAAATTAAACATTTATTTTCCCTAGATTATTATTTTTAACAATTGCCATGAGAACAACCTAATCTCGGAGTTAATTTTTTTTCTATCAACAATACATAAAAGGATGGAATTAGAGTCTAGGCGGGTGTTTTTATGGGATTTTAGTTCAAGAAAAATACAAAGACACAAAACCATTAACATTCAATTAAAAACAAATAGTTACAACTCTTTTGTTTACTCTTATTTTGTTACAATCGTTTACTTAAATGACATGTTTTTTAGTTTATCTTATTCCCTTATTCGGTATATTTTGGGCCTGCAATTTTTGGTCACAGTAAAGGAACTATTTCATGCGTAAATTCAGTGTCGTGATCGCAGCAAGTGCTGAACCAATTCGCCGTCATATTATTGAGTTATTAAAGGAACATCCAAGATTTGAAGCGCTCGCACTGGCATTTGATAGTCAAGAAGCCAGAGACATATGCGAGTCTATGCAAGCAGATGTGCTTTTTATCAGTAGCCAATTGATAAACAATGCTGATGAAGCAGGTAACTTATGCCGCCTTCCTAACTTCACTCATGTCGTATGCTTTGCTGATAACCCTGACTTTGCCGCCGATGCTTTTGAACTTAACATGGTTGATTTCTTAATTTGCCCCATTACTGAAGAGCGCTTTGCTAAATGCACATCAAAATTAGCCGCTCGTCTGGGTGCCGTTGATTTATCGCCCTTACAACAAATAGAACATCTTTTAAAACAAATGCAAACGAACAACCGTGCAAAACAAGAACCGATTATAGTTAAAGATACAGGCCGAATTCGTATTGTCGAAGCAGATGACATTTTATGGATTGGTGGTGCTGGTAACTATGTTGAATTGCACTTATGTAATGAAGACCGCCCTCTTCTACATCGAGAAACACTAACAGCGATGGAAAACAAGCTAAGTAGCTTTGGTTTTGTTCGGATTCATCGTTCTGCAATTGTAAAAAAACAGTTTATCAGTGAGTTAAAACCGACCGATAACGGAGATTACTTAGTCACCCTACGGAATGGTAAATCGCTTAACTTATCACGCCGATATAAAGATTCAATGGCTGGTATTTTAAAATAAATGTTCAACTTTAGCCTTAAGCTAGTTTGAGCTTGAGGCTAAAATTCATCTAAAAGCTAGCGTTGCTCAAAAGTAAGATATAAAGATTATTACGACTTAAAATCAAGTATTTCATCCAAGTTCTTTCAGCCTAACACTCTGACAAATAATATGATATTGTAACCTTGGCTTGTTACCAAATTTGCCATACCTTAATTAATTACCATTTTATTTATTTTGCAGTGTTTGGTACCCACCGAAAAGATGAGGATCCAATGAAGAAAAGATTAGTCGTGTGTCTTGGTTATTTACTTACTCTTTCAGCCTGTAGCTTGACCGCCCCTGAGTCATCCGACAATCAAATACGAACCATGAGCCAAGCTGAGCAAAAACTCTCTGAAATTACACAAGACAAAAGTTGCGATGCCAGCTATCAATGTAGAGTGCTAGCAATAGGTGAGAAGGCGTGTGGGGGTGCCAGTGAATATCTTATATTTTCGAGTAAAAATACATCCACTGAGCATGCCGAGCACTTAGCATCTGAAATAACCAGCTTCGAACAAATTTACAACAAGCAGAATCAAGCACTTGCTACATGTCAGCATTTACTTCCCCCTCAAACACTTTGTATAAATAGTAGCTGCCAAGAATATAAACTGATAAAACCATAACGCTTATGCCAGCAATTATCTGGCACAAGCTGTTAATATGGGTATGGGTAAATTAAATTGAGTTGCTACTCTAACTCAACGCTCACCACATTCTTTACGCCTCGCTGTAATACCACTTCGCCACTGGCGTAAAATTTATCAAGTGCTGCGAATTTTAAGTAATAGCGGCCACTATTGACTGGCTCTGCAATTTGGGCTTTTAAATAATCGGGCTTATCTTCAAGGTCACCGTTTGCATTCACTTTGAAAATAGCCCCTACCGCTTGATTTAATGCTGTTCCGGACTCTTGATGACGCGCAATCACTTCAATTTCTGTCATACCTGAGCTACTTGGCTGCTGTGCAACACTTAAACGACCACGTTTCTCATCGGTCCACATCGCAACTTCTAAAAAATCGTCGTCATCTCCGGCACTTACAGCTACTCCGGCAAACGCGTTGGCTATCATACTAATGCCATTTTGCACCGAGTTATTCATACATCCAGTATCGGCTAACGCTTTATTGGTTGCTTCATCCACTTTACCATTAACCGTTAAACCAGATTCTTGTTGAAATCGTTTAATAGCGGCAACGGTATTAGGTGTGTACTTTCCTGCAGCTTCTTGATCGTTAATGTAGCCAAGGCAATTGAGTTGCGCTTGCGCAATAGAAACGGTGACTGAGTCAAGTGAAGTAACTCCTTTTTTACCCCGGCTACTTACTTCATTATCACTTAAAGTACTTGGCTGTTGGACCTGCTTTTTAGCGATAGGTTTAGGGACGCTGGCACCTGCTGCTAAACTGTTGTCGGGGTTATATCGATAATAAACATCTGGGATCTTAGTGAGAGTAAACTCAACGGCTTTTTGAATGATCTCTCTAAGCGCTTTTTCTTTGGGGGTATTAGACCAAGCGCTTAAGTTACCACCTAAAATTGAGCTACCAAAATTAGTGGCCGCTGCCGCTATATCAAAATCTTTACTCCCCCCCTCAACGGTAGTGGCAGCTAAGATGCGAGAGGTCCGAGTATCAATTAATCGTAAATCAATCGCCATATGGGTATTAGATAGACCAGCAGAAACTGACTGCACCATATCACCAATAAAACCCATGCCACCAATGCGGGCACCCGATGCGTCATCATCAAACTCAGTTACTGATGCAACAATGACAATTTCAGCACCTTCGATTTCACCAAAGGCCGCACCAGAGTTGGCACTTACGCGGCCCGCAGTAACTAAATCTTGCTCAGATAATACGGCATCCAAAGCCTGACGTTCCAATACGATAAAACGATTTGTCCCCACCAACGCCGTGGTGAGCTGATCTGACATACCATTACCAATTTCTTTTGACCACCAGTGATGATTGTTCGACTCATCCGTAAATCGTGCAACCGCAATCCGCGCCTTAGCACCATTATATTGTTCTTGCTGAACTTGGTTCACATTAGGTGTATTGGTGTTTGAAGTAACTTGGGTTGAGGTGCTTTGGCAAGCAACTAAGCTCGTAATAACTGACGCTAATACTAGCGGGCGAAAGTGACGTATTTGCACAAATATTCCTTTTTATCATTCAAATGCTATTAGGCTTCTGTCAATAACTTCAGCCTATACAATAAGAATAATCTATAAGGAACAATAAGTTATAAGTAGTACAGAAACGAAAAGTTTTTGTACTATAGCGAAAAGTCCCTAATTTAATGGATTTTCGGACTGCTGTGCACGATATTGTTTAGGTGAGACTCCTGTCGCAGCTTTAAAGCAGCGAGCAAAATAACTTTGCGAATTAAATCCACTTAATTCCGCAATCTCGCCAATAGAACGGTCCGTTTGTCGTAAAAATATTTTAGCTTTTTCAAGACGAAATTCCCGAACATAATCCATCGGAGGCATATCAAATAACGCTTTGGTTTTATTTTGTAAGGTTCTTTCAGTTAAATGTAGATGATTAGCAAGGGCTTCTAATGACAACGCAACATCACAATATTTATTTTCTAAAAGACTATTTAGCTGCTGTATAAACTGAGTATCTCGTTCTGAAAAATGCCCGTTAATTTTTTTTCCTTGATGGCGTTGGCTTTCATCGATAGATAGTCGCAAGTTGCTTCGCTTGATCAGATCACGAATGCTTAATAAGCTTGAAATTCTAGCGAGTAATTCTTGCTCTTGAAACGGTTTTGCTAAGTATTCATCAGCGAGTAGATCAAACCCTTGCATTCGCATTTCAGGGCTATGATAGGCCGATAAAATCAGTACAGGAATGTGACATGTTTCTAGCTCATTTCGTAATTGTGCTAACAATTCAAAACCAGACATAATCGGCATCATGACATCACTGATCACTAAATCAGGAGAAATGGCTTTTACCTGAGCCAAACCAACTTCACCATTGGCCGCGATAAAACAATGATAATAAGGCTGTAAAATGGACTGAAGATAGTTTCTAAGTTCACTATTATCCTCAACCAGTAAAATTTTATATTTTCGTTCTGGCGCAGACTTCTGTAAATCATCATTTTGGAAATTATTCAGAGTCGTTACAAACGTACTTGTTTGCTCGGCAGCTAAAGGTAACGTCACCGTGAAAGTACTCCCTTGCATGGGAATGCTAGTGACGGTTATTTCACCACCGTGCCGAGTGACAATGTCCTTCACGATTGAAAGCCCTAAACCAGAACCTTCTAATTCCTGAGTTAACCGTCCCCGTTTTCCTTGTGTAAAAATCTGTTGCAACTCATCTGCGTCAATACCAATACCGGTATCGGTGATACTGAGGAAGCAGTTTTCGTCACTTTTTATTAGTAATACAGTGACCTGTCCGCCAGCTGGGGTAAACTTAATGGCATTATGCAAAAGGTTGGCGACTAATTGGTCGGCCGCATTGGCTTGAAAACTGACGACACAATTAGCATGGCTATCATTGCTAAGCACTAACGAAATCTGGTGTTGCTCAGCAAGTACGCAAAACCCTTCAATTTGAGTATGCAATAAAGCGTATAAATCAATATTATCTGGTGCACTATCAGGATTATGTATTGATTTATGCTGTAGAACATTGTTTACCAAAGCTAAAAGTCGTTCTGCATTGCGCGCCATAGCGATTAGCTTTTCGCGATCGGCTGCTTTGTCCGTCTTTGCTATCAATCCCGCGAGCGGACCTAAAATCAGCGTAAGCGGTGTTTTAAACTCATGCGAAATAGTAGCCAATAAGGTGTCTTTTGCTGCAATGAGTTTCATGCTATGGCGCTTTTCTTGCTCAACAATTTTACGCTTATAAATCAGCCAAATAACATATAAAACCACGCTCACCATAGTTAAAGCATACAAACAATATGCCCACCAAGAATGCCAAGGTGCTGGGTGAATAATTATCTTCAGCTGTTTTTGCGGCCCCCAAGCTCCCTCTAAAAATCGAGATTTTAATAAAAAGTGGTACTCACCTGACGATAAATTAGTATAAGTGGCAAAACGTTTTTGCTCTTTGGTAAGCACCCAGTCGGAGTCAAACCCTACCAATTGATATGCATACTCAAGAGGCTGAGGTTGTAATGACTGAGCTGAGGTGAACTCTAGTGAAAATAAATTATAGCGATGATCCAGCTCAATTTTATGCAGTTCGTTTATTTGCTTGGTTAAATTAAAACTATCGGTAGTTATATTATTTTGTACTTCTACCTCTTCATTTAATAACAACAATTTACTGATCGTACTCTCAGGTGGTTTTGCTATTGTTGTTACTGCTGCGGGGTTAAATTCATTAAAACCATTTACTCCCCCAAAATACAACCTGCCTTGGTTATCTTGATACGACGAACCTAAAATAAAAGAGCGATCTTGCAAGCCAGCCTCAACTTTGATGTGGCTTATTTTCAAACTAGTTTTATTTAAGCGCATCAAACCATTATTCGAACTGATCCAGATAAATCCAAGATCATCTTCTTCAATAGCAAAGATGTTTTCATCAATAAGACCTTGTTGCTCGGTAAATTGAATAATCTCATGGGTTAATGGATTCAAACGATTTAAACCATGCATGGTGCCTATCCAAATAAATCCTTCTGCATCTTGGTGCAATGCAGTGACCATATTCGCGGTAAGTTGCTTATCGCCTTCGGTAAAATGGATAAAACCACTAGCTTCTGGCTTTAGTAAATTAAGACCTGTTCGGGTCCCAACCCAAAGCTGTTTTTGGCGGTCAACTAGTAAAGAAAAAACCAAATTATCACTCAAGCTATCGGAAACAGTATCATCATGCTTAAAATGTATACTCGAATTGCTATCAGGGTTAAATAAACTTAAACCTGCATTACTGCCCAACCATAAACGCTGTTCGTCTGCTCCTGTAATGGCATAAATACGATTTGAAATTAAACTGTCAGCCCGAGTAGAGTCATATTGATATTGTATAAAATTGTCTTTTATTGGATTGTACTTAGCCAGTCCAGCACCATAAGTACCAAGCCATAACTCTTGCTGCGGTGATGCAAATAACGCAAAAACATTATTCGTCGGAAGGCTATGGTGTGCCTCTTCATTATGCAGATAACGCTTAAAGCTAGCTTGCCCTAACTTTCGTTTATTTACCCCCTCACGTGTGGCAATCCATAAATTACCATCAACATCCTTCGTAATAGCGCGTACAAAACTATGACTTAAAGAATCAGCAAGCTCTGCTTGGTGTTTTTGATGATTGTATAATAGCCGCCCAGGAATAAAACGATTTACCCCTCCACCATCAGTACCAATCCAAGTATTGTGCAAAGAATCTTGATATAGCGATAATACGTAATCGTTCGATAGGCTATTAGCCTCTAGAGGATTATGGGTATAATTCTGCAGCCCCTTTAATGAATACATCACAACACCTGAGCCATAAGTACCTAAGCTAACATCATTATTAGCAACTACGAGACTAGTTCCCCAATTATTGGCCTTAGTTGGCATGGTGAGCTCAGTGATCTCAGTTCTGGTAGGGTCAATTTTAAATAGACCACCGCGCCCCGTTACCCACAGTGTATTTTGATTATCTTCAACAATCGACCAAACTGCCAATTGCTGAAAAGAAGTAGTATCGTGCTTGGGGTGGAAAGCGATAAGTTGGTTTGCTGCCAAATCAAGATAAAAAAGCCCTTGCGCCGTGCCTAACCAAAGCACATCTTCACTATCCTTATATAGAGCCCGAATATCCAATACTGAGATTGACTGATGTGAATACACATCAAGCTGATTAGTCATTATATTTAAACGATTCAGCCCACCTTGCGCAGTGCCAATCCAGAGGTTATTACCATCGACTAACAAGGATAAAAGATTGTTATCGCTTAGCTTGCTCTGCGTTGAACGGGTATCAAACTGCGAAAAAAGACCTGTGGAAGGATCATAAACATTTAAACCTGAGCTCGCTGTTGCAAACCAAAGTTTCCCCAAACCATCTCGCTGGCATGCGGTAATCCAATTACCCTTTATTGAACCTAAATTATTATTAGCTTTGTATTTTTTCGTATCGTAACCATCAATTTTATTTAAGCCATTTTGGGTTCCTAACCAAATAAAACCCTGCTCATCTTCAATAGTACAAGTAACACTATTTTGTGAAATGCCTTGGTCGACGGTGAAATGGTCAAAATAAACCTGTTGTGCAGCAAAAACATTATTCGGGAAGAGTTGAAAAAGCAGTAAAGTTAAAAATAAAAAAACTGAAGACAGAAGCGGCATATTCACCCTTAAACCGATAACACGATGTAAAACAAGGTAATCAATTAGGAACGATATAACTAATTAGCAGTAGATTCAATTGATTATTTTTAAAAGCAAAACAATTAATAACTAAGGATAGAGGTATAAAAAGATGAGGATTATGAAGAGATACAACCTGCGTTTTGAACAAAAATATTTTTATTCTAAAAGCAAAAAAGCCTCTGATTTCTCAGAGGCTTTCTTTAAATTGGGAGCCTGGCGATGTCCTACTCTCACATGGGTAACCCCACACTACCATCGGCGCTGTTTCGTTTCACTACTGAGTTCGGAATGGGATCAGGTGGGTCCAAAACGCTATTGTCACCAAGCAAATCTGGTTCGTTAATCGCCTTGGCAATTAACTAAAATTCGGAAGGCTGATATTCAAATTCGTCTACTTCAGTGCTATTTAACTTCTTGCTTGTTCTTCAGTGCTTCATACAAACCACTTTGGCGTTGTATGGTTAAGCCTCACGGGTAATTAGTATTGGTTAGCTTAACGCCTCACAGCGCTTCCACACCCAACCTATCAACGTTGTAGTCTCCAACGGCCCTTCAGAGAGCTTATAGCTCTAGTGAGAACTCATCTCGAGGCTCGCTTCGCGCTTAGATGCTTTCAGCGCTTATCGATTCCGAACGTAGCTACCGGGCAGTGCCATTGGCATGACAACCCGAACACCAGCGGTTCGTTCACTCCGGTCCTCTCGTACTAGGAGCAACCCCTCTCAATTCTCAAACGCCCACGGCAGATAGGGACCGAACTGTCTCACGACGTTCTAAACCCAGCTCGCGTACCACTTTAAATGGCGAACAGCCATACCCTTGGGACCGACTTCAGCCCCAGGATGTGATGAGCCGACATCGAGGTGCCAAACACCGCCGTCGATATGAACTCTTGGGCGGTATCAGCCTGTTATCCCCGGAGTACCTTTTATCCGTTGAGCGATGGCCCTTCCATTCAGAACCACCGGATCACTATGACCTACTTTCGTACCTGCTCGACTTGTCCGTCTCGCAGTTAAGCTTGCTTCTACCATTACACTAACCGTACGATGTCCGACCGTACTTAGCAAACCTTCGTGCTCCTCCGTTACTCTTTAGGAGGAGACCGCCCCAGTCAAACTACCCACCAGGCACTGTCCGCAATCCCGATTAGGGACCTACGTTAGAACATCAAAACTACAAGGGTGGTATTTCAAGGACGACTCCACAAGAACTAGCGTTCCTGCTTCAAAGTCTCCCACCTATCCTACACATGTAGGTTCAATGTTCAGTGCCAAGCTATAGTAAAGGTTCACGGGGTCTTTCCGTCTAGCCGCGGGTACACAGCATCTTCACTGCGATTTCAATTTCACTGAGTCTCGGGTGGAGACAGCGTGGCCATGATTACGCCATTCGTGCAGGTCGGAACTTACCCGACAAGGAATTTCGCTACCTTAGGACCGTTATAGTTACGGCCGCCGTTTACCGGGGCTTCGATCAAGAGCTTCGCGTTGCCGCTAACCCCATCAATTAACCTTCCGGCACCGGGCAGGCGTCACACCGTATACGTCATCTTGCGATTTTGCACAGTGCTGTGTTTTTAATAAACAGTTCCAGCCACCTGGTTACTGTGACTGCCAATAGCTCCGGGAGCAAGTCCCTTCACCATCAGCAGCGTACCTTCTCCCGAAGTTACGGTACTATTTTGCCTAGTTCCTTCACCCGAGTTCTCTCAAGCGCCTTAGTATTCTCTACCTGACCACCTGTGTCGGTTTGGGGTACGATTCTTCATGAACTGAAGCTTAGAGGATTTTCCTGGAAGTATGGCATCAACAACTTCACTACCGTAGTAGCTCGTCTCGTATCTCAGTCTTAAGGAAACCCGGATTTACCTAAGTCTCCAACCTACTTACTTTCACATGGACAACCAACGCCATGCCTGCCTAGCCTGCTCCGTCTCCCCATCGCATTCATGCCGAGTACGGGAATATTAACCCGTTTCCCATCGACTACGCGTTTCCGCCTCGCCTTAGGGGTCGACTCACCCTACCCTGATTAACATGGGATAGGAACCCTTGGTCTTCCGGCGTGGGAGTTTTTCACTCCCATTATCGTTACTTATGTCAGCATTCGCACTTCTGATACCTCCAGCAACCCTCTCGAATCACCTTCAACGGCTTACAGAACGCTCCCCTACCCCGCATACAAAGTACGCAGGCGCATCTTCGGTGGTATGTTTAGCCCCGTTACATCTTCCGCGCAGACCGACTCGACCAGTGAGCTATTACGCTTTCTTTAAAGGATGGCTGCTTCTAAGCCAACCTCCTGGCTGTCTGGGCCTTTCCACATCGTTTCCCACTTAACATACACTTTGGGACCTTAGATGGCGCTCTGGGTTGTTTCCCTCTTCACGACGGACGTTAGCACCCGCCGTGTGTCTCCCGGATAGTACTTTACGGTATTCGGAGTTTGCAAAGGGTTGGTAAGTCGGGATGACCCCCTAGCCTTAACAGTGCTCTACCCCCGTAAGTATTCGTCCGAGGCTCTACCTAAATAGATTTCGGGGAGAACCAGCTATCTCCCGGTTTGATTAGCCTTTCACTCCTAGCCACAAGTCATCCCCTAACTTTTCAACGTTAGTGGGTTCGGTCCTCCAGTTGATGTTACTCAACCTTCAACCTGCCCATGGCTAGATCACCGGGTTTCGGGTCTATACCTTGCAACTATACGCCCAGTTAAGACTCGGTTTCCCTACGGCTCCCCTAATTGGTTAACCTCGCTACAAAATATAAGTCGCTGACCCATTATACAAAAGGTACGCAGTCACACCACGAAGGTGCTCCTACTGCTTGTACGTACACGGTTTCAGGTTCTATTTCACTCCCCTCACAGGGGTTCTTTTCGCCTTTCCCTCACGGTACTGGTTCACTATCGGTCAGTTGGGAGTATTTAGCCTTGGAGGATGGTCCCCCCATATTCAGTCAAGATAACACGTGTCCCGACCTACTCGATTTCACTTACTATAGATTTTCGTGTACGGGGCTATCACCCTGTGCCGCTGTCCTTTCCAGAACATTCCACTAATCACAAATAAACTTAAGGGCTGCTCCGGTTTCGCTCGCCGCTACTTCCGGAATCTCGGTTGATTTCTTTTCCTACGGGTACTTAGATGTTTCAGTTCTCCGCGTTCGCCTCATATAGCTATGTATTCACTATATGATAGTGAGTAAACTCACTGGGTTTCCCCATTCGGAAATCCTAGTCTCAAGCGCCTTTTACTAGCTTGACTAGGCTTATCGCAAGTTAATACGTCCTTCATCGCCTCCAACTGCCAAGGCATCCACCGTGTACGCTTAGTCACTTAACCATACAACCCAAAATAGTTTGAGTTATACATAAAGGACTGATTTAAACTTCGCCAGAAGTTAAATATTGAATACTAAAGTAGACACCAATCACATCTTTCGATGCAAATGGCATAATTTTACTTTTGAAAACTCTTTCAAATCTTTCGATTCAAAGAATTTTTTCTATCAGCTTTCCAAATTTTTAAAGAGCAATATTAATTAAACAGCCTAAGCCATTTAACTAACAATCATCTGTGTGGACACTACGAACAAATCAGTTCTAAATCGTGATAAGGAGGTGATCCAGCCCCAGGTTCCCCTAGGGCTACCTTGTTACGACTTCACCCCAGTCATGAATCACACCGTGGTAACCGCCCTCCCGAAGGTTAAGCTAGCTACTTCTGGTGCAACCCACTCCCATGGTGTGACGGGCGGTGTGTACAAGGCCCGGGAACGTATTCACCGCAACATTCTGATTTGCGATTACTAGCGATTCCGACTTCATGGAGTCGAGTTGCAGACTCCAATCCGGACTACGACGAGCTTTAAGGGATTCGCTCACTATCGCTAGCTTGCTGCCCTCTGTACTCGCCATTGTAGCACGTGTGTAGCCCTACACGTAAGGGCCATGATGACTTGACGTCGTCCCCACCTTCCTCCGGTTTATCACCGGCAGTCTCCTTAGAGTTCCCGACATTACTCGCTGGCAACTAAGGATAGGGGTTGCGCTCGTTGCGGGACTTAACCCAACATCTCACAACACGAGCTGACGACAGCCATGCAGCACCTGTCTCAGAGTTCCCGAAGGCACAAAGCTATCTCTAGCGATTTCTCTGGATGTCAAGTGTAGGTAAGGTTCTTCGCGTTGCATCGAATTAAACCACATGCTCCACCGCTTGTGCGGGCCCCCGTCAATTCATTTGAGTTTTAACCTTGCGGCCGTACTCCCCAGGCGGTCTACTTAATGCGTTAGCTTTGAAAAAGTTGTCCGAGGACCCCAGCTTCTAGTAGACATCGTTTACGGCGTGGACTACCAGGGTATCTAATCCTGTTTGCTCCCCACGCTTTCGTACATGAGCGTCAGTGTTGACCCAGGTGGCTGCCTTCGCCATCGGTATTCCTTCAGATCTCTACGCATTTCACCGCTACACCTGAAATTCTACCACCCTCTATCACACTCTAGTTGACCAGTTCGAAATGCAGTTCCCAGGTTGAGCCCGGGGCTTTCACATCTCGCTTAATCAACCGCCTGCGTACGCTTTACGCCCAGTAATTCCGATTAACGCTCGCACCCTCCGTATTACCGCGGCTGCTGGCACGGAGTTAGCCGGTGCTTCTTCTGTCAGTAACGTCACAGCTACGTTCTATTAAAACGTAACCTTTCCTCCTGACTGAAAGTGCTTTACAACCCGAAGGCCTTCTTCACACACGCGGCATGGCTGCATCAGGCTTTCGCCCATTGTGCAATATTCCCCACTGCTGCCTCCCGTAGGAGTCTGGACCGTGTCTCAGTTCCAGTGTGGCTGATCATCCTCTCAAACCAGCTAGAGATCGTTGCCTTGGTGAGCCATTACCTCACCAACTAGCTAATCCCACTTGGGCCAATCTTTAGGCGTGAGGCCCGAAGGTCCCCCACTTTGGTCCGTAGACATCATGCGGTATTAGCAGTCGTTTCCAACTGTTGTCCCCCACCTAAAGGCATGTTCCCAAGCATTACTCACCCGTCCGCCGCTCGTCACCCAAGAAACAAGTTTCTCTGTGCTACCGCTCGACTTGCATGTGTTAGGCCTGCCGCCAGCGTTCAATCTGAGCCATGATCAAACTCTTCAATTAAAAGTTTTTAGTCTTTCGACTGCTCAATGAATTCTGATTTTTGTTTCCACAACCCTTAATAAAAAGAGAAAGTGAAATCAAATTGACTGTATAGCCACTCATTCATTATTGAGACTCTAAATTTTTTGCCTCATTCAAAACCGAAGTTTCGAACTAAGCTGTTAGAACTCAACCTGTACGAGTGCCCACACAGATGATTGCTTAAATTGTTAAAGAACGTTGCAGCGCCAACTCTAAGAGCTTACTGCGAAGTGGAGCGCTATAATAAACGTTTCACTTTTCAAGTCAACACTTAATTTTAAATTCTTTCGAAACAAACTAAGTTTTACTTAACTCTCTGACTCAACCCTCATACCCCGCTAAGCGCGGTGTGCTGCCGTGTCAGTGGGGTCGCATTATAGGGCGGCGAACTTTTTTGGCAAGCGTTATTTTAAATAAATTTACGATTTATTTCACTTAGTTAGTCATACAGACTTAACACCACCTTACCCTCACCTTATTCACAAAAACCTGTGGATAACTTAACTCTTTGAACCTTTTAGATAAGACCTTACTAAAAATATGCAGGCGAAGTAATTGTAAAAAAGTGACTTTCTGCTGACTTTTAAAGCAAAACGCTTAAAAAGAAACCTTTTCAAACGTTTTATTTGATTTTTACTGGCTTATACTTGTTTGAATTCGCAATTCCCAACCGGCTTTTTTCTGATACTGCACCTCTTGCTCTAATTCTGTTTGCATTAAAGGATGCTGCTCAAGCCATTTGTTAGGTAGCTCTATGGTAAGTACTTCACCTTCGGCAAAGACACTAATAGCAGGAAGTACATCATTCTTTCTTCGCATGGTGAGGATAAAAGCCAGTCTCAAGACCCTTAAGAGCCGACTAATGAATTCGTCGCATATACCAAAATTACAAAGGTGCTTCAATTCAATGTCTGCTCGGTGCTGCTTAACCAATTGCACCAACATTTTATGTTGTGTTTGGCTATAACCTGGCATGTCGGTGTTTTTAACAATATAACCTGTGTGTTTTTGATATTGCTTATACTCAATTAACAAGCCTACTTCATGCAATTGAGCTGCAGCATACAACAGCGCTTCGCCATCATGAGCAGCTAAATGCCACTGCCCTTCAAGTTGCATAGCAAATGTTTTAGCCAATTCAGCCACTCGTAAGCCTTGCACTTGATCAACATGATAACGCTCAATAAAACTATCAAGTGTTCTTTGCCTGATATTTTGATTTTGCAACTCGGGGATCATGCTATAAAGCACTCCCTCTCGAAGAGCACCACCGGCTAAACCCATGGTATCAATTTCAAGGGCTTCAAAAAGAGCAATTAAAATCGCCAAACCAGAAGCGAAAACGAGTCGACGCTCTTCGAGCAACCCTGGCAATTCTAATTTGTGAATATTTTTATATAAGACAGCTTGGTGTTTAATTGCATTAAGTTTATCGAGCGTGAGTAAATCATCTTGGCGCTGTGCAATCATAATTTCTTGAATGGCTTGCACTGTGCCCGATGCACCCGAGACACTTAACCAACCCGCTTGCTTAAATTCCTGGGTAATTACGGAAATAACTTGGTGTGCTGCTTTAATTGCCGCATCAAAGTTTTTATGAGTAAGATGACCATCAGGAAAATAACGCTCTAGGTAAGTAACACAGCCCATATCAAGGCTTTTATAATGAAGCGGGGTAAATCCATCACCAATGACAACTTCGGTACTGGCACCACCTATATCAATGACTAATTGCTTACCAATTGCTGCAGAGGTATACGCAACACCTTTATAGATAGTTTTAGCTTCAGTTTCACCACTAATAATATTAATTTTATGATTGAGGATTCTTTCAGCTTGTTCAATAAACTGATGAGCATTACTGGCTAGTCGCAAAGTGGCTGTAGCTACAATGGTGATATTCTCTGCCGGAATATCTTGCAATCGCTCGGCAAAAAGCGATAAACACTCCCAACCGCGCTGCATCGCAGCAAGGTTTAAAACATTATCGCTATCTAATCCAGCAGCTAAACGTACTTTACGTTTAAGCCGCCCGATTGTTTGTAAACTTCCGGCCACTGATTTGGCTATCAGCATGTGAAAACTATTTGAACCTAAATCAATCACAGCATACACATTTTGATGCTGAAGATATTGAGCACCGGTCATTCTTACCTCTGTACTATCGCGCTCTTGGACGAGCGTTATTGGAGCGATTTCCACCTGAACGTGAATTTTGCGAGCCTTGTGGACTACGTCTTTTTTGGATCCGTGGTGCCGGAATATCATCTAACAATGCAGTTTTATCATAATGAGATAAAGGAATGACATGTTCTACATATTCTTCTATTGGTTGTAAATTATAAGCATACTGCTCACACGCAAAGCTAATTGCTTTACCTGATGCGCCAGCACGACCTGTACGACCAATGCGATGCACATAATCTTCACAATCATCTGGTAAATCAAAATTAAATACATGGCTCACTTCTGGGATATGAAGGCCTCGTGCAGCAACATCGGTTGCAACTAAAAAGTCTAAATTTCCAGCTGTGAATTGTTCTAAAATTGAAATACGTTTTTTCTGATTTACATCACCAGTTAACAATCCTACACGATGATCGGCCGCTTTTAACCAAGCATAAACGGTTTCACACATATGTTTAGTGTTTGAAAATACGATTGCTTTTTCTGGCCATTCTTCTTCAATAATGGTCAATAAAAGCGGAATTTTATCTACTTGAGCTGGATGGAATAACTCTTCGACAATTCGTTTACCAGTTTTTTGACTTGGCTCAACTTGGACATGAATAGGATTAGTCATGTGCTCAAAAGCCAATTCTTGAACTCGGTAAGATAACGTAGCTGAAAATAATAAATTTAACCTTTGTGTCGCATCAGGCATACGTCTAAATAAATAACGGATATCTTTAATAAAGCCTAAATCGAACATGCGATCTGCTTCATCTAAGACCACAACTTCAATTTCGTTTAAGCTGTAAGCACCTTGTTTATACAAGTCAATTAGCCGACCAGTCGTGCCAATTAAAATATCTACACCTTTTTCAAGTTGCGCTAGTTGTTTTTCATATTCTTCGCCACCATATACTAAACCTAAGTTAAGATTACAGTGCGGCGCTAATATTTTAGCATCTTTGTGGATCTGAACAGCTAACTCCCGAGTGGGAGCCATGATCAGGGCTCTTGGGTGTTTGCCTTGGCCTTTACTACTTTGCAATAGGTGGTGACAAGTCGCAGTTAAAAATGCGAGTGTCTTACCGGTGCCTGTTTGCGCTTGACCCGCAATATCACGTTTTTCAATTGCATAGGGTAAGCATTGAGCTTGAATTGGAGTACAAAATTCAAAGCCATGAGCATTCAGACCAGCGATAACTTCTGGTGCAATATTAAAGTCCGCAAACTTTTTTTCTGATAGATGTGTATTATTCATAGCGATAAAGCATAACGCTTAAGCTTGCAATAAGAAACAAGAGTGTTTAAATACACATTAAATAAATTTGCTAACACATGATGGAGTGCTCAATGAGCGACAAAATAATCCAATTAACCGATGATAGTTTCGAAACTGACGTATTAAAAGCTGACAAACCAGTGCTTGTTGACTTTTGGGCTGAGTGGTGTGGTCCTTGTAAAATGATCGCCCCTATTTTAGATGACGTTGCAAGTGAATATGCTGATCGCGTTGTTGTTGGTAAGCTAAACATCGACCAAAACTCTGCAACACCACCAAAATTTGGTATTCGTGGCATCCCAACATTATTGTTATTTAAAGATGGCCAAGTTGCTGCAACTAAAGTTGGTGCATTATCTAAAACTCAACTAATTGAATTTTTAGAAAATAACATCTAAAAAAAAGGGCTTTGCCCTTTTTTTACTCTTTAATTTTTAATCATTGCTGGACGATTAAATAAATAGCTGCTAGTTTATTAAGCCAAAGATAGATCCCTTAGTTAATTTCAAAACACCGCAACTCAAACCAACGTTTGAGCACTATAAAACAGTGAAGAACCCACCAATATGCATTTAAGCGAATTAAAACACAAGCCGATTAGTGAGCTTGTACAGCTAGCCGAGTCCATGGGACTTGAAAACGTAGCCCGTTTAAGAAAACAAGACATCATTTTTGCCATTTTAAAAGCTCACTCTAAAAGTGGAGAGAATATTTTTGGTTTGGGTGTTTTAGAAATTCTTCAAGATGGTTTTGGCTTTTTACGTTCATCAGAGGCATCTTACCTTGCTGGCCCTGATGATATTTATGTTTCTCCAAGTCAAATCCGTCGCTTTAGCTTACGTACCGGCGACTCAATTTCGGGCTTAATTCGTCCACCAAAAGAAGGTGAACGTTATTTTGCTTTACTTAAGGTAAATGAAGTAAATTTTGACCGTCCTGAAAGCTCTCGTAATAAAATCCTCTTTGAAAATCTTACCCCACTACACGCAAACGAACGTTTACGTATGGAGCGTGGTAACGGTAGCACCGAAGATATTACAGCTCGCGTACTCGATTTAGCTTCACCAATAGGTAAAGGTCAACGTGGTTTGATTGTTGCTCCGCCAAAAGCGGGTAAAACCATGTTATTACAGAACATTGCTCAATCAATTACTCACAACCACCCTGAATGTGAATTAATGGTATTACTCATTGATGAACGTCCAGAAGAAGTAACTGAAATGCAGCGTCTTGTAAAAGGTGAAGTTATCGCCTCTACGTTTGATGAACCAGCCAGCCGCCACGTTCAAGTTGCCGAAATGGTAATTGAAAAAGCGAAGCGTCTTGTTGAGCATAAAAAAGACGTTATCATTTTACTTGATTCTATTACTCGTTTAGCACGTGCTTACAACACAGTGATCCCATCATCAGGTAAAGTATTAACTGGTGGTGTTGATGCCAATGCACTTCACAAACCAAAGCGTTTTTTTGGTGCAGCACGTAATGTTGAAGAAGGCGGAAGCTTAACAATTATCGCAACGGCACTTATCGATACAGGTTCTAAAATGGATGAAGTTATCTATGAAGAATTTAAAGGTACCGGTAACATGGAATTGCATCTTAATCGAAAAATTGCAGAAAAACGCGTATTCCCTGCTATTGATTTCAACCGTTCTGGTACTCGTCGTGAAGAATTATTGACAAAACCAGATGAAATCCAAAAAATGTGGATTTTGCGTAAAATTGTTCATGACATGCCTGAAATTGACGCGATGGAATTTTTAATCGATAAATTAGCAATGAGCAAAACAAACGATGAATTTTTTGATTCAATGAAACGTAAATAATAGTTTCTACAATTAAATAAATTATAACGCCTGCAGATTGCAGGCGTTTTTTTTCGAAATATTTAAAATTCTAAGCTATACCTTTAGTACGTAATTAATAACAAATAAGTATTATGGAATCGTCTAAATTAGCTCTTTTCCCAATCACTTTATTACTCTTCGCCCATATTATTTTCTTATACTTTTTTAATGCTAGCCTTAACCTCTGGTTAGCAATTGTGGTTTTGGATATATTAAGCGCGGGCTTACTATTTTATTACCTAAAAACTCATCCATCATCAAAAGAAAAATACCTTAATCATTTTGCAGACGCAGTGAAGAATCCGGCGAAAATCAATCTAAAATTTCGCTATAAAGATGAAGGAAAACTCCCTCCAAAAGAGTGCATTGATATCAATAACTGGTTGGAGCTTATGGATCATCTACTTAACGAAGTTTACTCTTCTTCTGCACGCCTGAATCCAATGGCCACAGAATTAAGAGATACCTACTCTTCCATGAGCCAAAAAACCACCATGCAACATAATCATGGCCAAGTGCTTGGACAATCAATGCATGCAATGCTGGATGTATCTCGCGATCTTGATAATAATCTTGAGCTTATTTATCAAGCAGTCAAAAGCGCAACTCAATCAGTTAAACAAACCCGTAATGATGCTAACAAAAGCCAAGCTAGCTTAATTAACCTCGCTAAACAAATCGAGCAAACTAGCTCACAAATTGATGAGCTAAAACATGATAGTGACCAAATAAGTTCAATCATCGAAGTGATTAATGCGATTGCAGAACAAACCAATCTTTTAGCACTCAATGCAGCCATTGAAGCTGCTCGTGCAGGTGAACAAGGTAGAGGTTTTGCGGTAGTCGCAGATGAAGTTAGAAATTTGGCAGCTCGCACCAGTAAATCAACACAAGAAGTAAGTGCCATGATCTCTAAAATTCAGCAAGGCACAGATATGGTGCACCAACTGATGCTGCAAGGTCAGCATGAAACTGAGCAAACAGTAGTGCTTTCAAATCAAGCCACCAATGAAGTTGATAGAATTGAATCTTCAATGATAGAAATCCAAACCCTATCAGAAAAAATTCACCAGCAAGTTCAGCAGCAAAAAAAGGTCTCTGATGAAGCACAGCTATCTGTAGACGCCATGATGGAACTCAATAGCGACGCCCTTTCGAGTACGAAAATCCAAGTAATCTCTAGCGATGATTTACAGCGTTTAGCGCAAAGCTTAAGAGAAAAACTCGAGATGTTCGATTTTTCAGACATGGATTGGGATACCAAACTACGTCCACCTAAAATGCAACAAGTCGACGGATCCCACGACCGAAAAAAAGCGCTAAATGAAGGTGACGTTGAGCTGTTTTAAGCTCAACGTTGTTTAGATTTGGCTATTTAACCTGAGTTCAGAATGCGTAATCTTAATACTGGATAATAAATTTCTTAATCAGTATTGAGATTAAGTATTAACAGCTAGTCAAGAAGCGAAAAACTATCAGCGTCTAAATAAGCAGGAAATTGCTGTTTAAATTCAGCTAGCGCGTCCAAATCTAAATTGCTGTACAGCACACCTGCACAATGGTCCTCAACTAAGGCTAAGATATCGCCTTTAAAGTCATACGCTACGGTGCCACCACTATGCTGAACATTAAAGCCATCTTGTCCAATACGATTAACCCCTAGAACATACGCTTGATTTTCAATGGCACGCGCTTGCAATAAGGTATCCCATATTTTTCGCCGCGCAGCTGGCCAATTTGCCACATTAACCAATACATCGTAATCATTTTGGTTTCGCGCCCAAACAGGAAACCTCAAGTCATAACATACCTGTGGCAATATACGCACCCCATTGATGTTAAAGACTTCTCGAGCTTGCCCTGCAATCACATGATCGCCTTCATTGCCAAGACGAAACAAATGCCGTTTGTCATAATATTTAGTCTCACCATTTGGCCATACCCAATAAAAACGGTTCGCTATTTTATCGCGGTGTGTAACAAATACTGAGCCTGCAATCACTGCCTGATGGCGTTCTGCCATTGCTTTTAACCAAATAAGAATTTGCCCGCCATCGGAATCGACTCTCGCAGCGGGACGCGCCATAGCAAATCCTGTGGCGAATGTTTCAGGCAGTAAGATTAAATCTACGGCTTTACAGTCACTTAATTGTTGTTCTAATGCAGCTAAATTAGCACTAATATCAAGCCATTTAATATTTGTTTGGATCAAAGCTACTTTTAGAGTCGACATAATTTCTCCGCTGCAGCGATTAACGTCGCATCATTTTTTGCAAAACATAGCCTAACAACTTTATCTGCGGGAGCATCTTGATAAAACACACTGAGTGGAATCGCAGCCACTCCAACTTCAGCTGTAAGCCAGTGGCAGAAATCAACATCATTTAAATCTGAAATAGCACTGTAGTCGAGCAATACAAAATAAGTCCCCTCACTTGGTAATACCTTAAAACGGCTAGAAGCGAGATGCGAGACTAACAAATCACGCTTTTGCTGATAAAAATCCGCTAACTGATCAACATGCTCAGGATAGTGCTGCAACATTGCAGCTAAACCATGCTGCGCAGGTGTAAAGCTTGAGAAAGTAACATATTGATGAATTTTACGAAACTCAGCTGTGAGCTGCTCTGGCGCGACGCAATAACCAATTTTCCAACCCGTACAATGAAACGTTTTGCCAAAACTTGAGATCACAAATGCACGTTTAAATAATTCAGGCACTGACAAAATACTCAAATGCTGATGACCATCAAACGTCATGTGCTCATAGACTTCATCACTAATTAAATAACAGTTTGGATATTGAGCGAGTAACGCTTTTAATGCTTGCAGATCGTGCTCTTTGAGCACTTTTCCAGTTGGATTATGCGGCGAATTAATAATAATGGCCCGCACGTTACTGTGCATTTTGCTGGTGACATACTGCCAATCAATTGCGTAATTTGGAGCTGTTAAGGCAATACGCTGGCAAAGCCCACCTGCAAGTTCAATAGCAGGTTGATACGAATCATAAGCAGGATCAAAAATAATGACTTCATCACCAGGGCGCACCAATGTATGAATAGCGACAAAAAGTGCTTCAGTAGCCCCCGATGTCACTGTAATCGCAGCGCTTGGCTCTAACGCGTGACCATACCTTCTGGCGATTAACCCTGCGATTTGTTGCTGTAATGGCGCGATGCCATTAGAAGGTGAATATTGGTTGAGCCCAACACTGATTGCGTGGGTAATTTGCTGCTTTAAAAAATCAGGAGTATCAAATTCAGGAAAGCCTTGTGATAAATTAATCGCCTGATATTGATTAGCCAGCATCGACATTTGAGTAAAAATACTTGTTCCGAGTGACGGTAACTTACTTTGAAACACCTTAACACCTTTGCTCACAATAAAATTACCTGCTTTTTTAACACGAAAGCCAACAAAACTGTATATAGTCTTGAACGAAAAGCAATGTTATTATCACCCAATTAGATGT
Source organism: Pseudoalteromonas tunicata (assembly GCF_002310815.1). Classification (NCBI taxonomy): domain Bacteria; kingdom Pseudomonadati; phylum Pseudomonadota; class Gammaproteobacteria; order Alteromonadales; family Pseudoalteromonadaceae; genus Pseudoalteromonas; species Pseudoalteromonas tunicata. The sequence continues at coordinate 123,278 of NZ_CP011032.1, read as the reverse complement.
ATAGCCATCTAAAAGAACAAAGGGGCAACATGCAAAATAGATACGCAATTGAACAACTTATCGAGGCAGGTGTGTGGATCAGTCAAAAAGGCTGGGTCCCTGCAACGGGTGGAAATTTCTCCGCCAGAACAGATTCTGGTTTTGTCGTCACTGCCAGTGGTTATGATAAAGGGCAATTGGCTCCTGAGCATTTTTTACAATTTGATTGCCACGGCCAAATAGAATCAGGCACAGGCAAACCATCAGCCGAAACCGAGCTACATCTTTCTATTTATCAGCTCGTTGCCGATGCAACTTGTGTATTACACACTCACTCTGTTGCAGCCACTGTATTATCTCGCTTCATAAAGTCAGATACCTTGACTATTACAGGTTATGAAATGCAAAAGTCATTGACTGGGATTTTAAGCCACGAAGAAACCCTGCAAATTGCTATTTTTGATAATGACCAAGATATTGAACAGCTGGCGGAAAAAGTCGCACTGCGTTACCAGCGCAACCCTCTTTATCATGGTGTTTTAATCCGCGGTCATGGACTGTACGCTTGGGGTCGCACACCTAGCGAAACGCGCCGCCACCTTGAGGGGCTTGAATTTTTATTTGCCTGCGAACTTGAACGGATAAAACTAGAGGCCACGTTATGATTAAAGCCATCTTAACCGATATTGAAGGCACAATTACCCGCATTTCTTTTGTCAAAGAAGTCTTATTTCCATACGCAGCGAGTCATATTGCGGAATTTGTGCAGGACAATCACGCAGCCCCTGAAGTGGCAACTCAAATTGCGGCTGTCAAAGCCGAAATAAACCAGCCAGATGCCAGCCTGTTAGATGTTATTGCCACACTTCAGCACTGGATTGCAACGGATCAAAAAATCACGCCGTTGAAACAGTTACAAGGTATGATTTGGCAGCAGGGCTACCATAACCGTGACTTCACGGGTCATCTTTATCCCGATGCGTATCAATTTTTACAACAGCAGTTTGAGCAAGGTATTGTGCTTTATGTTTATTCATCAGGCTCAGTCAAGGCGCAACATTTGCTGTTTGAGTTTTCTGATTATGGTGATATTCGCTCATTATTTAATAACTATTTCGACACTCTGGTGGGTGGTAAAAAAGAGCCACAGTCCTATCACAATATCGTTGATCAGCTCCCCTTTTCAGCGCATGAAGTTTTATTTTTATCTGACGTAATCGAGGAGCTTGATGCCGCAAAAAGCGCCGGCTTAAAAACCTGTCATTTGGTTCGAGACGGCCAAGCAACATCAAGCCAACACGCTTTTATTCATGATTTTAATACCTTTGAAATGGAACAATACACGTGAGTCAACTCAGTATTTATCATTTAACAGACAAACACACTCCGGTTTATAAAACTGATGTTCATCACGAGATAACTGTACAACTTGAAAAAATTGCCGTACGTTTTGAGCGCTGGCAAGCCAGCTCCCTCATTAATGAGCAAACAAGTAACGAAGAAATTTTAACTGCGTACCAGCATGATATTCAGCGATTAAAAAATGAAAGCGGCTATTGCGCTGTGGATGTTATTTCACTTACAAAAGGCAACCCAAACGCGGCTCAGTTGCGCGAAAAATTTCTATTTGAACACACCCATAGTGAAGATGAAGTACGCTTTTTTGTTGCAGGCCAAGGGCTCTTTTGTTTGCACATTCACGATAAGGTGTATCAAGTACTGTGCCAACTGGGCGACCTCATTTCTGTGCCAGCCAATACTCCTCATTGGTTTGATATGGGTTCAGATCCTGAATTTACTGCCATCCGCTTATTTAATAATGAAGCCGGCTGGGTTGCACAAGCAACTCAATCACCTATAGCAAAAGAATTCCCGTTATTGGATTAAGGAAAATAAAAATGGAAGCGCTTTTTTCATATGGTACCTTGCAGCAAAAAAACGTCCAACTCGAAACTTTTGGCAGAGAGTTACTGGGTGAGGCTGATACTTTAGCATGTTTTGTTTTAGGTGAAATTGAAATTACAGACCCTATGGTATTAGAGCGCAGTGGCAAACGCTTTCACCCAATATTACGCTACACTGGCAATCCACAAGATAGTATTTCAGGGACTATATTTTTGATTACATCAGATGAATTAGCGCAAGCTGATGAGTACGAGGTCGACGCATATAAACGCGCTTTAATCACTTTTACTTCGGGTAGAGCCGCATGGTGTTATATCGATGCACAAGCAAACTTACCTTAAAACGCACTTATCTTAAAAAGTAAGTACACTAAAATAAGCATTGCTCGTAAGTGCTTCTATTTGTTTAATTTCATCCAGTACAATTTCTTCGTTGCCTGCGCTGGTTTGTATGATTAACAATTCAGCCTTGAGGACACCTTGCTGGCGCACTTGCGTTGTCAGCGCTATACCTTCTTTTTGCTGATTATTACAAAGGCTTATTTTCAGTCGGTATTGGTATAAACAAGCCACTTCAATAAAATCATGATCAGCGCAATCCATCATTTACTCGCCTCTTTTTGCATCACCAATTGCGCTTGCAGTTCAGCAACGGCATCAGCCACCTCGCTATAATCTTCATATTTAATTACTTTTTCAAGATACTGCGCGCATGCTGCCAACTCATGAAAACCAAACATTGCAGCAGCCCCAGCAAGTTTATGTGCTTGTAAACCAATGTCAGTGTAACGTAAAGCAGCCATGTGTAATGAAAGCTCACTTAGTTCATCAGGAAAGCTGTTTGCAAAACGCGCCACCAAGTCTGACATATCAATACCTACAAGCTGATTACCTGCACTACGAGTATCATCGTCAATATTCAGATGTTTAGCTAAAGTAGCTACAAACGCTTCGCGCTCAATCGGTTTTTTTAAATGGTCGTTAAAACCTAAATCGTAATAATGCTGAACCTCATGGGACATTGCATTTGCTGTTAACGCTATAATTGGCAAGTTCATACCACATTGACGCAACAACTTGAACGCAGCGATGCCATCCATTTGCGGCATTTGAATATCAAGTAAAATAATATCGATATCTGATTTTAAAGCGATTTCAACTGCCTGCTTACCATTTTCAGCACCAATAACAGACAAACCAAGTTTTTCAAGCATCAACGTAATAAGACGTCGATTATCTTCATGATCTTCGGCGAGTAAAACGGTGCCTTCAAATTTAGTTTCATGACATGATGCCAACGACTTTTCAGCTTCAGCAATGGGTTGGTGATCAACTAGTTGCTGACAGGTTAAATGCAAGGTAAATATACTGCCTTTACCTAACTCACTTGTCACACTAATACTGCCCCCCATTAAATTCGCTAATTGCTCAGATAAACAAAGGCCTAGGCCAGAACCACCAAAACGGCGACTAATGGTATTATCTCCCTGGGTAAAACTATTAAAAATATTACCTAGCTGCTTGTTAGTCATACCGATACCGGTATCTGAGATAATAAATTTAAGCCCTGAACTTGTTGGCCAAACTTCAACTTTCACTTCACCTTGCTCAGTAAACTTCACTGCATTGGAACATAAATTAATGAGAATCTGCTTAAGCCTCACCTTATCCATGGCGATATAATAAGGGGTGCAAAGAAAATGCTGAAAACTGAGCTTAAGCCCTTTTTGTTTTGCCGATTCACAGAACATGTGCACCACTTCTTTACCTAAAGCAACCACGTCGGCAGGCGCTCTATCAAGTATTAACTTATTGGCTTCGATACGTGTTAAATCTAAAATATCATTAATTAATTCAAGTAAATGCAAACTATTGTTGTGAATTATTTTTACTTCATCTTTGATTTCACTAACAGGAATATCGCCATTAATAATTAATTCAGCCTGCCCCATCACCGCCGTTAAAGGCGTTCTAATTTCATGGCTCATGTTCGCTAAAAATTGGCTTTTAACCTCACTAGCACGCTGTAATTGTTTACTTATTTGCTCAAGTTCAACCGAGCGTTGCTCTACTTTTTTACTCAGCACATATCGGGCATTTTCGGCCATAGCGCGGCGAAACAGTAAAAAAGTAGCGAGCAACAAAAGCAATGCAATCATAATAGTGAAATTACGTTGCTGCATGGTTTGGTCAAGGTTGAGCGCATCAATTTTTTGTGCTTGTTTTAATTGCACTAATTGTTGATTAAGCTGCTCAGCATCGAGTAGGGCTTGATATTGCGCTAACTTATCTTGTAACTGTTTATCGCTATTATCTTGTTTTTTATCTTTATATTTTTGTAATGTTTGCAAAGCTGAATTTGATTGCTGCTGCGCTGATAAAACTAAAGCATATAAAGTCAGGTTTTCTTCAAGCTGAAGTTTATAAACCATATGAACAGAGATTTGGTCGGACTTTGCCAAATATTCAAGGGCAAGTGAAAACTCCTTATCCAAGTAAGCTAACTTCGCCAACGTATATAAACTACCTGCATAAGCCGCTTGATTGCTCGCCTGCAATGACATTGTCACAGCTTGGTTTGCATAATCCTTAGCTTTTATTAACTGCAAGGTTGAACTGTATAACTCAGCCAAGTTATGACTTTGCGAAGCGGCATTGTAATAATCATTTTTCTTTAAATAATATTGCAGTGATTTTTGTAAGTACTCTTCACCTAACTCATATTGACCATCATTTTTATATGTTGAGCCTAAATCACCATAAGCCAGCGCCAAACCTTCGATATCATTTAACTGCTCGCGCTGCTCAATGACTTGCCTATACATTTTAATTGCAACAGCATTTTGTTTCAAACGAAGGTACAGACCTGCAATATTAAAAACGATATCGACCTTATCTTTTTCGCTACCAAGCTCGTTATAAATAGGCTGGGCAAATTTATAGTATTTAAGCGCCTGATCTATGTTACTCATCGCTGCGTGCACTAAACCTAAATTATTAAAGGTATTTGCTTGTAATAACGGTTCATCCAGCTCGGAATATAATTGCTCTGCATTTTGATAGGCGATTAAAGCTTGAGCGTTGTTACCCATTAAATAGTGAATAACACCTAAACGATGCTCAGTTTGAGCTTGTTCTAAAAGGAGCTGGTGATCTTTAGCAATCTTTAGCGCTTGTTCTGACTGCGCAAGTGCAGCATTTAAATCGTTGTTTTGGTGATAGAGCACAGACAAAGCAATGTAAACTTTAATCTGCTGCTGCGCAGTTAAGTTAGAGTCTTGCTGTAATTGAGTAAAACGCTCAATTTTTTTGTCCAGAAGTTCAACTGTTTCTATTTGCGCAAATTTATCAGTAAAACTATCTGCATGAACCGGTGAAACAGCAATAAAAAACAGCAAGCACGCCAGCGTACAACCAAACACATCCTTTTTGTTGAGTAGCATTTTAACAGCCCTTGCAATAGTTAGTGCAGCGTAAACAAGTAAATCTAAGTTTAAGCAGATATTAAAAGATAGATTTAGTTATATCACTTTATGTTGCTGAAAAAAACTGCGGCATGTGGGCAAGATGTTGATAATGAGGGATTTAGAATTACGTTCAAGGCTAGAATTAGCCTTGAACTATAGAGAGTATTCTATAAAAAACGTAGCACACCGCTATGTACATCAAGTGGTGAATAAATGCCGGTATCGAGCACCCAACCAGTAACCAGTTCGGCAGGTGTCACATCAAAGGCAGGGTTAAATACCTGTGCATTGCTTGGAGCCCATTGACACTGGCCAAAACTACCACTGACACCCGTTACTTCAGTGGCATCACGTTGCTCAATCACAATTGCCGCACCATTTTCGCACTCAATGTCTAAAGTTGTGGTTGGGGCAACAACATAAAACTCAATCCCATGATGCTTGGCCAATACCGCTAAATTATAAGTGCCCACTTTATTGGCAAAATCACCGTTAGCAGCAATTCGATCTGCACCGACAAATATTTTATCGACTTTGCCTGCGGCCATAAGGCTTGCAGCCATATTGTCGCAAATGAGGGTGTACGGTACTTGCCAACGTTCAAGCTCATAAGCTGTTAAACGACCACCTTGAAGTAATGGTCGCGTTTCATCGACCCAAACATGTATTTTTTTATTCGCTTGATGGGCTTTATAAATCACACCTAGTGCCGTGCCGATACCTGCGGTTGCTAATGCACCAGTATTACAGTGAGTTAAAATATTATCACCTTCTTGTACCAGTTCGTTGCCAAAATTAGCCATTGAATTACATAGCGCAATATCTTGTTCAAAAATAGCTTCAGCGCAACGCTGCAAAGCAAGTTCGTAATCATCTTGTTCCAGCGCAATACTCATCTTATCCATACAATGCATTAAATTAACGGCTGTAGGACGAGCTTGGCGCAATTGAGCGATTGCTTGAGCTAACTGAGCTTTGGATTGTTGTTCGCTTGCTAAATGCGCCACTAATAAACTTGCGCCAATGCCAATCAGTGGTGCACCACGAATTTTTAACGCTTTAATCAAGCTTTCCATGTCGGCGACACTTTGACACAACCGCCAATTTTCTTGATGAGGTAAGGCATATTGATCGAGGACAAATAATTGATTGTCTTGGTACTTAAGGCTCGCTGCCAGCAAGTTTTTCATCTTGATTTCCGCTTTTTATAGTCTTTAAGTTATCAATATTCAGCTTTTAAAGACAAATTAACATTACAAACCGCTGTTATTTTACCCTAGCAATATTCCACCAGCAACAACAGAAGTCTGGACATCTAAACACTTAAAAATATAGAATGCTATTACTTTACTATTGTTTGGGTGTCCTAATGAGCCAATACGTTGCATTTACAGAACAAGACGCAATTCGTTACGTACAAAAAAATACGACTCTTTTTAATATCGATGACTCGCTCACTTGCTACGAGTTTGGTGATGGTAATTTAAATATGGTGTTTAGAGTCAGCAACCAAGCAGGACAAAGTATCATTTTAAAACAAGCTTTACCTTACGCCCGCTGTGTTGGCGAATCATGGCCATTGACTTTAGATCGTGCCCGCATCGAGGCCGAAGCGTTACTAGCTCACAGCAAAGTAAGCCCAGGCCATACCGCTAAAGTCATCGCTTATAATCCCGAACTTGCCTTAATGTTGTTAGAAGATTTAGGCCACATGCAAATCTTAAGAACAGCGCAAAATCAAGGACAGCACTTTCCCCTACTTGGCCAGCATATGGCACATTACTTCGCCAATACCGCTTTTTATCACAGTGATTTTTATTTAACTGCACAGCGTAAAAAAGCCTTGGTGGCACAATTTATTAATCCTGAGCTCTGCCAAATAACCGAAGATTTGTTTTTAACCGACCCTTTTGTTGGCCATGAGCGTAATAACTACCCCGCTGAACTTGAGCCTGAGGTCAGCAAGCTGCAAAGCAATACCTCTTTACGTTTAGCCGTCGCAAAATTAAAGAGTAAGTTTCTATCATGCCCTCAAACGTTATTACATGGCGATGTACACAGCGGCAGTATTTTTGTTGATCAAAGCCAAACCAAATTGATTGACCCTGAATTTGCTTTCTTTGGCCCAATTGGTTTCGATTTAGGCTCGTTTATTGGTAATTTACTAATTAATTATTGCGCCCAAACAGGGCGAATGAGTGATGAAACTGCACGTCAAACCATGCAGCAACATTTACTTGAAACACTTAATATCACGACCTCTGGCTTTGTGCAGCAGTTTACCGAACTCGCAGCGCAGCACTGCCAAGATATCAGCTTTGCCGATGCCACTTACCAACAAGCATTTTTACAACAGGTATTACAAGATGCTATCGGCTACAGTGGCTGTGAATTAATTCGCCGCACTATCGGCTTGGCTCATACTAGCGATATAGACACCATTAGCGACGAAAAGGCTCGCTTAGCTGTACAACAGCGCACATTAGTACTTGGACAGGCACTCATTTTAAATGCGCAGCAGGTCACAACCTCAGCGCAACTCGCTGAGCTATTACACCAACATTTAAATTAGCCATGGGCCTTGTTGTCTCAAGGCCTTTTTATTTTCAGCTAACCTTGCTAGTTTTAAACCATATCTAACTCAATTGGTTCAATGACTTATTTTGCAGATTCAAAACCCCATTCTCGATGATGTATTTAACGCACTGATGCAACAACATAGCTGGAAAACTCATGAACTGGCCAGCCATTTGCGAACTCAAGGTTGGTCAACACCACTCGATGCCGATGCCAATCAAGATTTGTTTAAGCGTAATTTTTTAGTTATGAATGCGCTCTTTCACTTGCAACAAGAGTTAATGCCACAGGGTTTAACCATTGATATTGTGGGGTTTACCGCAACCTTAGTGAGTATTACGACTCAGACAATTCCCATTAAAGTCACTGCATTAGCGAGTTATTATCTTGATTGGCATAATTTCACCCCCTCAAATCAAGAAATTGAACAACTACTAAATGACTTTTGGCAAGACTTTGGCAAACGCCCCACAATAGCACCATTGAACCACAGTGATGTAGCTTCTGCCTTGGCACGTTTTGAGCTCTCAGCGGATTGCCAATTTGTTGATGCTAACAAACGCTGGCGGCAACTCGCGGTGATCTACCACCCAGATAAATCAGGCGGAAATACCGAAAAATTCCAACAATTACAAAATGATTGGCAGTTACTGCGGCAATATTTTAAGCGCTAATGACTCACCTAAGTTACTCGTTTAACTTTTTACCCAACTTTCTCATCTAACTAAAGTTCATAATGGAATTTATTACTGATAAGAGCGCTTAAAACATGCAATTAAAAAAGGCCAACATTTATTGTTAGCCTTTGATACTTCAGGTTTTACTTTCTTACTTAACCTCAGTTCTGGAAAAAAGATTCACCAACGCATCGAATCAAAAGTTACTCATCTCTAGCCAAAGATTTTCAAAGCTAACAAGGCGGATTGGCGCGTAAAAAACAAGCTTATTGCAAGTTAATCCAACACGGTTAGCGTTGAAAGCACTGCAGAGATAAATTTATTATCCAGCATTGAGGTTACTTACTATTAAGCAATGTTTGAATTTCATCAATTTGCTCAGGGTTTAACTTCGCTTTTTGTAACAACGTTTTGATGAGCATAAATTCGTGTCCCTCTTCGCCAGCCATTTCAAAAGCAAACTTCATCATTTTTACTTTATGAGGCTCGGCTGGAATATCTGGTGCGTCAGGAGGTGATGGAATATCAAAATTGAGCTCGTCTCCATTACTAATAAACACCATTTTATGGCTAGTATCGTCGCCATCACTAAAAGTCTCTATGGTTTTATCATCCATAATAAAAACGTTTTTACCTTCTCCCGATTCCATTTTTGCCAAAAGCTTACGGACTTTTTCTTGCGTATCCGCTGGTAACTGATTAATTTTTTCGTCTAGTTCAGCACTGCCAAGCTCTGATGTATCAAACTGTATAAATTGGCTACCTTGACCTTCATCAACCAATACCTTGACATCAGACAAGTCTTTTTCAAGCTTAATTACTGTGGTTTTAGCTTGCTCTGCCATCACTAGACCCGATGCAACCATTAAACCTGCCGATAATAAAAGTTGGCTAAATTTATTTAACATAAACATATTTTTCCCCTTGCGATTACATCGCTAAAATTTAAGTGAAACGAATAATTCCTCTTCACTAATGAAAAATACATGCCAAATAAAAAAGCCTTATTTTTTATAATGTTAATTAAAAGTCTCTGCGTATAGTTGAGGATAATCTCCTGATATCAGGAGATTTGCTTGCTGATATCAGGAGCGAAACCTTCAACTCATTGATAAGAAATCACATCCAGTCTAATTTCCCTTTAATTACATGAAGTTAAAAATTAATTTTTTCTATCTATGTTGGAATGTTTCTTGATAGATAATACGAAGGCATTTATGTTAACCAAGCGGTTTGGTCAACAATTAAGGGGTTAAAGTGAGTATTAAACGGTATTTTATTTTAGGGATCAGCGTTATTTTTTTATTACTGGCCACAAGCCAAGCCTTGTTAGTTTTGTATTTTAAAGACCAAGTACGCCAAGACATCAGTAAACAATCCCAGGTCATTACTAAAAAGCTCATCAACAAAGCCCGAGACAGTCTCAATGAGCGTATTTTCGAATTTAAAGGCTCCGCCCCTAAAATGGTGATGATTACCGATGAAATTACGCTATCAAATACCAGCACACCGCCGCCCCCTAAACCAGTCTCAGCGCCAGAGCCGATTGCCCCCCCCATGGAGCCAACAACAGAAATACAAAAATTTGAGTTTGAAATTAATACGAATAGCAACACATCTAATGGCCCGCTCAAAGAGCATCAACTATTCGAAATCCGCCAAGAAGAACTCTCTGATGAACTCAATACCATTTTTATAAAACTCGAAAACGACGATAATATTCAGCACGTCATTAATGGCGAGTTTCGTAGCCTCACCACCAGCAACAGTTTTGAAAAGTTTGCTGAACTAATTTTATGGAGTATCGTCATTTCGAGTTTAGTGGCCATTGTATTCATGGCCTATTTCGCTCATATGCTTACTCGCCCTATTGCGGCGCTAAATGCAGGGTTTGTAGCTCTTCGCAATGGCGAACTTGGTTGCCAAGTCACACCCCAAGGCGTAGCTGAAATTGCATCGTGCATTACCCAATTTAACCACACCAGCCAACGTTTAGCACAATTGAGCGAAAGTGAAAAACAACTCGAACAACAGCGCCAGCTTGTTGAGCTTGGCGAGCTAAGCCGAGCAGTAGCGCATTCCTTACGTAACCCAATTCATACGTTAGGGCTTACGCTAGAACAATATTGGCAAAGTGAATCCGCGCAACAGCAACAACATTTGCAACACATTGCCCACAATAAAATCGCGCATCTAAATAAAAATATTACCGCCTTACTAACCTTAAGTAATAATGATGTCCGGCGCGATCAGCTAGTGCCTATTACGGCAGTGATCCAAGATATTTTATTAGAACTTGGCAGCGAACAAGCTCGCTTTGTCCTCGAACTCGATCATACACTTAACATTTTTGGTCTTGAATCAGAAATTCGCACCATACTGCATACAATTATCGTTAATGCTGTCGAAGCCAATCATTTAGTAAGCAATACTATAAAGCCAGTTAAAATAAGCAGCCACCAACAAGCAGAACAACTTATTATTACGGTACAAGATAATGGCCCAGGTTTTAGTGATGCCATTTTAGCGCACTTATTTGAACCCCATATTAGCAGTAAAGCCGATGGTGCTGGCATGGGGCTTTACTTGGCTAATCGCATTGCGCACTTGTATTATCAAGGCTCTATTACGGTTACTAATCAGCAAGATGGCGCAACGGTGACCATTATACTCACAACAGGGACTCACCATGAGCACTCAAACCCCCATTTTATTGGTTGAAGATGACCACGCACAAAATGAACTGATCAGTGCCATGTTAAGCGCGGCGAGTTATCAGGTTTTTAGTGCCTTTAGTGTTGAAGATGCCATTGTGCTACTTAAGCAACAGCCACATATTAAACTGGTCTTTACCGATTGGAAGCTAGGCCAATTAAGCGGACTTGATTTAATCAATTACATTCGCGGCAACAAGCTCGAACACGGTATTGTGGTCGCCACGGCTTATGGCTCAATCGAACATGCCGTACAAGCCATCGACCAAGGGGCTGATGATTATTTAAGTAAACCGTTTCAGCGCCAAGAGCTACTGTTAGCGCTCGCTAAGGCCAATAAGGCCAGCCAATTACGTCTCACCAATCGGCAACTCAATAACCAATTAACCGAACAAAGCAGCTTAGTCGATATCATTGGCCATGCTCCTTGCATGCAAAAAGTATTTCAACGCATAGAACGCGTCAGTGCCACCAGCGCAACGGTATTAATCAGTGGTGAAAGTGGCACCGGAAAAGAGCTCGCCGCTCGCGCATTGCATCAACTCTCTCACCGGAGTAACCGGGCTTTTATTGCCATCAATTGTGGTGCAATTCCAGAGAACCTCGCCGAGTCAGAACTATTTGGCTCAGTTAAAGGGGCATTTACCGGCGCAACCCATGATAAACAAGGCAAATTTACCGCAGCCGATCAGGGCACTATTTTTCTTGATGAAATAGCCGAACTAAGCCTGAGCTTACAAACCAAACTACTGCGTTTATTACAAGAAGGAGTGGTCACTCCGATTGGTGCTAACCACGAGCAAAAAATTGATGTCCGGGTCATTGCCGCAAGCCATAAAAACCTCCACCAAATGGTGCAAGAAGGCGAATTCAGAGAAGATTTATTTTATCGGCTTAATGTAGTGCCTATTCATATGCCACCGCTGCGCGAACGTACCGAAGACATCCCTCGTTTAATTCAACACTTTTTAGCCATGTTTAGTCAGCGTTATGGCATCAATGACCTGCAATTAAGTAGCCAGCTACTTAAACAGCTAATGCAATTTAATTGGCCCGGCAACGTTCGCCAACTCTCTAATACCTTAGAGCAGTTTGTACTGTTACAAGATGAAGACGAACTGCTAGACACACTCAAAGCACACCATACCCCAACTAACAACGCCACACACTTCACCTTGCCAAGTGATGGCATTGAATGGGATAGTTTTGAAAAAAACCTGTTACAACAAGCCCTCAACCGCGAAGCAGGCAATAAAACCCAAGCGGCGAAATTGCTTGGTCTAAACTACAAACAGTTTTTATACCGCTTAGAAAAACACGCGCTGTAGTACACAACTCAAAGGGTGAGCCTGAAAAACTCCCCCCTCCTCCCACCTACAGCGCGCTTTAGCGGATCGCACTAAATACAACCATAACTCAGTAAAATAAAAGGCTTGCACTTAACAGGCCGCGCTAACTGCGCTCAAATATCAGCCTATCAATAACCACCATAATATTCATCTGGACTTACATATCACATTGCAACAATGTTAAAACCTTGTTATTAAAGATAAAAACCCCCAGAATCACCAGCGCGCCCAAAACGGGCGACACACCAAAAAGCCGCCCAAAATCAATTAAAAACGCGATAAAAACGCTATACACCCGCTCAATATCGCGTACTATGACGCGCCTAACAAAAAGGATTGTCATGTCAAAAATATCTATTAGTGGTAATGGTTTAAATATTGAACGCGAAATTAGCGATGAATTAGCAAAAGAGATTGCCATTATGGTCCTGACCAGAGGTGAAATCGTTAAAAAAGAAATAGTTAAGCCAGCTCACACGATTAAATCTACAGCCAAAGAAGTAATGCCTGAATTTGTTGATTTTGCCAAAGCACACAACGCACAACGCGCGTGTGAGCTTGTAGCCTGCGTGGCCGTTTATTTAGAACAACAAGGCAGCCCTGTTTTTAGCAAAACGCAATACCGCGAGTATTTTAAAGAGGTCAGGCACAAGCCATCAACCAACGCGCCTTCAGATTTTCAATGGGCGCTTGATGCTAACTGGATTAGTCGCATAGCTGACGATGAATATAAAATTACCGCAATCGGTAAAAAAGTTGTCAGCGAGAAATTTCCCAATACCGTAAAAGGCTCAACCAGAAGAAAGAAAACCACCAACCTTGAAGGTTAAGGTTTTGCTTACTTATATAACAAACCCAAACTTAGGTTACTTTTGTTTGCTTCACTAAAGAAAAGCAGCCTAAGGAGAAGAGAGTCAAGGCTCAAGTTCATTTAACGCCAATTTGATGTGAACATAAATGCAGTGAAGCGACATCTTTAAAGTTTTAATTGAACTTCTTTATTTATGATTGATCGCTACCTCACATTAACTGATCCTTCATAACACTTAACGGGTATTATTGGTCACCAAGCGCGCATCTCGTTATAATGCGTAAACTTTTATTTGTGACTGACTGAGCTGCAATGAAATATAAAGATCTTCGCGACTTTATTGCGTTACTCGAAAAACGCGGTGAGCTCGTGCGTATCAAACAAGAAATTGATACTTACCTTGAAATGACTGAAATTGCCGACCGCACATTACGCGCCAAAGGCCCCGCCCTGTTATTTGAAAACCCAAAAGGGTTTGATATTCCTGTATTAGCCAATTTATTTGGTACTCCAGAGCGTGTGGCGCTTGGCATGGGCCAAGAAGATGTCTCGGCATTACGTGAAGTAGGTAAATTATTAGCCTTTTTAAAAGAACCTGAGCCACCAGCTGGATTAAAAGAAGCATGGAGCCAAATTCCAGCTTATAAGCAAGTGCTTAACATGCCAGCTAAAGAAGTTAAAAAAGCGCCGTGTCAGCAAGTGATTTTAACCGGCGATGACGTCGACTTAACTAAGCTGCCTATTCAGCACTGCTGGCCAGGTGACGCTGCACCACTGATTACTTGGGGTTTAACGGTCACTAAAGGGCCGTATAAAAAACGCCAAAACCTCGGCATTTATCGTCAGCAGCTGCTCGGTAAAAACAAAATCATTATGCGTTGGCTTTCACATCGTGGTGGTGCGCTTGATTATCAAGAATTCTGTAAAGAAAATCCGGGACAAAATTATCCGGTTTCGGTCGCATTAGGTGCCGATCCAGCAACGATCTTAGGTGCAGTCACACCGGTACCCGATACCTTGAGTGAATACGCCTTTGCCGGTTTATTACGCGGCAGTAAAACTGAAGTAGTTAAATCGATTTCGAATGATTTACAAGTGCCTGCCAGTGCAGAATTTGTCTTAGAAGGATATTTAACGCCGGGTGAAACCGCGCCTGAAGGCCCTTATGGCGATCATACTGGTTACTACAACGAAGTAGACGAATTCCCAGTGATGACTGTGACACACATCACTCATCGCCAAGATCCGATTTACCATAGCACTTATACGGGTCGACCACCTGATGAACCAGCAATTTTAGGGGTTGCACTAAACGAAGTGTTTGTGCCAATTTTACAAAAACAATTTCCTGAAATTGTTGATTTTTACTTGCCGCCTGAAGGCTGTTCGTACCGTATGGCAATTGTAACGATGAAAAAACAATACCCAGGTCATGCTAAGCGCGTGATGATGGGAGTGTGGTCATTCTTACGTCAGTTTATGTACACCAAATTTGTGATTGTCTGTGATGATGATATCAACGCACGCGATTGGAACGATGTGATTTGGGCCATCACTACCCGCATGGATCCGGCGCGCGATACCACCCTAATTGAACATACACCGATTGATTACCTCGACTTTGCTTCGCCTGTTTCAGGCTTAGGATCAAAAATGGGGATGGATGCCACCAATAAATGGCCGGGAGAAACTACCCGCGAATGGGGTGAACCGATAGTGATGGATCCTAAAGTGAAAGCCAAAGTTGATGACATCTGGGATTCGCTTGGCATCATCAAAAACAAAGCTTAATAGCTGAGCAAAAAACAGCTAAAATAAATAAACGCGTCGTGAAAAGGTATTAAAATGCAACAATTACTCGCTGATGTGATCAGCATCAGCCCACTGACCGAGTTCATTTTTAAAGTTGAACTCAAACCAGCGCAAGCTGCCGAGTTTAAAGCCGGTCAGTATCTTCAAGTAGTGCTTGGCGAAAAGGATAAACGCGCTTTTTCAATCGCCAGCAAACCTAGTCAAACCGATTTACTCGAATTACATATTGGCGCAGGTGTCGCTGATGGCTATGCGCGCCAAGCGCTCGATCATTTACGCAGTCATCATGCTGCGGGCACACAAGCAAACCTTGAAGTGGGCTTAGGTGTATCAGAACTGCGCGAGCAAAGTAGCCGTCCTATTATTCTTTTGGCCGGTGGTACAGGTTTTTCATACGTAAAATCAATGGCTGACCATCTACAAGAAGCAGGCTGCGATCGCCCAGTATTCTTTTACTGGGGTGTAAAAGATTCAAGTGCGCTATACGCCGATGATGAAATGAAAGCATGGGCAGCAAGCAATCCGCACTTTAACTACATTCCAGTAATTGAAAATCCAGCAGCCGATTGGCAAGGCCATAGTGGTTATGTGCATTTAGCGGTATTAAAAGATTTTGTCTCGCTAGTTGATTACGACATCTACATGGCGGGTCGTTTTGACATGATAGGTATTGTACGTGATGACTTTATAAACCAAGGGGCAATTCGCGAACAGATGTACGCCGATGCCTTTGCGTTTATTAAGTAACACCTTGTTATAATGTTTTGAATTGAAAAGCTGACATCGGTCAGCTTTTTGCATTCGCACTTAAATTAATCTATCTTGCTGATTTAATAATGGAGTACTTCGTTTGAATCTGTCTAGCCTTGTTACGTTTTTATCGGCTATTTTACCCACGACTTTAAACGCCACATCAAGTAATGAAACTCTAACACTCGAACATCATACACAAATTATTCACGATGAAGCTCGCCATCGTGATATTCCTGTGACGTTATATTTTCCCAATACAAGCAACTGCAATAAAAACGCTCCTTGTAAAGTCGCTATTTTTGGTGCGGGTTATGGCATGGCTAATACTGATTACACTTTTTTAGCCAAGCAACTTAATCAACAAGGTGTGTTAATGGTATCGATTGCCCATGAGTTAGCAAACGATCCACCGCTATCGCGTGAACAACCTTTTGTTAAAACCCGTAACGAAAATTGGCAACGTGGTGCGCAAACAGTGTTATTTGTGCGCCAAGCACTCAAAAGCCAGTATCCCGAATATAACTTTGATGCAGTGACCTTAATGGGTCATTCTAATGGCGGCGACATTTCGGCTCTCCTTGCTAATCAAGGTCATTCATTTATCGATGCTGTTATCACTTATGACCATCGTCGAGTACCTTTGCCACGCACAAAAGACATTAAGATTTTATCTGTCAGGGCATCGGATTACCCTGCCGATGATAAGGTGTTACCTACTCAAGCTGAACAACTACAATTTAATAGCTGTGTAGTATCAATAGCTAATGCGCGCCATAACGATATGGCCGACCATGGGCCGCAGTGGTTAAAACAACAAATGAGCCTTGTTACAGCTGAGTTTTTACATGGTAAATCCTGTAAAGAGCTTGATGTACTCTTAAACAATCACAATATTAACCAATAAGTTGCCCCAAACTTATATGCCTAAGTGATATGTGGTAATGCCTAGCACTTAGGCATAATTAGCCTCAATACTCGAAAATTACTCCCTCCACATAGATTCATCTAAAAAAATGGTTGTTCTGATATATTTAATCAATTTTTAAAATAAAAACCCTTCATTCATACTCAAACCATCAAAACGACCACTCGCTTGGAGCAGATTATGGATACCGTAAAACAACACCTGATCAAACAACTACCTAATGTCACAGCCAATACAGAAATTACTGAAGCCATAGCAGAACTAAAAAAATATCAATTACTTGGCGCCCCAGTACTTGGCAACAACCGCGAATTAATTGGCTTTATTTCTGAACACGAATTGCTAAAACCTATGCTAAACAACAGTTATTTTTGTGATGGGGCGATTAAAGTCAAAGACTTAATGCGCACCGATGTGATCGCAATTGACGCAAATATGAGCATTGCCGATTTAGCCGAGCGAATGTTGCAGGCACAACCAAAAAACTACCCAGTAGTTGAAGGCAATAAAGTAATTGGTTTAATAAACCGCAGCCAAGTGCTAAGCGCACTAGCAGCAAGTTATTTACGCTGCCAGTCAGTAAGCTAAGGTGACTTGAGTTCATAAAACCGCTCAACATAGCAAACATTGTCAAATACACTTAGGGTACAGTGAGGTGAGTGACGCAATAGGAGCTAAATATGCGAGCATCGACCCAAAGTAATTATCAGCAGCGTTTAAATCGAGTAATTGATTATATGTATCAACATGTTGCAGACAATCTCGACATCAATACGCTAGCTGATATCGCATGTTTATCGCCCTATCATTTTCATCGAATTTATCGTGAAATGGTGGGCGAACCAATTAATGTTTCGGTCAGACGAATGCGCCTAAGCAAAAGTGCAGCTCTACTAATTCGTACCAATAAATCATTGGCAGAAATAGCAAAAGAGTCGAGTTACAGTGGTATCGATGCATTTAGCCGCGCGTTCAGTAAAGAGTTTAATGTTAGCCCTTCACTCTACCGCAAAGAAAGCCAAGCAACTTTAGCGTCACATTATCGACCCTCCATTCACCACAAGGAATACCCAATTATGTACACAATTGACATGATGCCAATCACTGAGCTGACCTTACTTGGCCTTGATCATCAAGGCGATTACATGAACATTGGCCAAACATTTGAAAAGCTATTTATCGCCGCGGCAAGCTTAGGCTTGGTAAACCAAGAGACACGATCATTTGGTCTTTACTTTGATGACCCAAAAACAGTGGCTCAAGCAGATCTCAGATCAACGGCCTGTATCAGTGTGCCTGCAGCTACCGAACAAAACGCAAGCGATCCAAATCTTAAAGTGATCGCCTTGCCTGCGGGCAAAGCCGCAACATTATTATTTAAAGGCCCGTATGCAGAACTCGAACAACCTTATGATTGGCTTTTTGGTCATTGGTTACCACAAAGTGAACTGGAACCGCTCGATTTTCCGCCATTTGAAGAGTATCTCAATGATCCAAAAAACACCCCACCAACCGAGTTACTGACACGGATTCATTGTTTGGTAAAAAGCTAATTAGTAACCAGATAACCTAAATCAAGGTTAAGTCATACTTGTGGCTTAACCTTGTTACAACATGAATTGTTTCATAAAAAACATGTTGTTCTTCTTTCAATCAGTTACTATTTGCTCGTTAATTATTGTCAAATAGCAGCTATGCGTTATCACTTTCTCAACTTTGAATTTAATAGTACTCGCCTAATTTTAACTCGTGATGGTGAAGATATTGCTATTCGCCATAACGAAGCTAAGTTGCTGGCGTTGATGCTCAGCCAATCCACTCATGTATTCAGTAAAGAAGAAATTTTAGACGCCATTTGGCAAGATAAAGTGGTATCTGAACAAGCGGTATTTCAAAATATCAGTCACTTACGCAGCCTATTTGGTAACGAAGCAATTAAAACCTTCTCAAAACGGGGTTATCAATGGCAATTAAAAACATACTCAACCGATTATCAAACCAACACAGTACCCAACGATAGTTCTGTCAACAAAACCTTAAATAGTACTGTTGAATTGAACCATAAGCACAACATACCTCGTTATATCGCAACATTTGCCTGCGCACTTTTAGTGCTCATTGGATTTATGCAGCTAAGTACAAATAAAATTGAACAAAATGGCACACTGCATCGCATCGCTTACATTCCCTTTTCGAGCTCTATCGCCAATACACAGCTAACATTAGAAGATACACCGAGATTAGATTTTACCCTGCTGAACTCATATAACAGTGATGACTTT
Source organism: Pseudoalteromonas tunicata (assembly GCF_002310815.1). Lineage (NCBI taxonomy): Bacteria > Pseudomonadati > Pseudomonadota > Gammaproteobacteria > Alteromonadales > Pseudoalteromonadaceae > Pseudoalteromonas > Pseudoalteromonas tunicata. The sequence goes on along the minus strand of NZ_CP011032.1, from coordinate 104,028 downwards.
AGCACGACCGCAGAGCAGAGCTACCCTAGCATTAAAGCAACCCACCAAATCATTCTCAGTGGCCAGTTGCGAGCATATAACAATCTGTTCTTTTTAGACTTCAACCTTAAAGGGCCTTTTGACGAGTGGCAAGGTCAACTCAGTGGTAATAGCTTGCAAGATGTAGACAATAAACTGATCGCACACCTGCAAAAACCCTTTATTTATTCACTGATTGAACAGCCCCAGCCACCTGAAATTAAACAAGCCGCATTAACGATTGCACACCAATCAGACCCCAATGACGCGATTATTTTGCACAACCTGATTGCCAGCTACATTGAATTAAATGAATTAGACAAAGCGATGGTGATGACCAATAAGCTGATTTTGCTTGGCGAACACAACCAAAACCCGCAACAACTAGGTAATGCCTATTTAAAACAGAGTGAGATTTTAACGCAAAGTGAGTTAAGTGAATCCAGTGAAGAAAAGCTCAAATTAGCCTTGGTTGAGTTTCAAAAGATTGCTGATTTAAAACGCCAATCAGATACGCTTTATGCATACTCTTGGCTTTACCACCTACGCAATGATTATCCGGCAATTAAACAGAGTTTATTATCTTCAGCCAACTTGGCTTTACAAGCAAATGACAAATCCAGAGAACTCGATGCCCTAACTTATCTATCAGTATTAGCAAGCAAACATCAGCAATCAGAAGAAAAATATCAATACCTTCGCCAAGCAGAAATTAAAATGCGGCAATATAAATTACCTCTTTATTACTATGCGAAAATCCCATTCCACTATGCTATTTTTGCTAAAAGCGACGCAGAAAAAGAGCCTCACTTAAAGCAAGTACTTGAGTTTGCAGCTTTAACGCCAACCCACTGGGTTGCACAAGCCGCACGTGAACAATTACTAATGCTCTACATAGAACGCAATAACTTACTTAAAGCTCAAGCTCTGGTTGATGATATAAAACTTGATACCGCTGAAAATTCTTATCTAAAAGCGCTCTTAGCCAAGGCTGAAGCAAAACCGCAACAGGCACTCGATTATGCCAAGCGCACTTTTGAGCAAGCGCGACTGGCTGGAAAAATCAATTTGAGTTTAGATGCATCACTTTTCTTACTCACGCAGCATCAAAATGAGTCCGTTGATTACGACTTTCATCGCTTATATATCAAAAAACATGCGCCAAAATATTGGATATCTCGCCACCAAGCGACTCTTTCCGATCATCATATCCTCTAATCCCAGCCCACCGCATGCAAAAATAAGCAACAACAGGGATGCTGCTTGAGATCGGTTTATTATTTAGGCTGTTCGCTACTGCAACACCGCCAGCCAATTTAGCTTCCAGTTGTTGTCTAAAGATTTTAATATAAGGGTATTTTTACCTTGTTTTAAATGTACTTGAGAGCCCAATTGTGTTTGCCAGATGCGATAACCTCCGGTTTGTGAGAAGGTATCTGTCGCAACAGGAATATCATTCACTATCACAGCAACCCCTTTAGTGTCTCTAGGTGATGCAACCCGATAGTGCAATCGATACGACCCAGCTTTAGCAACGTCTAGTTGATAAGTAAAACGGCCTTCCTTACTAATACCACCATCGCCAGTTAAGGTGTATTTGCCACTTTCATCAGCCGTCCACATTGAAACGTCAGCCCCTTTGATTTCGGCAGCCATTTCAGCCTCAATACGCCCAGGGACAGCAATCCATCCTGCCTGTGTTATTACGGCTTTACTATAGTGACTTTGTTGATGTTTAGAGACGGCAACCACACGATATTCGTATTTGTGCCCATCGACCATGCCATCGATAAACTGGGTATTCGTCAGGTTGCTAGCTAAGAGCTTAAACATCTTACCTCGCAGCTCATTGCGATATACTCGATAGCTTTCTACTGTTTCAGGATTAGGATGAGACCAGCTCAAAGTAACCAACTTGTTGCTCTGCTCAATTGCCAAGTCAGTAATAGGCTCAGGATAGATATTTAACAAATCACGCCGTGCTTGTTCTTGTTGTTGCTCATATTTCAATTGCGCTAAAAAAACCTTGGTTTGCTGATTTAGTGAAGGCGCTACACCATCTAATGCAATTCTAAATCCATCTACACCACCCGCAAAGTCTTCTGGAATGCTCCCGCGCTCAGCGTGTGGCCAATTATTCCAATGCCAGCTACCACCACGTGTGGATCGATTTTTACAATTAGGTTCAATAAACGCCGAACCATCTCGAGGCGTATGTTGGTAACTAGGCGTATAACAATCAGCTAATAGCTCCAAAACATTACTGATAATATCGTATAAACCATGTGGATTCGGTTGATACATACCAACAATACTGGCATAACCCGAACCATCAACACAGTGATTAATTCCCGTTGACCAATTAACATAGCTAGTATTGCTATCACGTTGGAGTATATTTTCTCCGGTTAAATCAGCAGTATTGGCGTACTTGCATACCTTGGTAGCTGCTTTATCATCTCCAAAGAAGTAATCTGTTTTTGTACCTGCGCGAGCCGCATATTCCCATTCAGCTTCTGTTGGTAATCGGTATGGCTTGCCAGTTTCCTTCGCCAGCCATTGAGTATAGGCATTTGCAACATGCCAGTTGATACAGATCACAGGCTGAAACTCATTGGTATTAAGCGCATTAGTCTGCCAATTACCTTTACTTGCGGGCCTAAACCACGCATTTAATTCATGGCGACATTCCTGGGGAACAGGATAATTAGTCGCAGCAATAAAACGACTAAATTCTTTCATCGTGACTTCATACTTACCCAAACTAAATTCGGGTAATGTCACTGTATGAATTGGTTGTGCACTTTGCTGATGCAAAGACCCCATTTCAAAACTGCCTGCGGGAATCGTTACCATAGCAGGCTCAATTGGCTCACCCGCCACTATTTTATAACTCACGAAAGATAAGCAAACTGCCATGATTATTTTATTTGGCTTCATTAAAAAACGTCCTTTTGAAAAAGTTCGCCTTAGCATGAATAAACTCGACATGAAGTTCTTATAAGAAAGTTATTTTTTATGTAGATAGAAAAATTATAGAAATTAAAATTTTAACACTTTGATTATGAATAAATTTATAACCATTACATAAATTAAGAGTTATTAAAAAGTTGCTCTGAATCTAGGGAGTATTGCTGGGAATAACTCTAAAAATAGTGATTTAACTCTAATGAAAGTATGCTTTTTTGCTGCTGGGTACCGTGTAGTGATTGAGCAAAGAAACTTATAGATATATCTTGGCTGGGATACCAGTTTAACCCGAAGCTTAATGTATTTTGGCTGCTAGTATGGCGCAATTTACCTGAATTATGTTCAGCTTCAACAATTAACTTTAAGTCGTAAACGAGGTTTGCAATAAGACCGGTTTTAACCTGATAAAAAGAATTCAACATTGATAAATCAGCAGCGAGCCCTGCGCCCAACAACGAGTAACTCAATATATCTCGATGTATGCGGTAACTTTTACCTATAGCACCTGAAAACTCTAATGCCGCGTGTGAATCAAGCAAATCATCATAACTTGTGCGATAACCCAAATATAACTCACTAGACAATACCGGAGAAATATCGTTTCCTGCCAGATATGACTTCATTGAATACAAGGTCAATTCATCTAAATCCCAACTTTGCTTATTTAATTCATATTCGACATTCGCTTTCAAAATAATTAATTCTGACTCAGATAAATATTGTCGATTATCACCAAATAAATAATGTCCTGAGCCCAAAAAGCTGAAATTAATTGTTCCATTCTCATCATTGCCGATGTACTTCAAACCTATCGCAGAATCTTGTGGGGTGAGGGCTGGATGTTTATAGCGACTAAAATCAAAACGCGAGCCAGACAAGGACTCTTGCCACGCTTTAATCTCAAGCTGATGGGCAGTTAATGGTTCTAGTTGCTGATCTAAGGTATGGCGAAATAGTACTTGGGCAAATTCAACTTCTAAATCACTTGTTTCTGCATTTAATGAAGCTTGCCAGTGCTCTGGATTTTCAGCTATTTTTCTAATATTTTTTACCGCATCAACATCCATTACATCAATTAATGCTGCAAATAACCAAGTATCTGATGTATCAATATTTGTGCTTTTAACTAAATCTTTATTAAGCGCAGCCTTCACAACATCTACCGGGCTAACAAAAAGACTACGTTCAAGTAATACATCAGGTTTGAGTAACGCAAGCATTTCTAAGGTTAACGTTGCACAGTTAAAAGATTGAAAATAGTAGGTAATATCAACTTCTTTTAACTCCCATAAATGTAGCTGTAATAACTTTATTGCATCAGGATCTGCATCTAACTCAAACTGCCAAAGATTACGTTGCTCGTTTTCTTTGTATTGAATTACGTCTTTATAAAAGGGCCTCACTAAAAAATAGCCTTCCATGCCCGATATCAAACTTTGATACATCAACTTCAATGGATTAAGTGTTTTAATTTCAGTGAAATAAGCTAAGGAGTGCGCAACCTCAGAGCCTCCACTATTGTGACCGCTTGCTTTTAAGAAAATATGACCCATCATACTCGAGGCTGAAGAAGTAACTTCTGAAGAAAAAACGAGCTCTAACTTCTGAAATGGCACAAATTCAATAAAGCGCTTTAACTCACCACATTGCGCCATCAACTCTTCAGGCAAGGTAAATTTAAGCTCAGATGCTAAAAATGTCACTCTGGCAGGAAAACGACAATAAGCAGCTGTTAAATCAGACTGGATTAAGGCTAGCGTTTTTTCTAATTCTAATGACGGGGAAAATTGCCCTGAAGATAATAAAAATGAAGAGTCTGTGATTTGTGCCTTACCCTCCCAACCATGGATTAACCTGTTCCAGGTTGAAGTATTAGCAACTTTAGAAAGTATATCAGCGTCAAAGCTAACGCAGAAATTTGAATAAAAAAGAACAAAAATAAAAAGAGTTGATCGAAACCAACTCCCATTAGTGAAGTGCATTAGAGTATAAAACTACTTAGTAGCACAATTCACTTGAACGCTTTCTTGATAATCCCACATTTTACCCGTGGCATTATCTGTAGTCGAACCTAGAAAACCACCAATAACAATATTACCAAAAAAGATTGGAGTTACCGATTTTTTTATTACTGTTACATTATCGCAACCATCAGCTTTAGTTTTAACAACCTTGTCTTTACCATCTCGAAGCACAGTAATCATACCTGGCGCAGTAATCGTTTTATCATCAATTGTAACCTCAGCTGATTGACCATTACTCACGGTTACATTAATAGATTGCTGTTCTGCTGTCATAATGCTCGCACATCCTGATAACGACAGTGCTGCAACCGCTATTGATGTATATACTAACTTCATAGTTATCCCTATTATATTATTGTTTTAGCCTAAAAATAGCGCGCAAATCATAATATTTATTAGTACCTAATACAAGTTTAATTAAGTTTGCTTACTATATTGTGATAACCAATAAAAATGCGCCAATAAAGCGCATTTTTTAATCGGGAAGACTTAAACTATTAAATTTTTAAACTTCGTAAGGCTTGCTTTTCAGTCGGGCTTAAAAAGGCGATTTCAAGCGCATTTTGTTGCGCTTTTGTGATGTCGGCAGCATTTAAACCAGCGAGCGGGGCAGCAACTTCGAATTCATGACGAATTTCAATATTGCTAACACCCGGATCATCGGTATTGATACAGGCTAAAATACCGTGATCTAAAAAACGTTTTAATGGGTGTAAAGTAATATCAGCTACCGTGCTTGTTTGCAGGTTACTAGTTAAACAAGACTCAATACCAATATTATTGGCCGCCAAAAAGTCCATTAGTTTTACATCTTCTATCGCTTTAACACCGTGGCCAATTCGTACCGCGCCCAGTTCATTAATAGCGTGCCAGATACTTTCTGGGCCAGCTGCTTCACCAGCATGGACAGTAATGTTTAAACCCGAATCACGTGCTTGTTTAAAATGGCTGATGAATAAATCACTTGGAAAACCAAGTTCATCACCCGCTAAATCAAGCGCAACAAGGTGCTGCTTGTGGGCAAGAATGGCCTCTAACTCTTGCTGACAGGCCGCTTGGCCAAAGGTACGCGATAAAATACCAATCAAGTTCGCTTTAATTTGTGGAAACTGCTTCAAACCTGCATGCACACCATCAATCACAGCTTCGACCACAGCGGTTGGATTTAAGCCTTGTGTTTTTGCCATGTAATATGGACTAAAACGCAATTCAACATAATCTAAACCTTGATTGACCGCATCTTCGATATTTTCAAATGCAATACGGCGACAAGCATCGTAATCGCCTAAAACGGCCACACCCCAATCAAGTTTGCTTAAAAAGCCCAATAAGTCGGGTTCATTTTTAAGAACTTGAACATAAGGTCGTAATGACGCTATATCGGTGCCTGGCAGTGCAATATTAAACTGTTGACCAAGCTCTAAAATGGTTTGAGGACGCACATTGCCATCGAGATGACGGTGAATATCAAGTAATGGTAAGTTGTTATTTATCATAATTGAGCTCGGTTTAATTAAAGTTGCCGCATGATACGCAGGTACTGTATTTATTCAAGGACATATAGCCGTTAATTACACATACTTTAAAATCGCTTTAAATAGCTTATTGGGATCCAAAGGTTTTACAACATAGTCGTTCATCCCAACAGCAAGTGCATTGACAACATCACTGTCCATTGCATTGGCTGATAGGCCAATCACAGGTAAATTTTTAAATTGAGGATTTAGCCTGATTTGCTCGGTAGTTGCTAAACCATCAAGTAATGGCATTTGAATATCCATCAATACTAAGTCATATTTTCTTTGTGCTAGCATCTCTAACGCCTCCAGACCATTTTCAGCTATATCTGGCGTACAACCTTTATTTATTAAAATTGCTGAAATGACCTTTTGATTAAGAGGATTGTCCTCAGCCACTAAAATCCTAAATTGGCCCAGAGATACTTCATCAATATTAAATTCATGTTGGGTTTTAGGTGCTTCATCAGTGCTAAATTCGCCTTGCGGTAAGGTAAAATAAAATTCACTACCAACATTAAGCTCACTGACAAAACCAATTTTACCCCCCATAAGTTCAACTAAATGCTTACAAATACTGAGCCCTAAGCCTGTACCACCATATTTTCGTGACGTTGAATTATCCGCTTGAGTAAACGCATCAAATAACTGCTTTTGAGCCAAATCGGCTATCCCGATACCATTATCTTTGACGCTAAAACGCAGTTGTTTATTATCGAGCTGTACCATAGTAAGTTCAATTTTACCGTCAGGTTCAGTGAACTTAATTGCGTTATTAAGCAAGTTGAGTAGCACCTGTTTTAACCGGATTTTATCGGTAAACATACTCAACGGTGATATTTTAGGGTAGTGAATTAAGAGAGTAATATCTTTATTGTTCAGCTCAGTCCTGACTAAGGTTTCGAGCTGGCTAAACAAGGCTGTAAAATACACTTCCGAATACTCAAGTTGTAGCTTGCCCGCTTCAATTTTTGAAAAATCTAAAATATCGTTCAGCACTTTCAGTAAGACATCAACAGCATTTTCAGCTTGATGGATATACTCTTTAACTTTACGCATATCAGTTTGCTGCAAAACCAAATAGTGCAACCCTTTAATACCATTAATGGGTGTGCGAATTTCATGACTCATATTGGCTAAAAATTCACTTTTAATTTTATTGGCTTTATCAGACTTTTGTTTTTCTAACCGCAGCTTTTCGGTTTGTTTATAAACCTGATCGCTTATTTGTAAATTTGTCCCGGTCAGTAGTAATAAAAAGGTAATCAGTAACCAAACAAACAATAAACCAACAAGTTGGACCATATACTGGTTCAGCCAACTCTCTTGAAGACCTTGCCCCTCAGCTTGATAAAGATTTACCGCCCATACTCGCTGCCCAAATGGAATTTTAAAATGAAATACGGGTTCTGTGCTTCGATAATGCTCATCTTGATATAACACCTTCGCAGCAAGGTTATCTGCTACATCCAACAAACGAATATTAAAACCACTCAACTCTAATGGAGCTAAAATAGTGTCAACTAATTTAGGTAAATGTAAAACACCTAGCACATAACCTTTTAACGTTACTTTTGGCTGTCCGGTGAAAATAGGCACAATGTAAAGCACACTTAATGAGCTATCTTGCTGTTGCACCAAATTAAGCGGTTGGGTAAGCACAGGTTTTTTAGTGCGGGCCGCTAAATTAAGTGCTGCCGCGCGTGTAGAATTAGACGCTAAATCAAAACCAAGAGCGGCCTCATTACCTTGAACAGGGTTAACAAACAGGACTGGAAAATAAACATCTCGAGTAGCAGCATTAACTAAATTCCCCTGCCCATCATGCTCTTTAAAACTAAACTCTTGAAAACCGATTTGGTGTAATTCATTTTCACGCTTTGAGCGTTCAGCTAAATTAACTTTAGGGATCCATTCAATTGCAGCTATTTCTTGGCTAAAGTGCAATTGTTTGTCGGTAAAGTTCATAAACTCCAAATAATTTACATAATCACTACTTTCATAATAAGCCTCCAACAAACCAATATTAGATTTAATTTTTTGTATTTGTTGCTGCACACTAAGCTGCAAAATTTGGCTTTTTGTCTCAATATCTTGTCGCGTTTTGGCTTTGATATTTTCAAGTTGAAAATAAAATAAAAGACTAATCACTGTATAAACCAGCAACCCAGGCAGTAGCACCTGTAATCGCCTACTGCCCTGCTCTGGTAAAAATGCGACTAACAATAATGGGGTGAAAATCATCACCCCCATAGCATCCCCCGCCCACCAATTCACAAACGTTGTTAAAACGAGGTTTGCATTAATAACGTCAAAAGAAAACAGCGTTAACGTGCCAATCGCCGCGCCCACAATGCAACTCAATGGGCCACCTATTAACATAAGTTGCAGCGATGATTTTAAATTAAGTAACGCAATAGCCGACGCATTAATTCGATTAATTAACCAATATCCGAGTATTGCTTGCGCGCTAACACCAAAAGCAATTAAAGCGGTTTTAAATACATCATCAAATGACAGGTACAGCGTTGTACTATCAAAATGAACAAAGTTGGTGATAAATGCGGCAACAAAAATAAGCGGTATTACTCGTAAGCCAAGTAAAAAAATAGCTCCTAAGGCAATTCCAGCTGGCGGCCAAATTGACGCCGGATAATCACCTATCACTAAAAATGAATTAGATATTATGCCGACAAAAATATATGAGATAAATACCAGTAAATATAACGGGGTTTTATTGTGCACTCGGGCAACCTTATGCTGCTGTTATTATTAGATTGGACGACCTTTTGATTTACTAGCTTAGTCAAAAATAGGAATTAATAGAAACCTATCAATCAACTTTTAAAATAAAAACGCCGACTTAAGTCGGCGTAAATGTTTGATATAATTGCAAGGCTTCATGTTCCAATCCTTGGGCTGCAAAACAGCGCGCGGCAATGCGCCAATGCGCATGAGCATTTTGCTCATTCAGCACCTTTTTAAAGACTTTACTTGCAAGCTCAGTATCTGTTTGAGCAAGAGCAACATAAGCCAGACAAAAAAGGAGCGATTCGGATTCGGGCTGCTTTTTTAGCAACTCCTGCACCGTTTTCTGCAAAGATAATAGCGACAGGCGAGAACTGTTTTTTAAGCTCGCTGTTACCGTATCGTAATGACCTTTTTTTAGTAACTTAATTAAAATTGCTTCTGCTTTTTCGGTTACACCGTTATTCAGTAATGCACGACAATAAGCGACTTCAGCTAGCGGCTTTAAATTACGCGCTAGTTGCTCGTATCGCTGCTCGATGACAGCATTATCGGCATGTTTAAACACAACTTGCCATACCCCTTGCCACTGCTCGTCGGTCAGGTCACCAAATTTAGCTAATTTAGGTATCACTTCAAGCAAAGCGGTATCGTCTTGCTGTGCCACCAGCAGCTGACAATACAAATGCAATTGCAACACATCGGGTTTCTTTTGCTGCGCTGCCACACTTAACAAATCAGCAGCAAGTTGATGCTCTCCCGTTTGAGCATATAAATGCGCAACGTAATTTTGTTGTTCGTCAGGCACTTTTGCCAATAGTTCGAGCGCTTTTGCAGATTGATTGCTTTTTAACGCAGCATCAGCAGCAAATGCATAGCTAATCCCTTGCCAACTTACAGGTAAATTTGCGTTAGCTAATTTTTTTAATACTAAACTATGGTCATTGTTTAGGGCTGACCATAAGCCATCTTGTAAATTGGCTAACTGCTTTTGCTCAGTACGCTGTGAGATACGAAAGCGGGTATTGCCATAAATCGCCCACACATACCAAACTAGTTTAAACAGTAAATACAAACCAATACTTGCAATGATGGTCATCACCGCAAAACTCACAATCGAGCCTTCTATTGTCCAATTATTAAATGCAATCAGCACATAGCCTTTTTCACCTATTACCCAAGGAGCAATAGCTAAAATTAAAGCCGCAATTAAACAGGCTATTAGAGGTTTGATCATAGCGACCACTCCTCAAATGCTGCGCCACTGACAAACTCAACCGCTGGATTAAACTGCAAAGGTGTTTGACGTAATGTAACAAGTTGCTCTGTCAAACTAATTACCGCAGGCGATGAGCCATCATAAAAATCACTTAACACCTGCTGAGCTTGAATCAAAGAGGTAGCAAATACTTGCGCTTGTTTATTTAAAAGCGCGGTTTGTGCTTGGGCAAAATAAAATGCGAGCTGTTGGCGCACTAATACTTGTTCGCTAGGTGACAGTAATGGCTCAATCGGCGCTGAGCGCTCACGAATTTTAATAAAGTCATCAACTAATATTTGCCAGCTACGTTTTAAATTTTGCTGCCAATCACTCACATTTTCAGTTAAACCTTGCTGTTGTTCATCACTTACCGCGTCGGGCAATTGCACCATGTTAAGTGGCAATTTACTCAGCTGTTTGGTCAAACCATATAAAGTAAAATACAACTCATCAACCGGCGCAACTGGCAGCGCCAATACACTTTGTAAGTCTTGATTAACCGCAGCACGTAAAGCCTCTGTATTTGGATACTGAGCCAGTAAGCCATCAAGCTGTTTAAAAATCGCCGCCGCTGCTGAGTAGTTTTGCTCACTTTGCACTTTAAATACTGCCAAGCGCTGCATTGATTTTGCTTCATTAATATTTAATTCAATCGTTTGCTGGCTTTTTTGCTCGAGTGTTTGGCTAAGCTGCTGCTGCACAAGCTGTTCTGAACTTTCGAGTGCAACCTTAACATTACGCTCAGTTTGATTAAGTGCTGTGCGCTGTAACTCTAGCTGTTGCTGCATCATATTTTGCAATTGCGCCACTTGTTGTGCCAATAATTCTTTTTCGTTATTTAATTGGCTAAACAACTGATTGCTGTACTGTTGCTGTTGTAAATAGCCAAACCCAGCACCAGCGCCGACACCTAAGGCAATTAAAATAGCCACAGCAGCAAATACCCGACCAGATGAACTTGGCGTCGATTTTTGGCTTGGTTTATCTTTGGCTGAAACATTTTTTACTGCGGATTCTGTTTTCACTTCTATCACGGGCGTCGCATCTTGTGCATTATTTTGAGTCTCTTTTTCATCCGTCATAGTGGTATCCTGCTGTGAGATAGCCGTTAGGATCGCTTCATCAGAAGCACCTGCGCATATCTGTATATTATTTGCTGCAATAGCAAATTGTGAGAGATAATTTGCTATTCGTTCACTGGCGACATAAAACCGACAGGTTTTAAGCCATTTAACTTCATTTTCTGCAAGTTCACGGAAAATCGCGTCAACTGCTGCATTACTGGTCAATACTATACTGTCTATTTTTTGTTGTTGCCATTGCTTTATCCAGCCAGAGGCGACACCTTTAACTGGCTGGCGTCGGTATAACACCACCGCATGTACAAAAGCGCCTCGTTGTTTGAGCTTTTGCGCAATAAGCGGGCGACCATCTTGGCCTTTTAATAAAACAATATTTTGCTGTTCAATATGTTGCAGCTCTTTTAAGGCGAGTAAACCTTCAGAATCTTGCGGTTTTGCAATCCGCGCTTTGACACCAAATAACTCTGCAATTACGGCGGCTGTTTTTTCACCCACAGCAAAAAACTGCGGCTGATGCTTGAGATTTGGCTTGAGCGCATAAAGTGCTTTTACTGCATCTTGTGAGATAAAAATAAGCTTGTCGGCCTCCCCTAAAGGCGCCAACGCGGCACTGCTGACCGCTAAAGGTTCCAATGCCAATAATGGAAATGAAATTGCATGATGACCCAATTTTTTTAATTGAGCCACCAGCTCTGCACCCTTGGTATCAGGTCGGGTGACTAAAATAACCGCCATTAAGCATCCTTATAAACGGCTTGTAAAATTTTATCTGCGCCTTGGGCTAGAAGTTTATTTGCTAGTTCAACGCCTAACTGCTCGGCATCAGCACATAATCCTTGCACTTGATCGCGTAAAATCTCACTACCATCAATTGCACCAACCAAGCCACGAATAGTAATGTGCTCGCCCGATACTTGCGCAAAAGCACCAATTGGCACCTGACAACCACCTTCTAAACGGCGATTCATTGCCCGCTCAGCCAAAACACGTATACGCGTTTCAGTATGCTCAAGGGCTGCTAACAGCTGTTTTGTAGTTATATCGTCTGAACGACATTCAATGCCAACCGCGCCTTGACCATTAGCTGGTAATGATTGCTCTGGCTCGATAAAGCTGGCAATACGCTGTGGCATTTCAAGACGAATTAAACCAGCTGCCGCTAAAATAATCGCGTCATATTGGCCTTCATCTAATTTCGCCAAACGTGTATTTACATTACCACGTAAATCACGAATTTCTAGATCAGGGCGAAGAGCACGAATTTGACACTGACGACGTAAACTTGAAGTACCAACAACAGCACCTTGAGGTAATTCTTCAATAGTCTTAAAGCGATTTGAAACAAAGGCATCGCGCGGATCTTCTCGCTCACAAATAGTATTGAGCTCTAAGCCTTCTGGGAATTCAACTGGTACATCTTTCATCGAATGCACAGCTATATCAGCACGCCCTTCAAGCATGGCTTGCTCTAATTCTTTTACAAATAACCCTTTTCCACCAATTTTGGCAAGCGGCGTATCGAGAATCTTGTCACCTTGTGTTGACATTGGCACCAACTCCACTTGAATTCCGGGGTGATGAATTTCAAGTTGCGCTTTTACAAACTCAGCTTGCCATAATGCAAGTGCACTTTTACGCGTTGCGATACGAAGGGTCGGGCTTGAAAATGTCATGGGCTACCTTATTAGCTACTTATTTTATAAATTGCTGTGTTTATTAATAATGCGAAATGTTTTTTGTGCCAGGATCTGTTGATTACTGTCACGTAATTGAACTTGCCAATCACCCATTTGTTGCGAGGTAATTTTTTTGGATGAATAGGTACGAAAATGGGTTGAAGTAATATCAAGCAAAACTTCAGCTTCTTGCACGCCATTATAAAACCAAACATGGCTTACTTGCTGCGGGGTAAAATTATTAACTTCAGTAAAAAAATAAAGCTGATCAGTAAATTGATTGGTATAGACCTCACTACCGAGCACATCTACCGGCTCTCTATCTTCTACCGCTATGGTCAATAAAGCGCGACTAACATAATCTGTATCAATCTCAACACCACGTGAAACTTGACTTAACGCTGCCAATTCAATAGTTGATGGATTTACCACAGAAACAGGTTGCACCTCATTAGGGATTACATCCTCTGAAGATAGTTCAGCTAAATCAACAGCAGCGTTTATCGCGCTAGTTTCAATACTTAACTGCGATTCAACGTCTGGCATTGTCTCTTCGACATCATCTAAAACAACGTTTACCGAGTCTGCCGCTAACGGCTCTTTCGATGCAGTGCCAAGTACAATGCTCAAATCAACCTCAGCGTTAGAGACTTCTTGAGCTTGCGTCAAGTTGAACTCATTTGATAACGCAACGTTTGGCACTTTTTCAGGTGCAAAATCTAATGCGACTGTTTCATTAGTAATTTCATTGGCATTTACCACAGTAAAGACCCCCCAAACAGTCGCCAAAATAATAGTCCCAACAACGACACTGGCAAGCCCGACTCTGCGCCAATTCCAATGATAAACCACCACAGGCTCTGGCAACGACGTGTCTTCTAGTGCTTTCATTTTTGCTGTTACAACTATTTTTTGTCCCATTTAGGGCTCCTGCACAACGTTTAACTTAAACGTTCAATTAACCATTGGCGAATTAACGCCACTTCTTCACCACAAACCTCATGTGCCATCGGATAATCTGACCAATGCACGTTCAGGCCGTTACTTTGCAAAACATCATACGCTTGTTTACCTGCCTGCATAGGAACTACTTCATCTAAACTGCCATGTACCATTAAAACAGATAATGAAGTTTGAATTGCTTCTGCACTAAACTTATCAGGAGCACACATGTAAGTTGAAAGTGCCATCACGCCGGCTAACGCAGCTTTAAAGCGTGGAGCTAAGTGTAATGCAATCACCCCGCCTTGGGAAAATCCAGCCAAAATAATTTTATTAGCGGGAATACCACTGGCAATCTCATTTTCAATTAATTGCTCAACTTTTGCTGCCGATTCTCGCACACCTTGCTCATCCGCTCTTTTATCTAGATCAAATGATACGATGTCATACCATGAGCGCATTTTCATGCCACCATTAATAGTAACGGGTTGAATGGGCGCATGGGGAAAAATAAATTTAATACCAAGTTCTGCAGGAAGTTTTAACGCCGGCACAATTGGCGCAAAACCATCACCAGAATCTCCCAAACCATGCAACCAAATAACAGTGGCTTTGTGCTCTGCCATGGCTTGGCAAACAACACCATCTAAACTCATGATTGCGCTACCCAAGTAACGTTTTGCTCAGCTTGGCGAGAAGTTGCATCAGACATAAACTGCCAAAATTCTGCGCCTGAACGATTATCAATCCATACGCCATCACGTAATTCAAAATGATGACCGTTAAACTTAGTCGCCACCCACATTTGATGCAGTGGAGTTTGTTTATTTATAATTATCTTGGTTTTGTTTGGGAAAATGATCTCCAAAATACCTGAAGCAGATTCATAATCTAAATCCACCTCACACGCTTCGATTTGCTCTTCGAGGCTCAACATTACGGCATCAACTAACTGGTGGTATTCATGATCTGTCATGGCTTTTCCTTGTTATCAAATGGCACAGCGAAAGAAGGTAAAATAAAAATTAGTCGACTGGCTGCAATTTATCTGTTTTCTGTTACTCTGCGATTATAAAGACCGTAATTCGTCAGTAAATACTTTTATCTAAAGAAACCCTATGCAACAGAAAAAACTTGCTCGTATTATCACTCTTGGCACTTTAATTACTATTTTGGCTGCATGTGGCCAAAGTGGCCAACTGTATTTACCTCCTGAAGAGCAGCAGACGAACACTCAAAAAATTAATACCACAACAAAACAAGATACACCTCGAATTCAATCTGCCGAGTCTCAACAGGAAAAATAGTCATGGATCATTTTAATTACCGCGACAATCAACTGTTTGCCGAAGGGGTCAGCGTACAAGACATTGCAACGCAATTTGGTACCCCTTGTTACGTTTATTCGCGCGCGACTTTAGAGCGTCATTATCATGCGTTTACCGATGCAGCAGCAGGGCAACACCATTTGGTATGTTATGCCGTAAAAGCGAATTCTAACTTAGCGGTATTAAATGTATTGGCACGCTTAGGCTCTGGGTTTGATATTGTATCGCAAGGAGAGCTCGCTCGTGTTGTTGCAGCCGGTGGCGACCCTCGTAAAGTGGTATTTTCTGGTGTTGCTAAAACCGCCCATGAAATTCGCTATGCACTAGAGCTTGGCATTAAATGCTTTAATGTAGAATCTGAAGCCGAACTTGAACGCATCTCTGATGTTGCTACTGAGCTTGGCCAAACAGCACCAATTTCAATTCGTGTTAATCCTGATATCGACGCTAAAACTCACCCATATATTTCAACTGGGCTCAAAGAAAACAAATTTGGGATTGAGATCCATCGAGCAGTAAGCGTTTACCAACATGCAGCTACTTTGCCTGGTATCAGCATTGAAGGCATTGATTTTCATATCGGTTCGCAATTAACGGAAGTTGAGCCTTTCTTAGCAGCCTTAGATAAAGTGCTCGCCATAATCAAGCAGTTAAAAACCCTTAATATTCACATTAAACATTTAGATGTAGGTGGCGGTTTAGGCGTTGCATACTTAGCCGAAGAGCCACCACACCCAAGCAGTTATGTGAGCCAGCTGGTTGAGCGCTTAAGCGAGTTTTCGGACCTTGAATTGGTCTTTGAACCTGGCCGTGCGATTGCAGCTAATGCAGGTATTTTAATCACTCAAGTGGAGTTTTTAAAACAAAACCAAGGTAAAAATTTTGCCATTGTTGATGCTGGAATGAATGACTTATTACGCCCATCTCTTTATCAAGCGTGGCAAAATATTATTGCTGTTTCTCCTCGCTCAGGCACACCATCATCTTATGACATTGTTGGCCCAGTGTGCGAAACGGGTGACTTTTTAGGAAAAGATCGCGAACTTAGCCTGCAGCAAGGTGATTTATTAGCGGTACGTAGCGCAGGCGCATATGGCTTTAGCATGAGTTCGAATTATAATTCACGGCCACGAGTGGCTGAAATTATGGTAGATGGTGCCACGGCACATGAGATCAGAAAGCGCGAAACCATCGCAGATTTATATCAAGGAGAAAACAAACTACCAAATTAAGGTAGTTTGAATTTTAAAAGGCTCTTATGTTAGTTAACTTTTCAAAAATGCACGGCTTAGGTAATGACTTTATGGTGATTGATAACGTCACCCAAAATGTATTTATTGCACGTGACCAAATAATAAAACTAGCTGATCGCAATTTTGGTATCGGCTTTGACCAATTACTAATGGTTGAAGCTCCGTATGATCCTGATTTAGATTTTCATTACCGCATTTTTAATTCTGATGGCACCGAAGTTGAACAATGTGGCAATGGCGCACGCTGTTTTGCACGTTTTGTTCGCATGAAAGGATTAACCAATCGCCATAAAATTTTGGTTTCTACAAAATCAGGCAATATGACCCTGCATATTGAAAAAGATGGCCTGGTAAGCGTTAACATGGGTCAACCAAAACTTGAACCGCATACTATCCCTTTTAAAGCGGCCAAACGTGAAAATACCTATATTTTTCGGGCGCAGGATCACACGGTTTTCTGTGGTGCAGTTTCAATGGGCAATCCCCACTGTGTCGTTGAAGTTGATGACATTACCACTGCGCCAGTAAATGTACTGGGGCCATTGCTCGAAAACCACGAACGCTTTCCTCAGCGGGCTAATATTGGTTTTATGCAAATTATCTCTCCAGAACACATTAAATTAAGAGTGTGGGAGCGAGGTGCAGGTGAAACATTAGCCTGTGGCACAGGCGCTTGCGCGGCGGTAGTTGTCGGTATTTTACAAAAGAAACTCGCGCCACATGTGCAAGTAGACTTACCTGGTGGTCGTTTAGAAGTGCGTTGGCAGGGTGAAGGCCACAGTGTACGAATGACTGGCCCTGCTGAACATGTATTTGATGGACAAATCGCCTTATGAGCCAACTAGACGCCAATGAAATTGCAGAGTATTTGGCTTTGCATCCGGACTTTTTAGTCCAGTTTCCTGAACTGCTTGATGCCCTGAATTTATATCATAACCAACCAGGTGCCATTTCATTACAAAGCCACCAGCAAAAACGATTACAACAACAATTGCAGCAGCAACAACAACAGCTCAACACCCTGTTGGCACACGCTCGTAAAAGCGAGCAAATTTATCAAGTCTTTAGCTCGTGCCACCGTCATTTAATGCTGCATGATAATTTTGCCGATTTAGCCAGTAACTTAGTCAGCTTAATCAGTGCTAATTTAGATATTTGCGAGTGCAAATTACTAAAATATGAACCTTACCTAGCCAGCATCGTCACTCATCGACTTGCAAACCAACCGCGCTATCTAGGCCGTATCAACCAGCAAGAACAGGCGCTATTATTTAATAACGAATGCCAATCAGTGGCGCTGTACCTCATTGGAGATGCACAAACTCCCTTAGCTATTTTAGCGTTTGCGAGCAAAGACCCTATCCACTTTGAGCCATCACAGGATAGCTTTTTTATTAATGAGTTTGTTAAGGCCCTACATACCAAACTATCGGGCTGGGTATGAGCGAACAAGAACCGCTTGCTCCCTCCTGGTTAAACCCTGTTGAAGTGTTTTTACAATACCTCAAGTACGAAAAAAATTACTCCATTCATACTTTATTACAGTACCGCTTGCAGCTTGTTGAAGTTGCTAATTTTTTACAAAATAAAGCCGAGTCCTGGCTCAAAGTACAACCCGAACAACTTCGTGCCTACAGCATGAGTCTAAAAGCACGTGCACTCAGCGCCCGTACCATTAATTTAAAACTCTCCTGCGTTCGAAGCTTTTATAAATATCTACAAATAAGAAAAACTGAGCTAAACAATCCTGCAGAGGCTATTAAAGGCCCTAAATTTCAAAAGCCATTGCCGAAAAATCTCGATGTTGATCAAATGCATCAGTTACTTGCAATGAATCCGGAAGATAGCTTTGGTTTTCGCGACAAAGCCATGATGGAATTAATGTATTCATCAGGGCTGCGTGTTAGTGAGTTAGTTAATGCCAACTTAATAGATGTTAATTTGCGCGAAAAAGAAATTAGAGTGCTTGGTAAAGGCAATAAAGAACGCATTTTACCTATTGGTGGCAAAGCAATTGAAGCATTACAAGATTGGTTAAAGTGCCGCGCTGAATTTGCACTGCCCGATGAGGTTGCCGTCTTTGTCAGCAAAAAAAAATGTAGGATCTCAACACGCCAAGTGAGAGCCCGTATGAAACTGTGGGGAATAAATCAGGGGATCAGCAGCCAAATCCACCCTCATAAGTTACGTCACTCCTTTGCTTCCCACATGTTAGAATCAAGTGGAGATTTACGCGCTGTGCAGGAATTACTTGGCCATAGTAGTTTGTCGGCAACACAAGTTTATACCCATCTCGACTTTCAACATCTTGCCAAGGTGTATGACAACACACACCCAAGAGCAAAAAAACAACGTTGATTTTTCATTTTTAAGGCTTCACTCTGTGCAAATATTTAAAAAATTAAATGAAATTAAAGCCATAAGCTTCGATTTAGACGATACCCTTTATGATAATCGACCGATCATTATCGCTGCGGTACAAGCGCAAAACGATTATCTCAAGCAGCTTGATCTTTGGCCTAAAACAGCTGAGTTTTGGCACGACTGCCGTAATCAAGTAATAATAGAGCAGCCTCACCTGATTGATAATGTCACCATGTGGCGACAATGCGCGTTATATTTTGGTTTAAAGCAAATTGGATATTGTGATGCTGACGCCAAACATCATGCCAACATGGCTTATCAAGCATTTGCCGAGGCCAGAAGCAACATTATTGTTGCTGACGAAGTTTTGTTGCTGTTAAAGGCCCTTAGAACACGCTTTAAAATTATTGCGATTACCAATGGAAATGTAGACGTTGACCAGTTTAATTTAAAAGGCCATTTCGATTTAGTGTTAATGGCAGGCCGAGATGGTAAAGCTAAACCTCACCCCGAACTTTTCGATTTAGCAGCGTGGCACTTTGATTTATCACTTGGGCATATACTCCATGTTGGTGATAGTCTCGATACTGATGTGCAAGGGGCAAACATCGCAGGTTGCATGTCTGCTTGGTTAGAAAATCAGTTCACACCATATCGTTATAAAGGCCTTGCACACCTCACAATCAAAGAGATTAGTGAACTACAACAACTTCTTATAGATTAAGAAGTAATGGGTCAATTTTACTAGCCACGAACTTAACTTAAGCTATTGAAAGCAGTTCAATAGCTTAAGTTAAGTTAAAAACCAGTACGAAAAATTAACAATTTGATTAGGTATTTGCGTATTTAGTATTAAACTATACAGACAATTAGCATTATTGTTGCGGTATAAAATGGCAGGTATTCTAGACAGTGTAAATCAACGTACTCAACTGGTCGGTGAAAATCGCCTTGAGCTTCTTTTATTTCATCTACATAGTCGCCACCTATTTGCTTTAAATGTATTTAAAGTAAAAGAGGTTGTAAAGTTACCTAAGCTCAACTCGTTACCCAATGCTCACCCCAAAATTTCAGGCGTTGCTAATATCCGCAACGAGTCAATTCCAGTGATTGACTTGCGCCAAGCCATAGGGCTCCCCTTTATTGAGCATGGTGATGACTGCAATTTAGTCATCACTGAATACAATCGCTCTGTGCAAGGCTTCTTAGTTGGTAAAGTTGATCAAATCGTCAATATGACTTGGTCTAATATTATGCCGCCACCCAGCACCGTTGGGAAAAATCACTACTTAACGGCTCTAACCAAATTAGAACGTAATGGTACCCAACAATTAGTTGAAATTATTGATGTTGAAAAAGTCTTGGCTGAAATTGTCGAGTATAAAGTCGAGATTTCAGCCGGTATTGTAGACCCCGATATGGTTGACCAATTTGTCGGCCGCAAAATTTTACATGCTGATGACTCACCGACAGCTCGTCGCCAAGTACGAGACACCTTATCTCAGCTCGGGATCGAGATTATTCCAACCCAAAATGGCCAAGAAGCGTATGAGCTTTTAAAATCTTGGGCCGATGAAGGTATTGATGTCGAAAAAGAATTTTTAATGGTCATCACAGATGCTGAAATGCCTGTCATGGATGGTTATCGGCTAACATATGAGATCCGCAACCACCCAAAATTAAAGAATTTATTTGTCGTACTAAATACTTCTTTAAGCGGCAGTTTTAATCAGGCCATGGTCGAAAAAGTGGGATGTGATGCGTTTTTATCTAAATTCCAACCCGATCGCTTAGTCGAAACCGTGCAAGCTCGATTAAAAGATACCTTAGCAAACACCCCTAAATAAGCTAAATAAACGCGCTTTATACCTGTTCATAAAAACAGTATTTTATTTAGCCGAGTGAAAACTCCTGTTATACTGGCGCCATTAGCATTGAAAAAGGTCAACTGATGGACGTCTCTGAATTACTTGATGGCTTAAACGATAAACAGCGTGATGCTGTTGCCGCCCCACTTCAAAATATGTTGGTTTTAGCGGGCGCGGGCTCAGGTAAAACACGAGTATTGGTTCATCGTATTGCATGGCTCATGCAAGTTGAAAATGCCTCTCCTTACAGTATTTTTGCCGTAACTTTTACCAATAAAGCAGCTAAAGAAATGCGCTCTCGGGTTGAAGAAACCCTTAAAACATCTGCTGGCGGCATGTGGATTGGTACTTTCCACGGCTTAGCTCATCGTATTTTACGTGCACATCATCGCGAAGCACATTTGCCCGAAGCGTTTCAAATTCTTGATTCAGATGATCAGATTCGAATGATCCGTCGCCTACTTAAAGCAATGAACATCGATGAAAAAAAATGGCCGCCAAAACAAATCTCGTGGTACATCAGCGCCAAAAAAGATGAAGCGCTGCGCCCTAAAGACATCAAGGCATATGATGTTAACGAGCAAATGTTTTTAAATGTTTATACCGCCTATCAAGATGCATGTGACCGTGCAGGTTTAGTTGATTTTGCTGAAATTTTACTACGTTGTTATGAGTTACTGAAAAATAGTCCTACGCTGCTACGTCATTATCAACAACGTTTCCCACACATGTTGGTTGACGAGTTTCAAGATACCAATACCATCCAATATGCTTGGTTAAAACTCATTGCTGGCACAGGCGGGAATGTGATGATCGTTGGGGATGATGATCAAAGTATTTATGGCTGGCGTGGTGCAAAAATCGAAAATATTCGCCGCTTCTTAACTGATTTTGATGCGCAAACCATTCGTCTTGAGCAAAACTACCGCTCAACAAGCACCATATTAACCGCAGCCAATGCATTAATTGCAAATAATTCAGAACGAATGGGCAAAAGCCTTTGGACCGAAGGCAGCGAAGGCGACCCTATCTCAATTTATGCGGCTTATAACGAACTCGATGAGGCCCGCTTTATTGTTGGTAAAATCAAGACTTGGCTCAATGCGGGTAACGCCTTGCAAGATGCCGCTATTTTATATCGTAATAATGCTCAATCGCGTATTTTAGAAGAAGCATTACTGCAAGAAGGTCTCAAATATCGTATTTACGGAGGCATGCGATTTTTTGAACGCCAAGAAATCAAAGATGCTCTTTCGTATTTACGTTTAGTCAGTAATCGCCAAGACGATGCAGCGTTTGAACGCGTAATCAATACTCCTACGCGTGGTATTGGTGAACGCACCTTAAGCTTAATTCGTGATTGTGCGCGTAACGAATCTATTCCGCTTTGGTATGCTGCAAAAGCACTTATTGAGCATAAACATTTAACTGGCCGCGCTGCCAATGCAGTCAACAGCTTTATTGAGCTTATAGAGAAAGTTGAAAAAGTTAGTATTGATTTACCCCTTGAAGAGCAAGCTAAACAAGCGATTCATACCTCAGGCTTAATGGCGATGTACCAAGCTGAAAAAGGTGAAAAAGGGCAAGCTCGAGTTGAAAACTTAGAAGAGCTTATTAATGCGTGTAGTCAGTTTGAACTTCCTAACGAAGAAGAGTTTGCATCCCCTTTAACCGGCTTTTTATCTTATACCGCGCTTGAATCAGGTGAGGGTCAAGCCGAAGAGCACGAAGATGCAGTGCAAATGATGACCTTACACTCAGCGAAGGGGCTTGAATTTCCACTCGTATTTATGGCAGGCGTTGAAGAAGGGATGTTTCCTTCTCAACAAAGTAACGAAGAGTCTGGTCGACTCGAAGAAGAACGCCGTCTTTGTTATGTTGGCATGACTCGCGCTATGGAAAAACTCTATATTAGCCATGCAGAGACTCGTCGCTTATATGGCCAAGAAAAATATCATAGCCCTTCTCGTTTTTTACGAGAAATCCCAGAAGCCTGTGTTGAAGAAATCAGAATTAGAACTCAGGTCACTCGCCCACAAGCGACCAATCGTTTCAGCGCTACCATGAGCCATGCAGCATTCGAAGATACTGGTTTTAATTTAGGCCAACGTGTTTTGCATACTAAATTTGGCGAAGGCACGGTACTTAATTACGAAGGTACTGGCGCACAATCACGCATACAAGTGGCCTTTGATGATGTAGGCACCAAATGGCTGGTAACAGCTTACGCTCGCCTACAGAGCCTCTAAAAATGACTGAGCTTAATCAGCTAAGCCCTTACCTAGCTCAGTTAAAACAAAACCGCCACCGACAACTGCTTGTTGTAAGTGGCGAGCACCTCTGGTGCTATCAGCAAGCTAATGACCTATTGCCTGTTTTACTCGGCAAACAAATTATTTTAAGTACACACAATGAGTTAACAAACGCCCAATGGCCAGAACATACACACCAGTTATTGGGGCAAGAATTTGATTTTGCTGTGTACGATGGTTTTTCAGGGATCAGCCCCGATAAACTGGCAGCGCTCAGCGGCACAATAACCGCTGGCGGTTTACTTATTTTATTGCTACCCGAATACAAACAACTGTGTGATTTTAAAGATCCCAGCTTTTATATTTTTCAATCAGCCGAACAACTCAATCAACACAGTCACTTTAATCAACGTTTCGCCTCGCAACTTAGCAAACTAGCACATATTTCTTTTGATCAAGCACTTGGTTTAAATATCCCAAAAATTGAAGTGCAAGCTCGCGAAATACAAACCGAGCAACAACAAGCTGCTGTTGAAATGATTATAAAACACAGTTTAGGTCGGGCTAATCGTCCCTTATTGCTCACCGCTGATCGTGGACGAGGGAAATCTTCAGCTCTAGGACTTGCCGCAGCGCAATTAGTCAATCAGGGTAAAAACGTCGTTATAACAACAAGCCAGCGCCGGGCTGTTGAAAGTGCATTTAACCATTTTGCAATGCAAACGCAGTTTAGCGCTCAAGCTGAGTCACCCCTCTTTCGTTACATCCCCCCCGATCAGCTAATCAGCCAAGCGATAACTGCTGATATTTTATTTGTGGATGAGGCAGCCTCTTTACCTGTTCCTATTCTGATTGAGTTACTCAAGCGATTTAATCGCATCATTTTTGCCACCACTATTCATGGATATGAAGGTACAGGCCGTGGTTTTACTTTACGGTTTTGCCCTTACTTAAAACAACATTTTCCTGACAGCCGCTTTGTCCATTTAGATGAGCCGATTCGCTTTGCCAGCAATGACCCCTTAGAGATAAACATTAACCAGTTATTAGGTTTAAATGCAGACTGCACCGAGCTTAAACAGCTCACTGCACCGCTACAATTTAGTGAGGTTAGCCAAGCAACCCTTTGTGAAAATGAACCGCTGTTACAGCAAACTTTTGCATTGTTAGTACTTGCACATTACCAAACATCGGCCAATGATTTTCGCCATTTACTCGATGCAGCCAATCTTCGTATTTTTGTGGTTGCACATCAAGAAGAGGTTATTGCAACCGCGCTAGTTGCAATTGAAGGCGAGCTCAGTAACGAATTAAGCTCGGCAATTGTGGCAGGTAAACGAAGGCCACAAGGCCATTTACTCGCACAGTCTGTTGCTCAGATAAAACAACAGCAATGCTTTTTAACTGAGCCTTTAGCGCGCATTGTTCGCATTGCAGTCCACCCATATTTTCAGAGTCAAAATATCGGTCAACAGCTATTAAGCTTTATTGAAACACACGTAGCTACAAATGTTGCAGCAATCGGCGCAAGTTTTGGCGCCTATCCAGTATTGGTGCATTTTTGGATGAAACAAGATTATCAAGTTATCAAGCTTGGCTTTAAAAAAGACAGCATTAGCGCTGAGCATGCTTGCTTAGTTATAAAGCCCATCACAGGATTGCAACTCGAAATAAATCAACTAAAGCAAAGGTTTAACCGAGACTTTCCACTAAATTGCTTACATTACTTGCAACATATTGAACCAAAATTACTGATTGAGTTAATAGAACAATTACCTCACAATCAATCTGAACCAGACGACTTAGTAGCAATATCGCAACTTTGCATTATACCAAGTCAATTAGCAGATCATTTTGCCTGTTGCTGGCGTGTGATGTGGCAACAGCCAGCAGCTTTAAAAAACTGCACTGAAGCAACGCAACTTTTATTAACTAGGCTAATATTACAAAATAAATCACCACAACAGATTGAAAAAATTTCAAATTTTGGTGGTCTAAAAAAATTACAAGCAGCTATTAAGCACGCTTTGTTAGAATGGTTTACCAACCTTGAGTGCTAATTTGAAACGTTATTTTTATTACTTCTGTTTATTTTTTTTAAGCTTTGCAGGCCAAGCAGAGTTCGGTATTAGCGCCGACAAAATAACAATTGGCATGTCTAATCCACAAAGTGGCCCTTCTGCAAATTTAGGCCAGCAATTTAAGCTTGGTGCTGTTACTCACTTTAATGCCGTCAATCTCCAAGGCGGAATAAATGGTAAAAAAATAGAGCTTTTGAGCTTAGATGATGGTTATGAGCCATTACAAACCGTAGAAAATACTCGCTCTTTTTTACTTACTAAAAGTGTTTTTGCATTGTTTGGTTATGTCGGAACCCCGACATCCCATTCCATTTTACCTTTATTAGAAAGCAGTCAAATCCCATACTTAATGCCAATGACTGGCGCTTCATTTTTACGCACTCCAGATAAAAAGAATGTTTACAATTTACGGGCAAGTTACCATCAAGAAATACAGTACCAGGTCAACTATCTCCTTAATCAACTTAAGCTTAAAAATATTGGTCTATTAATTCAAGCAGATGAATTTGGCTTAAGTGTCGAAAATGAAATTAATGAAGCGCTTAGCATGCTAGGCTCACAACCTATCGTAATTACGCGCTTTAAGCGCAACACTACCGACATTGATGCAGCCTTAACAACATTAATCCAACATAATGTTAATGCGATTGTTTTAGTAGGAACAACCGAGCCTTTAAGCGAATTCATTAATGCAAGTTATGAGCGAGATTTTAAACCCGTTTTCACAACCGTCTCTTTTGCTTCAAGTGATGAGCTATTTAAGAAATTAAAATATAGTAGTCACGTACTCGTAACTGAAGTGGTTCCAAACCCAAAAAGTTGCACCATGAAAATTTGTAAGTCATTCCGCGCGCAAATGAAAAAAGCAAAAGCTGAAGAATTAAACCATATTAATTTTGAAGGGTATTTAAGTGCGATGCTTTTTGTTGAGGCTGCAAAAAAATGCGGCGAGGAATTAACTCAGCAATGCCTGCTAACAATGTTAAAAACACAAACCTTTACTTTAGATGATTTAATCATCGAATTTAACCCTCAAACTAGTCAAGGGTTAAACCAAGTTTTTGCATCAATAAATAACTAAATTTGACTTAGTGATAGCTTTAACATTTCTATTATTTGATTCATCACTGCCTGATTTGTTTTCTCATCAAACTCAATAATTCTTGGGGTATGAATATGCCCAGTTGGAATAGTTGAGCCCATCAAATTTTTTAACCTTATACTACGATAAGAAATCTCATTTGATAGATAGCCACCACCACCACCTTCAACAGCTATTTCATTTTTAAGTTCATGAATTTGAGTTGGCGAAAATTGCTTATTCAAAGTGTGCACTTCTCGATTATCATTTATCTTATAATTACCCTTTGCTTGCTGCATTGCTGTATAAGGTAAACTAAATTGCACAAACTCAGGCCCAGCCAATACTTGCCCTGTTAGTAAAGGAATTATAGGGGATGAAGGATTAGCTCCAGTAAGTACATTAAGATTGTCTGGCGTTGTTACACTTCGTCTGCGACCAGGGAAATGCTCTAAATCAAAATCAGATCTACCCATCGAAATTGTGGCAATTAAATCAATGTTATTTAACGCATAAAATGGCGCTAAAGCTGACTCAATCTCACCATCATCAAAATCCTTATATCGAACCGGTACCATTAATGTATTAATTTGCGCTTTTATCCCGTTATGCTCTATCACTTGGCCGTCTAATAATAACGCAGCAATACCCGATGGATTGCTTTGTGCGATATTTCTATCTAGCAAAAACGGATCAAAACCTGTGATCAAGATTTTTTTCATTGCAGGCTCAGTAAACTCTAACTCTGTACGGCCTCGACTGCTATTTTCAAATACTTCAACTAAAGCATCAAGCTCTTGATTACTAAACTGAGCACCCCGTTGTTTAAGGGCCTTAATAACATTTAAACGCTGCCAATATAGATCCCTATCATCTAAACGGCCTTGCTGAACATTATTTACTTCACTTTGCCACAAAGATTCACCAAACCGATATAAGTCCTGACGGACGGCTTCATAGTTCTTTTGATTTAAAATATCTAGCGCTTTACGCTCAGTTTGCTCTATTTTTTGACTAAGGTGTGGCAATGCAATCATCGCTTTATCGATTCGTTGCTCTTCAATTGTTAAAGTCGCTGCGCATAAAGAACTTGTAATAAATAATAAAGAAAGGGCAATAGATATTTTTTTCATCAATTTGACTCAAATAGTAAGATGCTATCTAGGGTAAAGGTTTTATTCACTGATGTTAAATACAACATATTAAAAACATGTAATTTTTAAAGCATATTTAAAAGACTGTTCTATGCTTTAGCAATAACAAAAGTGAATCCAACGAGGGACTAATGGACTTTATCAATTTTAAAGTTGGCCAGAAAACTATCGCATTAAAAATATTAGATATTCTTCTCACTGAGCGATTCGAAAATAACCTCACAGCATTACCAAACAATAATAAAAGTTTTATTGGTGTGAAGGATTATATGGGTACTCCAACACCTATCTTTGATTTAGGACTAATTTTAAATAACGAGTCTACTCATGTCAGTAACGCCAATTTAGCCGAGCTGCTTCAAACTAGAGAAAAAGACCATCTGCAATGGTTCAAAGAGTTAGAAAACAGCATTGAGAATAATACACCATTTTCTTTAGCAAGAGATCCGCATCAATGTGCCTTTGGAAAATGGTACGATAATTTTAAAACAGATAATGAAGATCTCAGCGCTATATTAAGCCGGTTTGATGAACCACATAAAAAAATCCACTCACTTGCAGATAGCTTAATTAACATGGTTAAACAAGGTCAAAAGAAACAAGCACAAGAAATTCTAGCAACCGAAAGACGTACTACATTTACTTTACTACTTAGATTATTTGAATCGGCAAGGGAGCAAGTGGTCCTTGATTATAAGCCTATTATTATTTTCACAACAAAAGATGGGCAAAACCCTCATATCGGGCTATTAGTAGACAAGGTTGAGGATAGTGTCAGTGTTGACGCATCGGAAATTAAGCCTCTGGATAAACTAACCAGCATCGGCTTTGATATCGACCCACAAACTCGCAATATGATGCGCGGCTTAATCAAAATGGATAAGCACCATAGTGTCATTATCGACTCAAGTGCCATATTTAAACCCATAACCGAAGATTTGGAGCTAAAAAGCACTGTGGTATAAAGCTTTATTTTTTAAAAGCCAAAAGCAAAAAAACCTCTGATTTCTCAGAGGCTTTCTTTGAATTGGGAGCCTGGCGATGTCCTACTCTCACATGGGTAACCCCACACTACCATCGGCGCTGTTTCGTTTCACTACTGAGTTCGGAATGGGATCAGGTGGGTCCAAAACGCTATTGTCACCAAGCAAATCTGGTTCGTTAATCGCTCTCGCAATTAACTAAAATTCGGAAGGCTGATATTCAAATTCGTCTACTTCAGTGCTATTTAACTTCTTGCTTGTTCTTCAGTGCTTCATACAAACCACTTTGGCGTTGTATGGTTAAGCCTCACGGGTAATTAGTATTGGTTAGCTTAACGCCTCACAGCGCTTCCACACCCAACCTATCAACGTTGTAGTCTCCAACGGCCCTTCAGAGAGCTTATAGCTCTAGTGAGAACTCATCTCGAGGCTCGCTTCGCGCTTAGATGCTTTCAGCGCTTATCGATTCCGAACGTAGCTACCGGGCAGTGCCATTGGCATGACAACCCGAACACCAGCGGTTCGTTCACTCCGGTCCTCTCGTACTAGGAGCAACCCCTCTCAATTCTCAAACGCCCACGGCAGATAGGGACCGAACTGTCTCACGACGTTCTAAACCCAGCTCGCGTACCACTTTAAATGGCGAACAGCCATACCCTTGGGACCGACTTCAGCCCCAGGATGTGATGAGCCGACATCGAGGTGCCAAACACCGCCGTCGATATGAACTCTTGGGCGGTATCAGCCTGTTATCCCCGGAGTACCTTTTATCCGTTGAGCGATGGCCCTTCCATTCAGAACCACCGGATCACTATGACCTACTTTCGTACCTGCTCGACTTGTCCGTCTCGCAGTTAAGCTTGCTTCTACCATTACACTAACCGTACGATGTCCGACCGTACTTAGCAAACCTTCGTGCTCCTCCGTTACTCTTTAGGAGGAGACCGCCCCAGTCAAACTACCCACCAGGCACTGTCCGCAATCCCGATTAGGGACCTACGTTAGAACATCAAAACTACAAGGGTGGTATTTCAAGGACGACTCCACAAGAACTAGCGTTTCTGCTTCAAAGTCTCCCACCTATCCTACACATGTAGGTTCAATGTTCAGTGCCAAGCTATAGTAAAGGTTCACGGGGTCTTTCCGTCTAGCCGCGGGTACACAGCATCTTCACTGCGATTTCAATTTCACTGAGTCTCGGGTGGAGACAGCGTGGCCATGATTACGCCATTCGTGCAGGTCGGAACTTACCCGACAAGGAATTTCGCTACCTTAGGACCGTTATAGTTACGGCCGCCGTTTACCGGGGCTTCGATCAAGAGCTTCGCGTTGCCGCTAACCCCATCAATTAACCTTCCGGCACCGGGCAGGCGTCACACCGTATACGTCATCTTGCGATTTTGCACAGTGCTGTGTTTTTAATAAACAGTTCCAGCCACCTGGTTACTGTGACTGCCAATAGCTCCGGGAGCAAGTCCCTTCACCATCAGCAGCGTACCTTCTCCCGAAGTTACGGTACTATTTTGCCTAGTTCCTTCACCCGAGTTCTCTCAAGCGCCTTAGTATTCTCTACCTGACCACCTGTGTCGGTTTGGGGTACGATTCTTCATGAACTGAAGCTTAGAGGATTTTCCTGGAAGTATGGCATCAACAACTTCACTACCGTAGTAGCTCGTCTCGTATCTCAGTCTTAAGGAAACCCGGATTTACCTAAGTCTCCAACCTACTTACTTTCACATGGACAACCAACGCCATGCCTGCCTAGCCTGCTCCGTCTCCCCATCGCATTCATGCCGAGTACGGGAATATTAACCCGTTTCCCATCGACTACGCGTTTCCGCCTCGCCTTAGGGGTCGACTCACCCTACCCTGATTAACATGGGATAGGAACCCTTGGTCTTCCGGCGTGGGAGTTTTTCACTCCCATTATCGTTACTTATGTCAGCATTCGCACTTCTGATACCTCCAGCAACCCTCTCGAATCACCTTCAACGGCTTACAGAACGCTCCCCTACCCCGCATACAAAGTACGCAGGCGCATCTTCGGTGGTATGTTTAGCCCCGTTACATCTTCCGCGCAGACCGACTCGACCAGTGAGCTATTACGCTTTCTTTAAAGGATGGCTGCTTCTAAGCCAACCTCCTGGCTGTCTGGGCCTTTCCACATCGTTTCCCACTTAACATACACTTTGGGACCTTAGATGGCGCTCTGGGTTGTTTCCCTCTTCACGACGGACGTTAGCACCCGCCGTGTGTCTCCCGGATAGTACTTTACGGTATTCGGAGTTTGCAAAGGGTTGGTAAGTCGGGATGACCCCCTAGCCTTAACAGTGCTCTACCCCCGTAAGTATTCGTCCGAGGCTCTACCTAAATAGATTTCGGGGAGAACCAGCTATCTCCCGGTTTGATTAGCCTTTCACTCCTAGCCACAAGTCATCCCCTAACTTTTCAACGTTAGTGGGTTCGGTCCTCCAGTTGATGTTACTCAACCTTCAACCTGCCCATGGCTAGATCACCGGGTTTCGGGTCTATACCTTGCAACTATACGCCCAGTTAAGACTCGGTTTCCCTACGGCTCCCCTAATTGGTTAACCTCGCTACAAAATATAAGTCGCTGACCCATTATACAAAAGGTACGCAGTCACACCACGAAGGTGCTCCTACTGCTTGTACGTACACGGTTTCAGGTTCTATTTCACTCCCCTCACAGGGGTTCTTTTCGCCTTTCCCTCACGGTACTGGTTCACTATCGGTCAGTTGGGAGTATTTAGCCTTGGAGGATGGTCCCCCCATATTCAGTCAAGATAACACGTGTCCCGACCTACTCGATTTCACTTACTATAGATTTTCGTGTACGGGGCTATCACCCTGTGCCGCTGTCCTTTCCAGAACATTCCACTAATCACAAATAAACTTAAGGGCTGCTCCGGTTTCGCTCGCCGCTACTTCCGGAATCTCGGTTGATTTCTTTTCCTACGGGTACTTAGATGTTTCAGTTCTCCGCGTTCGCCTCATATAGCTATGTATTCACTATATGATAGTGAGTAAACTCACTGGGTTTCCCCATTCGGAAATCCTAGTCTCAAGCGCCTTTTACTAGCTTGACTAGGCTTATCGCAAGTTAATACGTCCTTCATCGCCTCCAACTGCCAAGGCATCCACCGTGTACGCTTAGTCACTTAACCATACAACCCAAAATAGTTTGAGTTATACATAAAGGACTGATTTAAACTTCGCCAGAAGTTAAATATTGAATACTAAAGTAGACACCAATCACATCTTTCGATGCAAATGGCATAATTTTACTTTTGAAAACTCTTTCGAATCTTTCGATTCAAAGAATTTTTTCTATCAGCTTTCCAAATTTTTAAAGAGCATGAGAATAACTTCTCAAATCTAACCATACTTAATAAAGTATCTTTAGTTTTGAAAAGTAGAAGTGGTGGAGCTAAGCAGGATCGAACTGCTGACCTCCTGCGTGCAAGGCAGGCGCTCTCCCAGCTGAGCTATAGCCCCACTAAATTGTTTTATTGTGTACCACTTAACCCTGGGAGGAGTAAAGTGGTGGGTCTGGGCAGATTCGAACTGCCGACCTCACCCTTATCAGGGGTGCGCTCTAACCAACTGAGCTACAGACCCAAACAATAGTGTTCTCGTTACTTACGAACAATCATCTGTGTGGACACTACGAACAAATCAGTTCTAAATCGTGATAAGGAGGTGATCCAGCCCCAGGTTCCCCTAGGGCTACCTTGTTACGACTTCACCCCAGTCATGAATCACACCGTGGTAACCGCCCTCCCGAAGGTTAAGCTAGCTACTTCTGGTGCAACCCACTCCCATGGTGTGACGGGCGGTGTGTACAAGGCCCGGGAACGTATTCACCGCAACATTCTGATTTGCGATTACTAGCGATTCCGACTTCATGGAGTCGAGTTGCAGACTCCAATCCGGACTACGACGAGCTTTAAGGGATTCGCTCACTATCGCTAGCTTGCTGCCCTCTGTACTCGCCATTGTAGCACGTGTGTAGCCCTACACGTAAGGGCCATGATGACTTGACGTCGTCCCCACCTTCCTCCGGTTTATCACCGGCAGTCTCCTTAGAGTTCCCGACATTACTCGCTGGCAACTAAGGATAGGGGTTGCGCTCGTTGCGGGACTTAACCCAACATCTCACAACACGAGCTGACGACAGCCATGCAGCACCTGTCTCAGAGTTCCCGAAGGCACAAAGCTATCTCTAGCGATTTCTCTGGATGTCAAGTGTAGGTAAGGTTCTTCGCGTTGCATCGAATTAAACCACATGCTCCACCGCTTGTGCGGGCCCCCGTCAATTCATTTGAGTTTTAACCTTGCGGCCGTACTCCCCAGGCGGTCTACTTAATGCGTTAGCTTTGAAAAAGTTGTCCGAGGACCCCAGCTTCTAGTAGACATCGTTTACGGCGTGGACTACCAGGGTATCTAATCCTGTTTGCTCCCCACGCTTTCGTACATGAGCGTCAGTGTTGACCCAGGTGGCTGCCTTCGCCATCGGTATTCCTTCAGATCTCTACGCATTTCACCGCTACACCTGAAATTCTACCACCCTCTATCACACTCTAGTTGACCAGTTCGAAATGCAGTTCCCAGGTTGAGCCCGGGGCTTTCACATCTCGCTTAATCAACCGCCTGCGTACGCTTTACGCCCAGTAATTCCGATTAACGCTCGCACCCTCCGTATTACCGCGGCTGCTGGCACGGAGTTAGCCGGTGCTTCTTCTGTCAGTAACGTCACAGCTACGTTCTATTAAAACGTAACCTTTCCTCCTGACTGAAAGTGCTTTACAACCCGAAGGCCTTCTTCACACACGCGGCATGGCTGCATCAGGCTTTCGCCCATTGTGCAATATTCCCCACTGCTGCCTCCCGTAGGAGTCTGGACCGTGTCTCAGTTCCAGTGTGGCTGATCATCCTCTCAAACCAGCTAGAGATCGTTGCCTTGGTGAGCCATTACCTCACCAACTAGCTAATCCCACTTGGGCCAATCTTTAGGCGTGAGGCCCGAAGGTCCCCCACTTTGGTCCGTAGACATCATGCGGTATTAGCAGTCGTTTCCAACTGTTGTCCCCCACCTAAAGGCATGTTCCCAAGCATTACTCACCCGTCCGCCGCTCGTCACCCAAGAAACAAGTTTCTCTGTGCTACCGCTCGACTTGCATGTGTTAGGCCTGCCGCCAGCGTTCAATCTGAGCCATGATCAAACTCTTCAATTAAAAGTTTTTAGTCTTTCGACTGCTCAATGAATTCTGATTTTTGTTTCCACAACACTTAATAAAAAGAGAAAGTGAAATCAAATTGACTGTATAGCCACTCATTCATTATTGAGACTCTAAATTTTTTGCTTCATTCAAAACCGAAGTTTTGAACTAAGCTGTTAGAACTCAACCTGTACGAGTGCCCACACAGATGATTGCTTAAATTGTTAAAGAACGTTGCAGCGCCAACTCTAAGAGCGTGCTGCGAAGTGGAGCGCTATAATAAACGTTTCACTTTTCAAGTCAACACTTAATTTTAAATTCTTTCGAAACAAACTAAGTTTTACTTAACTCTCTGACTCAACCCTCATACTCCGCTAGGCGTGGTGTGCTGCCGTGTCAGTGGGGTCGCATTATAGGGCGGCGAACTTTTTTGGCAAGCGTTATTTTAAGAAAAACTTATAAAAACGAATCGTTCGAACAAATAACATACCGAAAGCTTAAAAAGAATGCAGTTCACTTAATTTAAAACAAGCAAATCAGATTCTATGATAGATTTTTTAACCAATTAGGTTGCTATGTTTATTTATATGGATAAGATATGAATCTTCTTATTGTTAATTTAATGTTTATTTTTTGTATATTGGTAACCCATTATGAATTTCCCTAATCAAAAATCTATTATTTCTTCTGTTATACTTGCCGTAGTAGGCTTTGTTATTGCTGAGTTTCTACTATCTAGCCTTGCATTAAACGGTTCTGTGTTTTTAGCTCTCGGTCTCTTAATTGGTGGTTTAGTGGTTGCTTCTTTATCTACTGCTGATGTTGAAGAAGAAAAAGTTAAAACTAAAACGCTTTATGTTGGCAATCTGCCTTACAGAGCAAATGAGGGTATTGTGCGTGAGTTGTTTGAAGAACATGGCAAAGTTTTCTCTGTTCGTTTACTCAAAGATAAAAACACTGGTAAACGTCGTGGATTTGGTTTTGTTGAAGTTGCAGAGAAAGATGCAGCAAACACTATAAACTCATTGAACGACTTTGAATTCCAACAACGCACTTTAAAAGTTCGTGAAGCAAAGCAGAAAAGTGAAGATGGTGATAACCAGTTTAATGATGAAACTGTGGATCAATCAGCTTAATCTGCTCAACTGTTATTTTATTAGATAAAGTTGGAGCCGTTGCGTAATAACGCAGCGGCTTTTTTATTACTTCATTTTGAGCATCATCTTTTACCCATCCATTTTCAGAAAGTAGGAAACTCACACGATTTGCAATCGCAGCTCCAGAATCAATTATTTTCATAGAAGGAGATAATAATTGAGCCAACTCACTTTTTAAGAATGGGAAATGAGTACAACCTAAAATTAAATGATCAATACTCTGTTCAATTTTAAGGCGCTCCAATTCTTCGGCAACATCGTCAATCGAAACAACTCCGAACCAAAATTTATCTTCAGCTAAACTGACCAACCGCGTAGAACCGTATAAATGCACCTTTACATTATTTGAATGCGCATTAATTAAACTCTGGGTATAAACGTTTTTGATTGTACCGGGCGTGGCTAATAATCCAACAGACCCTGTTGAGCTTTGTAAGCAAGCGGGCTTGATAGCTGGTACAACACCAACAATAGGAATATCAGTATAAGAACGCAGAAAGTCGAGTGTTTGTGTGCTAGCTGTATTGCATGCAATAACTATAATATCTATTTTTACAAACTGCTCTTGTACTGTTTTAAGCTTGGCGAGTAAACGCTGCTGCAGAACCTCAATCGTTAAATTACCATAAGGCATGAAGAGATTATCCATTAAATAAGAATACTGCGCGAAAGGATAAGCGGCTTGGATATGCTCAAGTACCGTAGTACCACCAATGCCAGAATCAAAAACAACGATATGAGGTTGCAAACTAATCACTCCTAAACAACTAGTAATTAGTCTGCCACATTTTTATTGTGAACTATAGAGGAGTATTACTCTGCTTTTTTATCTGCTTTGTTTGTTTCTTGATCTAACAATGAATATTGCTCAAACACTACTTTAGTATATTCAAGTAACGTATTGAGCTGTTTAGAATCTTTATCCTGATTCAACCATTCAATTAAACCAACTAACTGAGCATCTATCTTTAAAGATTTCGCTTGAGTAAAAGCTTGCCCTAAGCCTTCATTAAGCGGCTTTAATTGCTCAGCTATATTGCTACCAGGAATATTACGCTGATATTCTTTTACACTGCTCATCATTTCAGTTTGCTGTAAGTTCATTGAGAAACCAGCTAATTGTGATGGGTCCATTGAAAGCTCAGTTGCTTTATTAAATGCTTGATCTAAATCACCATTAAAAAACAAATCACTCACGCCTTGTAAATCTTCCATTAAAGCATTAATTGCCTGCTGCTCTTCTTCATCAATTTCACCATTAATTTCTAAAGAGAAACCATAACTAAACGCAGATGACGACTCCATAGCCATGCGCTTACCTTGATCATCTACATTTAATGTTAATCGATCAGCTTCTGCATATTCGGCATTAAAAGTAATTTTAATTTCATCACCATCAAGTGTTTTAATACTGAGCTGAGCGCCATTACTTAAACTGTACTGACTCGCTTGACGATAATTACTATAAATATCTTTTTGAGGTGTTTTAAATAACCCTTGCGCAAACTTATCAAGGCCATCAGACATAAGGGCATCACTTTGTTTAATCCCCTCTTTAATATCATCAGTTAAAAAGCCTGCATCTTCTAGTTCATGTTTCGCATCTTCAATGCCAATAGCAATACCTTTTTTAGCTTCATCTAACATGCTGCGTAATTTCGATTCATCTGCACCATCATTTTTCGCTTTTAGTACCGCACCTTTTACAAATCCTAAGACATTTTTAGCCACTTCTTCAAAGTCAAAAAGCGATTCATTTTTGGCTTTTATATTTTCAGGCATTGAAAGTGCGTCAGCTAATTTGTTTTGCATTACTTTTGCAGCGATGCCTTTGGCATCACTTTGATAATTCTGTTGTGGTAAAGCTGAGCTATCACTTTGTTTAACTTGTGTTTTAACGAAGTTATTATACAAGGTAGCTGGCTGAAACCCTGGCAGACCAATTTTCATGATCTTTCTCCTATACGCTTTATAGAATTATTATCGGCTAAACTAAATATAACTTAAGCAGTTTATGAGTATTTTTTATACGATATAAATTCATAAACTGAGCTCAAATGCTTAGGATTGAATGGTAATAGTACTAGACAAATCATCCTTGCTCCATAAAATAGCGCGACGAAATAAAACAGAGGCACACCGATGGCAGTCATCACAATTAATCCCGCACTTTATGAACAACAGCTCAATGAGAAAAAACACACTATTGCAGCTCAATTTGCTCGTTTTGGGGTTAACGACCTTGAAGTATTCGCATCTGAAGAAAAGCATTATCGTCAACGTGCAGAATTTCGCGTTTGGCATGATGGTGAAGACTTATTCCACATCATGTTTGATCAACAAAGCAAAGAAAAAATCCGAGTAGAGCAGTTCGACCCTGCTGCACCTCTTATTTTTGCTTTAATGCCGCGACTAATTGCTGAGCTGAAAACGAAAGAAGTCCTGCGTAGAAAACTATTTCAAATTGATTATTTATCGACTCTCAGTGGCGAAATATTAGTGAGCATGCTGTACCACAAAGCATTAGATGATGAGTGGCTTACAGCAATAAAAGAGCTAAAAAATAAATTATCTGGCGAATTTAACATCGACTTTATCGGCCGTGCACGCAAACAAAAAATTGCTTTAGGTAAAGAATATGTGGTCGAGAAACTCACTGTCGCTGGTAAACAGCTTGTTTATCAACAAGTAGAAAATAGCTTTACGCAACCTAATGCAAAAGTGAATCAAAAAATGCTTGAATGGGCGCTGGATATTAGCCAAAACCTTTCTAACGATTTACTAGAGTTGTATTGCGGTAATGGTAATTTCTCGATTGCTTTAGCGCCTGCATTTAACCGTGTACTTGCCACTGAAATATCAAAATCATCGGTTGCTTCAGCTCAATTCAATATTGCTGAAAACAAAATCACAAATCTTGATATTATTAGAATGTCGAGTGAAGAATTTACCGAAGCAATGAAAGGTGAGAAAGAGTTTTCGCGCCTCAAAGGCATCGATTTAAAAAGCTACAATTGCCAAAGTATTTTAGTTGATCCGCCACGCGCAGGTTTGGATGAGGGTACCACTCGTTTAGTGCAAAATTACGACAATATTATTTATATTTCGTGTAACCCGCAAACGCTAGAGCGCGATTTAGAAGTGTTAACGCAAACCCATAAGGTTGAGCGCTTTGCTATTTTTGATCAATTTCCTTATACCCACCATATCGAATCAGGGGTATTTTTAACCCGTAAATAATGTAAAGCAGCTTTAGCTGCTTTTTTTATCTTTGTTATACATGGAGGCACCTTTGGCAATATAACGCAGCTGCCAAATCAGCCTCTCCACCAGCTCAACTCGTTGTTGTTTATCTAAGTCGAGCGCTTCCGCGCCTGCATTAAATACCAAAGTAACCATTGCCTCAGCCTGAATATAGGCCTGCTTAACCTCACAATGTGTTTCTATTTCAAGATAATGGGCTAACTCTAAAATAAAATGCTTTATTTCTCGGGCAACTGCGGCTCTAAATGCTTTTGATGTGCCTGAGCGTTCACGTAATAACAAACGAAACTGATTACTTGATTCCTCAATAAACTCCATAAAGGTGTAAATAGAAATTGTAATAATACTACCACCACACTCAATTCGACTTCGGGCTTGGCGCATCAATTGACGCAGGGTTAAACCGGCCTCATCAACCAAAGTCAGACCCAATTCATTCATGTCTTTAAAGTGACGATAAAACGACGTTGGTGCAATACCCGCTTCTCGAGCAACTTCTCTTAAACTTAAATTCGAAAAACTATGCTCTGCACTTAACTGATTAAATGCGGCTTCTATTAGTGCCTGCCTAGTTTTTTCTTTTTGTTTTGCTCGAACGCCTGACATTCTGTGCCCTCTTCATTGATAAAAGCGAGTTTATCATATTTACTTACGGAGCAAATTACTAACTGTTAATACCATTTGAGACTTGACTGGGTGACGCTGAACCTCTATTTTAGCGTACAGTTGTACGCTGAGATTATTATGATGAAAAAACCACCTATTATTTGGACTAACGTTTTATTTTTTACCCTTACATTTTGTGCGGCACTCATTTTAGTGCCTTGGTACGGCATAAACTACGGCTTTAGCGCGGCAAATTGGACTGCATTTGTTGGCTGTATGTTTTTTGCTGGCTTATCAATTACCGCGGGCTATCACAGACTATGGGCCCATAAAACCTATGAAGCACATCCTGTTGTTGAAGCTATTTTTGCACTAGGTGGCGCCTTTGCTATTCAAAACAGTGCCTTACATTGGAGCTCTGATCATCGCATCCACCACGGTCAAGTTGATGACCCAATTAAAGATCCATACGCTGCAACCAATGGATTTTGGTATAGCCATATAGGTTGGATGTTACGAGATTATCAAGGTGATAATTATACAAATTATAATAATTGTCGCGACTTACAAAAAAATAAAATCGTCATGTGGCAACATCGCCATTATTTATTACTGACTATTTTAACGAATGTAGGTATTCCTCTTTTGTTAGGTATCGTATTTGGTGATATTTGGGGCATGCTCATTTTAGCCGGCGTGCTTAGATTAGTTTTGAGTCAGCATTTTACCTTTTTTATCAACTCAATCGCTCATATTTGGGGGTCTCGCCCTTATACAGAAAGTAATACTGCACGCGACAATGCACTATTAGCATTATTTACCTATGGCGAAGGCTACCATAATTATCACCATATTTTTGCCAGTGATTATCGCAATGGCATCCGATGGTGGCATTACGATCCGACAAAATGGATGATAAAATCACTTTCGTATTTTGGCTTAACAAGTAAGTTGAAGACAACGCCCATTGAGCGAATTGAAAAAGCCAAAGCTGACACTTTACTCAATAAAACGGCACTAACTTTACAACAAACAACCTTAGGCCAAGCAAAAATTGAACTGTTACAACAAGAGTACGATGTTTTACTCAAAAAACTGCAAAGTTATTGTAAACTAAAAAAACAATTGCTTGACGCTAAAAAGAATACCATGCTCAAACAATGTGAAAAGTCAGCAATTATGAATCAATATCGTGAATTTGAGCTGGCTTGGCAAAAACAAAAGCAGTCTTGGCTTGAATTAAATGCCCAACTGCTAAGAGCACGTTACAGCTAATGAGGAAACGGTGTGGCTAAATCAAAAGAAGCAAAAATATCACCTGAAATAAAATACCAATATGACGCAATAATTATTGGTACAGGTCCTGGCGGTGAAGGCACCGCCATGAACCTAGCTAAAAGCAAAAAAAGAGTCGCTGTTATCGAAAAACAACCATCTGTTGGTGGTGGTTGTGCGCATTGGGGAACCATACCATCAAAAGCATTACGCCATTCTGTCAGTCGACTTATTGAATATAATTCAAACCCTTTATTCAATCTTAAAGAGCAACGCAGCAAGCTTACTTTTCCTGATATTTTGAACCATGCTGGTAATGTCATCTCGAAACAAGTTAATTTACGCACCAGTTTTTATGACCGTAATCGCATTGATATTTTCCATGGCGAAGCATCGTTTGTTGATAACCATACCATCAAAATAACTCAGCCAGATGGCACATTTGAGCACATGACAGCGCAAACGATTGTCATTGCTACGGGTTCTCGCCCTTATCACCCACCTAAAGTTGATTTTAATAACGATCGTATTTATGACAGCGATACAATTTTAAAGTTAACTCATGACCCCCGTCATATCATTATTTATGGGGCAGGTGTTATTGGTTGTGAATATGCCTCAATTTTTCGTGGTTTAGGGGCTAAAGTAGACTTGGTTAATACGCGAGACCGTTTATTAGCATTTACTGATGCTGAAGTATCAGATGCATTAAGTTATCACTTTTGGAACAGCGGTATTGTAATTCGTCATAACGAGGAATTAGCAAAAGTAGAGACTCGCTCCGATTGCGTTATTTTCCATATGGAATCAGGCAAAAAAATGCAAGCCGAT
The DNA here is from genome assembly GCF_002310815.1 of Pseudoalteromonas tunicata. Classification (NCBI taxonomy): domain Bacteria; kingdom Pseudomonadati; phylum Pseudomonadota; class Gammaproteobacteria; order Alteromonadales; family Pseudoalteromonadaceae; genus Pseudoalteromonas; species Pseudoalteromonas tunicata. The sequence continues at coordinate 63,053 of NZ_CP011032.1, read as the reverse complement.
TGTGTTTTATTTGCCAATGGCCGCACTGGTAATACCGATAAGCTTAACTTAGCTGCCATAGGCCTTGAAGCCGATGGTCGTGGGTTACTCAAAGTTGATGATAATTATCGCACTCAAATTACCAACATTTATGCAGTAGGTGATGTGATTGGTTACCCAAGCTTAGCTAGCGCCGCTTTTGATCAAGGTCGCATTGCAGCGACTGCTATTTTGCATGGCCATTGCCCAGAGCGAATAATTTCTGATATTCCTGTTGGTATTTATACTATTCCAGAAATCAGCTCGGTCGGTAAAAACGAGCAAGAATTGACTGCGGCTAAAATTCCTTATGAGGTAGGCCGAGCCCAGTTTAAACATTTGGCACGCGCCCAGATTGCAGGCACTGAAGTGGGCAGTTTAAAAATACTCTTTCATATCGAAACCAAAGAAATTTTGGGTATTCACTGTTTTGGCGAACGTGCCTCTGAAATTATTCACATTGGGCAGGCAATTATGGAACAACGTAATGGTGGCAATAATATCGAGTATTTTATTAATACTACCTTTAACTACCCAACAATGGCCGAGGCATACCGAGTTGCAGCCCTTAATGGGCTCAATCGCTTAATTAAGTAGTAACTACTCGAGTCAACATATTAATAAAAAGGGCCTTTTTTGTGCCCTTTTTTTATATTGACTATTGTTTCCTTGTAAAATTCTTGTAAACTAAATTTACTAAAATAATAATATAAGGCTGCTAAAAGATGAAATATGCTGCATTAGGGTTAATTTCTGCTCTGTCGTTATGTTCTACATCTGTTTTTGCCGATTTCGATTCTGCAAAAAGGCATTTAAAAGAAAAAAATTATGGTGAAGCTGCCACAGAGTTAACAAAGTTAGCTCAAGTTGGGCATGTGGAGGCACAATTTCAATTAGCATCCTTATATGAACAAGGTTTAGGGGTTACCCAAGACTTAACCACGGCTTATGCTTGGTATTTAGTGGCGAAAGACTTTGACCACCCTGACGCATCTGACAAATATCGCGTATTAAGAGAAGCAATTCCTTCTCGTAAAGAAGGTAAAGACCGTTACCGTGAGCTGTCTAATTTATATGGTAAAAAGCAACATGAAGCTGATTTTGCCCCAGTTTTAAAGCAATCTAACTTTTATCCTGAGCGTGCTAAGCTGCTAACTCAAGTTGAGCCTGATTATACCAAGGGCACAGTTTCAATTCAGAGTGCATGGGCAACTGTAGCTTATAATGTTAACGAAAGTGGTCAAGTCGAAGATGCTCGCGTCTTAGCCTCTTTTCCGAAAAATGTGATTGATGACGCCGTCATTGAAGCAATTTCGCAATGGACATTTAAACCTGCGGTAAAACGAAATGGTGACCCAGATCGCGTCAACGATCTAATGTACACATTTAAAACAAAAAGTACCAGTAGTTCAAATCATCGTAAATATGAAAAACAACTCGATGAATATACTCAAAAGTTAAAAGAGCTTGCTGACTCTGGCAATAACTACGCTCAAGTTCGTTACGCAATGATGCTTGAACATAGCATTATTGAAAGCCCAACAGATAAATATGTTGATTGGTATTATAAAGCCGCTATGAATGGCAATAACGATGCACAACTTCGCTTAGTTCATTGCTTTGAAAATGGCGAAGGCTGCCAACCAAACGAAGATAAAGCGTTTAATTGGCTAGAAAAAGCCAGCCAAAGTGATAATTACCGCGCCCAATTTCAGTTAGCCAAAACATTACTTGATTACCAAAGTGTGCATTTTAATCCTAAACGCGCAGTTGGGATTTTAAAAGAAGCAACACATAATCAGTATCTACCGGCAATGACTGAATACGCAAGACTGCTCGCATTTTCTGACAACCCTGAGATCCGTGATATTCAAGCCGCTATAAAATATGCAGAGCTTGCTCGTTCACTTGATCCAACCAACCCTGTGCTCTTGTCTGTTTTAGGTGCATCTTATACTGAGCTTGGTCGGGTTGAACAAGGTGAGGAATTGCTGCAACAGGCATTTGAAGAAGCGCTAAACCGTAATTGGCCTACTCGTAGTTACCTTAACCTCATTGAGGGCGGTGCTGCTGCTATGATGGCAAATGGCGCTAGACTGACTTACTAATCAGTTTGTAGATTAAAAATTAAAAAAGGAGCCTAGGCTCCTTTTTTGATGTCACATCTTAGGCTTACAAATGATACAAGCGACTTAACTCGTGGACTGAGTTAATAAATGCCCCTGCGTTTTCAGGATCCACATCTGGCGTAATACCATGGCCTAAGTTAAAGACGTGACCACTACCTTGGCCAAATCCATCTAGAATTTTTTGCACTTCTTGTCTAATACGCTCAGGGCTTGCATGTAACATGGCAGGGTCCATATTACCTTGTAATGCCACTTTATCACCCACTCGCGCTTTAGCATCGGCAATATCAATCGTCCAATCGAGCCCTAGCGCATCACAGCCTGTTGCTGCCATCGCTTCAAGCCACATACCACCATTTTTTGTGAATAAGGTAACAGGCACTTTACGGCCATCATATTCACGAATTAATCCAGCTACAATTTTATCCATATAACCAAGTGAAAACTCACGGTAATCGCGTGGAGTTAAAATACCACCCCAGGTATCAAAAATCATAACCGACTGAGCGCCAGCTTTAATTTGCGCGTTAAGATATAAAATCACTGAATCAGCGAGCTTATCAAGTAACATGTGTAAAATTTCTGGCTCAGCAAATGCCATTTTCTTTATTTTACCAAATGTTTTACTGCTGCCGCCTTCAACCATATAAGTTGCAAGTGTCCAAGGCGAACCTGAAAAACCAATTAGTGGCACTTCGCCCTTAAGCTCACGTCGGATAGTGCGCACTGCATTCATCACATAGCCAAGTTCTTGCTCAGGATCAGGGATTGGCAGATTCACAACATCACGCATATCCATTATTGGACGTTCAAATCGTGGACCTTCGCCAGTTTCAAAATGCAATCCTAAACCCATTGCATCAGGGATGGTTAAAATGTCACTAAACAAAATCGCCGCATCAAGCGGGAAACGGCGTAACGGCTGAAGAGTCACTTCACAAGCAAGTTCGGCGTTTTTACATAAGCTCATAAAGTCACCTGCTTCTGCACGTAGTGCACGATACTCAGGTAAATAGCGGCCCGCTTGTCTCATCATCCATACCGGAGTGGCATCTACAGGTTGCTTTAATAAAGCACGTAAATAACGATCGTTTTTTAATTCGCTCATAAAATTCTCATTCAGCTGAAGGATTGAACCTATTTAATAGCGTAATTGTATCATTTAGATTGCCGCGCCTCCATGTGCAAGATCAAACAATTAGAAAAACAACGAAATAAATGGTTGCAAGCTGGTAAATAAATTGTTATAAAATACAGGCGCTAGTGAATAAAAATAATAAGAACTTGTTTAAACAAGTCAGCAAATGAATTGAAACCACCTTCGGGTGGTTTTTTCTTATCTAAAATTCAAATACTTCAGATTGACGTTCCGACAAAGAAAAATAAAGTTAAATAATTTCAACAAGTTAAATTTTATATTTTTTAAATGTAAAAAATAAGTTGATCTTTTGTCCATATTTCATTGTTATAGTAGAAACGTAAAGTTTGCAAGGGAGACGAAATATGCTGACTAGACTAGAAAAAGCTCAAGAATCATGGGGTGGTTCTCACTCGGTAATTGATTCATGGTTGGAAGAACGCCAAGATTTGTTAGTTCAATATTGCAAACTTGCAGGCTTACCGCCATATGAAAGAAATGACCAAGCATTGCCAGCTAAAGCAGCGATCATAAGTTTTTGTGAAATTCTTGTTGATTACTTATCCGCAGGTCATTTTGAAATTTATGATGATATAGTCAAAGCATGCCAAGAAAAAGGACCTCAAAGCTTGGCTTTAGCGAAAGAACTTTATCCTAAAATAGCTAGCTCAACTGATATGGCATTAAACTTTAATGATCAATACGCTGAATCCGCTGATGACAATCTGCTTGAAACTTTTGATAAAGATTTGTCTGAACTTGGAGAAATATTAGAGCAGCGTTTTGAATATGAAGATGAGTTAATCGATAATTTATATTCTAACCATTTAGATAAATAAAAAACGGGATAAAATCCCGTTTTTTATTTCCGTTGCTTACGAATTTTACTCGCCAGCAGCTTCAGCTTTTTCAGGCTGTTCAATTTCAAGTAGTTCTACTTCAAAAATCAGCGTTGAATGTGCAGGAATGTTGCCTAAAGCTCGCTCACCGTATGCAAGTTCTGAAGGGATCGCAAATTTAAACTTTGAACCTACATTCATTAACTGAACGCCTTCAGTCCAACCTTTAATAACACGGTTAAGTGGGAAGTTTACTGGCTCATTACGTTTGTAAGAACTATCAAATTCAGTACCATCAATTAAAGTACCTTTATAGTGAACAACCACCACATCAGTTTCTGATGGTTTTGCACCTTCACCTTGGGCAAGTACTTCATATTGTAAACCTGACTCTGTAGTTGTCACACCTTCACGCTTACCGTTTTCAGTTAAGAAAGCTAAACCTTTTGCTTTGTTTTCTTCAGCATCTAATTTCGCTTTTTCTTCTTGTTTAGCACGCACATCAGTATCTAACTGAGTTAATACTTCACGAATTTTATCTTCTTCGATTTTTGCCGAACCAGCTAGCGCATCTTGAAAACCTTTAACTAATAACGCTTGATCTAACTCAAAACCCAGCGCTTTTTTATCGGCTAAATCTTTTTGTAAGAAGCCACCAACAGACGCACCAATACCATAAGCTTGCTGTTGCGCTACAGTATCTAATTTCACTTCTGCGGCTGTTTCTTGTTTTGCTTCTTGATTACAGGCTGTTAAAGCGAGTACAGACGCTGCGATCAAAGATAATTTTAGTGTTTTTTTCATTATTGTCTCCGACATACCATTTGGTAGCCAATTCTCTATACTTAATTTAATTAAAAATAACGGCCAACGTGTTAGGCTGCTTACATAACTGATTTGTAATAAAATAGTTATGGAAACATCCTGGGACCAAAATCGCCCCTTAGTCTAACCTCTTGCTGTGCAAGAGTTAAGGAAAAAGACTCTCAAAATGACGATAAATCGCACTATTTTTTGCTTATTTTTAGCGTTAACGCTGAGCGCCTGTGGTAACGCAGAAAAATTACCAAGTAATGCTGTCGAACATGCTGTTTCGGGAGCATATACAGCCAGTTTATCTGACGATGGTACATTGGGCTTAGTTTCATCAGTCTCACATGGGTTAGCTTTATGGGACCTGAATAAAAATGGTTTAATGTATCAATGGAGCCACCAGCAAGCCGAAGATAATCTAGTGCTAAGTACAGATATTAGTTTCGACAAAAGTGTCGCTGTGACTGCTGATAAAGAAAATTTTGCCCTTTGGGATATTGTAACTGGAGGTAATATCGGCTTTTGGAAAATAAAAGATTCAGCGATTAGAGACATTGCCGTCAGTGATCAGGGCCGCTATATATTGTATGGCAAGAGTAATGGTGTAGTTGTACATATTGATATGCAAACCGGCAGACGAATTGAATTTATTGGCCATCAAGAAAAAATTAATGCGGTCGATTTATCGCCCAATGGCTATTACGCTCTCACTGGATCAAATGATTACACCGCTTTTTTGTGGGATACCCGCACAGCACAAGTCATCCATAGGTTTAATCATCCAAGCAGAGTGACACAAGTCCAGCTTGATCCCAAAGGTCGATTTGCATTTACCGCCGATAGCCAACAGCAGGCCAGAGTGTGGGATTTACAAAGCGGCGAGATGATTTCGAATCTTCAATTTACCAGCCGCCAGCAAATTTTTAGTACGGCCCGTTTTAATCGCGCAGGCACGTTATTACTAACAGGTTCACCAACGCGAAAAATTGCCTTATGGGATATCAAAACAGGCAAAGAATTACAAACTTGGTATGTAACACCAAGAAAAGAATCTCGACCTCAATCGGCGGTGGTGTATGATGTCGCTTTTCATCCTGATGACAAAACAATCGTCAGTGAAAGCTCCAGCGGTTTAGCTGAAACTTGGCAAATTGAGTATAAGTAATGAGTGATTTAGAACATCGTATTTATGAATTAGAAGCAAAAGTAGCATTTCAAGACGAAACGATTGAAATCTTAAATGAAGAAATGCGCCAGCATCAGTTATTGATTGCGACCATGCAGCGTCAAACCCAGTTACTTGCCGAAAAGCTTAAAGAAGTGCAAAACAGCTCATCGTTTGGTGAAGAAATGGTGGAGCCACCACCTCCGCACTATTAAAGCCAAATACATTATTCAGGTTTAAATACGCCAATGACTTGTTCAAATTGGCGTGTTGATGCTTGAACGGCACCTTCTGGTTGAGTCATTTTATGGCCACACTCAATGCACTCAACTTTTTCAACGTTGAGCTCTTTATAAAGCATCATGGTATCCATCGTTTTGCACTCTGGGCAACTCGCCCCTGCTATAAAACGCTTTTTGTGTTTCATGTTGTCATACTTCATTTGCAGTTTTACCTTATTTTAACGCCCTTTCAATCTTGCTCACAACGCTTATTACCAACACGAGCGATAATTTAACCATAAGGCTAACCATTTTATAAATGAGCTTGATATACTAACGGCAATTTTTCTCAATTGATGTAATCATGATCCAAATAAGCCAACTAGAACTATTACGTGGCGGTAAAGCCCTACTCAAAGATGCTAATGCAACGTTATTCCCAAACCATAAAGTAGGCTTGGTTGGCGCGAATGGTTGCGGTAAGTCATCGCTATTTGCCTTATTAAAAGGAGAATTACATCTCGATAGTGGTAATTGTTCAGTGCCAAAAGACTGGACAATCTCCTCCGTAAAACAAGAAACACCCGCGCTGAGCATTTCTGCATTAGAATACGTATTACAAGGCCATAAAGCCTACTATGAATTACGCATTCAACTACAACAGGCAGAGCTTAGTCACGATGGCGAAGCGCAAGCAAAAGTGCATTTACAGCTTGAAGCGATTAATGGTTATTCAATTGAATCAAAAGCCGGTGAATTACTGCATGGTTTAGGCTTTAATAATGAACAAATCAGCTTACCCGTGAGTTCTTTTTCAGGTGGCTGGCGCATGCGCTTAAACTTAGCCCAAGCGCTGATTTTTGAGTCTGATTTATTACTGCTCGATGAACCAACTAACCATCTTGATTTAGATGCTGTTTATTGGTTGGAGCGCTTTTTAAATGCGTATACGGGCACTTTGGTTCTTATTTCCCATGACCGTGAGTTTCTCGATGCGGTAGTTGATGAAATTTGGCACATTGAAAATCAAAAAATCAATATTTACAAAGGTCACTACTCTCAGTTTGAACGCCAAAAAGCAGAGCGCCTATCTCAGCAACAAGCTAGTTTCGAAAAACAGCAAGATCAAATAGCTCACCTCGAAAAATTTATTGCCCGCTTTAAGGCCAAAGCCAGTAAAGCCAAACAAGCTCAAAGCCGCGTAAAAGCGCTAGAGCGCATGGAAAAACTCGCTCCCGCACACGTTGATTCGCCATTTGATTTTGAATTTGCAGAACCGCTGGCATTGCCTAATCCGTTGATGACGCTCGATCAAGCCAAAGCAGGTTATGGCGAAGTCACTATTTTAGATTCTATTAAATTTAACTTAGTCCCTGGTAGCCGTATTGCGCTGCTTGGTCGTAACGGCGCAGGTAAATCAACCTTAATCAAACTCCTTGCAGGTGAACTTGCACCACAAAGTGGTGAGGTGTTTCAGCATAAAGGGCTCAATATCGGCTACTTTGCGCAGCATCAATTAGAATCTCTTGATTTATCAGCCAGTGCAGTTTTACATATTCAACGTTTAGATCCGCAAGCACCTGAACAAAGAATTCGTGATTTCTTAGGTGGTTTTGCTTTTTTTGGTGATAAAGCCCTTGAGCCAGTTGCTCCTTTTTCGGGCGGCGAAAAAGCCCGTTTGGTATTGGCCATGCTGGTATATCAAAAACCAAACTTGTTATTACTTGATGAACCAACTAACCATTTAGACCTTGAAATGCGCCACGCATTAGTCATGGCACTGCAAGGATTTGAAGGCGCAATGGTCACCGTATCGCATGATCGCCACATGCTTAAAAACACAGCCGATGAATACTACTTAGTTGATCAAGGCCAAGTGACTCCGTTTGGTTATGATCTTGATGCGTATTACCAATGGCTACTCGCCGCAAACAAAGCAGATAATGTTGTTGAAGACAAAGCTGATAAAACCCACAGCGCGGTTAATCGTAAAGATCAAAAACGTCGCGAAGCAGAGTTTCGCCAAGCCGTTCAACCGCTGAAAAAGAAAATCACTCAGCTAGAAACCAAACTAGACAAAGTAACGGCACAACTTCAAGAAGTTGAAAACGCCCTTGCTGATAACTCACTGTACGATGCGCAAAACAAAGCAATACTTACTGAATTACTCGCTAAGCAAGCAAAACTGGTACCTGAACAAAATGATTTAGAAGAGCTGTTACTTGAGTTATTAGAAGAGCTTGAACAACACGAAAACGAATTTAATGCCCAACTCGATTAATAGCGCCACTTTTTGGCAGTTTTCATTAAAATTTTACAGTGACAGCAAGGTCGCCGAGACCTTGTTGCACTGGCAAAATCATCATCACAAAAATGTGAACGTTTGTTTATTGTTACTTTATTTAAACCAGCAGCACTTCGAACTGAGTTCTTCGCACTTAACTGAGCTAATCAATACGCTCGGGCCGTTTAATCTCACATTTACCCAGCCACTGCGAACCCTTAGAATCCAATTAAAGCAACACAGTGACCTCCCTCATTATCAGGCCATGCGAACACAATTATTGGCAACCGAATTACAGTTTGAGCAACAAGAACAACAATTGCTAATTGATAAGCTCATCGAGTTTAAATTAGGCTCAACATCCACACCCGACAACCTCAGTTTATACATAAATAAAGACTTACAATGTGCAAAAACTGATCTAAATCAAACTCTCTTACAGCTTAAACAAAGTGCGGAATAAAACTTGATCTAAATCACATCACACTTGTCATTCCTGCCTTATCTTTAACGCATTGAAGAAATAGGAGAGACACCATGAACGTATTTTTTAGAGATTTTTTTAGCGACCCAGTGTTGTTTTTTTCGTTTGGATTTCTAGGTGTCGTTATCTCACTATGTATTTTTTACGTAGTATATTTCATGAAAAAGATTAATGAGGCAGAAGTGCCTGAGTAAAGAGTTAAGCACGACGCGCTAAAGCATCAAATTAAGCTCGCTTAGTTTGGTGCTTTATTTTTTTCTGATACACTGCTTTTTCACACAATTAACATCACTCTTGGATTATGAACGGCAGTTTTAAACCCGCTTGGTGGATGAGCAATAAACATGCACAAACTATTTTACCGCGCTTTTTTCGCCCGAAATTAGCGCTTAATGTGCAATTTGAAACCTTATTGACCCCCGATGACGATTTTTTAGAGCTCGCTTGGACAGTACCTGCGGCCCAAAATAATACCAAGCCACTCGCCGTTGTATTTCATGGCCTTGAAGGAAGCATTGATAGCTTTTATGCCAAAGGCATGATGAAAGCGTTGCAAAAGCAAGGGCTTGATGTTGTTTTAATGCATTTTCGTAACTGCTCTACTCACGCTAATTTACAGCCTAGAGCCTACCATAGCGGTGAGACATCTGATGCCCGCTTTTTATTCGAAACGCTCGCGGCCCGTTTTCCAAGTAAAGAATTGTTTGCCGTTGGCTTTTCGCTTGGTGGTAACGTATTAGCAAAATATCTAGGTGAATTTAAACAAAATAGCCTACTCAAAGCTGCTGCTGTAGTGTCTGCACCATTTGATTTAGCATCCTCTTGCCAAGTTATTCGTAAAAGCGGCGGTAAAATTTATCAGCACTACTTACTTGGCCGATTAAAAAAATCCACTAAGCGAAAGCTACCTAAAATAGCCTCGCTACTTAATATTAATGCAGAGCAACTAACGAATATAAATGATTTGCTAGAATTTGATGACCGAGTGACCGCACCGCTACACGGCTTTAAACATGCCGAAGATTATTATCAGCAAGCCAGCGCCAAACCTTTTTTGCAGCATATCAGCACACCCACTTTAATTGTCCATGCAGCCGATGACCCAATGCTATCAACTCAAGCCATACCCCAACCTCAAGATGTAAGCCCGCTGGTCGAATTACACGTTTCCAAAAAAGGTGGCCATGTTGGTTTTATTAGTGGCCGTAACCCGTTCAAACCCGTATTCTGGTTAGAACAACAGATCCCTGCCTTTTTTAAGCGATATTTATCATGATCATTCCGTTTGATGCCTTAGCTCCAGAAACTCTTGAAAACCTGATTAAAGATTTTATTTTACGTGAAGGTACCGACTACGGTGAGCAAGAATGCACCATGGACGATAAAATCGCACAAATTAAGCGCCAGCTTAGATCAGGAGAAGTGGTTATTGCCTATTCTGAGCTGCACGAAAGCGTGAACATTATGACCGCTCGCACATTTGCCGAGCAACCAAAAGAAGAATCAAGTGACGAGTTTTAGTAATAATTAACATTTAACCGCATTTGACTTGTCAGTACAGCCTCAAGATCCCACAATGGTTTTTTCACTATAAACATAAGAAAAAACCATGAAATTAATCACAGGACTCTCTTTACTTACCTTAAGCTGCACTGTTTTAGCACAGCAAAACACCGACAGCTCATTTAACCCAGCCTCAAAACGCGCAATCGAATTAACCAAAAAGACAATTTTAGTAGATACCCATATCGATGTGCCTTATCGCCTTGAGCACAAATGGGAAGATGTCAGTCAAGCTGCGGGGGGCGACTTTGATTACCCTCGCGCTGTTCAAGGTGGATTAAACGCCCCTTTTATGTCGATTTACATTCCTGCAGGGCTTGAGAAAACTGGAGGTTCCTACGAGCTAGCGAACAAACTTATCGATTACGTTGAAGCGATTGTTGGCCGTGCCCCGGATAAATTTGCCATTGCAGACTCAGTCCAAGATGTAAAAGATCACTTCGCTGCAGGCAAAATGTCACTCCCTATGGGGATGGAAAATGGATCGCCAATTGAAGGTAAGCTTGAAAACCTCAAGCACTTTTATCAGCGCGGTGTTCGCTACATCACCCTAGCCCATTCGCAAAGCAACCACATTTCTGACTCGTCTTACGATTTACGTCGCCAATGGCAAGGTCTGAGCCCTTTTGGTAAAGAACTCATCACTGCAATGAATAATATCGGTATGATGATTGATGTCTCACACATTTCTGACGATGCGTTTTATCAAGTTATGGCGCTATCAAAAACCCCTGTTATCGCTTCGCACTCCTCATTAAGAAAATATACCCCAGGCTTTGAGCGTAATATGGATGACAACATGCTACTTGCCTTGAAAAAGAACGGTGGGGTAATTCAAATTAACTTTGGGTCGAGCTTTGTTATTGCCTCTGCTGGTGCGTGGGGTGACCAATTTAAAGCAAAACGTAAAGAGCTTGCGAAGCAAAATGGCGAAGAAAGCCAGATGGTAAAAGATTTTCGCAAAGCCTATTTAGCTAAAAATCCATACCCGTTTGCAACCATTGCGCAAGTGCTTGATCATATTGACCACGTTGTAAAACTAATTGGCATCGAACATGTGGGCATTGGTTCCGATTACGATGGCGTCGGTGACTCATTACCAATCGGCTTAAAAGATGTCGCTAGTTATCCAAACCTAGTACAAGGATTACTCGACCGCGGCTACAGCGAAGCAGATATTACAAAGATCCTCAGTGGTAATGTGCTTCGCGTTTGGCAACAAGTTGAACTGTATGCTCTAACGCATTAATCCCCGTTAAATTAACCAGCGCCCACACTGCAGTGATTCGATAAAGTTGGGCGTTTTTATTTATCTCACAGTACGTTAGCGTTATTAAAAAATACCTTCCACCTCACAAAAAGATACAATTTTAGCAACAGAGATCTTGGTTATCCTCATAAGCTATGTAAAACTGGACAGCGAACTATTAACAGCAGCAGATTAGGTGACAATGAATGTCCGATTTTAAAGCTTGGAAACTTATCAGTCTGTTTTGTTTGTTTAGCTTAATGCTGGGTTGTGAATCCAAAGAAGAGCGCACTCAACAAACAATCAAATACACTCTCGAACAAGCTTCCCAAGAAATAAATACCTTAGGTGATGCACTTGATAATAAGCTCATTCGCAACGCAAATTTACTGACTGAATACGCAAAAGTACTTAGCCAGAAAAACCCTCAGATGAGTGCGATTGCCGAACTGATCTCACAAGATGCCACCAAAAACGGTCCCTTATATCAAAACCTCCAAAAACGCCTTAATGATTTGCAAAAAGCCGATCCAGCAATGGCTAGCCAAGAAATCATTGAACAAGCCTCATTACTCAAAGAAGCCGCAACATTAAGCCTCTTTGCTGATGCCTTAACCGATCCGATTAACGTGCTCGCGGATATGTCTGGAGGTGAACTTGCACGAGTTGGTGCAATCAGTAAGGATGCTGAAGAAACAGCCAATGCAGGTAATCCGACCTTAGGGAATCAATTAGTGGGTAATGCCAATTATGGCCAATGGCAAACTAACTCTGAAGGAATTAGTTTTTGGCAATGGTATGGCATGTATCGCATGTTGGGTGATGTAGTGGGTGCGGTGGAGTATGGCAGCTGGAGTAAACGTAGAAAATACAGTTATTACAACGATTATGGCCGTAAACGCTACACCAGCTACAACCAGTATAAGCAACAAACGACGGTTGAAAACCGCACGCGTCAGTCTTATCAGAGCCAAGGTAAACAATTTACCAGCCCTTATGCAAAAACAAAAAGTGGCGCATCAGGACTAAGCCGAAGCAGCTATACACCACCGAGCACCACCTCGACTTCTCGCAGTAGTTATTCAAAAGCCAGTAGCCCAACAAAATCGAGTACCGGCTCAGTGCGCAATAGCTCAAGTAGAACCTCGCGCGGCGTAAGCCGAGGCAAATAAAGAATTAGTTTGGGAGTTTAAATATGTACCAATTTAACGGATTAACCGCTTGGTCAATACAAGCCTTAACGCTTGATTTTATAATTATTATCGGGTTATTTGTCAGCCTCAAATTTATCAAAGGCTGGGTATCAAACCTTCATGCCAATGATGAGATAACCGAAAAAGACAACTTTGCTTTTGGCCTAAGCTTTGCCGCTGGTTTAGCAGGCCTTGCGATTGTTATTACCGGAATAAGCTCTGGCGCATTTGCCGATTCATTTTTGCAAGAAGCAACACAAATGTTAGGTTATGGCTTAATTGGCATTTTACTGATTAAGCTTGGTCACTTTTTTCAAGATAAAGTCGCACTTAAAAAAGTATCGCTACACGATGAAATCATCAAAGGCAATATTACCGCAGCTTTGGTTGATTTTGGCCATGTGATTAGCGTCGCCATAGTGATCCGCTCTGCATTAATTTGGGTATTAACCGAAGGATGGCATGGCCTGCCCATTGTGATTGCAGCCTTTATCATTGGTAATATCTGCATGTTGCTGATCAGCCAATATCGAGTCCAATTGTATAAACGCACCAACCGTAACGGCGATTGTTTACAACAAGCAATTTTAGATAACAACATAGCTGTTGGCATTCGCTATGCGGGCTTTTTAATCGGTAGTGCTTTAGCCCTAACAGCTGCAACCGGTATTGCACCGTATATGGCTGATAATATTAATGCGAGTTTAATTTATTGGACTGTATCTGCTGTAGGTAGCTTAATCGCCTTTATTATTTTGCACCTTGTGATGATCAAAATCATCTTAGCGGGCAAAGATATTTCCGATGAAGTGAATCGTCAAAAAAATATTGGTGTTGCCACTATTTCAGCCGCAATCTCGTTTGCAATTGGCATTACAATGGCAACTTTACTGGGTGCTTAAGCGTTGAATAATCCCCCCCCGTTAACCCCTTCGCCGAGTAAATATTCTTTACTCGGCCACGACATCCTTTTAATCAGTGTCATGGCTATTTTAGCTGGCTGTGGCCTGATTTATGAATACTTACTTTCTCATTATGCCGGGCGAATTCTAGGCTCAGTTGAAAGCGCCATTTACGCCATGATTGGCACCATGATAGTTGCCATGGGCATAGGTGCTTTCCTCGCTCGCTGGTTTAAAGACCCCTTCACGGCATTTGCTTGGCTCGAAAGCTTAATAGCCTTACTCGGTATGAGCAGTATTTTAATCATCGCCTGCATTATTGCACTGAGTTACACCCTACCTCACACCTTCGCAAGTTTATACAACCTGCCAGCTGATGCGGTTCTTGATGGTGCTATTTTTGATCAATTTCAGACATTTGCCCGCTTTTTACCTTATGTTTTTGGTTTATTACTCGGTATTCTGATTGGAATGGAAATCCCGTTAATTGCGAGGATCCGCCAGCAAGTTTATGGTCGGTTTTTAGAAAACAATGCAGGTACTATTTATGGTGCCGATTATATCGGTGCCGGTATTGGCGCTGCAATTTGGGTCACTGTTATGCTCACCTTGCCCATCATGCAAGCAGCGGCATGGACCGCTCTGTTTAATATCATTGCAGGGCTGATTTTTTTATGGCGATACCATCAACATGTTAAATGGGCAAAATTATTACTTTTATGCCATCTACTGCTAATAGGATTATTTGCTGTCTTTTTATTGTACGCATCAGCGTGGATGAAAGACCTTAGCAATGTGCTTTATAAAGACAAAGTGATTTATTCCGATTCAACTAAATACCAACACGTGGTCATAACTGAGCGCTTAAGCCGTACCCAAACAGCCCCAATTAATGATTTATTCCTCAACGGCCGCTTACAATTTTCAAGCGCTGATGAACAAATTTATCACACTATGTTGGTTTACCCAGCAATGCTTGCTTCAAACCGCCATGACAACGTACTAATTATTGGTGGTGGTGATGGGCTTGCCTTGCGTGATGTTTTAAAGTGGCCTGTCAAACACGCTACTTTGGTCGACTTAGATGGCCAACTGCTATCACTCTTTGGTTTGAGCAATCAGCCATATCAAGCACCTCAGCCACTTAAAGAGAAATTGACAGCATTAAATCACAATGCACTCAACGACCCACGCGCTAACGTCATTGTTGCTGATGCTTTTTTAGAAGTTGAGCGCATGCTAGACCGAGGTTTACTGTTCGATACCATCATCATTGATTTACCAGACCCCAATCACCCTGATTTAAATAAGCTCTACAGTGATTATTTTTATAATCACGTCAAACAGCTGCTTGCACCCGATGGCGCCTTGGTTATTCAATCTACATCGCCATATCACGCAAAAAAAGCCTTTATCAGTATCGCTAAAACAGTAAAACAAGCAGGGTTTGCTCATGTAGAACAATACCAACAAAACATTCCTTCATTTGGTCAATGGGGTTGGACTATTGCAACTCGCAGTGGACAGCCAGCCAGTGAGCGAATTGCACAAATAGCTCAATTTCCAGTTGCCACAAACTGGTTAAATCAAAAATATTTACAAGCCGCATTCGCCTTCCCTAATAACTTTTTTTCGAACAATAAAGATATTGAAGTCAATCGGTTAGGGACTGGAATATTATACGATTATTACCGCCAAGCATGGCAAACAGAATCCGAGCTGTATAAAAATTAACTGCACATGTTGACATAATATGTCACCTATGCAATTCTTAACTCAGACATAGTATGTCAAAGTGAATAAGGTAAAGAAGATGGAATTAAACGAATTATCAATCAAGCTTGCGTCATTCGAAACCGAAGGCGCTAACTTCGAGTCATTTTTGATCACTAATCAAGGTGAGCAAGAAGTGTTACAAGTGATCGTGGATGGAAACGATGAATTACCGATTTTTGTCACACAAACACAAGAACAATTACTTTGTATCAGTTATTTATTTGATGAAAGCGAAGTCAAAGCAGAGCTTCGTCACGAACTAAATGAAGCGTTATTAAAACTGAATGTACCAATCCCTTTAAGTGCATTTGCAAAGATTGATCATCAATATGCCATTTTTGGTGCACTGGCGGTTACGTCATCATTTGATGAAATAACCCATGAATTAGTGACCCTAGCAGACAATGCGATTGATGCACTTGACGCTATCTCAACCTATTTAAATGAATAATTTTGGAGCAAGATTATGAGTATTTTAAAAAAACTATTTACCGCTGTACGTGGTGGAGCAAGAGAAGTCGGTGAAGCAATTGTTGATGCAAACGGTATCCGTATTTTTGAACAAGAAATTGCAGACGCTCAAAATGCTCTTCATAAAGCTAAACAAAGCTTAACCGAAGTAATGGCAAAAGAAATGCAAACCAAACGCAAAATCAGCGCGTTAAACGATAGCATTGCTGAACATGAAGATTATGCAGGCCAAGCATTAGCAAAAGATAACGAAGCATTAGCTATGGAAATTGCCGAAAAAATTGGTGATTTTGAAACTGAAAAAGCTGAACATGAACAAGTACTAGCTGGTTTTAGCAATCATATTGTTGCCCTTAAACAACAAGTGAAAGAAGCTGAGAAATCAATCAAGGAAAACCAACGTCAGCTTACAATGGTAAAAACCACTGAAAGCGTGCAAAAAGCAACGATGGCGGTTAACAGCACCCTTAATACCAATGCATCATCGATGACAAATGCGCGCCAATCATTAGAGCGCATTAAACAGCGTCAGCAAGACCGTCACGATCAACTTGGTGCTGCAAAACAACTTGAATCTGCCACTAATGGTGACGATTTAAAAGCAAAATTAGCACAAGCCGGCATTGGTGAGCAAAACCAAAAAAGCAGTGATATTTTAGCTCGCATTAAAGCTAAACAAACAAACTAAATTGTTTTAATCCTAAAAAGGAGGCCTAGCCTCCTTTTTTGCTCAACTAACATTGTTCAAGAGGTGACCTATGTTTGGTTTCTTTAAATCGAAAAAAACACCCGTGCGCCAACTCAACCACCCCAGCAAACTGAAAATTGGTGACATGCTCACTCTTATTGACTCATTTGCTTATCCACAATGGCTTAAAGGGCAAACCCTTAAAGTGACGGATGTACAAACTTATCAGTATAAACAGAGTGCAGAATATGAATTTGTTCTCGAAAGTGACTCAGGCAAAATTGTTTTTTTACAAATTGAGCGCGAGGATGGCGAAGAATATGCCAACTTCTCAATTAAAATCCAACGCGATGATGTTGATAGCATTTTCACACTTGATGAGTTTGCCCGCATTTTTGATGAAGAAGCTCTGACTCACATCACCACACAAAATACACCCGAGCAATTCGAACGCTTTTTAGCGCCAAGTTATCAGCAAACCGAAGCGCCTTATGTTTGTTATTTCCATAACCAAGATTACCGCAACCTAAGCTTACCTCGTTACCAAGAGCAAGGTGGTGAAACGTGTGAGATCATTCATCTAGCATCTGATGATGAAAGCCACAGTATCAACATAGAAGTTTGGGATGGTGGTGATACCGAGGTTTCTTTAACGCTAACAAGACCTATCAGCGATATCTCTGAGCTCTTTCCTGGTGATGCTGCATGACAGACAAACAAGCAAAATGGCAACGCCAAGAGCAAGCAGTACGCGCAACTCAAATGGCGTTTGACCTCAGTAGCGAAGTACAAAAAACGATAAAAAAACAAGCTATCGATGAAGAACTCACACCTTCTGACATGATCAGAAAAATACTGAAACTTGATGTAAAGTCAAAGAAAACGCGTCAGCGCTTATCGTTTAACTTAAGCGATGAGGAAATCACCGAGCTTTCACAACGCTTTAACGTTGACCCTGATGATAAACGAGCGGTAAAACAACAAGTAGCCGATTTACTGATCCAGCACACTAAAACAACCAAATAAATTTATATCATCTTAATAAAAACCCTCAATACGCTCACAATGTTGGGCGTATTTATTACGGTCAAGCTACAAAAGCCCTCCTCAAATAATTAAGTCATAATTTAATCTAGCAAGCCTAAGCTAAAGATAACCTAAAGATAAATAAAAAATTAATTTACTTTTTAAATTTAATGTTAAAAAGTAACACAAAAAAATAAATAAAATGTTAGTTTTTATTGCAAAAATCTATTATTTTAATAGAGCAACGGAACTTGGCATATTGAGTAGTGATGTCAGGCGAAACAATAATCCTATCCATTAGGTCATTATTGGTAGGGTTACACTGGTTATTATAAAAAACAAAAGAGATTAAACCATGTCAAAATTAGCCATCGATAGCGGTAAAAATAAACGTTCTAGGCTTAACCTAGCGATTACATCTGCATTATTGGGTTTATGCCCTTTATTAGTTTCAGCTCAAACCACTACCGAAAATGACAACGATGTCATCAATAAAAAGAAAGAAGAACCGATAGAAGTAATCGAGGTTGAAGGGATCCGCGGTAGTATTTTTAGCGCCCAAAACTTAAAACGTTATGCTGATACGGTAAAAGATGTCATTACTGCGTCAGATATCGGTGCACTGCCGGACAAATCAGTAACCGAGGCATTACAGCGTGTGCCAGGCGTTACTATTGAACGCTTTGCATCATCTGACGATCCAAAACATTATGCTGACGAAGGCACTGGCGTACTTGTGCGTGGTTTAGACCGCGTGCGTTCAGAAGTAAATGGTCGTGATGCTTTTAGCGCAAATCAATCCGGTGGCTTAAGCTATGAAGACTTTCCGGCTGAATTACTAGGAGCTGTCGAGGTTGTTAAAAACCAAACGGCCGATCTTATTTCTGGTGGTATTGCCGGCACGGTTAACCTCATCACACGTAAACCATTTGATTCGACCGAACGCTTAATCTCTTTTAATGCCAAAGCTAATTACGGAGATTTTCGTGATGAAGTCACCCCTTCGTTTTCTGCATTATTTTCTGATAACTGGGAAACGAAAGCTGGTAAATTTGGTTTTCTAATCGCGGGCTCTCAATCGGAGTACAAAACTCGAGGTGATGGTGTTGGCTTAGGTAATTTCCACTCTCGTGGTGATTCATTTTTTCCAACGACCGATCAGTGGGGCGGAATTATTGGTATTGATCCTAGCTCACCAGTAGATGGCCCTGCACTTCCAGATCAGCCTGCTGGTAGTGTTTGGCATGTACCAGCCGCTATTCATATGAGTACCGCGACCAATGATAGAAAACGTACCGGATTTACAACTTCTCTTCAGTGGGCCAATACTGATGAAACTATTGTTGCAACTTTAGAGCATATTAATTCTAAAGCATCATTAGAGTGGAATGAACGCCAAATAGGGCAAGCAGCTCAAGGCTTTAAAGGCTATATGGGGTCATCGCAAAATTGGAAAAATGATGCAGAAAATGGCTTTCCTTTAACAACTGACGATGGGTTTGTAACATCAGGTATTGCGCTTGGGGTAAGCCCGGAAACACCTTTCTTTTATCGTAGTCGCTGGAACTATAATGAAAATACCGTCAAAGACACTTCATTTAAAGTAACCATTAAACCTGTTGATCGCTTAACTGTTAACTTAGATTATCAGCATATTGATTCTGACAAAGCCGTGCAAAATTACAGCATGTCAGGTCAAACTCGTGGCAACCATGTTCATGTTGTATCACCTTATTTTTTAGATATGCGCGGTTCACGCCCAACAGTTGAATTCCTCAGTGATAATATTTTAACCCCAGGCTACTCACCAAACGAAGATTGGAATGGACCAGTACCGAATCTTTTCCTTGGCAGCGGTATGGAGCAAGTTGAACATAATACCGCCAAAGCAGACAGCTTTAAACTAGATCTTACTTATGAGCTAGACGGAACATTTACCAAAATTAAATCGGGTTTTTATACCTCAGACAAAGACTTAACCGTTCGTGACACCGCTTATGAAGGCTGGTCTGCCATCGGTACTCCTTGGATCCAAGACGACCGAAACGCAGCATCTGCAATTAATCGCCCAGAACTATTTGAGCGTATTGATTTTTCTGATTATTACAACGGAGATGTACTGCAAGGTAATGTAAATAACTTCTTATTTCCACGAATGGATCTAGTGAAAAATTATGCAGATTCATTACGCCAAGGCTGTAAAGATGGCTGGCATAATGCGACTAATAGCGCAGCAAATAATGGAACATGTACAGGTACTTACGTGCCATATGCCGATAAGCCAAATCGGGTAGAAGGTCCTTATGCAGCGCATAACATTAGCTCAACCAATGAAAAGCGTACAGAGTTTTATGTTCGTGGTGACTTCGACTTTATGCTTCAAGATATACCCGTAGTCGGTAATGTCGGTTTACGTTACGTTAATTACAAATTAGAGTCGACTGGTGCATTAGTGCAACCTGCAGAAATCAAACGTGGGGAACCAGGTTCATCGCTCAATAATGTAATGCAACAACCCGAATACAAACGCTATTACGACCTTGCTAATGGTGAATCGGAGTTAAGTACAGTCAATGGTACCGATTACAACACAATATTGCCAAGTTTGAACTTGAGCTTTGCAGTCACTGATGATGTGGTCGTGCGATTTGGTGCATCTAAAGCGTTATATTATCCAAACTTGGTCGATGCGCGAAATATTAGTATTGTAAATCTTGACTATACTCGTCGCCTGCAAACACCTGGCGCCGATTATGATGAAACAAATAACCCCGTTGTTGGATTAGACGATATAGAGCTCACTGCATTAGCCGGAAACCCTTACCTAAAGCCTGAAACAGCAATTAATACCGATTTAACAACCGAATGGTATTTCGCTCCAGCCGGATATATCACGTTTGGCCTTTTCCACAAGAAATTAGATAATATCATCCGCAATAAGTCTTTTGATCTAGATGTGAGTTACAACGGTGAAAACTATGATGTATCAGCGTATGGACCTGCAAATACGGGATCAGGAACGATTAAAGGGGCTGAGTTTTCTTACTCGCAATTCTATGACATGTTACCCGGTGCATGGAGTGGATTGGGGCTGCAATTTAACTATACCTATATTACTCAAAATGGCTTAGAAGATCCTAATGAGATATCAAAAGGTACCTTAGGTTTTGATGAATACGGAAACCCGATTGCCGATAACCGCAATACGTTTCGTGTATTTAGTGGCCTCCCATTACAAGGCTACTCAGATCAAAACTTAAATATTATCGGTATGTATGAATATGAAGATGTATCATTTCGCCTAGCTTACACTTGGCGTTCTGAATATCTTTTGACATTACGTGAGTCAGAAGAATATGTACCTGCATATGCCGAAGCTTCTGGCATGATGGATGCTAGCCTCTACTATTCAATTAATAAAAATTGGAAAATTGGGGTTGAAGGCAGCAACCTACTCGCCACTGAAACTAAAACAAAGTATCAAATGGACCAAGCAGGCACACAAACACAAGCGCTTAGTTTCACAACTGATCGACGTTTTGCACTGAGTGTCAGAGCAGTCTTCTAACAATTTAAATCTCGGATATGAAAATAATGAAAAACGCGTTATAGCAATATTTCGCGTTTTTTATTTTTAGGGATATTCATCCTACTTTCTAGATAAAAACTGTCCTGATACAGGAAGATATTTAGATAATTATTTTAAAAATTTTGTGCCAAGCTAGAAATATCAATAGTGTTTTTATTTAATAAACATCGAATAAATCAAGCTTGGGAAATAGATGAAATGATAATAAATTCCAAACGCAAAAAAGCCTCTGATTTCTCAGAGGCTTTCTTTAAATTGGGAGCCTGGCGATGTCCTACTCTCACATGGGTAACCCCACACTACCATCGGCGCTGTTTCGTTTCACTACTGAGTTCGGAATGGGATCAGGTGGGTCCAAAACGCTATTGTCACCAAGCAAATCTGGTTCGTTAATCGCTCTCGCAATTAACTAAAATTCGGAAGGCTGATTTCAAATTCGTCTACTTCAGTGCTATTTAACTTCTTGCTTGTTCTTCAGTGCTTCATACAAACCACTTTGGCGTTGTATGGTTAAGCCTCACGGGTAATTAGTATTGGTTAGCTTAACGCCTCACAGCGCTTCCACACCCAACCTATCAACGTTGTAGTCTCCAACGGCCCTTCAGAGAGCTTATAGCTCTAGTGAGAACTCATCTCGAGGCTCGCTTCGCGCTTAGATGCTTTCAGCGCTTATCGATTCCGAACGTAGCTACCGGGCAGTGCCATTGGCATGACAACCCGAACACCAGCGGTTCGTTCACTCCGGTCCTCTCGTACTAGGAGCAACCCCTCTCAATTCTCAAACGCCCACGGCAGATAGGGACCGAACTGTCTCACGACGTTCTAAACCCAGCTCGCGTACCACTTTAAATGGCGAACAGCCATACCCTTGGGACCGACTTCAGCCCCAGGATGTGATGAGCCGACATCGAGGTGCCAAACACCGCCGTCGATATGAACTCTTGGGCGGTATCAGCCTGTTATCCCCGGAGTACCTTTTATCCGTTGAGCGATGGCCCTTCCATTCAGAACCACCGGATCACTATGACCTACTTTCGTACCTGCTCGACTTGTCCGTCTCGCAGTTAAGCTTGCTTCTACCATTACACTAACCGTACGATGTCCGACCGTACTTAGCAAACCTTCGTGCTCCTCCGTTACTCTTTAGGAGGAGACCGCCCCAGTCAAACTACCCACCAGGCACTGTCCGCAATCCCGATTAGGGACCTACGTTAGAACATCAAAACTACAAGGGTGGTATTTCAAGGACGACTCCACAAGAACTAGCGTTCCTGCTTCAAAGTCTCCCACCTATCCTACACATGTAGGTTCAATGTTCAGTGCCAAGCTATAGTAAAGGTTCACGGGGTCTTTCCGTCTAGCCGCGGGTACACAGCATCTTCACTGCGATTTCAATTTCACTGAGTCTCGGGTGGAGACAGCGTGGCCATGATTACGCCATTCGTGCAGGTCGGAACTTACCCGACAAGGAATTTCGCTACCTTAGGACCGTTATAGTTACGGCC